>ONJM01000028.1 GCA_900318145.1 uncultured Eubacteriales bacterium
AACCGGCAAGGAGGAAAACAATCATGGCACGTATCAAGAGGGCTGTGAACGCCCATAAAAGCCGCCGCAAGGTTATGAAGCTGGCGAAGGGCTACTTCGGAGCGAAATCCAAGCAGTACCGCGCCGCGAAAGAACAGGTTGCCCGCAGCCTGCGTTATGCGTTTGTCGGAAGAAAGCTCCGTAAGCGTGAATTCCGCCGCCTGTGGATTACCCGTATCAACGCTGCCGCACGGCTGAACGGGATCAGCTATTCCAGACTGATCGCCGGCCTGAAGAAGCAGAATATCGAAGTCAACCGTAAGATGCTTGCCGACCTGGCTGTCAACGACGCCGCGGGATTTGCCAAGCTGGTTGAGATCGCAAAACAGTAACCTGAAAACCGTGTGAGAAATCGCACGGTTTTTTGTTTCGGACAGCGGCAGGCGCGCGGTGTGCTATCCTCAGATTTCTATTTTTCCAAATCGGAGAAATAGAGGTACGTAAACAGCCGTTTTCTGCTGCTCTGAAACACTGAAAATATGATAGAATACGGGCATACTGAAGCGGAGGTACGGAAATATGCTTGTACCGGTTTTGCTGTTTATTCTTGGACTGATCCTGCTGATCAAGGGCGGGGACTGGTTTGTGGACGGATCCGTGGATCTGGCGCACCGGCTGAAGGTGCCGGAACTGATTATCGGCGCAACGGTAGTTTCTATCGGAACCACGCTGCCGGAGGTGTTGGTTTCCGCTACGGGAGCGCTTGAAGGGCATGGCGGGATCGCATACGGCAACGCGATCGGCAGCGTCATCTGCAACACAGCGCTGATTTCCGCACTGACATTCGCCATCAGGCCCTGCAAGGTGGACGGAGCAAGTTTCAGGGTTCCTGTGATCTTTTTCTTCGCGGCGGCAGCCATTTACGCCGGAACCGCCTATATTTCGGGAGAGTTTACCCGGTGGATCGGAATTGTCCTGCTGGTGATTTTCGCGGTATATATCGGATATACCATCTGGAACGAAAAAAAGAAAGGACTTATCGGCGGAGACGCGGAAACAGAGGATACGGAAGAAAAGGAGAGGCCGCTTTGGCTGTCTCTTCTGATGCTGGCAGGCGGCGCGGCCTGCATTGCGGTCGGAGCTAAGCTGCTGGTAGACAACGGAACCAAGATCGCGGCAGCTCTGGGCGTGCCGGAATCAGTCATTGCGCTGACGTTTGTGGCGCTCGGAACCAGCCTGCCGGAGCTCGTGACCGCTATTACCGCGCTGGCAAAAGGACACAGCGCGCTCAGCCTCGGTAATATCGCCGGAGCCAATTTGTTTAACCTGGTACTCGTGAGCGGTATAGCCACCGCAATCCGGCCGTTTTCAATCTATGACCTGGGAAGCAAAACGATCAGCAATATTCCCATATCGCTGATCGTGGATATTCCCGTGATGCTGTTTGTGATGGCGTTTATGACGCTGCCGGCGCTGAAAAAGGGAAAACTTACCCGGATTCAGGGAATCATTCTGCTGTGCGTCTATGCAGCGTTCTGCGTGTTCCAGTTTGTATACTGACCGCGGAGAGGGCAGCAGCGGGGGAGATTATTACAACGGGAATACTCAGTATAATGGTTCGGTTCCCAGGGTTCCGTTTTCCGCGGGATCAGTTGAATCGACACCGGTGAAGCACTCCGGAAAAAGCCCGGCGGTGCTTCTTTTTTCACCGGAAGATTCCAGATGGGTAATATCTCCGAGACGTGTCATCCGGAAGGATACTTCCCCGGGAATCCGCTCTTCCGTAACAAGCTCCGTGACGGAGGAAGGCAGGGTCAGGGCACGGTGCCACAGCGCGAGGGGAGAAAGATCCATGAGATAGCCTGCGAAAGCCATGGAGATCCCGAAATGGCAGAAAAGCACGACAGTTTCCCTGGTGTTCCGTTCGCTTTTCCAGACCGGCCCGTCCTTCCGGAAACCGTAACGCGCGAGAAGCGCGTCAGCCCCGTCCGTTGTTTCCCGCCAGATATCCGTCACATCCGAACCGGCAAAAAGCGGCGCTCCGGTCCAGGTGTGAATATCGTAAGCGCCCGGAAAGGCGGACCACAGGCGGGGAGGCAGATCCCACGGCAAACGCTTTTTTCCGGTATCGGGATCCGTACAGCGGCCGCGGAATTCCGCCAGCCAGGGAAGTACTTCCGCTGTTCGATTCAGCTTGTTCAGCGTATAAGCCGCGGTATCCTTTGCCCGGCCCAGCGGCGATACGTAAAAATCCCGTATATCGTACCGGATGAGCCGGCGGCTCAGCAGCTCCGCTTCCACGCGTCCCTTCGGTGTAAGGGAATCAATGGTATAGTCCGGTTCCGCATGGCGAATAAGCAAAATCCGCATCGGTACATCCTCCTCCGCTTTTTTCTTCCTGTATTATAATCGCCGAAAGAGGAGAAGACAAGCTTGACAGGGGAATCCCCGAACGGGTAAAATAAAGGAAAGGTTCGTACAAATCCAAAACACCAAATACTTTGTAAGACCGGGGAGAATGTATGAGTAGCGGAGCAATCGGGAACGGTATTTATCCAAACTATCTTGCTGAAATCGGCATCGGGGAGGAAGCGGGACGGAAACTCACGGAGCAGGCTTTTGAAACGATTTTTTCCAATCCGGAGGAGAATTTCTGCCATCATACGGATGAGGATGCCTGGTGCATGGTGGATACCGGAAATATGGATGCCCGGACAGAGGGCATGAGCTACGGAATGATGATGTGCGTCCAGATGAACCGGAAGGATATTTTTGACAGGCTGTGGACATTCTCTGACAGATATATGCGGATGCGTGCCGGACCGAACGAAGGTTATTTCGCCTGGTCTGTGCAGCTGAACGGAAAACACAACGCGGAAGGCCCTGCCCCGGACGGGGAGGAATACTTCGCCATGGCGCTGTTTATGGCCTCCGCCCGCTGGGGGGACGGGGACGGCATCTTCAACTATTCCGGACAGGCGCGTGAAATCCTGCGCCATGCTGTACACCAGCATGAGCTGGTCTGCGGCGGGGAACCTATGTGGGAGCCGGAAAACGCGTATATCCGCTTTGTACCGGGAATGAAGATATCCGACCCCAGTTATCATCTGCCGCATTTTTACGAGATATTTGCCCTGAAAGCCGACGAAGCAGACAGGCCTTTCTGGAAAAAGGCGGCGGAGGAAAGCCGGAAATACATTGTGAAATCAGCAGATCCCGTCACGGGTATGAGCCCGGAATACGCGGATTATGACGGGAAAACGGTACTGCTGTTCCATAAACCCTGGGTTTATTATTCCGACGCATACCGGGTGGCGGAAAACATCGCACTGGATCATGTGTGGTTCGGATCCCATCCGGAAGAAGACGATGTGGTTACGCGCCTGCAGGATTTCTTCGCGAAGCAGGATCTGCAGGATCTCAGGGCGTATAAACTGGACGGAACGCCGCAGACAGAGCCCGCCATGCATCCAACGGCGATTATCGCTGTACTCGGCGCAGCTTCCATCGCAAGCAGGAGCGAACACCGGGAGAAATTCCTGAGGCTCTTTGCCGAAACGCCTATGCGCAAAGGCGTACGGCGCTACTATGATAACTGCCTGTATTTCTTCTGCCTGCTGATGCTGACGGGGAATTACAGGATCTGGTTGTAACAAACAATTGAAGAAAGCGAGGTACAGAGCATGATCTATTATGTGGACATCAAGGCAGGACGTGAGGGCAACGGAAGCAAGGAAATGCCGTTCCGCAGGATCAATGACGCGGCGAAGATCGCAATGCCGGGCGATGAAGTAATCGTAGCATCCGGAGTTTACCGGGAATATGTGAATCCGGTGAACGCCGGAACGGAAGAACAGCGGATTACCTACCGCTCAGCAGTACCGAAGGGCGCTGTGATTACCGGCGCGGAAGCAGTGACCGGGTGGAAAAAAGTCAGGGGAAGCACCTGGACCGCACGGGTTAACAACGGCGTTTTCGGCGCCTGGAACCCCTACAGGGAAATGGTATGCGGCGACTGGTACTTCGCGCCTACGGTACGGCACACCGGATCAGTGTACCTGAATGACCGGGCTATGTACGAGACTACTTCTCTGAAAGAATGCCAGGCAGGCAAACCGGATCCGTGCGCATGGAATCAGGAGGAAGCTTCCTATCTCTGGTATACGGAGCAGGACGGGGATGAGACGGTGCTGTACGCCAACTTCCAGGGGAAGGATCCGAATGCGGAGAAGGTTGAAATTGCCGTACGCCGGAACGTGTTCATGCCGGACAAGAATGGTGTGGGCTATATTACGGTGAGCGGATTTGTACTGACCAAGGCCGCCACAACCTGGGCACCCCCGGCCGCATACCAGGACGGCCTGATCGGGCCGCACTGGTCAAGGGGCTGGATCATTGAAGACTGTGAAGTCAGCAACAGCCGTTGCTGCGGTATCTCCCTGGGTAAATATCTGGATCCGGAAAATGACATGTATTTCTATCGCAGACGCGTAAAGAGCCCGACCCAGATGGAACGGGACGCGGTGTGCCGCGGGCAGTATCACGGATGGCTGAAGGAAAAAGTAGGCGGACATATTATACGCCGGTGCGAAGTTCACCACTGTGAGCAGACGGGCATTGTCGGCCGGATGGGCGGTGTTTTCTCCACAATTGAGGACTGCCATATCCATCATATCTGCAATTCCCAGCAGCTGGGCGGCGCCGAAACAGCAGGAATCAAACTGCATGCTGCCATTGACGTGACGATCCGACGGAATCATATTCACGACTGTATCATGGGCGTATGGCTGGATTGGGAAGCGCAAGGCGCACGGATCAGCCAGAACCTAATGCATGATAACTGGAAGCCGGAAGGCCGGGAAAAAGCCAGGGGCGCCATGTTCTCCACGGATGTATTTATCGAAGTCGGGCACGGCCCGACACTGATTGACAACAATATCCTGATGAGCCCGGTGAGCGTGACGATCCCCAGTGAAGGCATCGCGTGCGTCCACAATCTGGTACTGGGCGGGTTCTCCCTGATCAACAGCGGCGTGGACAGTATCGTGAACGGACAGCGCGAGCCCCGCTATACACCGTACCATATCCGCCACAGGACAGAGGTGGCCGGATTCATGACAATTCTCCACGGAGACGACAGAATCTACAACAATATCTTTGTGCAGGTGCAGAAACCCGATCCGGACAAGAAACCCACGGATGCGGACCATCTGACCGTCGGCACTGCTCCGTTTGATATTTTCCCGACCTACGAGGAATGGGCAGCTCCTTTCAGGGAAGGAGACGAGCCGAATATGGGCGGCCTGGCGACGGCGCATTTCGGTCATCTGCCGGTCTGGGTGGACGGCAACGCCTACTTCAACGGCGCGACAGTTTACCACAAGGAAGAGAACAAACTGGTGGATGCCAAAGGCGACGTGAAAGTGGAACTGGCGGAAAAGGACGGGAAGCCCGTTCTGAAAACAAACCTGTATTCCAGGCTGAAGAATATCCGGGATGGCATCATTACAAGCGACATTTTGGGCAAAGCCTTTGAACCGGAAGAGCGGTTTGAGAATCCGGACGGGACGGAAATTATCTTCAACCGGGACTATTTCGGAAATCCCCGGGGCGTGGAAACTATTCCCGGGCCGTTCGCCACGGCGGAGGACAGCAAAAAAGTTCTCTGGTAATTACAGTACAGTAAAAGAAGGAGTATTGAACCGGTATGAAAAAAGCCACTTTGATTCTGGACAGGGATTATGCGATCGGAAAGATTGATCCCCGGATATACGGATCATTTATCGAGCATCTGGGCCGGGCTGTGTACGGCGGAATCTATGAGCCCGGACATCCTACAGCGGACAGGAACGGATTCCGGCAGGATGTAATACAGAAAGTCCGGGAACTTGGAGTACCGGTAGTGCGGTATCCAGGCGGAAACTTTGTATCCGGATTCAACTGGGAGGATTCTGTCGGACCGCGGGAACAGCGGCCGAAACGACTTGACCTGGCGTGGGGAACTACGGAGACCAACGAGGTAGGACTGCATGAATTTGCGGAATGGGCGAAAAAAGCCAATACAGAGGTAATGTATGCCGTAAACCTGGGTACCCGGGGAGCGGATGCGGCGCGCAACGTGGTGGAGTACTGCAATCACAAAAGCGGCAGTTTCTGGAGCGATCTGAGGATAAAAAACGGCGCGAAAAACCCGTTCAACATCAAACTGTGGTGCCTGGGCAACGAAATGGACGGACCATGGCAGATGGGCCAGAAAACAGCCTACGAATACGGACGGGCAGCAAATGAGGCGGCCAAGATGATGAAATGGGTGGATCCCTCCATTGAACTGGTAGCCTGCGGCAGCTGCGCACACGACATGCCGACCTTCGGCAGCTGGGAATATGAAGTGCTGGATCAGTGCTACAGCAACGTAGACTATGTTTCGCTGCACCGGTATTACGGCAACCCCACGGGAGACACGCCCGGATTCCTGGCCCGGAGCATGGATCTGGATGATTTCATCAAGGAAGTCGTCGCAATCTGCGATGCGGTGGCGGGGAAGAAACATGCGAAGAAGAAACTGAACCTGTCCTTTGACGAATGGAACGTATGGTATCATTCCAATCAGCAGGATCAGGAAGTTCTGAAGGCGGAGAAATGGGGAAGAGCCCTGCCGCTGCTGGAGGATGTTTATAATTTTGAGGACGCTCTGCTGGCCGGCGCGATCCTGATTACATTCCTGAAAAATGCGGACCGCGTGAAGGTGGCGTGTCTGGCACAGCTGGTAAATGTAATTGCCCCGATCATGACCCGGAACGGCGGCGGCGTATGGGCGCAGACAATCTTCTACCCCATGATGCACGCGTCAAAATACGGCCGGGGAACCGCACTGCGGCCGATCATCCAGTCTCCGGTATACGACTGCAAAGATTTTGAGAAGGTTCCGCTGGCGGATGCCGCAGCAACCATGGGTGACGACGGAAGCGTTACTATTTTCGCGGTAAACCGGGATCTGCAGGAAGACATTTCCCTGAGCGGCGATCTGCGCGCTTTCGGAAATCTGAGGATCGCGGAACATATTGTGCTGCACCATGACGACGTAAAGGCAGTGAATACGGAAGAAAAACCGGACGAAGTGGCGCCGAGAAAGGCAAGGGGCGGGAAAATGGACAGCGGAAAGCTGACAATAAAGCTTCCCGCACTTTCCTGGAACGTGATCCGCCTGGAGAAATAAACGTCTTTTCGGATAAATGACCGCGGCTTTGCAGAAGCAGCCGCGGTTTTTCTTTTCTTTTGACGCAAAAAGGAATATAATAAATGATAATCTCTTTGGGGGTGTCTGGTTACCGGCATCTGAAAGAAAATCAATGCTGGAAATACGGGAGGGGAAAGACAGTGAAAAGGATTCTTGGATTCCTTATGGCGGTCGTGCTGCTTGCGGCAGCTGCCGCAAACGCCGCGGCGGAAGGGCAGAAGGCGCCGGATTATATTCTGGAAGGTTTTGACGGGGAAGGCAGCACCCGAAACTGGGAAACCAACCTGTTTTTTGCGCGGATGGAAGAGAAAACCGGGATTTCCTTCCAGTTCAGGGAATATACAGACGCGAAGAAGTGGCAGGAAAGGAAGGCGGAAATCCTGAAGGCGGAAAACCTTCCGGACGTCCTTTTCAAAGCGGAACTGAACCCCGAGGAAGTACGGGACATGTATGAAGCCGGTGTGCTGACAGATCTGAAACCGTATCTGGAAGAATACGCACCGGACCTGTGGAAACTGCTGCAGGACGATCCGGAAATCCTGGCTTCGCTGAGCATGCAGGACGGTGCGATTCCCGCGCTGCCGAACTTCAACACGCTGGAATACAATGACGCGATGTGGATCAACACTGCGTGGCTGAAACGACTGAAGCTGGAGGTGCCGTCAGACGCGGCGGAACTGAAGGAAGTTCTGACTGCTTTCCGGGACGGGGATCCGAACAGCAACGGACAGAAGGATGAAGTACCGCTGACGTTTATCGGCATGTGGGAGCTCCGGTTCCTGGGACATGCATTCGGCATTACAGACAACGATTATTATGTATCCGTAACGGACGGGAAAGTAACATCATCCCTCACATCCGACAGCAACCGGCAGTTTCTGGCCTGGCTGCATGAACTGTGGGAGGAAAAGCTGCTGGATCATAACGGTTTTTCCATGGCTGACAGCCTGCGTCAGATCAGTGATGAAAAAGCCGTGATTCCATATGGTGTGATTATGTCCTCGTCACCGCTGACGGTTGTTCCGCAGGCGGCGCTGGCAAATTATTCGGTGCTGATGCCGCTGGAATACGAAGGAGAGCGGAAATACCGGGAACTCGGGGGAAAAGTGATCCGCGGAACATTTGCCGTTACCAGCCGCTGCAGGGAACCGGAAAAGCTTGTGAGCTGGGTGAACCGGCTGTATACAAAGGAAGGCGGTCTCCTGACCCAGTTCGGCCTCGAAGGAGAGGAGTACAGCTTCAGGGAGGACGGAAAATGGGAATGGAATGACGATATGACAACAGTCGCACAGGTGATTCTCCCGGAGAGAACCATCAGTACCGGCATTCCTGTACCGGGAGTGGCTCAGACGGAATTTCAACTTGACTACAACGACGAAAGCGTTGTAAAGGATATCCGTGAACTTCTGGAACTGAAAAAGTATTCCGTACATCCCTATCCGCAGGTAACACTGACGAGGGAAGACGAAAAGGAAATCGCACAGATACAGGGAGAACTGGCACCATACGCGGAAACGGCAATGGCCTGCTTTGTCACAGGAGATGTTCCGCTGGATGACGAACAGTGGGCGATTTTCTGCAGGACGGCTGAAGAAAAAGGACTGAGCAGGATGGCTGAAATCTGGCAGAAATATATACAGTAATCAACCGGCAGCGAAAAAAACCGGAGACGAGTAACGGAGCGTGTAAGCATGGATCATATTGATGAGACGGTAAAAAAGCTTGGAGGACAGGCGGTACAGGAACAACTGGCAAGGCTTTACGGCAAAGAGCCGGAGACAGTAGCGCGTCAGCTGACGCGCTATGCCGGACTGCTGCGGAAGCACCGGGAGATTTTCGGGGACCGGGAGCGCGTTGAACTGATCAGCGCACCGGGACGGACAGAGATCGGCGGCAACCATACGGATCATAACCGCGGGCGGGTGCTGGCAGCCGCGGTAAACCTGGATGCCCTGTGCGCGGTATCGGCCAGAGATGATCTGAAAGTCTGTTTCCACAGCGAGGGATATGCCCCCATCGAAATGGATCTGGAAGATCTTTCAGTCCGGCCGGAGGAAGCGGGCACCACACCGGCGCTGATCCGGGGCGTAGCGGCAGGCATGCGGGAAGCCGGATACAGGATCGGCGGATTTGACGCTGCGGTAAACTCCACAGTAGCCGGGGGCAGCGGACTGAGCAGTTCCGCGGCGCTGGAAGTGATGCTGACCGGTGTGCTGGACGCGCTTTATAACCGGTTCGATATGCCGTACGTACTGCGGGCAAAGATCAGTCAGCGGGCGGAAAACGTCTGGTTCGGCAAACCTTCCGGTCTGCTGGACCAGATGGCAAGCGCTGCGGGCGGATTGGCCGCGATGGACTTCCGGGATACGGACAAGCCGGAGGTAACCGCGCTGCAGTATGATTTCTCCGAGCGTGGATATTCGCTGATTGTAACAGCCACAGGAGGTTCCCATGCTGACCTGACAGATGAATACGCGGCGATTCCGGCTGAGATGCGTGCTGTTGCAGCATGTTGCGGGCAACAGTTTCTGCGAGGCGTAACGACCGATCAGCTGATTGCGAAAGCCGGAGAAATACGCAAAGCGACCGGAGAAAGGGCACTGATGCGTGCCTTCCACTTTGTAAAGGAAAACGACCGGGTGCCGGAAGAAGTGGAAGCTCTGCTGGAGGACCGGATTGAAGATTTCCTGCGGCTGATCATCGACAGCGGACGCAGCAGCTATATGTACCTGCAAAACGTATATACACCAAAAACAGACCAGAGTCTGAGTCTGGCACTGTGCATGGCGGAGCAGATGCTGCAGGGAAAAGGAGCCTGGCGTATTCACGGCGGCGGATTCGCGGGAACGACGCTGAATTTTGTGCCGAAAGAGGAAATCGGCCGGTTTGTTTCTGTTATGGAAAGCGTGTTCGGTAAGGGTGCCTGTACAGTGCTGAATATCCGACCGGAGGGAGCTTCATGGCTGAAATACTGACAGTTGACACGCACAGTCCTGCTGAGACACGGGCGCTTGGAGAGAAGATCGCGGCCTGTCTGCAACCTGGCGACGTGGTGCTGCTGGAGGGTGAACTCGGGGCGGGAAAAAGTGAACTTGCCCGGGGAATCGCCAGGGGAATCGGCGTGAAGGAAACGGTAACCAGTCCAAGTTTTACGATTCTGAACGTTTATGAAAGCGGGAGATGTCCGCTGTACCACTTCGACTGGTACCGGCTGGAGAGCGCGGAAGAATTGTACGAACTGGGAATGGACGAATACCTGGGCGGCGACGGCGTTGCCCTGGTAGAGTGGGCGGAACGAATTCCGGAAGCGCTCCCCGAAACATGCAGCAGGATCCGCCTGGAAGCAACCGGAGAAGAAGACCGGAGGATCGGAATCAGCGGCCTGCAGCCGTTTGAAAAGGACAATAATGAATGAAATTGCTTGTGATTGATACATCCGGGCCGGTATGCGGCGTGGCTGTAATGGAAGATGAGAAGGTACTTTGCGAATATACGGCGCAGAACCGGAATACCCATTCCGCCAATCTGATGCCCATGACAGAAGCGGCGCTTTCTTCCGCAGGAATTTCCATGACAGAAGTGGACGCCGTAGCGGCAGTTACGGGTCCTGGAAGCTTTACAGGAGTCCGGATCGGCGTTGCTACCGCCAAGGGACTGGCGCACGGGAGAGAAATTCCCTGCATTCCCGTGGACGCGTTGGAAGCGCTGAGCGTTTCCGCCGATGTATTTGACGGTGTGGTCTGCCCCATTCAGGACGCCCGTGCGGGACAGGTGTACGGCGCCGCGTTCCGGAACGGCGAAAGGCTGATGCCGGACGAACCGCTGAAACTGGAAGAGTACACGGAAAAGATCCGAGGTATGGGGGAATGTTTTCTGTTCCTGGGAGACGGCGCGCCGGTGCATCGGGAGAAGATCCGGGAACTGCTGGGAAACCGTGCGGTTTTCGCACCGCCGCACCTCAGCTATCTGCGGCCTTCCGCAGCAGGAATTATTGCTGTGCGCAGCAGGGTGCGGACAGACTATCTGAATCTGCAGGCAACATATCTGCGGCCGCCGAATGCTCAGAAGAACAGGAAACTGCTGGAAGCTATGGGGATGGAAAAACCATGAGCGAGGGAACAACAGCGATCCGGCGTATGCGCGCGGAGGACATAGATGATGTGGCGGCTATTGAAGCGGCAACATTCGCGCGCCCCTGGAGCAGAGAAAGCTTCCGGCAGGAACTGGAAAGAAATGTTGCGGCAAGGTATCTTGTAGCGGAAACAGACGGGGCTGTCACCGGATATGCCGGAGCGTGGATTATCCTGGATGAAAGCCACATCACGAATATTGCGGTTGCGGAACCGTTCAGAGGGCAGGGAATCGGAAAAAAACTGACACAAGCATTGCTGCAGTATCTTTCCAATCTGGGAGCCTGCTATGCTACACTGGAGGTCCGGGTGAGCAATGAAAGAGCTCTGAACCTGTATAAAAGCCTTGGGTTCGTAAGCGTCGGAAAACGGAAACGCTATTATGAGGACAACGGCGAGGATGCCTTCCTGATGGTATGTGAACACATGCCCCCGGTGGAAGAGAATTTTTCCGAGGAACCGTGGCCGGCAGCGGAGGCACGGGAATGAGGAGGGCAATACGGGCGCCGCTTATACTGATTGTGGTTCTGGCCTATCTATATGCAGCGGGCGAAAATGCCCCGGAATGGCCGGACGCAATCCTGAATGACCGTGGTTTTACGGACGGAGGAGAATATATTCTGGAAGATCCCGAAAACGGGCGATGGATGTACGCAAGCGAGACGCTGCGAATCCGGATCACCCGGACCTGGGAAACGCCGGAGAAGATCCGGAACAGAGACGCCGGGCAGGAATTCAACTGTTTCACGGCGGAAATCTGGTGTGACACGGAAAAGGGAGAACGCCCGGTGACATTGTGGGCGGATCCGGCCAAACCGGGGAATACCGAAATCCGAAAAACCGTGGCGGCGATCGCAAAGGAGCAGAATGCTGTTTTCGCAGTGAGTACAGACCTGTTTACGGCACGGGAAAACCAGAGAAAAGGTATTGTGATCCGAAACGGAGAGATTCTGTATGACCGGAAAACAGGATATTATCCGGGGACACGACCGCCGCTGGAAACGCTGGCACTGTACGCGGACGGACATATCGACAGCTTCCGGACTAAGGAGAAGCGTGCGGCTGAGTATATCGCCGAAGGCGCGATCCAGGTGTATACCTTCGGACCGGTACTGGTACGAAACGGAGAAATCCCGGCAGAGATCGCAAAATACGAAGACAGGAATCTGAATCCGATGCACGCCTTCGGGATGATTGAACCGGGGCATTACATTGACGTGCTTTGTGAGGGACGGCTGAAATCCGTAAACGGTTCCACCGGTGTTCTGATGGAATCACTGGCCGGGATCATGCGGGAAAAAGGATGCACTGCCGCAGTATGCCTGGACGGAGGAGACACCGCTGTCATGACATTCATGGGGACGCAGCTGAACACCGTACCGAAGAAGCAGCCGGGAAGGCCGTCCTGCGAAGTCCTGGCATTCGGAATTCTTTCCGGGCAGCCGGAAAAAACGCAGAAAAACCTTGACATACAGGGACGGTAGTGATAAGGTATCGGGGTAAGCCGCTCGGGAGAGGTCTGTTCAAATGCGCTTGCGCAACCTCAGTATCCCGGCGAGTATGTAATCAGGAGGTGCTGTCCCATGTATGCTATTATCGCAGCGGGCGGCAGGCAATACCGTGTATCCCAGGGCGATGTGATTTACATCGACAAAGTCAACCAGGAAGCTGATTCCGCAATTTCCTTCGACGTGCTGATGATCGGCGGCGACGGAGATGTGAAAGTCGGTAACCCCGTTCTGGCAGGCGCCAAGGTTGAAGGCAAGGTTCTTGCGCAGGTAAAGGGTGAAAAGATCACCGTTTACAAGTACAAGAGCAAGAAGGATTCCAGCCGGAAGATCGGCCACCGTCAGCCGTACACCAAAGTGGAAATCACCGCAATCAACGCATAATGATTTCCGCGATACTGTATCAGGGGAAGGACGGACTGACCGCATGCCGGATTACCGGGCACAGCGGGCATGCCGAAGCGGGCAGGGATATTGTGTGCGCCGCTGTTTCCATCCTCGGATGCACCTGCGTTAACGCACTGGAAAGCGTGTGCGGCGTTATTCCGCAGATAACGGAAAACGACAACGGTGTACTTGCTTTCCGGCTGCCGGAGCTGAATCCGGAGGAAAATGCGAAAGCGCAGATTCTGATGGGAGCCCTGAAACAGGGACTGACCGATCTGGCGGATGAATATCCGCGAAACATCACACTGAAGATTCAATCACTTTCCCATTAAAGAACGGAGGAAACGACAATGATTAAGCTCAATCTGCAGCAATTCGCTCATAAAAAGGGAATGGGCTCCACCCGGAACGGCCGCGACAGTGAAAGCAAGCGCCTTGGGCCGAAGCGGGCGGACGGACAGATGGCCCTCGCGGGCAATATTCTTGTACGTCAGCGCGGCACCCATATCCATCCCGGCCACAATGTCGGCATCGGCAAGGATGATACCCTGTTCGCCAAGACCACGGGGATTGTCCGGTTCGAGCGCCTGGGCAAGGACCGCAAACAGGTTTCCGTGTATCCTGTGGAGACCGCGGCCGAAGCTCAGTAAGAGATGAGATAAAACGGGCTGTTGCGGTGCAACAGCCCGTTTTAATTAAAAGGGGGGTTACTACCATGGAAAAAAAGACCTTCTACATTACCACGCCGATTTACTATCCTTCCGGAAACATGACGATCGGCCACACATATACGACGGTGGCGGCGGATACCATGACCCGGTTCCGGCGAATGCAGGGATATGATACATACTTCCTGACGGGTACGGACGAACACGGCCAGAAAATTGAAAAGAAGGCAGCTGAAGCAGGCGTTACCCCCATTGAATACGTGGATAAGATCGTCGCTGAGACGAAGGAACTGTGGAAACTGATGGATATCGAATACGACGATTTCATCCGGACCACGGAAGAACGCCATATCAGGATTGTTCAGAAGATCTTCCGGAAGTTCTATGAGCAGGGCGACATTTACAAGGCTGAATACGAGGGAATGTACTGTACGCCGTGTGAAAGCTTCTGGACGCCGACCCAGCTGGCGGAAAAGGACGGAGTGAAAGTCTGCCCTGACTGCGGCAGACCCTGCCAGCCCATGCGGGAAGAAAGCTATTTCTTCAAAATGAGCAAATATCAGGACTGGCTGATTGATTACATCGAAACCCATCCTGATTTTATCCAGCCGGCAAAACGGGCCAATGAGATGCTGACGAACTTCCTCCGGCCCGGTCTTCAGGATCTTTGTGTCAGCCGCACCAGCGTGAAGTGGGGCATTCCAGTGGACTTCGACGAGAAGCATACTGTGTATGTCTGGATTGACGCGCTGAGCAACTATATTACTGCGCTGGGATACGGCACGGATCATGACGAGCTGTACAGGAAGTACTGGCCTGCGGATGTACATCTGGTGGGAAAAGAGATTGTACGTTTCCATACGATCTACTGGCCGATTATGCTGCATGCCCTGGGATTGCCCCTGCCGAAGCAGGTGTTCGGCCACGGCTGGCTGCTGTTCGGCGCAGACCGGATGAGCAAAAGCAAGGGCAATGTGGTATATCCGGAACCTATTGTTGCGCGCTACGGCGTGGATCCGCTGCGGTATTACCTGATGCGGGAGATGCCCTTCGGCGCGGACGGCAACTATACCAACGAGTCCTTCCTGACACGGATGAATGCCGACCTGGCCAACGACCTGGGCAATCTGGTGAGCCGCACTGTGGCGATGATCGAAAAATACTTCGGCGGGGCTGTTCCCGCCGCAACGGACGCAGTGGATCCGCAAACCGATCTTCCGCTGCAGGAGCATTGCGCCAGACTGCCGGTTCTGGTTTCGGAACAGATGGATAAGCTGCAGTTCTCCCAGGCACTTTCCGAGATCTGGAAAGTGATCGGCGAATGCAACAAGTACATTGATGTAACACAACCCTGGGTACTGGGAAAGGATCCTGAAAAGAAAGACCGGCTTGCGAATGTAATGCGGAACCTGGCGGAATGCGTACGGTTTACCGCAATCCTGATCGGGCCTTTCATGCCTTCCACACCGGATCGGATTTTCGCGCAGCTGGGCATTGAAGACGCGGCGCTGAAAAACTGGGATTCCCTGAACGCGTTCGGAAAGATTCCTGCGGGTACGCAGGTGCACAAAGGAGACGCGCTGTTTCCCCGGATCGATGTGAACAAGGAACTGGAAGCGCTGAGCGGCGGCAAAGAAGAGAAAAAGGCCGAAAAGGCAGCGCAAAAACAGGAAAAGAAAGCTGAAAAGCAGGAGAAGAAGGACAGCAAACACGATGAACCGGAATACCCGGCAGAGATTGCGATCGACGATTTCTTCAAATGCAAGATTCAGGTGGCCCGGGTACTGGCCTGTGAAAAGGTGGAGAAGAGCAGCAAGCTGCTGAAGTTCCGCCTGGGACTGGGTGAAGACGGAGAACGCACTGTTGTCAGCGGCATTCAGAAGTGGTATGAGCCGGAGACGCTGATCGGGACACAGGTGGCGGTAATCACCAACCTGAAGACAGCGAAACTGGCAGGAATCGAAAGCCAGGGTATGATTCTGAGCGCTATGGATAAGAACGGAAACCTGCGGCTGATGAGCGTCGGGGAAGGCGTGGAGGACGGTGCCATTATCGGATGACAGAATGGTTTGACAGCCACTGCCATGTGGATGAAGAAAAATTCAACGAAGACAGGGATACCGTGCTGGCGCGTATGCGCGAGCACGGTATTACCCGTTTTGCGGTGATCGGAAGCGACATGGAAACTTCACGGCACGCCATTGCGTTTGCCGGGGAGCATAAAGGCGCCGTCGCTGCCGGTGGAATTCATCCCCATGAAGCGAAAAAATTCCGGGAGGAAGACTTCGAGGAGATCGCCCGGTGGTACCGGAACGGCGATATCCGGGCCATCGGTGAAATCGGTCTGGATTATTACTATGATTTCAGTCCCCGGGAGGTGCAGCGTGCGGTCTGTATCCGTCAGATGGAACTGGCGTGGGAGATCGGAGCGCCGGTCGTATATCATATCCGGGACGCTCACGGGGAAATGCTGGAAATCATGAGAGGCATGAAGGGTAAGCTGACAAGCGGTATTATCCACTGTTTTTCCGGCAGCGCGGAAAGCGCGAAGGAATATCTGAAACTCGGATATTATATTTCCTTTGCCGGGCCGCTGACCTTTAAAAACGCGCCAAGGCTGCAGGAAGCCGCGAGGATTGTTCCCCGGGACCGTCTGCTGATTGAGACGGACAGTCCGTACATGGCGCCTGTGCCGCTGCGGGGTACGCGGAACGAGCCGGCAAACGTGCGGTTTGTAGGAATGAAGCTGGCCGAACTCCGGAATGAGACGCCGGAGGAAGTCGCAGCGTACACAACGGAAAACGCTATGCGGGCATATGGAATCAGCGGCTGACGACGGAAACGATCGGTCAGCAAAGATCGCGCTGCGGCGCGGGAAAGCGAACAGCATGATGACTTTACGGGAACTGAAACCGGGACAAAGTGCGCGGATCGAGGAAGTCGGCGGAGAAGGTGCGCTAAGACAGCATTTTCTGGATATGGGGCTGATTCCGGGCATTGACGTTACGGTGGTCAAACTTGCCCCGATGGGCGATCCCATGGAACTGATGATCCGGGGATATGAACTGACGCTGCGGCTGGACGATGCGGCGCAAATCCGGATTACCCCGGTGGAAAAGGACACAGAAGAAAAGAAAACGGACGCGGGACGCAGAAAAACGCTTCATCCGGGTCTTGGCGAGGAAGGGATCTTCCATCCCAAGGGTACCGGCGATCCGCTGCCGGAAGGAACGCTGCTGACGTTTGCGCTGGTGGGAAACCAGAACAGCGGAAAAACTACCCTGTTCAATCAGCTGACCGGCTCCAACCAGCATGTCGGGAACTTCCCGGGTGTAACGGTAGACCGGAAGGATGGTATGATCCGCGGTCATAAGGATACCTCCATTACGGACCTGCCGGGTATCTATTCCATGTCGCCGTATTCGAGCGAGGAACTGGTTTCCCGGGATTTTGTGCTGGATCAGAAACCCAAGGCGATTATCAATATCGTGGATGCCACGAATATGGAGCGGAACCTGTATCTGACGATGCAGCTGCTGAAGATGGAAATCCCAATGGTGGTCGCGCTGAACATGATGGATGAACTGCGGGGAAACGGCGGAACCGTGGATATCAATGTCATGGAAAGCATGCTGGGAGTTCCGGTGGTGCCGATTTCCGCGGCGAAAAACGAGGGAATAGACGAACTGGTGCGGCACGCGATCCATATCGCGAAATACCGGGAGAAACCGCTGGAACAGGATTTCTGCAGTCCGGAGGATCATGACGGTTCCATGCACCGGGCGCTGCACGCGGTCAGCCACCTGATTGAGGACCATGCGGAACGTACGGGAATCCCCGTGGAATTCGCATCGGAGAAGCTCATCGAGGGCGACTCACAGATTGCTGAACAGCTGGAGCTGGACGAAAACGAAAAAGAGCTGCTGGAGCATATCGTGCTCCAGATGGAAAAGGAACGCGGACTGGATGCGAGCGCTGCCATTGCCGACATGCGGTTTGACTATATTGAGCGTGTTTGTGACGCGTGCGTAATCAGGCCAAAGGAGAGCCGGGAGCATGCGCGCAGCCGGAAGATTGACAGCGTGCTGACCGGAAAATATACGGCAATTCCGCTGTTCATCGGGATTATGGCACTGGTTTTCTTCCTGACCTTCTTCCTGATCGGTCCGTTTCTGCAGAACCTGATGGCTTCCGGAATTGATACGCTGAAGGAACTTTCGGCGCAAGGAATGGAATCCGTGCATGTGAATGAAGTGATTCAGAATCTGGTACTGGACGGCATCTTTGACGGCGTGGGAAGCGTACTGAGTTTCCTGCCGCTGATTGTTACCCTGTTCTTTTTCCTGTCCCTGCTTGAAGACAGCGGATATATCGCACGCGTAGCGTTTGTAATGGATAAAATGCTCAGGCATATCGGCCTGTCCGGCCGGAGCATCGTACCGATGCTGATTGGTTTTGGATGCACGGTGCCTGCCGTAATGTCCACACGGACGCTGCCCAGTGACAGGGACCGTAAAATGACGATTCTGCTGACGCCGTTTATGAGCTGCACGGCAAAACTGCCGATTTACAGTTTTTTTGTGACGGCATTCTTTCCGGAATACAGCTGGATGATTATTACCGGACTGTATCTGCTGGGTATTGTCATGGGCATTCTTGCGGCGCTCGTATACCGGAAAACACTGTTTCAGGGAAATGCGGTGCCTTTTGTTATGGAACTGCCGAATTACCGGATTCCAAGCCCGCGGAACGTGCTGATGCTGCTTTGGGAAAAGGCGAAGGACTTCCTTCAGCGCGCGTTCACGGTGATTCTGATTGCAACCATTGCGGTATGGTTCCTGAAGAGCTTCAGCTTCAGTATGAATCTTGTGCCTGAAGATTCGCCGGACAGTATGCTGGCTACCGTATCAGGCGTACTGGTACCGTTATTTATCCCGCTGGGAATGGGCGACTGGCGCCTGGTGACCTCCCTGTTCAGCGGATTCATGGCAAAGGAAAGCGTTGTTTCCGTTACAGGCATGCTGTTCGCTTCAGGCGGCGGCATCACGGCTGCAGTCAGCCCGCTGACAGTTGCCTGCATGCTGGTTTTCTGCCTGCTCTATACGCCCTGTGTAGCGGCAATTGCTTCAATCCGACGGGAAATGGGGCGGAAATGGGCCTGGTTTACGGTTCTCGGCCAATGCGGCCTTGCGTGGCTTGCAGCGCTGATCGTACGGTTGGTCGGCATGATGCTCGGAGCGGGGTGAACGGATGAATATCTGGGACGTAATGATTCTGGTTATCATTGCCTCCGCTGTCGCAGCCGCATTCCGTGTAATGAAGGCAAAAAATAAAAAAGGCGGATGCTCCTGCGGATGCGGCGGATGCACAAAGGAATGTGCGCTGCACAGGGAAGAAAAGGAAAAGACAGAAAGCTGAAAGTCTGACAGGACAGAAGCGCACAGACAGGAGGTGCGCAATGGGAAAAATCGTTGTACTGGCTGAGAAACCCAGCGTGGGCAGGGATATTGCCCGGGTGATCGGCTGCAGGACTTCCGGAGACGGATGCATGATCGGCGACCGGTATATCGTAACCTGGGCGGTCGGCCATCTGGTAGCCCTGGCGGAACCGGACGAGATGGATGAGAAATATAAGAAGTGGTCCTTCAGTACACTGCCGATTCTGCCGGAAGAGATTCCACTGAAGGTTCTTTCCGCGACGAAAACACAGTTTACCAAAATCAAAAAGCTGATCAACGACAAGGAGACGGATTCCCTGATCTGTGCGACAGACGCGGGGCGGGAAGGGGAACTGATCTTCCGGTATATCTACGAGAAAGCAGGCTGTGAAAAGCCTTTTGAGCGGTTGTGGATTTCTTCCATGACGGATGAGGCAATCCGGGAAGGATTCTGTGAAATCCGCCCGGGAAAGGAATATGACGGTCTGTATGAAAGCGCACGGTGCCGCAGCAGAGCGGACTGGCTGGTCGGAATGAACGCAAGCCGGGCGTTTACATTGAAGTACAACACACTGCTGAGCGTCGGGCGCGTACAGACGCCGACACTGGCGATTCTGGTAAAGCGGCGGAAGGAAATTGAAGAATTCAAGCCGGAAGGCTTCTGCACGGTGACTGCTGATTTCGGCGATTACAGGGGAACGTATTTCAGTGAAAAACTGGAACCGGATACGCACATGAAAACCCGAGAGGAAGCGGAAAAGATTGCTGCTGATGTCAAGGGAAAAACCGGAACGGTCACGCAGGCGGAAACTCTCCGGAAAAAGGAACTGCCGCCGCAGCTTTACGACCTGACCAGCCTGCAGCGGGATGCCAACAGGATGCTTGGATTTACGGCGGACAAGACGCTGAAAACGGCACAGAGCCTGTACGAAACACATAAAGCACTGACTTATCCGAGAACAGACAGCCGCTATCTGCCTCCGGATATGATTCCCCGGGTCGTTCAGACAATGAAGCTGCTTCCGGGAAGCTATCAGAAGTACGTCCCCGGCGCACTGCCGGAAGGAAAGCTGCCGGTAACCCGGAGGACGATCGACGCCTCAAAGGTGACGGATCACCACGCGATTCTGCCGACGGCGAAAAAGGCAGACGTTTCCAGATTTACGGCGGACGAACGAAATCTGTATGATCTGGTGGCAAGACGAATGCTCGCGGCGTTCCATCCGGCCTGTGAATATGACGCGACCCGGATAGTTACAACCGTCGGAGAGCATACTTTCCGCACAAACGGAAGAGTAACCGTCGTGAACGGGTGGCATGATGTTCCGGCACTGGAAAATCCGCCCAGGACAAGGAAAACACCGAAACCTGACGAGGAGGAGGAAGGACAGCTGCCGCCCCTGAAGGAGGGCGATACCCGGGATGTGAAGGGCACGGCGATCAGAGAGGATCAGACGAAAGCTCCGGCTCCGCATACAGACGCAAGCCTGCTGGCCGCGATGGAAACGGCAGGCAAGGATCTTGAAGATGAAGAACTGGTGCGCCTGATGAAAGGAAGCGGCATCGGTACACCCGCCACGAGGGCTGCGATTATTGAACGGCTGATCAAGGTGGGATACGTGGCAAGAAGAGGAAAAACACTGAACGCTACGGATAAGGGTGTGATGCTGATCGGCGTGATGCCGCCGGAAATTTCCAGTCCGGAAACCACCGGAAAGTGGGAACTTGCCTTGCATGAAATTACGGATGGGAAACAGGATCCGGACCGGTTTATGGACGGAATCCGGAAGATGAGCGCATTCCTAGTGGATTATGCACGGGACCAGGCAAAACCGCTGGCATTTCCCCCGGATGAACGACGGAAGAAATACAGCACGCGCAAAGGCAGCGGAAATACGGTAATTGAGGGAACGGTCTGCCCCGTATGCGGAAAGGGGAAGCTGCGGGAGAATTCCACAGCTTTCGCCTGTACGGAGTCCGGATGCAAATGCATTCTCTGGAAAGACATCCTCAATCGCGGCGGCGGACCGGTGCTGACAACAAAGCTGATTACGCTGCTGCTGGAGAAGAAGGAACTGAAAGGATCCACAGGCGTTATAGCGATCCGGGACGGGAAGATCGAGTACACACCAAACGGACAGGAAAAGCCGTCAGTTTCCAGAAGCATGATTTATGAAAAGAAATAAAGAAACGGCAGACAGCCGGACATGAAGGAGGAAGAAGCATGGCGGAGGGAATCAGAAAACGGAGCGAGATTGAGGACCGGTACAAATGGGATCTGTCACATATTTACGCTTCGGATAAGGAATGGGAAAAGGATTATGACGCAGTGAACGCGGAACTGCTGAAGCTTTCCGCATTTGACGGTCATGTGGCGGAAGATCCGAAGAAAGCAATCATCACAGTCAACAGGACAATTGAAAAGATTCTGCCGATCTATGAATACGCTTTCCTGCGCAAAGAAACGGATAACACGGACAACACGGCCCAGGCACTGAAGGATAAGGCAATGCGGCTGTACGTGACCGCAATGACGGTGTCATCCTTCATGGAACCGGAATTGCTGGAGTTCCCGGAAGAAAAACTGCAGGAGCTGGCTCGGGATCCGGAACTGCGGGACTATGACGCAATGCTGCGGAGGCTCCTGCTGAGCAAACCGCATACCCTTCCGAAGGAGCAGGAACGGCTGATCGCAATGATGGGAGAAATCGCCGAAACTCCGGAAAGCATTTTCTCCGCTTTGAGTGACGCGGATATGAAATTCCCGCCCATAAAGATGCCGGACGGCAGCGAACAGGAACTGACCGAAGGGAACTATTCCACATTTATCCGTTCAGATGACCGGGAAGTCCGGCGCCAGGCGTTTCACAACATAATGAGTACCTATGAGTTCTACGGAAACACAATTGCCGGTATTTACGGCGCCAGCGTGAAAAAAGACCAGTTTATGGCCGCAAGCCATCATTATTCCAGCGCACGGGAAGCGGCAATGAAACCCCTGGAAATTCCGGAAAGCGTATATGATAACCTGATTGAAGCAGTTCATGAATATATCCCGGTTCTGCAGGACTACCTGCGGCTGCGCAAGGAACTGCTGCAGCTGGATGAGCTGCATCTGTATGATCTGTACACACCCATTGTGAAGGGGTTCAAGATGGATCTGCCCTATGAGAAGGCATTCGACCTTGTGCTGGAAGGCCTGAAACCCATGGGAGAGGACTATATTGCAAAACTGAAGGAGGCAAGGGATAACCGGTGGATTGACGTTTTCCCGAGCATGGGAAAATCCTCCGGCGCTTTTTCCGCGGGCAGTCTGCGGGAGGTTCATCCGTATGTGCTGCTGAATCACAACAACAACCTGGACAGTGCTTTTACCATTGCCCATGAACTCGGGCACAGCATGCATTCCTGGTACAGCAATACGAACCAGCCCGCGCCCAAGAGCGACTACAGCCTGTTTGTGGCAGAGGTGGCATCCACCTGCAATGAGGCAGTCATGCAGCGCTACCTGACGGAAAAGATGACGGATCCCGCGGCGCAGGCGTTCCTGCTGAATCATCTGCTGGAACAGTTCCGGACGACCGTGTTCCGGCAGACAATGTTTGCCGAGTTTGAGAAGATCAGCCATGAAATGGCGGCTGAGGGAATCCCGATGACAAAAGAGAGCCTGAGTGAAGCATACTTCAGGCTGAACGAGAAATACTACGGGGAAACCTGCTTTATGGACCCGGAAATCGCTTCGGAATGGATGCGGATTCCGCATTTCTACCGGGCATTTTATGTATACGTATACGCCACAGGCCTTTGCGCGGCGGTTTCCCTGAGCGACAGAATCCTGCGGGAAGGCGAGAGCGCGGTAAAAGAATACCGGAAATTCCTGAGTGCCGGGTGCAGTGTTCCGCCGATTGAAGCACTTAAACTGGCTGGTATCGATATGAGCAAGCCGGAGCCTGTGCGGCAAGCGCTGGAAGTTTTCCGCGAAACTGTGAAGAAAATGCATGAAGTGACCGGAAAGTAAAGAGAGGAAGCCGATATGAACCGGGTGGGAATCCTGACCTTCCTGCATAATGATAACTACGGATCCGCACTGCAGGCGTATGCGCTGCAGCGTGTGGTACGTGAACTTGGCTTTGAATGCGAGCATCTTGACTATATGCCGGACCGGGCGGAGAAGGTCCGGAATCTGCTGCGGAGCAGAAACAGCCCGAAACTGGTTCTGGAAGGACTCCGGAAATGGTCGGTAAAAGCGGGGCAGGACAGCGCGCGGGCCAAGAGCGCTGCAATTCCGGCTTTTTACAGGCATCGGATGCGGCTGAGCCGGAGATGCAGAAACGCGAAGGAACTTCGGAACGCCAGCAGGGAATACGACAAGCTGATATGCGGCAGTGACCAGATCTGGAATCCGGTGTGGCTGAATCCGGTTTATTTTCTGACTTTTGCTCCGGAAGGTGTCCGCAAAATCGCTTACGCACCCAGCATTGGGATCCGGACAATGCCGGCAGCCGGGAAGATCCGTAAGATACGGAAGTGGACAAAAGGGTTTGACGCTGTTTCCGTACGCGAAGAGGAAGGCGCGGAACTGCTGGAAAAAATCACAGGAATCCGGGCGGAAGTAATGCCGGATCCGGTGTGCCTGTTAAGCCGTGAGGAATGGGGAGAAATTGCGGCTCCGGCTCCGGCGGGAGAGAAATATCTGCTTTGCTATTTTATCGGTGAAAATGAAAGCTATCGGGAAACAGTGCGCAGGATCAGCAATGAGATGGGTCTGCGGGTGCTGGAAATCCCGGTGACAGCAGAAGGATACAGCAGCGGGTTTGAAAAACTGGAAGGAATCGGGCCGGAGGAATTTCTCGGAGCGGTTCGGGGCGCTTCCTGTATCTGTACGGACAGTTTCCACGGACTGGTGTTCGGAACCATAATGGGAGTACGAACAGAAGTGCTTCGGCGCTACCGTGATGAGGATCCGGAAAGCAAGAACAGCCGGGTGGACAACTTCCTGCGGCAGACCCGGGAACAGGGCGCGGAGGAGCTGCGAAAGCAGGGAATTGCCTGGCTGCGCAAACACCTGGAATGAATCTGAAACCTAACAAGAAAATGCGTCCGTGAATTATCACGGACGCGTTTTCATAACACATCTTCCGGGAGACCGGATTCTGCTTCATACGGAACCTGCCGCTGCACAACGGACAAGGACGGATGAAAACTCAGGCCTCTTCGTGAATCTTGGGCAAAGCGCGCTGCACATTGCCGCTGCGGAGGCAGCGGGTACAGACATTCATCCGCTTGGCAGCACCGTTCACCATGACGCGGACGCTCTGCACATTGGGAGCCCAGATACGATGGCTCTTGCGGTTGGAATGGCTGACGTTATTGCCGTTCAGCGTGCCCTTCTCGCAAATCTCACAAAACTTACCCATGGAAATCCTCCTCCTTACTGGAGTGTTACACATCAAGCTTATCTACCATATCACAACTGATGTAAAAAAGCAAGAAGTTTTTCAGCCTCTGCAGCGAAATAATGCCGGCAGGGAAACTGCCGGCATCAGTCTACGGATATGCCCGGAAGGGCTCAGTAATATTACTTCATTTCAACCGTACCGGTGCAGACCAGTCGCCCATTGACACGAGAGAAAAGGGTGGCTCCGTCGCCGGTGAAACGGAAACGGATCTTTTCGCCGATCTTATAGGTGATGCCGCCGAAGACAACGCTGGTAAGCAGGAAATTGCCGACCCTGATCCGGACAGTGGTTTCCATACCAGTGGGCATGGCGGAGAAGACTTCGCCTTCTATCGGGCCGTCATCACAGATGCTGACGAATTCAGGACGGACACCGACAGCCCAGTCCTCTTTGTCCGGTACACGGCTGTCGGGTGCATCTGTGACCATGTGTACCGGATAATTGAAGGGAACATCCTTGTTGGTTTTTTCCGCGGGACGAACCTTGGCTTCAAAGGCGGCGATTTCCTTTTCTGCTTCCGCATACCATTTCTCTGACTGGACGGGTTTGGCAGGCGTGAAAACAGCTTCATATTTATCCAGCAGCTTCAAGACAAAAGAACCATCCGCTTGCTGTGTTCCCCGGGCATTCATGAAATTGATGGCAGGGTTTCCGACGAAGTCCGCAACAAAAGTGTTGTTTGGCCTGTTGTATACCGTAAGCGGCGGATCGTATTGCTGAAGTACACCGTTGGATATCAGACAGATCCTGGTCGCCAGCGTCATGGCTTCCATCTGATCATGGGTAACATAAACGAAGGTGCTGCCGGTGGACAGATGCAGGCGCTGCAGTTCGGAGCGCATCTCCAGACGGAGCTTGGCATCCAGGTTGGACAGCGGTTCGTCCATGAACAGGACTTTCGGCCCGGGAGCCAGGGTACGGGCAATAGCCACACGCTGCTGCTGACCGCCAGAAAGCTCACCGGGATACCGGTCCATAAAGGGTTGAATTTTCACGATGGCGCTGACACGGGCGACGATGCGCTGGATTTCCTCCTTGGTCAGCTTGCGGGGAGTTCCGCCGGCATCCGGATTCCGGACGATTTCACCTTCAGGCGTTACTGAAAGTCCGGGTTCCTTGATGTTGCTGAGACCGAAAGCAATATTCTGAAATACTGTCATATTCGGCCAGAGTGCGTAGTTCTGGAACAGGAAGCCTACCCGCCGCTTGTTAGCGGGAATATTGATACCGGCGTCGCTGTCAAAGACCGTTACACCATCGATGGTGATTTTGCCGGTCGTTGGCGTTTCCAGGCCGGCGATCATCCGCAGAGTAGTGGTTTTACCGCAGCCGGAGGGTCCGAGCAGCGTGACAAACGCGTTATCTTCGATCAGCAGATCCAGATCATCTACGGCATAGAAACCACCCCAGCGTTTTGTTACATGCGTCAATTCTATCCTTGCCATTTTTCCCATCCTCTCTGTTATTAGGAGTCGCTGCCGATGCCACTGTCAATGCTGGCACCGGTCAGTTTGTTCACCAACGTATTGAACGCGAGGATCAGTACGATCAGGATCAGGTTGATTCCGCTGGAGAATGCATACAGACCCATTTCATCGAAATAGCCCAGCATCGTCGTGATGATCATGCCCTGGCCGCATAAGAGCATGAACAGTGTCAGCTCACGAAGGCAGGTCATGAACGGAAGCAGGAATCCGCTGATGATGGACGTCTTCTGAATCGGAATGATAATCCTGAACATTCGTTTCAACCAGGGAATATCCTGGATAATTGCGGCTTCCTCTATTTCACCGGAGAGCTGCATCATGGAGTTCAAAGCGCTCCGGCTCGCAAAAGGAATGTACTTTACGGTACCGGCCAGGATCAGAAGCAGGAAAGTGTTGTATATTCCGACGCTGGAGCCGAAGATGAAGAAGGCAACACCGACAGCCAGAGAGGGCATCAGGTAGGGCAGGAATGCCATATTGTTGACATAAGCAGCCCATTTGCTCCGGCGGTTTTTGCTTACGCAGTAGCCGATCAGCGTACCGATGGAACCCGCCAGCAACGCGCAGCAGATGGCGACCAGGAATGTGCCGCCGAAAGCTTTCCAGATATCTGCATTGTACAGGATACCCTTCTGGCCGTACATGCCGTTTTCGGTAACATTTTCCGCTGTGATCCACCACTTAGTGGTCATATGGCCTTCAATGCCGTATTTGATGAAGGAGAAATCCCCCGGGTTCGGCAGAAAAGTTTCCACTGCAAAGAGGAGAATCGGCAGGATGCCTGTGAACAGGGTCAGCAACA
The DNA here is from genome assembly GCA_900318145.1 of uncultured Eubacteriales bacterium. Taxonomy (GTDB): domain Bacteria; phylum Bacillota; class Clostridia; order Christensenellales; family Aristaeellaceae; genus Aristaeella. The sequence goes on from ONJM01000028.1 coordinate 27,096, forward strand.
CAAAAAGGATGGAAAGGACATACTTTGCCGCGCCGAGGTTGACGGTACTGCTCTGCCCGGACTTGCCCGTGACGGTCGTGAAGTTTTTCCGGCCGGAAGTCGTCCGCTGGTTCACGATCAGGATCAGGAAGCCGAACAACATCATAATGACGGCAAGGATACTAGCCTGGCCTGCACGGTCTGAACTCATGCTGACATACTGGGTTGAGAGGGTGTTCAGTTTCAGGTAATGGGGAATCGGATAGGAACCCATAGCGCTGGAAAACACCAACAGCACGGTGCTCAGAATAGCTGGTTTTACCAACGGTAAGGTCACCCGCAGGAAGGTCTTCCACCGCGGCGTATTCAGAATGGTAGCCGCTTCCTCCAGGTTGGCATCCATATTCCGGAAAATACCGCCGATCAGGATGTAGGCAAAGGGGGCATAATGGATTGCCAGCACGACAGAAACAGGGAAGATCCCTTCGCACCACCACTTGGGCATGTAAATGTTGAACAAGGTCACAAACAGGCCGTCGCTGCCGCCTGTGACCGCATTGCTGTTAAAAAGGTTCTGCCACATTACCGCAAGCGTCCACTGTGGCATGATATACGGGAAAATGAAGATGGAACTCAGGTATTTTTTGAATTTCAGATTGGTTCTCGTAACCAGGTAGGCGAAAACACCGCCGTAGAGAATCGCACCGAAACAGGCAAAAACGCTGATGAGAACCGAATTCAGCAACGGTGTCCACAGATAGATGGAAGCTACGCTCTGGACGACACGCTGTCGCCCGACGCGGGTTGAGATGGTGTCGGTAAAAAGATTGGACCAGTTGTAGGTGGTGAGGGTTTCCCCCATGGCATCAAATTTTGAGCCTGCCGCATCCGGAAGGTTATCCACACTGCCCGGATGGATAGCCACAGTATCCCGCGCGATGGTAATCATGGGATAGACGGTGGTTATGGTCAGAACGATGCCAAGCACCAGCAGAATTGCATTCTGCGGTTTGGACAGATAGGTCCAGACCTTATTCCAGAATCTCCGGAAACTGCCGGAGGGATTGGCTGCAACAGTGGTCATTTCCTTCCTCCCTCTTTCATATTTTATTCCGGCAAGGAAAGGGGCGGCGTGCCGGAATGCTCCTGACGCGCCGCCCGCATCGATATGTACAGCGTGTTACTTGTTGTTCGTGATACCATCGAGCCAGGGGCTCATTTTACCGGAAATGGAAGCGCAGTAGGCCGGATCTTCCACAACCAGTTTGCCTTCGTTCAGCCACCATTCATAACCACGGTCATTCTTGGCAGGGAAGAGAAGTTCATCAGTGGGGTTGCCAGCTTCATCCTTTGCATAGCCGTCCTTGCTGTGGTCCTGCATGCAGGCCGGAACGGGAGCATAACCGCCCATGTCTTTGCCCCAGGGGTAGAAACCATCTGCTGTAGTGGTCATGTAGGCAATCAGCGCACAGGAGGTCCAGGGCAGAGGGCTGGACTTGGTCAGCATCAGATAGTGCTTGTAGGCATAACCGCCGATGCCGACATAGTCATCCTGATAGGCAGCAACCGTGATGTTGTTTACGGAAGCCTCGGTGGTCTCCTCAACGCTGCGGAGCTTGGAATATACCAGCAAGCCGCTCTGATCTTTCGCGGAAACCTTGACCAGTTCGTTGCAGATCGGGCCGTCATCGGTCATTTCATTGTACTTCTCGCACCAGAGGTAAACCCAGGCCAGGCCGTATTCCGCATTCGCACCGGTGAGACCGAGATCAGCGGCGTCCAGCTTCATGTCTTCAATCAGTGCGTCATCTTCCGCATTTTTGCCATCCCAGGCTTCATAGGCTTCCTTGGCGATGGTAGCATACTTTTCATTGGTCATCATATACAGGAAGTTTTTGCCGACGGGCTCGGAGTTGGTGCCCATAAACATGGGGGCTTCGCCTTCACGTACGAAATCCCACATATTCTTATAGGTCTTTTCACCCAGATTGTTGAACATGAATACTTTGTTCAGGGTCTGCAGCGCCAGGGGATTTTCATTGTTTTCTTTCGCGACGCCTTCAGCATCCTGCCAGTCTTTGGGAACGAAGTTCAGCAGCAAGCCGGTATCCAGCATCTTGCTCTGGATCTGGTTGCCGTCCTGAATCAGGGTCATGGACATGACATGATTGGAGCCGTTGATATCTTCGGTCAGCTGATCGAAGATCTTATTTTCCTTGGGTTGCTGCCAGCCGCCTTCGTAATCCAGGGTGTAATCCGGGTTGATCTTCTGGAGTTCCTCTACAAAAATGGGAAGAACACTCTTGCCGCGGCTGGAGTTGCCGACCGCGTCAAACCGCTTGCCGTTGGATTCTTCAATGGCTTTCTGGAACAGCTCTTCGAGAGTCATCGTCTGTGCCTGCTCAATAACGGCGGCGACATCCTCTGCGGAGGCGAAAGAAACCATCGTCAAGAGCATCATAAGTGCCAACAGAACAGAAATGAGTTTTTTCATACCAAAGTCTCCTTTGTATTGAATTTTCGCGGCTACTGCCGCACGAACTGGTAATATTATATCGCATTTCTGCGATTATGCAAGCGAAAAAATGGCAAAACAGGGTGTGGAATAAAATAATCCCCGAAAAATGGACACTTGAATTAATGTGAAACCCATTCTACAGACACTGAATTAATGAGAATCCCATATTGTGGACAAACAATTACAGTGACAGTAGAATACAAGTATCCATCAAGGGGGCACATTGTGATGAAAAGGAATCCTTTCACCCCGGAACAAATCAAACTACTGGAAGCGAATCCTTATACCTACCGTGTAACAGAACACCGTCTTACACTTACTGTTGAAGCCAAGCAGGAAATACTGAAAATGAAGGAAGAAGGGCTACCTGCTTGTCAAATTGTCAAGAAGTTAGGATATGATCTAGACATCATAGGTGAATCTCGTGCATACGGACTTGTCTTTGGCGCGAAAACACAAGCAAATTCAGAACGAGGTCTCCATGCTGGTTATCCAAAACGAATAGGAAAACGATTGGATCCCGAAAGGCTCAACAAACTCCCGACGAATCCCGAAACATTCGCAAAGCTCATTAATGAAGTATCCTACTTGAGACAGGAAGTCGATTTTCTAAAAAAAATCTCTCAAATAGGCACT
>ONJM01000033.1 GCA_900318145.1 uncultured Eubacteriales bacterium
TCGCAGTTTGACGGTTAACGAAAGTAAGAGGAACAGAACGGTTGTTTTGAGGTCACTTCTTCAGTGGTCTCGGACGGTCTTTTTCGTTTCACCGTTCAGAACAGAATACCATTTCGAATGGGAACACGGAATGCCGGTGGCAATCCCCTGATCAATTATTTCAGGATGATCATGTCATACAGGATTTCCCCGGTCTCCCATTCGACGATAGTTTTCTTCTTTGTCCCGTCATTAAACTGAATATCATAAACGGCGCACAGCCGTCCTTCCCGGAGTTCTGAAACGGGGACCAGTACCGGTTGCAGGGTATCTTTCACGGGAAGTGTAATCACTTCTTTATGATTTGTGATTGTGTATGTTTTGTCTTCATTCAACCTGAACACAATCGTTGGTCTCTCCGTTGCGAGTATTGCGGCTGCTGTGACAAGGCAGTTGACAGCGTAAGTGTTATTCCGGTCATCATACACGATCGTTCTGTGTTTCACAAGCTGGCTGTATCCTGATGAAATATCCATATAGGTGGAAATATTTACATGTTGTGAGAATCCCCGGGGCAGCGATAAAGACTGCGTGGCTTCAGCGGGATCATAATCCTTCTTATTATCATAGAGATACAGTTTTTCAAGATATATATACGTGTTTCCTCTTTCATATTGTGTTTCTGTTGTGCGAATCAGCGTGTTGTCTATCATTGCCGCCAAGCCCGAATAATTTGCCTCATATTGTCCATCCTGACCTTTTTCCAGAGTCAGGGATACAATCTCCTGTGCTGTAAAACCTTCCTCTGACTCAAGGAGAAAGCAAACCTTTGCTTCCGCCTTGTTCACTTTTCCGGCCTCATCCTCTGTCAGCGGTGTTTTCAGCAGCACTGTTTCGGTCTGCTGTTCCGGCACAATGATCTTCTCGGAAAGAAGTAACGGCGTCTTGTCCCATCTGGTGGGACTGATCTGTGTATGATCTGTTTCAACCCATCTGTTTTCAGTGCTTTCCGGCACAATATCCTTCGAAAACACAATTTCCGCGGTTCCGGTGGGATGGGCGAGGCTGTTACGGAAGGATAATCTCAGCTTCTTTGTTCCGCCGTCTGCTGTATCCAGGTCCGGAGTCTTCAGTTTCACAAAGGTGGCACCCCGGGTAAAGGGAGGCATATCAGCCAAGAAGTACGTATCGGGAGCGGTCTGGCCGTTTATTTCCGCGTTGGACATCCTGAGATTCACCTTCTGGTCCGTATCGTTCCGGCAAAGCAGAAGCAGAGCGATTTCGTTGTCCGTGATCAGGATTCCTTCCAGCGCTATTGAAACATCGCCTTCAAGAATTGTTACCGGCTTTATCGTCTCCATCCGTGCCCCGGACAGAACCACCGGATCGGAAAGGGCGAAGACTACCGTATCCGTTTCAGTGTACAGTGTCATCGTTTCGATCTTCTGAATACCTTGGCTCTCCAGCAGATGGTCCGCCGTCCGGCTCATTACAGCGTATTGCCCGGCAATGGTGCTTGACACGGTTTTCCAGTTTTCATTTTGTAAAGAAAGATATGTGCATGTCTGCGGCTGAATTTCCACTGTCAGCTTGCTGTTGAAATCGTATGAGGTTCCGGGAAGAAAATCGTTGAAAGCCGGCTCATAACTAAGCGAACGGATCTCTTCCGTCTGGTTTTGTACGCGGATCAGGCCGCGGAGATATCCGTCCTTGCTCTGCTCCAGGGACAGCAGCTCCCAGAGCAGTCCGTTCCCATCATATTCAGCCAGCACCGGATAATCCCGTGGTGCGAACGCGGAAACATCGCAGTTCCGAACCGCTATACTGACCGGATATGATTCTGTCTCTTTCGTTTCTAAAACACGAACATCCAGGACGGCGTCGATCTGTGTAATCTCATTGAGATCTGTCAGGTTATAAGCCTTGACTGTCTCCTTCCTTATTGTTTTTTCTTTCGGCTGCAGGAAGAGGCTGATGCCGCCCGAATAGACAGTCTGGTAAGTCCTGTTTTCGTTGAGGACAATCCGGCTGATAGTTGCGTCGATCTTTTTTTCCGTTTTGTTGGTAAACTCTATTTCGAATTCAAGGTACGGTTCGAAATTGGTATTGTGAACTTCCGCGGAAATCCGGGCGCTGAATTGTTCCGTTTCAAAAGTGTCCGGCATCAGGACGCATTTCTGTTCATCAGGATTGCTGATCCGCACGGGAATACTGGAAACCGTGTTCTGCCTGGTGTCCGTAATCCGGAACATCGCGTACAGTTTTTCCGGCTGACAATAATCACCCATCCGGAAATGCCACTTTGCCGGCAGAACGATGCTGTGAGCGTAATACCCTCTCCACAGCTCCCACCGGGAAAAATCCGGTATTGTTCTGTCCGTCTGCGGTACATACCGGAGCAGGTCATGAAACCACAGGCTGGTGTACCGGTCTTCCGAAAATTCAACCCGGTTTGTATAGCTGTCTGTTATGGGATCATAGACTCTCGCCTGGACAATTTTGACGTCTCCCGTTTCCGTGTCCACTTCGCAGCCATACAGGACATCCACATGCCCTTCGATTTTTCCGGATTCAAGCAGCCCGCGTTTGTCATAATACTGGGTCAGCGTGTAAATACGGTTGTCCCCGCCTGTCCCGAGGAAGTAATCCACCGGTCCGGCAATGACTTCGTTGTTTTCATTCATCACATACAGCGTCCGGCCGCTGTATTCCGCTATCAGCGTTCCGTCTTCCGTAATCCTTGCTTCTTCCATATCCACCAGCTTCAGCGAACCGCCCTCATTTGCAGGATGTCCTTCTGCGTCGGGTTCTATTTTGCCCCACGGATCCTGAAGAATCACCAGCTGCGCGTAGAGGAATTCCTCCTGCTGTTCCGGAGTAAGCTGCAGCGAGAAATGATGAACCTCGTTTTCGTCATGTCCGTGGTATCCGGTTTTCAGATGCGCCCAGTCTACGGTGGAGTCTCCTGTCAGAAAGGCCCCGAAGCGTTCCACATACCGCAGGTAGCCGCTGCTGAAACTCTGCCGGAGATAATCCGTTTTCCATTGGCTGAGATACTTGTCCTTGTTCAGATACGGATGATAAACGGAAAGCCCGCAGGCATTCTCCTCATTCGACCGGCTGTAAACGACCGCCTGATCCAGCGCTTCCCGAACCCCAGCGTCCGCCTCTCCCTCCTGATAGTGCTCCACCAGATCCATCAGATCCACCAGGTCGTATCCGTTCGCGCCCAGGTCCCGCATCCCTTTCCCGAAGCTGACGGCGGAAAGCCGGAGCCCGGACAGCTGGCGGAACGATTCCGGATTCATGGTTTCCGCGATCGGTCTGAAAAAGCTGTCCATCCGCGCGCCGACATCCCCGATCCGTGAAAGATCCACACAGGCCATTGTCAGCGTATCTTTGGATCCTTCCAGGGATTCAAAATAGCTGTCGATGATGCGCCGGCCGGTCGCCGCGCCGTCCGCGTCGTTTTCAATTCCGTTCAGAAAAGCATAGTTCCATCCCGAGGCAGGTTCGGTCTCCTCGGAAGCAATCATATACCGCGTGTAGGGTGCCAGTGCGGAAGCCACTTCCACCGTACTCATCAGGCAGGCGTCAAAGCCGATCCATTTCAGTTCCTCATCCCATAAAAACGGTTCAAGTGCCTCTGTCAGTTCCTCCATGGTCAGGTAATCCGGATAGAACAGCTCATCCCGGCAGAGGCCTTCCAGCGGCCCGCCGCCGTGGTCCCACAGAATCAGCGCGTATTCCTCCGCCGGGCGATTCTCCAGTGCCCAGTCCACCAGCGCAGTCAGCGTCTTTGCCTCGCCCATGTTCATCTTTTCATATCTGCAGACAGTCTCCTGTTTTCCCCCGCTGATCTCCACGATGTGCGTATATTCTGTATCGTAATCCAGATCCCAGAACTCGCTTCCGCCCACCATCGCCAGCACGGAAACATCCTCCCCGGTCTCCGCGGCCATCATTTCCTTCAGGTCCTTCGAGGCGGATCCGTGGTAGGTCTCCAGGTTGCTTCCGCACATGTATACCATGACCGTCAGCTTCCTGCAGCTTTTTTCCGAAAGCGCGGCGGTAACTATAAAAATCATTGCGGCTGTCAGCAGAAGGGAAATCAGTTTTTTCATGTTCAGAGACCAGCCTTTCTGCGGAAGATACGGCGAAACAGCCGGAGCTGCTGTTTATATTTCAGTTCAGTTTCCCCTCCAGACAAACAGTCCCTCCGCCGCAGCGATCTTCTCCGCCAGCGCAAGCATCCGTTCATCCGGATTGTAGAGCGTCATATAGGTATCCGTGCAGTCAGACGTAATCAGCGCGTTCTCTCCCGCAAATATATACAGGTCTTCCCGTCCTGCCAGGCCGCAAAGCGTCTCCGGATCCGGGTTCCGCTGCTCTCCGCTCTCCGCATCCGCAAGGATAAAATCATAATAGCAGTTAAGCTTCACCAGGAAGGAAGCCTGTCTCCGCCGCAGCGTCGGATCCCGCAGAAATACCTTCTCCGCGGCAAAATACTGCCCGCCGCTCCCCTCCGGTACCCGTTCGGGAAGAATATCAATAATCCAGCAGGGTTTCCCCAGCAGCTCCTCAATCCGATCCATATTACACTCCGTGCAGAATTTGCTCACATAGGGCATTGCAGTGATCTGCAATTTTTGAAACGGAGGGATGGTCTTTTTCGTTTCACCGAAATGAAAATGGAGGGATTCTCCAAAACATCAGTCCGTATAAAGAATGGTAATACCTTCACATCCGTCAAAGGCGGTATCCGCGATCTGCGTGTTCCGAGACACGTATACATAACGCAGATTCACGCAGTTCGCGAACGCGCGGCTGCCGATGGAAACGCATCCCTTGGGAATGACCACCGTTTCGAAGTCCCCGCCCTCAAAGGCTGCGTATCCGATTTCCGTCAGTTTGCCCGGTAGCGTCAGTTTTCCGCCGCTGCCGGTGTACAGCACAAATGTGGGGCGGGTTGCGTCGCTCTCATGAGAGCGCCCGTTTTCAATTTCCGAAGCCGCTTTATTTTCCGTCCATCCCCCCGGCAGATAATAAACCGTCAGATCCCCGCAGCCGTAGAATGTGTACGTATACCACCATGTATCGGCGTCGTCCAGGTACAGCCTCTTCAGATGCACGCTGGAACTGTATGCGAAGGAAGTGCAGCAAAGATCCTGTACACCTTTCGGCACATGATAGACCGATCCGGCCCTGGCCATCGGATAATTGATCAGGATCTTTTTATCCTTGCTGTAGAGTACCCCGTCCGCGGAGCAGAAAGCGGTATTCCCTGAATCGACCGTAATTTTCTCCAGGTCATAGCAATAGGAAAAAACATAGTCCCACATATTGTCGTTCGGATCGTCGCCGAAATATTTCACAGTGGCCGGAACGGATACGGAAGTAATCCCGCTTGTGCCGTAGAAAAGGCGTGCCGCCAGATTCGTAACGGTGTATCCGCCGACTTTGGACGGAATCACCACATCCCCATACAGGCTGCATCCGGTAATGCTCGCCGTTCCGTCCGGCAGCACCGTATAGGTAAACCCGCCGGAGGTTCCGTCCGCAGCCGCGCCGGAAAAAAGCAGCATGGAAAAGATCATCATCAAAATCGCAGTCCCAAAAGCAACCCTTTTCATATCCCTTTCCCCTCCGACTGTTCCGTTCTGTGATTTCAGTCCGCAACCGGAAAAACATGTTCATCCGGTCCGGATTTCTGCAATTTCATCAACCGGTTTTATTTTTTCCGCTTCTTCCTTCCTGCTGAACTTCCGGTAATCCCTGTACATCACCCGGTACGCAGGCGCATACGCTTCCCGGTACTTTTCCGAATGCCTCGGCAGCCAGTTTTCATCCAGTACCCGTTCAGCAGCCGCCTTCATCTTAGCGGATCCGTCCAGCTTCACGCAGAAGTTGTATACATTCTGCCGGGTAAAGGAAAGCGGCTTCATCTGTGCGGACCGGAGCAGCTGGTATGCCAGCTCTTCCGGTGTCTTTCCCCGCGCCGCGGCCGCCCGCAGGTTAATCCGCAGCCAGTATGTGCTGATCTTCTCCGCCAGCGGTTCCTCCATGTTCGGCTCCAGACCGGCCATTTCCTCCCGCAGCCGGGAAAGCGCCGCCTCCTCGGAAGAAACCAGATGTCCTACGCCCAGCATCCCCTGGAAGGCAAACTTCACCACGTCCTCCTCGTTCATCAGCGGATACCGCGTCTTCTGCTCCGCAAGACAGCGCTTCATCTCTTCCTCGCAGGCGATCTTCAGCGCAGGTTCCGTCTTTTCATACCCGTCCCGCGCAAACCCGGTCCGGGCACGGCGCGGTTTTTTCTCCGCTTCGGTTGGCATGAATATCAGCCTCGCTTTACTGACCGGAACGGTTCTGTTCCAGATACTCAACCTTTTTCCCGTTTGCCAGGGCGTACTCTATCTCCGACCGCGTGCTGGAACCGATATATCCGCCGACATTGATCACGAAGATCCCGTCCGCCATATCGATCTTCCGCTTGTGCATATCGTCCAGCATTTCTTTCGTCCCGGGCGCCCACACTTCCTCATCCCCGGAATGCCCGAACAGTCCGACGCTGATCACAATATTTCCCTCCAGCGTCAGCCTTTTCTGGGCTTCCGTGAAAGCGTCCCTGAACCGTGTGCTGCCGCAAAGCGTAATCACCTTGTATTTCCCGACCATCTTCATCCCTCTTGCCTGCGCCGCGCTTCTGTCCTGCCATGTTTACCAGATCAGGATCCGGTCCTCCGGGGCAATGTACATCGGCGTTCCTTCCTTCACGGACGGATATGTCTGATAGAACTCGTCAAAATGCGCGGCGCAGAAATTGATCCGGACATAGTACGGCGGATGGGGATCCACCCGGCCGCTGTAAGCATCCGGAGAATTGTCATCTCCCGCACGGTAGTCGAAGAAAAATTTGGCGCAGGCGCGGAAGAACGCGTCATAGTCAAAATTCTCTTCCTGTTTTGCCAGATCCAGCGTCAGACGCATTCCTTCCAGATCCGCGATGGTTTCGTAGCTGACCCAATCGCCGGGCAGCCAGTTCCCGTTGCCGGTCTCAATCCGGCTCAGCTTCGCGGCGATGAGCTTCACTTTTTCATTATAGGTTTTGATTTCCTCCTCCGTAAGCATGGGATCGCCGGAGGCATTCCGCAGAATGCCCAGACTGTCGAAGGCATGGGAAAGCTCGTGGGCGATATGTGTGCCAAGGGTTCCGAGCAGTGTCTCACGGGAAGTGGCGTCGCACAGGGGGCCGTCCATTGTCCCGGCTCCGAGGCAGAACATGTTCTGGTTCGGATCATACCTTCCGCCGGCGACGAGTACACCAAAGCCTGTGTACGGGTTTCCTTTAATGATCTTTTCCCCGGTGAAACGCATCATGCACAGGCAGACAAACCGTTTGCAGTACGCCGCCGCATCCAGCAGGTTTTCACATCCGCGCAGCTTCTCCAGCAGCGGCGTGCAGTCAAAGTTGCCGCCCGGAGGAGTAATTTGTGACATTTTCATGTCATCCAGCTTCTCCAGGCATTTTTGCCTGGATTCCGCGCTCAGCCAGTCTTTCGATTCGATCCGGACCCTCATGGCTTTCCGGATATCCTCGAACAGGTTCACCGTCATTTCCCTTGTCTCAGTTGGGACGCAGTGCGTAACAAAGCTCTGATTCATCGGGACGGACGCCATGCTGTTGAGCCGGTCATACACGAAAAGTTCCTCGTTGCTCCCTTTGCCGCCGAGATAGCTGGCCATCATCCTTTCATGGTCCAGATAAGGCAGGGCGTCGTTATACAGCTTCAGCGCGGTGATTGCCTTGAAGATCTCCAGATTCTCCTCCCTGTACCAGTCCAGGAACGATTCGATTCCGCCTTTCTCAATCTGGTATACCGGCTGCGTTTCTGCGTATTCCTTCAGCATTCCGGTTCCTTCCAGCAGCGCGCAGAGGATCGGGCTGTTTTCCCGGATTTCCCGCAGCGACAGCAGCGGTTTATCCAGCCAGGTTTCCTGTACTTCCGGGATATTGCTGTAATCCGGGGGAATATCCTCAGCCGGGGCGCCGGCACCCTGGTCATCCGGGATACCGATGTCATACCGGGTAATTTTCTCAACCAGGCGCGCCGCTTCCTCCTCGCTGTACTGCATGAGCACCAGCCATTTGCGGGCCAGTCCCTCAGCGCCTTCCAGCATTTCCTCTTCCGTCTGCTGATACGGAAGAAAAATATAAAGCGGCAGTTCAGCCTTTGATATGCTCACAATATACAGTTCAGGATCGGATTCCGCGTTTCCCATCCCCGTGTCGATCGTAAGGAAAGGCGCGCTGAGCAGAAAGCCGTCCTCCCGGATCAGCTCGGTCAGTTCATCCAGTGTTCTGACCGCCTTCACCCGGTTCACCTTGGCCATCAGGGGAGCCAGTCCGTCCCGCTCAAGCTTTTCTGTATCCGAAGCCAGATTGTACAGGATCCGGAGAATCTCCGACTCCGGGTCGGTGTATTCCTGGTTCCGGCAGATCTCCATGACCTGCTGCGACACGAACTGATTCGACCGCATCGTGAAATCGTTGTCCCACAGATTGATGCCGTTATACGCGTCAGCAAAGAGGTCATAATCCGCGTAAATATAGTAGTTTTCCTCCGGGCCCGGACGTTCAGACGGGAAAACGTCATACAGGTTGGGATTGTCGTAGGGCTTCCCCAGCGAAGCCTGGCTTTCCGCCCCGGCCAGGGCGCACCCCGCAAGCATGCACAGTACTGCCAGTAAGCTGACGATTCTTCTCATCTTTTTGTCCGCCTTTCATTTATTATCGCTGAAACGGAGGGACGGTCTTTTTCGTTTCACCTTTATATTCTCCGGATCTCCCGCAGCCGGGCATGCATGAGTAAAGGAATGCCGGAGATTCATTTCAGTTCAGTGCCGGCGCGTGACCGTCAGTGATTGTTTTTCATCCGTCCGCCCAATTTGAACTGATAAGTTTTTCATATCATACCATAATTCCGCCGCAACAGCCAACCCCGGAGATTGTCTGTTCCGGCGCGGCGCTGCGGAAATCCCGTCCCGGGAAACGGCATAAAAAACCGGGCGGGCAAAAGTGCCCGTCCGGGGCGCTGATCATTCCTGATATACGGTTAATCCGGAGCTTTGAAGGAAATGGGAGTGGCGCCGCTGACAGAATCAATGTCCAGCAGGCTGATCGGGACTTCTTCAATCTTCAGTGTGCTGAAAGTGCCGATCTTGCCGCTCTCGGTTACAAACTGCAACGTCAGGGTCACATTCTCCCTGTCAGCCGGAACAGAGAAAACAACCGTATAGCTTTCATCGGGCGCCAGTCCGTCCTTGAAAGCGGTCCGGATCGTCGTTCCCTCTTCATTGTCGATCAGATTAAGAACGGTGACAACCTCGCCGGTAAGGTTGTAGAAAGTATACACGCCTGTCTTGTCCGCTTTCGGCATGCTGAAAGCGATCGGGGTGGCGCCGGTCATCGCGTCGGCAGCCAGCAGGGCAATGGTAACTTCCTCAATGCTCAGGGTACCGAAGGTTTCCTCCCGGCCGCTCTCAGTCTTGTAAGAAAGCGTCAGGCGATGCTCGCCGTCCTCGGTCGCGGGAATGTCAAAATAGAAGATAACAGTCCCGTCGTTTTCAAGAACGTCGTTTTCAGTGAAGGGGAAGACATTGGTGTCGCCGCTTACGTTGTCAGAAATCTTCACTTCGGTAACTGTTTCGCCGGTTTTGTTGACGATGGTATAGACGCCTGTTTTTACCTGGGGAGTTGCTTCTTCCGCAAAAACTGTGCAGCTGAACAGCAGCGCCACAGCGGTCAGCAGGGCAAAGATTTTTCTTATGCTCATTTGCTGGGATCTCCTTTCGTTATTCATTATTCAGGCGCTCATTATAATCTGCTCAAGGCAGTTGGTCAATCAGTTCGGCGCAGGAAAAAAATAGCAAAATTTGCAGACATTTCAGAACAGGGTTTTGAGAATGACGTCAGCGCATTCCTCCGGGGAAAGCCTGCTCGTGTCAATCCGCAAACTGTATTGAATGCCTTCCGCCATCAGTTCCGCCTGTTCATCTGACTGTGTCTCATACCTGTCCCCGCGGGCGATGTTGCGCTGTCTGCAGATTTCCGGCGGGCAGAATACCTCCACGATATCCAGCGGATTGTCCCGCAGGATCTCTTTCATGCGCGCGTAATGGGGCGCGATCCCGTCCCGCTCCACCAGAATGCTGTCAATGATTACGTTTTTTCCCATATCCGAAAACAGTTTCGCTGTATGATACATCATGATAATCACTTCGCCGAGGTATTTCCAGTAATCCTCTTTCAGGTACTCTTCCCCGATCATTTCCTGAAACAGATCGTTGGCCACGACGTAGAAGAAAACATCCCTGCGCGCCTGCAGCGCCTCAACAATGGATGTCTTGCCGGAACTGGTCACTCCGTTCAGATAGATAATGCGTCCCTTTTCCATTTGTACCTCCCCGCGGGAGCCGTGCGTTCCGTCAGGGTTTATGCCCCTGCCGGTATTGCCGCTCCTGAATAAGATTGCGATGCCGGCTGTGTTCAGAAAACGGAGGAACGAAAAAGCTGTTCCTCCGTTTCATTTTTTCTGTCAGGTTCATCCCGGATGCGTCATGCGTTCCGGATAAATTTCATCTGGGGGCTTTCCTCACTGATCTGCATCAGCTCGATCCTGTTGCCGTCCGGGTCACGGGTCCAGCACTGCCAGTTATGGTCCACGCCCTGCTTGGGCGGAATATCCTGCGGTGCTCCGGTTTCAACGATCTTTTTCCATGCTTCCTGAATGTCGTCAACCGCGACGCAGACGTGGGAGAATCCGATATTCTCATCCTGATAGGGGATTTCTTTTGTCCCGCCGTAGAACAGTTCGACGAACTGTCCGCTGCCGGCGTAGATATAGACAATCCACGGTTCCCCGGTCTCCGGGCGCTGGATTTCAAATGCCTTCTTAAATCCCATTGAGTTCTCATAGAAAGCGACAGTCTTTTCCATGTCTTTCACGTTGAATGCCGCGTGTCCGATTCCGCAGACCATCTGTTCTGCCTCCTCTTCGGTTTTGTAATTGTTCCCGGCCGCCTGTTGCGTTACAGTTTTTCCCGGATCATCCGGATCAGCTGATCGTATTCCTCCTGCCCGAGCGTCACCGCTTTGGGATTCATGGCAAACACGCCACCCCACTCAAAGCCGTCCTTGTACTTCGGAACCAGGTGGAAATGGAGATGATGCATTGTATCCCCGTAGGCACCGAAGTTGATCTTGTCCGGATGGAACAGCTCATGAAGGATCTCCGCCACATGGCTGACATCATCCATATACTGTTTCCTTTCCTCCTCCGTCAGCATGGTGATATCGTCCACATGCTTTTTGCAGGCGACGATCACCCGGCCGCGGTGGCTCTGTTCCCTGAACAGAATCACCTTGGACATCGGAAGCTCCCCGATTTTGATCCCGAACGCGTCCAGCAGCGCTCCCTCCGCGCAGTAAGAGCAGTTTTTCATTTCTTCCGTCATCATGCAAACCTTCCTCCCGCTGAATTATTATGGCTGTTTCCTTCCGCCGGTCCCCGGCATGGATATGAACGGAACATGTTTTCTGTTGCCTTCTGTCCGCTATCATATCATATCTTTCCGTGTTTTGGAACGCCGGCTGTCCCCGGCGCTGTTTTTCAGTTCAGCCGAAGCAGATATCCGTCCGCTTTGCCGGCAGCGGAGCTTCGTCGCCCAGATAGAAGGATGCAAAGCCCACCTGGTTGTAGCAGATGTTCTGGTTGGCGACGGAGTTGCGGTACCACGGATCGTGCATCAGGCAGCGGATTCCGTATTCCGTGGGCGCGAGCGTCCGTACAATCACAATGTTGTTCTGCTCGTCCGTCAGGATCAGTTCTTCCCGCCAGTCGCCGAACAGGTCCGCTTTCAGGGTAGGCGTCCGTTTGCTTCCGGTGGAAATCAGGCCGGTGGTAAGATACGGGTGAAACTGCAGCGTATCCTGATCCGGAATATGCACTTCGCTTCCGTTGCACGCGTAATGGGTCAGCCCCGGTCCGAACCAGACGGCGTTTTCCCCCTGCGGAATGCCCCTCGGGCAGCCGGTTTCCGTCAGAACGCGTCCGTCCGTAAGGCTCCGCACCCGGCATCCGCACTCGGACCCGCCCGCCATGGCGCCCGGCCAGCGGTTGGAGAAGTTTCCGGCTGTGGAACCTTCGTCGTCATCCCCGGAAAATTCGCCGAAGATCAGCGAACTCTCATAAACCAGCCTGCCGTTCTCCCGCCGGAGTCCCCGGTTGGGATCATGCGCCTCCGGTCCCGGCAGCCAGCCGTACTGGCGTCCCGTATGCCGGTCGTCCAGCGTGTATTCCTCCGTCCCGGAATAGATCCGGATATCCCCGGCCGCGTTGACCGGCAGCAGGGCGCTGCGGTCGCCGTGCTGCAGGCCTGCCCAGGCATTCCCCGCGGTTTTCCGGATCTCCTCGGAGGCAAGGTTCTCCCCGAAGGCCGGCTGATGCCCGGTACCGTTCAGCATGGGCAGGATATCCCCGCACAGCACCCTGGGAAGCAGATATTTCCCGTCTTCGGACAGGCTGAGATTCATGCCTTTCAGCACAACCTCATCCCGGCCGTCCCGGTCGATATCCGCCATGTCCGTAAAATGATTCCCGCGCGCCCTGTAAAGGTCCGGTCCGTCTCCCAGCGTCCAGCAGCTTGGATCCTCCGAATCAAACACAGCGGGAGGCATCAGCTTTGATCCCTTCATGGTATAGGCGGCAAATGTGGTCCGCTGATAATATCCGCGCTGGATCACGGCGTAATAGTTCTCACCGTCCAGGCACGCGACGCCGCCCGCGTAGCGGTTGGCCCGGTTGCCCTGGCCGTCGCCCCATACCGGATATTTCCAGCGGTGCGAAAGGAAATACCCGTCTTTTTTCTGCATGACCTGCACCTTGTAGCTGTCCATCGTGTCAGCCCCGGGCAGCGGATCGGTGATTGTGCAGAAGTTTCCCCGCTGGGTCATGGGATCCAGGGCGAAATCGCCCCCGTCCGAGGACACCGCGGTCCAGGGGAACGCGTAATCCACGGTATCCAGAATCACTCCCTGCTGCCCGTCGTATCCGATGGCGGTTACATATTCCCGGTGTCCCGGCCCCATGGGTCCGATGTGGTAGGATTTGATCCACGCCTTTTTCTCCGGATCGTTGGGGCCGTCGTTGCCCGCGGTAAAAACAGGAGACCTGTAGCAGATATCAAAGCCGTTGAGCAGCGACCACTTGCGTTTCAGCTCCTCTGTGTTTCCCTCCCGGAAATCCCGGATGAATTGGTCCGTGGTGCACCGGAGCCCTTCCTCGCCGCCTACCACGTGCTCTGGATCGTCCGGATAGATCACGCAGCCCTTTTCCGGATCCCATCTGCCGACCCGGGTTCCCGGAGCCGTTTTCAGGATGATTTCCGCCCGGCCGTCCCGGTTGAAATCCTGAACGTGCAGCATGGTTTCATGGTCGTTGGAGGATTTCACGTTGTATCCCATGTCTATGCGCAGCAGCAGCTTTCCGTCCAGCTTGTAGACGTCGATATATTCCGGCGCGCTGAGATTGAAATCGGGGCTGTAAACCGGATCAGAGAACATGGGATCCGGGCTTTCCGCCCGCCACTTCACCACAATTTCGTACTCGCCGTCTCCGTCGAAATCCCCTACGCTCATATCCTGCGTATGGTACTCCGAGGACAGGGAGGTCTCCACCGCGCCGGAAGGCGTCCGCGCGAAAGGCAGGGATTCTCCGCTGTCCAGCGCGCGCACATAGCGGATGAACGCGGCTTCCAGTTCCTTGTACAGCTCTTCCGTGATCCTTCCGTTTTCCAGCCCGGAATGAACTTCCGCCGGCTCGCCGAGGTACCGGGAAAGCCTGCCGCATATTTCACAGAGCGTATCCTCGCTTACGGTTTCCCCGTTCTCATACGGTTCCCTGAACGCGCGCAGGAGATCCATATCCACCCGGTACCAGTCCTCGCCGTTTTCCAGGCGGAACCTGCTCCGGTCCGGTTTGCATCCCGGCCCGACCGTAACGCCGCGGTAGGAAAAATGCGCCAGCGGAACTCTTTCCGGCGGCGGGCACATGGGGATCCGGTGAACCGCGGCGCGGAATGCCTGACCTTCAGCGCCCGGCAGAGGCTCCAGCACAGGCAGCGATAGCTGTTCGCGGGTGCCTTCCACGCCGTCCGTCACAGGGGCGACGGCATAATTATCTCCCGGCTCCCCTTCGGGATCCACGAAGCAGCAGGGGGTCGTGTTCTTTTTCACAATTCCCGGATTGCTGTCGTAATGGCTTTCAGGCGCGGCGTCCCGGGGCCGGATCTCCGCCAGACGCTCCCAGGGGCCGCTGTTCCGGCTGCGGTAAACCCTCCAGGTGATTCCGTCCGGCTCGTCGCCCAGATACCGCCAGCTCAGATACATTCCTTTTTCCGTCCCGGCGGCAATCAGCCCCCGGTTCAGGCGTTCCATTCTTCTCATACATCATTCTCCTTTGAAACGGAGGGACGGTCTTTTTCGTTTCACTTCTCTTTCACTTTCTACCAAATGACACCGGCATCATAATATGTTGCGGTTTCCGATTCACGCAAAAGCAGTTCAGCTTTTCCATCGGATTCGTCATCAGACTTTTTTATTGCCCTGAAAACCGTTGCTTTGGACATACCGGTCAGCCGGGCGATCTGTCCCATGGACAGCCCTTCAGCGTATATTTTCCGGGCATATTCTTTCTGCGCTTCAAAATCCAGCTTCTGAAAATCCGAAACGGAAGCGCATTGCGTAATTTTGAATATCTTTTCCCGTGCCGCGTCATCCCGGAGCCGCCAGTCATGGTCCGGTTCATCCATGACAGAATCGTCATTCTCCTGGGCCAGATACTCAAGCAGCGTTTCTTGGCTGCCGAAAAGATCCCGCGCGAATTGTGTATACGTCAGCGTCCCTCTTCCTTTTTCATAGGCAAGGTAACTGCTCCACCTGTAATCTCCGGGCCTGGCAACTATTCCGGCTTTTACCGGATTCTGAAGAATATACCTCAGCACCGTCGTGTAATACAGATCCGTTTCAACGGATTCACTTCTGAACCGGTCCTGGAACAAATGTCCGGCCCGCTGATATTTTCTGTTGTACCAAACCGCGTAGCTTGTGCAGATTCTTTTGAAGATGACATCCAGAGGCTCATTGCCCGGTTCGATCAGAAAATGAATGTGATTTGACATCAGGACAAACGCATGCAGCCTGAACTCCGAAACTTCCCTGCAGCGGATTATCGTATCCAGAAAACGGAATCTGTCCTCATCTTCTTCAAATATGTTCTGCCGGTTGATGCCGCGCAGCATCACATGATATATATTTGATCCGGCTGCTTTTCTTGCTGTTCTTGGCATACTCATCACCTGGTACAACTATATCATGCATCAGGCCTTAAAGTAAATTGATGAAACGAAAAAGACCGTCCCTCCGTTTCAACCCCGGATTTTCTTCCTGCCGTCCGCGGCGTCACGGCGCGGGTCTGGCGGAATGATTCATTTCCTGATGAACCGCTCGTCCGTTCCCAGCTCATCGCTCACAAAGCGCTCCGCCGTCATGTGAAGATCATACTTTTCCCGGAGCCCGGCCAGCCGCGCCATCATGGGAGAAGCGTGATGCGCGTCAATGGCGGCCTGATCCGCCCAGCTGTCGATCAGCAGAATGGTTTCCGGATCGTCCAGCGGCTGGAAATACTGATAGCGCAGGTTGCCCGGTTCTTTCCGGATGCTTTCCGCGATGCCGGAGGCTACCATCTCCTCCGCGAAAGCCCTGGCGCTTCCGTTCGTGCCTTTGTAATACAGATTGACGGTAATCATCTGCCGTCCGCCTCCCTTTTTCCGCTTTTCCGTGTTTCTTCCGTTATTTTTCGTTCCGTTTCAGGAAACCGATAAGAAGGTTCCCCATGATCTCACTGTCCACAATATAACTGCCGTGGTCCGCGCCTTTGACAATCACCGTTTCACTGTCCGGAAGCGCCGCGGCGATCTTCTCTGTTTCAGAGCGCAGGATCAGGTCGTTTTCACCGGCTGTCACAAGCACGGGAATCCTGATCTTTTTCAGTTCCTCCGGATCGATCCGCGGTTCCTCCAGCATCAGGGTGATCAGCGGATCCGGATGCGCTTCGTTGATCGCGGTGTATTCCTCAATGAAGGACGGAATCAGTCCTTCCGGGGAAAGATTGGTTCCGCTGACAGCCAGCGCGCCGAGTGTGCCGGGATGCGCGATTTCCAGCATCAGCCCGATAATCCCGCCGTCACTGTGGCCATACAGCGCGGGCTTGCCGAGATTCAGCGCTTTTATGAACCCGTACACATCCTCCGCCATATCGGCATAATGGTATTCCGGCAACGGATCATTTGCCCCGTGGCCCCTGGAATCCGGGGCATACACCCTGTATCCTGCCGCGGTAAGCTGCTCCGTCTCAACGCTGAAAATGCCGTGATCCTCACCGTTTCCGTGAATCAGCACAACCGGGGCGCCTTCCCCCGCAACGGCATAATGCAGGGTAACCCCGTTAACCGTCACGCTTTCAGATGCGGAATACTGTTTCATATCGTTCCCTTTTCGCTTTATTCACTGTTATGCGGCTGTTCATTTATAGTTCTCTGTCCGGCGCCGCGCCGCTGTGCAGGATTATAGCATAGATTTCCATACAATTCCAACGCCGGAACCGGAGCGCCCCGGAACAGAAAAAGAAAAAAGGTCCGAGCCGCGATTGGCACGGGCGTCCCTCCTTTCCTGCTGAAACTGCCTTCCGCGGTTCTCCCGCCTCCGGTGTTTATTCATACCAGGTGTCGAAGTATCCGCAGTTGTAGCATTCGACCCAGCATTCCCAGTAGCCGTACATGTACTCGCGCTCCCTGCCGTAGGTAAGCGGCCCGTAGCAGTACGGGCACTCCTCGAAGAGTGCGCCGCCGGCGACTTTTTTGAGCTCCTCCGGCAGAACTGCCGCCACAGCGTTCTGATCCCCGGATTTCTTCATTCTGTCCTTCATGAGTATATCAAGCTTTGGGCTGTTCATCGTCTTCGTCATATTCTGTTTCTCCTTTCATTCTGCATCGTCTCTGTTTCATTCTGTTCGCCCGGGTTTTCTTTTCCCCCCGAGCAATATTCATACGCAGCGAAACGGCAGCCGGCAGTCGTCCCGCGAAAATCGCGCCGGTTTTTTCCCG
Organism: uncultured Eubacteriales bacterium; assembly: GCA_900318145.1. GTDB lineage: Bacteria > Bacillota > Clostridia > Christensenellales > Aristaeellaceae > Aristaeella. The sequence continues at coordinate 17,203 of ONJM01000033.1, forward strand.
GAGATTCAGCTTGTCTTTTTCCCGCTCTGTTGTTAGAATAAAAGCAGATGACAAAAAAATGTTGCGTGAAAATACCGTGTAGCGTAAGGCGGGAGGTGTGTTGCGGGGCTGATAACGGCAGCCGGTGAACAGGCGGAATTGTTTTGATGTTTATAGTACCGGACAGAAGAAAGGAAAAAACAGATGAAAAAGAAATTATTGGCGATCTTAACCGTACTGGTTATGCTGCTGGGCTGCGTCCCGGCCGTTGGCGAAACGGCTGTCCAGACCGCGGGAACCGCAACTGTGAAGGGCTTCGGCGGCGATATCACCGTCACTGTAACGCTTGAGAACGGAGAAATCAGATCCGTTGAGATGATCGGCGACGGCGAAACCGCCGGCATCGGACAGAAGATCATCGAAGAATGGCCCCCCGCGTTTGTGGAGTATAACGGCATTGTGGATACCTATACCGGCGCGACCTTCGCCGGCATTACCCGCGAAGCCGTCATTGCGGCCATGCGGGAAGCGCTGACGAACGCCGGCGTAAATCCGGATGATTACATGCGGGAAATGGGTCAGGAAGATTCCGTCGACCTGATTATTGATACCGATATCGCGATCATCGGCGCTGGCGGCGCGGGCATGACGGCGGCGCTGACGGCTTCCGACGCCGGGAAAAGCGTAGTTGTGCTGGAAAGCCAGCCCGCGGTAGGCGGCAACTCCGTAAAATCCACCGGCGGCATGAACGCGGCGAAGACGGTTTATCAGGATGCGAACGAGTTCGGCGAGAGCGCCGGCATCGAAAAGACCCTGAAGGCTGCCGAAGCTTATGCTGACAATGAAGCCATCACCGCGCTGGCCGCGACCGTGAAGGAGCAGTGGGAAGCCTGGCAGGCCAGCCCGGAAGGCTATTTTGATTCCACGGAGCTCTTCGCCCTGGATACCCTGATCGGCGGCAAGGGCCTGAACGATCCCGAGCTGGTCAGCACGCTGGTCGGCAACAGCGCCGCGGCGATCGATTATCTGGATTCCATCGGCATCCACCTGAACAATGTGGCCGCTTTCGGCGGCGCGTCCGTCAAGCGGATCCACCGTCCGGTGGACGATTCCGGCAAAACGGTTTCCGTCGGCGCCTATACGGTTCCGCTGCTTGAGGCCGCGTGCCAGAGCCGGAACAACCTGGCTCTTCTGACCGACGTTACCGCCACGAAGCTGCTGACCGATGAAAGCGGCGCGGTATGCGGCGTGGAAGCGCAGGGCAAAGCCGGCAACAAAATCACCGTGAACGCGAAGGCCGTGATCCTTGCCACCGGCGGCTTCGGCGCGAACCTGGATATGGTCGTGCAGTACAAGCCGGATCTGGCCGGGTTCATGACCACTAACGCGGCCGGCATCCAGGGCCAGGGCATCCTGATGGCAGCGGAAATCGGAGCCGCCACCGTGGATATGGAGCAGATCCAGATTCACCCCACCGTGCAGGCGGATACCGCTTCCCTGATTACCGAAGGCCTGCGCGGAGACGGCGCCATCCTGGTCAACGCCAACGGCGAGCGCTTTATCGATGAAGTCGGCACGCGCGACGTGGTTTCCGCCGCTGAAATCGCGCAGCCCGGTTCCTTCAGCTGGCTGATCGTGGACCAGAAGATGACAGACGCTTCCTCCGTCATTCAGGGATATATCAAGCGCGGCCTGATGCTGCAGGGCGATACGTACGAAGCGCTGGCCGGTGAACTGGGAATCCCGGCGGACGCGTTTGCCGCGACCATGGAAAAATGGAACGGTTACGTGGCGGAAAAGAACGATCCGGACTTCGGACGCACCAGCTTCGCCGCGCCGCTGGACACAGCTCCCTTCTACGCGGTGAAAGTAACCGCCGGCATCCATCACACGATGGGCGGTCTGAAAATCGATTCCCGGACCCATGTGCTGAACACGGAAGGACAGATTATTCCCGGACTCTTCGCGGCCGGTGAGGTTACCGGCGGCGTGCACGGCGGAAACCGCCTGGGCGGAAACGCCGTAGCGGACTTTGTGGTCTTCGGGCGTATCGCGGGCCAGGAAGCCGCTGATTCCATCAAATAAACCAATATCCATCTGTATCGCAAAGGGGCTGCCATGGCAGCCCCTCTTCATTTGCCCCAAAACACTCCCCGCGGGTGAGTACTGTTCCTCCCCCGCAGTTATGGTTTGTTCCCGTTGCCGCGCAACAGGTTTTCTGCTATATTGAACATACCGCGGAGCGTAAATCCCCGTCAGAAAACTCACGGCAAAGGAGGCGCGGCATGGCACAGGGAAACAAGCCCGGCGAAAAGCCGGACCCAGCAGTCGTATACGCCGACATCTTCGACCACCCCCGCTGGGAGCCGAGCAGCAAGCATCCCCGCATGAGCCTGTACAAACGGGCGGCCCAGTTCATGCCTTTTGCGGCGCTGTCCGGCTACAGCCAGATGGTGGAAGACAAATTCCGGGTTACAGAGCCGAAAATGGAGCTCTCCGAATACCAGCAGGAACAGCTGAACAGTAAGCTGAACCGGATCTCCCGGATCCTTTCCGCCGGCGGTACTCCGGAAGTGGTCATTACCTATTTCGTTCCGGACCCGCGCAAGGAAGGCGGAAAATACGATCAGATCACCGCGCAGGTCCGGAAGATTGATTCCTTCCGGCAGAAGATCTTTCTCTGCATGCAGGATGACAGCAATATACCGGAAACAATCTCCTTTGATTCCATCCTCACCATTCAGGGAGAAGCGGTGGAGGATCCGGACGATTTCTGACGGCAGCAGACGCCCGGCCGTGAAAAAGGAAACGGGCTGAGTTTCAGTCTATGCTCGCAAACCCCAGCTCTCCTGTTTCCGGTTCCATCTCCGTAACGTCCATATGATGAATCCAGACATACCGGCCGGTTTCAACGGACTGGATGACCTTGTCAATGGCTTCCTCTTCTCCCTGGATTTCCATTGTGACAGTTCCGTCCCAGTCATTCCGGCACCAACCCGTACAATCATATAATTTTGCCGCCTGTTCAGCGCGCCAGCGAAAACCGACTCCCTGGACCTGACCTGTAAATAGTGTCTGCTCAACAACTCCCTTTTTTCAGAAAAGCGGAGCGCTGAGCGATTGATCCACAATGCATTACGCCGTTGTTGATGAATCTGATTCCAGTTCTGCAACTGCAAGTTTGAAGGAACCGAAAATGTTGGTAACCAGGATTGAAAACGCAATTGTCGTCAATGAAGTATCCTCTCGCTTCTTCGTAATCAGTCCCAGTCCATTTCGCCGCTTGGCAGTACTGAAATAGCGCTCAATCTGAATCCGATCAACATTGTCCTGCGCAGCGGTCTTTGCATCCTTCTTCCTGATTTCTTCGTTCTTTGACGGTCTGCCAAGTCTCGGGCCACTGATCCGAATCCCGTTTTTCTGGCAGAAAGCGATGTTGGGCCTCGTCCGGTAGATCTGGTCTACCAGAACTCGTTCCGGATAGCAACCATGGTGGTATTTGTAAGCTTCCAGCGCCTGAATCAGCATTGGCCCTTCGTTATAAGCGCCGAAGGAAAGATACTCAATCCGGGCAAAGCCCCATTCGTCAATGCTCAGATGAAGCTTGGCTCCAAACTCTGTCGGTTTACTGACCTTACCGCGTACTACCGGGCGAACATACGGTTGGCTGATACTGACAATCCGGTTCGCAACCTTGTGGGTGTTGTTTTCGAGCATGTACTTTTGCTGCTCGTAAACCTTCCGGATTGTTTCAAGATAATCCTGGTATTTGCTGTCCAGCTCGTATCCCTTTTGAATGAAGCCGTCAACGTATTTCAGATCCCTGTTAACGTACCCGAGCTGTTGACGAATCATTGTCCGGATTCTGTCAATGGATGGTTTCTTGGATTTCGCAAACGCCAGATATTCCTTGTGGGCAACCTTCCGATACATGCGTGGTTTCTCCAGCCCGTACTGGGAACAGAACCAGTCAATCATCTTTTCAAGCTTCGTCCGAGCTTCGTTGAGCAGCGAAGTATCCTGAGGAAACCGTATGTTCTGAGGCGCTACGGTGGCATCGCAGACTTGCGTTGCAACGAGTGTCCCTCTGCTGCGCAGTCCAAAGCTTTTCCTGCTTTTTTGGTTCTTTGGCATTGCGTCACACAGAGCGTCGTTGACTTTGATAACGAAGGAAACATCGATTCGTTTTCTCCATTCCACAAGCAAGGTCGGGGCAAAAGGAGGTGTGTGCTGGAATGATTCAAGCCCGATGAAGTATTGGTAGTACGGATTCTCCTGGATCTGTTTGACCAGATCCCGATCCGAGAATCCCATTCGTTGCTGGATGATGAGCGAACCAATGACCATTCTGGATGGTTTTGCTACATTGCCTGTCGTGGTCATGAAAATGGCAGAATACTGCGACTCCCATACTCTCCACGGCAGCCGGTTCGCATCTTTCACCCATTCGTTTTGACTATCCAGTTGCATCCCGCACGATGCATTAAACTGGAAAAAGCTCAGCTGCAGGTGTTCGGATTCTGTGGATTTGTACACGATTTTCGCCCCCAAGTGCAAGCCTCTAAGCCAATAAATTCGTCAAAATGGCTTAAATTACCTTGCACTTTGTTCGCCAAAAACCGTCCTCTACGCCTTTGTTTTCAACACCTCCAGAGTTGTTGAGCAGACACTAAATACGATATGTTTTCGGATCATAAACAATTCCACCCGTCTGTCAGTTGAAAAGCGCTTTCCGCTTTGTCTCCTACAATGATACTACAGCCCGGCGCCAGTGTGACAGCCAAAATCAGATTTTCCTGTCCAAGGAGTTGCGAGGATGAAACAGCAGATTATTGATCGGTTTCCCGGAATAAGTTGTGCGTGGGCGGACGCCGCAGGAAAAGAAGCAACCGAATACTATGGATTTGCCAATGTGGAAAGCCAGACTTATGTGGATGAAAAGACCGTATTTCCGGCATGCTCCATCTCCAAATTCATCACTGCAATATGCGTCATGAAGCTGCATGAACAGAAACAGGTCAATATCGATATGCCTGTTAACCGATACCTGCGGCAGTGGAAACTACTTACTGCTGACGGAATTGAAAGCGATGCGAATATCAGATCGGTTCTGTGTCATACTGCCGGAATCCTGGATGGTGAAGATGCATTCTATGGGCTCCGCCGCAACGATCCGAAAATCAGCCTGATGGATGTTCTGGAAGGAAGAACATCTTACAACAACCGTCCGGTACGGGCAGAGAAGCATCCGGGATTGGCTTTTGAGTATTCGGATGCAGGATACTGCGTATTACAACTGCTTGTGCAGGAGGTTACGCAAAAACCATTTGATGATATTGCCTGGGCTCTTCTGTTTGATCCGTTAAGCTTATCAAGTACATTCTTTGCGACACCCGCAAACACAGCCCGGTTTGAAGACAGGATGGCAACAGGATATGACAACAGCGGACAGCCCATCCCGGGAAGATTCCCGCAGATCCCGGATCAAGCGGCATCCGGACTATGGAGCACACCTCAGGAACTGCTTGTCATAGCGAAGGGATTCATTAAAGCATTTAACGGCGAAACTTCATTTCTGCAGCCGGAATCTGCGCGGGAAATAGCAAAGCCGGTGAAGGATTTCCCCTGGACAGGTCTTGGTGTATTCACCGGCGGAGAAAACATACTTGTTACTCAGGGGTGGGGCGAAAACGGACAGTGCATGATGAAAATGAACTGCCGTACAGGAGAAATCTCGGTTGTTATGACCAACAGGAACCCCGGAGTCGATCAGGCGGAATCAGGTGTCGAATGGCTCGCGGACCGGATGCTCACAGTTTAGTTGCCCTGCGCTTTTGAGGCAGCGAATCACCCGACTGCGCTGGATATTAACTGATAACGCCGATTAGAGGGAGAGACAGTGATCCATCTGGAAACAGACAGGTTGATTCTCAGAGACTATACTGATGAAGATTTTGACGTATATTACAAACTGAAGTCTGATGCGCAAACCATGTACTATTTGAAGGATAGCAGCACAAAAGCTTTTTGAAAAAGAATTTATTGAAATACTTCACTATTGGAGGACAGACAATATGACATATTCTGCGGAAACCGTCATGCTCAAGGATGGCAATGCAGTGACAATCCGCTCTGTAGAACCGGAAGATGCGCCGATTATGCTGCAATACATGAAGATCATGCTGGGGGAGACACCTTTTCTATTGCGGACTCCGGAAGAATTTAATTATTCACCGGAAGAAGAAGCCCGTGTTTTATCGGGACGCAAAGATGATCCCCGAAGCCTGATGTTGGTGGCAGAGTCAGATGGCCGGATTATTGCCAGTGCTGATATTTGCTCGCATGGTGCAAAAAGCCGGGTGATGCATCGCGGGGAACTGGGCATTTCTGTGAGGAGCGATTATTGGAGGCGAGGAATCGGATCTGCTCTGATGGAACGACTGCTTGCGTTTGCTGCTCAGTCAGGTTATGAGCAGATTGAACTGACCGTCGAATCAAAAAACCTTCGGGCGCTGAGACTGTATCTCAAATATGGCTTTATGGTATATGGAACACGTCCTCATGGAATGAAATATCCGGATGGCAGCTATGATAATGATTACCTGATGATCAAAATGATAAAATGATTGTCGGCAAAAGCGAAAGATATCTTTTGATTGTTTACGATCGACAAATGAGTAGCGAATTATACGCAGTGCGGCAGAAGAAAAGCAGCAGGCACGAAACCTACTGCATTCTGCCGCAGTGCGTATAATTTCCATTGAAC
>ONJM01000052.1 GCA_900318145.1 uncultured Eubacteriales bacterium
CCGGGGATCTTTGTAAATAAGATCCCCGGGATGTTGATATTATTCGAACTCGATAATGGGATTATGCTTTCTGCTATATATGGTGGCAGCATATCCTTTACGGGTGCCATATCTAAACAGATTATACATATTCTGCTGCCTTTCTGACTTTTATGTGCCCATTTTGTGCCCATGGGACCGTCTTATTCCAACGTAAGGGCACATATTGTTCAGCAATTTATGGCAAGCAAAGCAGCCAGGGCATGTGATAATATCCGGGCGATATGGCTGAAACAGGCTTCCCGCTGAAAAAAACAGCACTGTTTCAGACGCTGCGAGTGCTTTCCCGCCAGATCGGGGTTGACTTCACATGTATCCAGCTGTACGGGAAGGAAGGAATGCGGATCCGGTTGAGCAGCAGTTCAGCCGCCAGGCGTCCGATCTCTGTACCCTGGATCCTGACAGTTGTCAGCGGAGGATCGGTGAATGCCGACTGCGTTGTTCCGTCAAAACCGGTCACCATGATATCTTCCGGTATGGACAAAGCCTTTTTTTTCAGAGCCTGCATCAGTGAGATCGCCAGATAATCATTGGCACAGACAAAGGCATCCGGCAGGGAGGGCATCCGGTCCAGCCGGGATATCAGCCAGGCGGAATCAGCATAAGACGAAGAGTCCGGCTCACAGATACAGAAGCGTTTATCATACGGAAGGCCGTTCACCATCAGTCCCTGCTGATAACCGTACCACCGTTCCCGAAAGGAGCCGCAGTGGTTATAATCCCCGACGAATCCGATCTGCCGGGCGCCTGCTTCCGTGAGACGCCTGATGACCGCCATGATACCGGCGATGTTCTCCATGGTCACATAGTCGCACTCGATCAGCGAGGTGACCGTATCAGCCGAGCTGTCTGTCAGAACCAGCGGGATACCCAGCTGACAGAGCATGCCCACATAATCCTGATCAAAAAGCTCGATCCCGACGATCCCGGCGATCTGCGCGGGGGCAAAATGCGGCGGAAGCTGCTTTTTATCCAGCTCTTCCTGCGATACTTCATAAATCCTGAGCGTGTAGCCAGCGCGGCTGATCATATCGGTAAAAGAAGAAAGGAACAGGGTGCCGAAATGGAGCTGACTGGGAAGAAAGCGCGTCAGCAGGGCGATATTCCCGATGGGCTGGTGGGATGCGGAGACATTTTCAGCAGGGGATCCGTATCCCAGTTCCTTTGCTTTTTGTAAAACAAGATTCCGGGTGCTCTGGGGGACAGAACCGCGGCTGTTGTAAACTTTGGAAACCGTGTTCCGGGAAAGGCCGCAGGCATCCGCGATGTCCTGCATGGTGATTTTTCTGGAAGGCATCGTTTCGGACCTTTCTTTTGATCGATGTGACAAACCGACCGGTTGTTTACATATTGTAACACAGGAGGGAGGGCCGGGCAAGTTTACATAATGTAAACATCAACATCCGGCAGCTGCCGGACGATTGTTAAAAATGGCAGTAATATAAAAAGAAAAAAATAAAAATATACAAATTGCACAAAAAAGATTGACAGAATGTAAATTAGAATGTAAAATGTAACCGATATCCGGTATTCCGGACAGGGAACGTTACAATCACATAGACGACGCGACATTGCAAACAGGCGAGGAGGGGAAAAATGCAAGGCGTGAAGCAACTGCCTGCCGCATCCGGACGGCAGAAAAAAGCGACCCCCGGCTACAGGCTGCGGACTTTCAGGGAGAACAGTCCGTATCTTCTGATGATTCTGCCGGCGGTCCTGGTGGTATTCCTGTTCAACTATCTTCCGATTTACGGTGTCCTGATCGCGTTCCAGGATTTTATGCCCGGTGACGCGATTCTGTCAGACACCACAATCTGGGTCGGCTTTGAAAACTTCACGAGATTCTTCAACGACGTGCAGTTCTGGCCGCTGATGAAGAACACTTTCATTCTGTGTATTGTCGGCTTCGTCATCGGTTTCCCGCTGCCGATCCTTGTTTCCCTGGCGCTCAACGCGCTGAAGCGGAAAAAGGCAGGAAAGGTTTTCCAGACAATCTATACCGCGCCTCACTTCATCTCCCTGGTTGTTCTGGTCGGTATGCTGCAGCTGTTCTTCGGCCGCTACGGCCTGGTGAACAACATTGCCGCCCACCTGGGCGGAGAACGGGTTTCCTATTTCCTGGAAAGCTCCGCCTTCCGCCCGCTGTATATCCTGTCCAGCAACTGGCAGGACTTTGGCTGGAGCGCGGTCATCTACATCGCTGCCCTGAGCAACGTGGACCCGGTGCAGCATGAAGCGGCGATGATCGACGGCGCCAGCAGGTTCCAGCGGGTGCTCCATGTGGACATTCCCGCGATCATGCCGATGATCAGCGTGATGCTGATTATGTCTATCGGCGGCCTGATGGGCGTTGGCTATGAAAAGGCCCTGCTGATGCAGACCGACGGAAACCTGGCAGTCAGTGAACTGATCGCCACATATGTGTATAAACGCGGCCTGACAGGCGTTCCGGACCAGGCTTACGCGACGGCCATCGGCCTGTTCAACTCCGTGATCAACGTTGTGCTGCTGATCATTGCAAACACGACATCCAAACGGTTCTCCGAGAACTCGCTGTGGTAAGGAGGGGAACGAAAATGACGCAGAAAGCACCTGCTATCAAAATCAAGAACAACGCGCTGAAAGATACGAGGGGCGACAAGATCTTCTTTGCCATCAACGCTTTCATTCTCGGACTGCTCGCGCTGATTATTCTCTATCCCCTTTACTTTATCGTAATCGCCTCCTTCTCCGATCCGGACGCGGTCCTGGGCGGACAGGTGGTGCTGGCCCCGGTGAATATCACGTTTGAGGGCTATGAAAAGGTGTTCCAGCGGGGCGATATCTGGCAGGGATACCTGAACACCATCATTTATACCGTGGTGACGGTAATCCTGTCCCTGGTGGTTACCATTCCCGCCGGCTGGGGCCTGAGCCGGAAAACCACGCCCGGCAAGAAATTCTGGATGATCTACTTCATTATCCCCATGTTCTTCGGCGGCGGACTGATCCCGTTCTACAACGTGATGAGCAGCCTGAAGCTGATCAACTCGCCCTGGGCGGTGATCCTGCCGGCAATCCTGAGCGTCTGGAACCTGTTCATGAGCAAGACGTTCTTCGAATCATCCATACCGGAAGGCATGCTTGAAGCGGCCCGGATCGACGGCGCCGGGAAATTCAGGACTTTCTTCTCCATCGTGCTGCCGCTTTCCAAGGCCATCATCGCCGTTATGGCGCTGTACTACGCTGTCGGACAGTGGAACAGCTACTTCAACGCTATGATTTTCCTGCAGGATGAAAGCAAATATCCGCTGCAGCTGGTGCTGAAGGAAATCCTGATCGCCAGCGAAAGCACGGTGGGCGGAAGCGGCGAAACGATCCTGCAGCAGTACCGCCTGGCGAACCAGCTGAAGTACGTATCCGTGATTGTCTCCAGCCTGCCGGTGCTGTGCCTGTACCCGTTTGTCCAGAAATACTTTGCACAGGGCGTCATGATCGGCTCCCTGAAGGGTTAATAAGGAGGAAAACAAAATGAAAAAAAACCTGAAAAAATGGCTGGTTGTCCTGATGATGGCTGTTCTGGTGATTACCCTGACAGAAGGAAGAACCCGCTGCCGCGCCGGCGGCCGCTACCGGAAATCCCCTGGTGGACAACTATGGATTCCAGTGGCAGGACGCTTCCGCTCCGATCCTGAACGAACAGGGCGCGAAGGACATCGCCTTCAGGGTGTATTCTTCCAAGAATGCCAGCGCGAAGGATTACAACGATATGAAGATTATGGCTGACCTGTTCGCCCAGACCAATGTGCAGGTCAACTGGGAAAACGTATCCGAATCCGTTTACTCCCAGCAGAAGAACCTGATCTTCGGCAACAAGGACAACCGTCCTGACGCGATCTACCACGCGGGCATGGGTGCCGGTGAAATCATCAAATACGCCAAGCGCAAGGTGCTGGTACCGATCAGCGATTACCTGGAGTATATGCCGAATTTCTCCAAACTGCTGGAGGAGCGGCCTGACATCAGGAACCAGCTGCTGAACGTGGAGGACGGAAAGATCTACTCCCTGCCCCGAATTGAAGAGATGGGCCTGCTGCAGAGCCCGAACCTGCTGTTCCTGAACATTGCCTGGACGAAGGAAGCGATTGAAGCCGGCGCGGTCAGCGACCTGACGGCGGATCAGCTGAAGGACGGCCTGGCGCTGAAGAGCAGCCAGATGGAAGAAATCCTGACCTATTTCCGGGATCATGATATGAACGGAAACGGCAAGACAGACGACGAACGGCCTCTGAGCTTCGTGTACAACAACTGGCAGGGCAACCAGTGCGACCTGTACGGCATGTTCGGTCTGAACGACAACCTGGAGCACCGGGTGCTGGTGGACGGCAAAGTGACGTACAGCATCCAGGACGACCGCTTCAAGGAAGCGACGAACTTCATCTCCAGGTGGGTGGACGCGGGCCTGATTGACAAGGTCAGCTTTGAGCAGAGCCAGGATAACTTCCTGGCCAACGGTAAAGGCCTGGAAACCTATGGCGCCTTCTACTGGTGGGAGAGCGAGACCGTTGTTTCCAATCCCGAGAACTACATCGTGTGCAGCCCGATGATCGGACCGAACGGGGACCAGACCATCTGCGTTTCCAACAATCCGGAAGTCAGCACCGGCGAAGTGATTCTGTTCACCAGCTGCAAGTATCCGGAAATCCTGCTGGCTTATTTTGACCGGTATTACGATCCTGTGATGCGGGACGACAAGGGCATGCTGGTGCAGAAACCGCTGCCGGAAGGCGTCACGACGGATGAACTGCGGCTGCAGAACGCGCCGCTGGGCATCATCTACCTGGGTGAATACGCATGGAACAATGTGGTTCATATGGAACCCCGCGCCCAGCTGCGCCTGGAACGCCTGCAGCAGTGCGCAAAGCCCTTTGTGCCCGAAAACGTAACGCCTTTCCCGAACCTGCAGTTTACTTTGGAAGAGCTGAACACGCTGAGCAACTATGAGACGAACCTGAACGACTATATCCGCACCAACCTGATCAGCTGGCTGATGAAGGGCGGCGTGAGCGACGACGCCTGGGCCGCGTTCCAGAATGACCTGAACGGCAAAGTCAACCTGGCAGGCATTCAGAAGGTATATCAGGATGCCTATGATCGCTACATTGCGAAGTGATGAAGGAGGAAACCGTGATGAAAAACAGGCTGCATAAAATCATCTCCCTGCTGCTGGCTGTGTGCATGCTGGCGACGGCCGGACTGGCTTTCGCGGACGGCGCTCCTGTGCTGGATGGCGTGCATGACCAGAGCGTGATGGCCGGAACGGAATTTGACGCCCTGGCCGGTATTACCGCGACTGACGCGTCAGGCGCCGATCTGACGGATATGATTGTGATCGAATCCACTCCGTCGCTGGATTTCAAAAACGGCAAAGCGACCCCCGAAAATCCGGGCGACTATGAACTGGTTTATACCGTAACCGACGCGAACGGCGAAACCGCAGAGGATTACGCCACCCTGACGGTTACCAAAAAGACCAGTGAAGAAACGGTGTACAGGACCTTCGATTTCAGCACCGCCGCCGTGACGGACAACCGCGGATGGGAAGCGAAGATCAACGCCGAAACAGCTGATGCGACAGCGGAACTGAAGGAAGGTTCCTATATCATCGAGATCAAAAATCCCGGAAACGGAGACGGAGACGTGCAGCTGGCCAAGGCGGGATATCCGCTGAAAGCAGCGGACTACAAGATCAAGATCTGGGCAAAATCCACCAAGAAGACCTATGCGCATATCCTGGCCCGGAATGAGCAGGCGGAAGGCTGGGAAACCTTCGGCGGCGCGTTCAATGTGGAAATCGGACCGGAAATCGCTCCCCTGGAGCTGAACTTCACTTCCCCCGGCGAGGGCAGCGCGGAACTGCTGTTCAACCTGGGCAAGATCACCCCGAATCCGGACAACGCGGAAGACACCACACCGGAAGATTTCAAAGTCACCATTGACAAGATCGAACTGTATGAAATCTCCGGCGAGGAGACCCAGGTTCCGGACTATACCCCGGACTACACCGCCGGCGAAGGCGTGGCAGTCACGACCAGTGAAGAAGCGACGGGAAGCGTCGGCTTCGCTGACGGCAAAGCGACGGTGACCATCGACACCTATCCCAATGCGGACGGCGGCGTATGGAGCGTCAAGGCTGACATCCTGCTGGGCGACACGAAGGTCGAGAAGGGCAAGAAGTATTTCTACAGCTTCAAAATGACGGCGGCCAACGGCCAGGGCGGCGAAGCACTTGTGGAAAGTGCGGAAAAAGGCTGGGAAAACCGGGCAAACTTCAATGGCATCAGTGCCGGTGCCGGGGAGGAAGCCGTCATCTCCAGCGTCTTCACCGCAGAAGCAGACGTGGATGATCCCGTGATCCGCCTGCAGATCGGTAATCCTCCGGAAGGCGCCACGAGCAACAGCATCGTGATCAGCGACGTCGTCTTCGGCCATGTGGAGGGAGACAAGGAAACCCATAAGACAACAGATGCGTTCATGCCTTTCGGCCCGAATACGGCCAACGCGACAAATCCCGCCTGTCCGTGGCAAACCTTCAACGGAACGGATGAGGAGAACGAGCGCGGTGTCGGCACCATCTGGGCGGACAATGGCAGCTTCTTCTACCGGATCGACAACGGCGGTACCGTCGACTGGCACGACAAGCTGATCTGCGGTTTCGGCGGCAACCCGCTGACACTGGCCTCCGACAGCTACTACACCGTGGAGATCACCGCCAGAGCGACCCAGCCGGTATCCTGCGGCGTGTTCCTGAACCCGATGGGCGGCTGGGATCCCCGCTTCTCTGAGGGCATGGACCTGACGACGGAATTCCAGACCTTCCGCTTCTCCACAAAGGATACGTTCGTGGTGGACATGGACTTTGAGCTGCTGTTCCAGTTCGGCTCTGAAGCACTGTCCAAGATGGGCGAGGTCACGATTGAATTCCAGAACATGACGATCTACCAGATGTCCGTTCAGTAAGCAGTAAACGAACCGCAGGGAGGATGGATCCGTTCATCCTCCCTGTCCTTCTTTCAGGAGGTTTATGATGAACAAGAAAAGACTGGCCCTTCTGCTGGCCCTGCTCCTGGCATGCATAACGCTGGCGGGATGCCAGAACACACAGAACCAGAACGCGCAAAGCACTGCTACCGAGGTTCCGTCGGTCGCTGCCACCGAGGCTCCTGCGGCTGCTGACATCGCTGCCCCGGAGAATGGGGAACCGTTTGCCGTCGTTGATAACGACAAGGATTTTTCCGCGCTGCGGACACCCGGAAGCCAGGAGGAAGCCTATGAATACAGAACCTTTTTCAGGCCTGCCGTCGACGGAATCAACCAGCCTTATGTAGGGGACACGATGCCCTATTATGAGGACGGGACCTGGTATATCTATTACCTGAAAGAGGGCGGAGACTCATACAACCACTCCATTTATCTGGCGACGACAAAGGACTTTGTGACCTATACCGAATACGACGATCCCATCCTGGAGAGCAGCCGCAGCGGCGGGCAGGACGGATGGGCAGGTACGGGGTCTGTTGTGAAGGTAAAGGATACCTATTATTTCTTCTATACAGGCCATGCTTCTTCCGATATCTATGAGTATATGGAAAAAATCATGGTAGCGAAGGGAACCGCTCCGGACAAGTTTGAGAAGGTGGAAGGCTGGGAGATCACACCGCCGGCTGAACTGGGACAGAAGCGGGATTTCCGGGATCCGCAGGCATACTATGACGCAGAGAACGACGTGATCCACATGACGGTGACTGCCGCGCAGGACGGAAAAGCCCGGATTCTCAAATATACCCTGAGCGGCGATCTGCAGAAAGCCGATTACGACGGGATCATATTCACGAATACGGCGGCGGAAAACTTCTGGAACCTGGAGTGCAGCGACACGTTCCGGATCGGGGACAAGTATTACCTGACCTATTCCGCACAGGACGATACCCTCTGGTACGCGATGTCTGACACTCCCTACGGCCCGTACGGGGAAGCAAAGCGGCTGGACGGAAAGCTCTTCTATGCCGCGAAGCACGTGGAAAATGCGGATGGCTCCTACATGGTCGGCTGGGCACGCCGGAGCGAATCGCCCTCCTCCACATCGGAGGTATCCGGCTGGGCGGGCAACCTGGCGGTACAGCAGCTGAAGCAGAAAGAAAACGGGGATCTGGCACTGGTTCCGGTAAAGGCCATGGAAGCCCAGTTCGACAAAAGGCGGGAATTACTGATCGATCAGGATCAGATTGAGACCCGCGCCGGATCCCGCTACAGCTACACAGACGCATTTACGGCTTATGAAAGCTTTATGCTGAAGGGAAAACTGACGTACACCGGAAAAGGAAGCTTCGGGCTTGCATTCGACTATAACGGACAGGATGACAAAACGAAGATCATCTGCCTGAATCCCAAAGAGCAGAAACTGCAGCTCACGTTTAACGAGGGCAGCACCCTGATTACTGAAACAGACGTACCACTGGAAGCCGGAAAGGAATACAGCTTCACCTACATCCAGGAAGGATCCGCCGGGATCTTCTGGCTGGGAGACGAAGCGTCCCTGACGGTACGGCTGTACGGTGTCAGCGGGAAGGCAATCCGTCTGTTTGCGGAGAATAATACCATCACATGGACTGACCTGAGAGAATACACGAGGTAAAGCGATGAAGAAAACGGTAAATCACAGTCTGCTGTTCGCCAGAGCGTATGAGCAGGCTGCAGGCGGAAAAATCCCGCGGGAAAGCCGTCCGGCATTCCATCTGACTCCTTTGACCGGATGGATGAACGATCCCAACGGTTTCTGCTATTACCACGGCCAGTATCATCTGTTCTATCAGTACAACCCGTATGATACGGAATGGGACGCCATGCACTGGGGGCACGCGGTCAGCCACGACCTGCTCCACTGGACCTATCTGCCTGCCGCGCTGGCTCCGGACGCTTCGTATGATTCCTACGGATGCTTTTCAGGCAGCGCGGCTGAACTGCCGGACGGAAGGCACCTGCTGATGTATACCGGCGTGCGGCAGGAAGGCGGTGACAAGGCAAAAGAGTACCAGACCCAGTGCATTGCCGTCGGAGACGGAACGGATTATAAGAAATATGAAAAGAACCCGGTTCTGGGCAGCGGAGCGCTTCCGGAGGGCCTGAGCCCCTATGATTTCAGGGATCCGAAGATCTGGCGGACAGAGGACGGCGGGTACCGGTGTGTAGTGGGAGCCCGCAGGCAGGATAAGCGCGGCGTCCTGCTCCAGTATGAAAGCCGGGACGGATTTGAATGGCGGTATATCGGCGTACTGGCCGAGAATGACGGCCGGTTCGGCCTCATGTGGGAATGCCCGGATTTCTTCCCGCTGGACGGAAAGCAGGTGCTGTTTGTCAGCCCGCAGGATATGCTTTACGCCCCGCAGACCATCCTGACTCCTGACGGAAGGCGCGTGATGATTGGCTGGATGCAAAACTGGGACACCTGCAAAACGACCGGTTATGAGGAACGACCCTGGTTCGGCCAGATGAGCCTGCCGCGTGAACTGTTCCTGAAGAACGGGCGCCTGTATCAGCAGCCGGTCCGGGAACTTGCGCAGTACAGGAGCGGAAAAACCACATACGAGAATGTCCTGCTGGACGGGGAAAAGACACTGGAGGGTATTGAAGGACGGGTGGCGGAGCTGGATATCCGGGTGCGCCCCGCGGATCCGGACAATCCTTTCCGGAATTTTGTCATGTATTTTGCCCGGAATGAGAAATATCATTCCATTCTCAGCTACCGGCCCCATGAATCCTGGCTGCAGATCGACCGGAAA
>ONJM01000038.1 GCA_900318145.1 uncultured Eubacteriales bacterium
GGCCGACAGCGTGTCCCGCTGCACCCGCTCGATATACGCGTTCACCCCGTGGGAGATGCTCAGGATCAGCGCGATCCCGATGATCCCGATGGACCCCGCAAACGCCGTCAGCAGCGTACGGCCTTTCTTCGTCAGCAGGTTCGTCAGGCTCAGATTCAGCGCCGTGAGAAAGCTCATGGAGCGTTTCTTCCGGTTTGGTTCCTGCGCCGTTTTCTCCGCGGCCGCCGGCTCCCGCACCGTCCGGCTGTCGCTGACCACTTTTCCGTCCAGCACCCGGATAATCCGGTCGGCATACGCGTCCGCCAGCTCCGGGTTGTGGGTCACCATGATCACCAGGCGCTCCCGTGCGATCTCCCGCAAAATTTCCATGACCTGGATGCTGGTTTCGCTGTCCAGCGCGCCTGTAGGCTCGTCCGCCAGCAGGATCTCCGGGTTGTTTACCAGCGCCCGCGCGATCGCAACCCGCTGCATCTGCCCGCCGCTCAGGGCGTTGGGCTTCTTGCGGAGCTGATCCGCCAGTCCGACCTTTGCCAGGGCTTCCTTTGCCCGCCGCCGCCGTTCCTCCCGCCCGATGCCGGACAGGGTCAGCGCCAGCTCCACGTTGGCCAGCACCGTCTGGTGCGGAATCAGGTTGTAGCTCTGGAAAACAAATCCGACCGCGTGGTTCCGGTACGCGTCCCAGTCGCTTTCCCGGAATTGCTTTGTACTCTTCCCGCGGATCATCAGATCGCCTTCCGTGTACTGATCCAGTCCGCCGATTATATTCAGCAGGGTGGTTTTCCCGCAGCCGGACGGCCCCAGGATCGCCGCGAACTCGCTCTCGCCGAATTCGAGGTCAATCCCGCGGAGCGCCTGCACCTGCATTCCCCCGCCGGTGTATACTTTCGTAATCTGCCTGAGTGTCAGCATGCCGCCACACTACCTCCCCCATAAGTGTACAGATAGATTATTTTATCATATATGAAGCGGTCCGTGCAATCCCGGTATTGCGGTTTCAGTCTCTTCAAAGTACCTTTGGCTCCGGATTTCCCCTTTTTTCCTTTTTTTCCTGTCCCTTCTGTGATATAATCGCTCCGTTAACGGCAGGCGGAAGCCGCTGTCTTTCAAATTATTATGTATGGATCCCGATATTCAGTCGAAAGGTGGTATCTGTTTCATGAGAAAACTGCTGTCCCTGTTCCTGGCGCTGGCCATGCTGCTCAGCGTCATTCCTGCCCTGGGCGAGTCAGGCGCGCCGGACGCTCCCCTGCCGGCCGTCGGTGATGTGGTGGAGGGATTTGAGGTAAAGGAAATCCGTGAATTCGGCCTGATCGGCGCCTCGCTGGTGTATTTTGAGCATCAGAAAACCGGCGCGAAGCTCCTGTATATCGCCAACAGCGATACGAACCGCGCCTTCCAGCTCACCTTCCCGACCCGGATGTCAAATGACAAGGGCATTCCCCACGTATTCGAGCACGGGACACTCAGCGGCTCGGCGAAATATCCTTCCGAATCCCTCTGGATGGACGTTTCCGCCCAGACCTACAACACCTATATGAACGCCTATACGACGGACGCCATGACCTGCTACCCCGTCGCCTCCCTGTCCGAGGCGCAGCTGCTGAAGCTGGCTGATTTCTATACGGATCTGTGTCTGAATCCGGACATCATGACCAAGGAAAGCATTTACCGTACGGAAGCCTGGCGGTATGAAGCGGCAGATGCGGACGCTCCGCTGACCTATAACGGCACCGTCTATTCCGAAATGCAGGGCGCCGTTACGCTGAGCCGGGCGGCCCTGATGGCCGCCAACAAAATCACCTTCCCCGGCGCCTCCGTTTCCTATGATTACGGCGGAGATCCGGATTTCATTCCGGAAATGACCTGGGAGGAACTGAAGGATTATCACAACAGGTATTACCATCCTTCCAACTGTGTGGCTTACCTTTACGGTTCCTTCAGCGATTATACGGCTTTCCTGAAGATCCTGGATACGGCTTTCTCCCCCTTCGAAAAGGCGGAATTCTCCTTTGAGGAGCCGGATTATACGCCGATCACGGAGCCTGCGGAGCTCACCTATTCCTGGCCCGTCACGGAAGGAACGGATACGGCGAACCAGTCCGTGGTGTATTATTACATTCTCTGTCCCGGAATGAAGGGGAACGTCGCGCAGGAGCAGCTGATCGACCATGCCTGCAGCCTGCTGAGCGATTCTTCTTCCTCCCTGATGCAGTCCCTCCGCGTTGCCTTCCCTGCCGGTTCCTTCAGCGTCGGCCGGGAAGTGGCCGCTCCGGATGACGCCATCGTTTTCGTTGCGGACGGCGTAAACGAGGGAGACACCGCTGCGTTCAGGGAACTTGTGAATCTGGAGCTTGCAAAAGCGGCGGAATCCGGTTTTACGCCGGAACTGGCGGAAACCATTGCCACCTACCTGAAGTATGACACCAAGCTGGCTTCCGAAAGTGAAAGCGCGATTGAGGGCGTAATTGAACACCTGGCGTACGATTACGCCGTCAGCGGAGATATCTTCCGCTATGTGGACGACTATGAAGCCCTGAACAGCATTGAAGAGGAAAACAGCAACGGCCTGCTTGCCGCGGCCGTCGGACAGTGGCTGGTGAATCCGGCGCTCTGGACCCTGACCACGGGCGTTCCCGCTCCCGGACAGAAGGAAGTTCATGACGCGGAGATCGCCGCGAAGCTGGCGGATATCAAGGCCGGCATGAGTGCGGAAGAGCTGCAGGCGGTAATTGACGCGACCAACGCCGAACCCGTACAGGAAGACAATGCCGCCCTGCTGGCGGACCTGAGCGTTCTCACCGTCGCCACCCTGCCGGAGGAAGTGAAGGAATATGAGATCCGGGATACCGTGGAAGAAAACGGCGTCCGCCGGATTGAAGCGGTCACCGGCGTCGACGGCATCTCCTATGTGATGCTGAACCTGGATGCCGCTGCCCTGCCGCAGGAGGATATCCATTATCTGCGGCTCTTCACCCGCCTGCTGGGCAAAATGGATACGGACCGGCACTCCTGGCAGGAGATCAGCGGCCTGGTCAACCGGTATCTGTATGACAACACCTTCGGCGTTTTTGTCAGCGGCTGCAAGGGAAATTACCATCCCTACGCCGTCGCGGAATGGTATTCCCTGGACGAGGATCTGGAAACCGGCTACAGCCTTGTGGAGGAAATCCTGTATCACACGCAGTTTACGGATATCGACAGCCTGCGTGACCGGATCGCCGAGCAGAAGAATTACGTGCGCGGCAGTATCAGCCAGAACGGCCTGAGCGTTGTGCTCTACCGCCAGCTGGCGCTTTCCAGTCCCTTCGCGCGTTATTACAGCTATCTGAACTTCCTGGATTACTATGCCTTCCTGGAAAACCTGGAACAGACTGCGCAGGAGCATCCGGAAGAAGTGATCGCCCGGCTGGAGCAGGTGCAGAACTACTTTAAAAACCGGTCCGGCGCCGTTGCGGCCGTTGCCGGCAGCGAAACCTCGCTGGCCCTGAACCGTCCGCTGACGGATGCCTTCTTTGCTGCCCTGGACGATACGGCCCGGGAGCCTGCCGCGTATGATCTTCCCGTTCCCGCGGCAAGGGAAGGCCTCATTGTCGACGCCAACATTCAGTTCAATATTATTGCCGCCCCGTGGTATACCCTGGATCCGGAAGCAGCCGGTACCGCTTACGCCGCTCTGGGGGATCTGCTGACCTACAAGCTTCTCTTCCCCGAGCTGCGGGATCAGATGGGCGCTTACGGCGCGTACTGCCAGTCCACTGACGACGAGCTTTACGTCTATACCTACAGGGATCCGAACGTGGCGGAAACCTTTGCGTACCTCGATAACCTTCCGGATGCCGTAAACGCGCTGGAAATGGACCAGGAGTCGGTTGACAGCTATATCATCAGCACGTATTCCGGCCTGGCCAAATCCGAGGGCGAGATGACAGGCGCGGTGGCGGCGCTCAACAACCGGATCAGCGGCATCCCGGATGATAACAAGCTTCAGTCCATGCGCGCGCTGAAAACCGCCACGCCTGAAACCCTGAAGGACTTTGCCGGAATTCTCGCGTCCCTGCTGAACACCGGTATCCGCGGCACCGCCGGCAGCGCTGCCGCCATCAACGCGAACGCGGAGATGTACGACGCCGTACTGAATCCCTTCAACGCCAAGGACATGAGCGAAGTTTCCTTCGAGGACATTCCGGAAGACCATGAATACGCAGACGCGGCCTACGCCGCGGTTGCCGGCGGCCTGATGGCCCCCCTGGATGAAACGCATTTCGGCATAGACGAAGGAGCGACCGTGGGCGACCTTCTGGCCGGAATCTACCTTATTGTCGGCGGTCCCGCCAACGATCCCGCGGGAGCCCGTGATTTACTTGCCGCTAACGGACTGGTTCCCGCGGATCAGGATCTGAGCGCTCCTCTGGATGAAGCGTTCCTGGCTTCCGTCGTGAACGCCCTGTACCAGGCAGAAGTTCTCACCACCGATACGCCGGATAACATTACCCCCCGCGGCGAACTCGCGGATCTGCTGATTCAGATGAACCAGTAACGGGTTCCTCTCCCCTTTCTCCGTCGCGGAATTTGCTTTCTGCCTGCATTCATGATAATATGGATGTATCCGATAAACAGAAAAGGAGTGTTTGAAAATGGCGGATATGCTCTCTTCGATTTCCTCTAATGTCCTTCCTGTCATTCTGGCGATTGTCATGGCGTTTTCAGGCGTTTGCGGCGGCCTCTCCCAGGCCGGTATGGATAAGCCTGTTACCGCCGAACTCAGCATGGAAATGGACGGCGACCTTTCACCCATTGCCGGTGAAGCCGGTGAAGCCATCAAGGACCTGGTCAGCTCTGTGTCTCTCCTTTTTGCCGCGGACCCGGCAGCTGCCCAGTTCGGGATCAGTCTGAAGGATACTCCCCTGGTTTCCCTTTCCGCAAAGGCTGAGGAAGGCGGCTGGGCTGTAGTTTCCAACCTGTTCCCCTCCTCGGTGCTGACAGTGAAAAACGAAACCCTTGAACAGATGCAGCAGGCCGTGGCCCAGCAGCTCAGCGCCGGCGGCGATCTGCTCAGCAGCATCAATCCCCAGGCCATCGCGGAAGCTCTGATCGGATCCTTCGGGTCGGTTGTCACTTCCTTCATGGCAACTGCCGGTGAACCTGAAACCGGTTCTTTCACCGTGGACGGTGTGGAATACACCACAAAGATCCCCTACAGCATCACCACAAAGGAAGCTGCCGCACTGGTAATCAACGCGGCGAAAGAATTCCTCAGCAGCGAAGCTGTTGCGCCGATTCTCAGCGCGGCCGGCCAGAATTTCAATCCTGAGCAGCTGGACAGCGCGCTGGAAGACATCAATAATTCTGACGAAAAGGATGTGCCTGTGCTTTCCGCCGCGGACTATTCAAACGCCGCGGGCGATACCTGCTTTGAGGCAGTCATGACGAAAGACGAGGAAACCGTCAGCTTTATCACTTCCACCTCCGGCGCTGTTTCCAAGGTGGCCATAAGCGCGCTCAACCAGGCAGATCTCCGGATCACGGTTGATTCCGAAAACCGGCAGGCAGATCTGGATGGTTCGTTCGCCGGATCAGGCGAAGGCGCTTCCGCCGTCTCGCTGAGCGGCAGCCTGAAGGGGCTGGATAACGGCGCGGACCTGTCTCTGACGGTCAAGGCTCCGGTTCAGGGCGCGGAAATGAACATCGGACTGGACGGAAGTGTACGGACCGGCGACGGCCGTACGGATCTCTCCGTAACATTCCGCGTTCCGTTCAACGGCGCTGACATCAGCCTTACGGTCAAGGGCGCCCTGACGGAAGAAGGCCCCGTCTTTGAAGCGGCGGAAGGTCTGAAAACGCTTGCGATGGAAGACCTGATGTCCGGTACTGAAGAGGCTGAAGCCTTTACGAATGAAGTTACAGGCAGCCTGTTCGCGATCATCGGCAAACTCCTGACGGACTACTCCGATCTCTTTTCGATGACGGGTGGTTCCGGCAGTCCGGAGGCTGCTCCCGCGCAGTAATTCCCCGTTTTTCCTCACCGCCCTCCCTTTTCCGGGAGGGCGGTTTTGTTTGTTCCGAATTTGTAAATTTGTCCATACAAATCTTGAAAAAAGCGTCTTTTGCCTGTATACTGAAGAAAACCAGAGAGGCGGAAACATATATGCGTAAAGACATCGTGATCCATTCCGGTGATACGGCACCCTTCAGAAACCTGGCCGGTTACTGCGTAGGCACCGGCCGGCTGGACCTGGCGCTCCATAAGGAATACCAGGAGGAGCTTTCCGCCGTGCAGAAGCTGTGCGGCTTCCGCCATATCAGGGGCCACGGGCTTTTCAGCGATCAGATGGGCATCTGGCAGGAATGGGGCCCGCCCTTTGCGGAAAAGGAGCAGTGGCTTTGCTTCACATATCTCGACCGCGTTATGGACGCGTATCTGGAAAACGGCCTGGAGCCTTTTCTGGAGCTTGGCTTCATGCCGGAAAAACTGGCATCCTCCCCGCAGACGCTGTTCTACTGGAAAGCGCATACCGTCCCTCCGAAGGATCCGGACGCCTGGTGTATGCTGGTAAAGGAAACCCTGAAGCATCTGGTGCGCCGCTACGGGCGGGAGCGGGTGGAAACCTGGCCCTGCGAAATCTGGAACGAACCCAATCTTCCCGGCTTCTGGGAAAAGGCCGATAAGGCGAAGTATCTGGAACTGTACCGGATCACGGCGCTGGCAGTCCGTGAAGTGCTCCCCGCCATGCGCGTCGGCGGCCCCGCCATCTGCGGCGGCACCGGCAGCCAGCAATGGATTTCCGATTTCCTGGCCTTCTGCCGCGATGAAAAGCTTCCCGTGGATTTTGTGACCCGCCATGCCTATATGGGGCAGAATCCGGAACATAAGTCCCGCTACCTGTATCATAAAATGAACACGCCGGAAGTGCTCATCGCGGAAATGCGGGAATCCCGGGATATCATCGATTCCTTCCCGGAGTACCGGGGTATTCCCATGTACATTACCGAATTCAACACCAGCTACAGCCCCTTCTGCCCGATCCACGACACAAACCTGAACGCCGTCTGCTGCGCCGCGCTGCTGTCCCGTCTGGGAGACGTAGCCGACGGCTACAGCTATTGGACCTTCGGGGACGTCTTTGAGGAGCAGGGAATCCCGAACCGCCCCTTCCACGGCGGTTTCGGCATGATGGCTGCCGGGTTGATTCCGAAGCCTACCCTCTGGGCCTTCTCCTTTTTCACGAACCTGAAGGGCGATTGTGTCTTCCGGGACGAAAACGCCGTCGTTGTCCGCCGGGAGGACGGCGGCTATGAAGCGGTCCTGTGGAATCTCTGCGGGGAAGGAAAAAAAGAACCTGTCGAACTGAGCTTCACTTTCCCCATGGAAGGGGAAGCTGCCGCGCTGGTCGAGCTCGTGGATGAGGAAACCTGCAACCCGCTGGCCTGCTGGCACCGCATGGGTGAACCCGCCGATCTGGATGAGGAACAGCTGTCCTTCCTACGGGCCGCCGGCCAGCCTGCCCGCCGGGTCCTGACGGCAGAAAAAAAGAACGCCGGCACCGGGATCACCCTGTCCCTCGCGCCGAACGCTCTTGCCCGTCTCCGGGTCCTTCCCGTAACGAAAACCGAAGACCCCGGCTATGATTATTCCTGGTACTGCGAAAACTGACGCCCGCTGCCGCGCTGTCCTGTTCCCCTGCGCGTCGGGAGGCAGCCTCTGCTGTTCCCGTATAAAGGAGATCCGATGCTGAAATCCATTTTCGCCGCTTTGTCGGGCGCTTTCGGGCTGACTTTCCGGGTGATTCTGCTCGTGATCGTCACCTGTGCCGGCCTGTACTGTCTCGCGTCGGCGCTGCTTCTTCCTTTCCGCTGGGAAGGCGCCGTCCGGCTGGTCGGACTGGCCGTCTGCGTTCTCCTGTTCCGCCTGATCCTCGGCCGCCGGAAAAAGGATCTCCCGCCGGAAGAAGATGCTTTCGATTACCGCAGCGGCAGATGAAGGCGGTTCGAACGTCAGGATTCGGAGAGTCCTCCTGAGTATCTGCATCCGCAGTAATTCTGCCGGTACAGCCCGTATTCAGCGGACAGCTGCAGCGACCGCAGGTACCCGTTTTTCTTTTTGAAATCCGCATACAGATACTTCACGCCATACCGCCGGGAAGCTTCCTCTCCCGCGCGGTTTACATTTTCCGCGTTCTTGTGGGGGCTCACGGAAAGCGTGGTGGTGAAGTATTCAAACCCGTTTTCCTTCGCCTGCCGCGCCGTCTCGTTCATCCGCATCGCGAAGCAGGCCAGGCAGCGTTTCCCGCCCTCCGGCTCCTCCGCCATGCCCGGCGCGAAAGCTTCGAACGCTTCGTGGTCATATCCGCAGGAAAGCCAGCCGGTATCCCCGCCCAGCACTTCCAGCAGCCGCTGCTGTTCCGCGCGCCGGTGCAGGTATTCCTCCTCCGGCTCGATATTCGGATTATAGTAAAGCACCGTCACCCGGAAATGTTCCCGCAGTCTTTCCAGGACCGCGCTGGAGCAGGGACCGCAGCAGCTGTGCAGCAGCAGTGTCGGCCGCCGCCCTTCCAGCCGCGCGATTTCCGCTTCCATTTCCAGGTTATAATTCCGTTTCATAGCACTGTTCTTTCCCCGCCGCGGTTTTCCGCCTGCTTTCCTTCCGCACAATGATCTTCTCTCCGATCACCGCGATCACACCGGCAATCAGCCACAGGTAATAGGTGAAGAACCGCCAGATCAGCAGTCCGAGACCGATTGTACCGTCCCTGAAAATTCCCCGGAAATACAGCAGAAATCCGCCTTCCTGCGCGCCGCTGGCGCCGGGAAGCGGCGTATAGCTTGTGCTGACAAAAAGCAGGCAGCTCAGCGTCAGCACCTGGATCCATGGCGTTCCGCTCTGGCCGAAGGCGTAATAGGCAAATACCACGCTTCCCGTCAGGCCCAGAATGCTGATCGCGCTGTACAGCAGCTGCAGGATGATTTCCTTCGGATGATGCGCCATTTCAGCCAGCGCCTCATGGTAGGTATCCAGCATTTCCGTCGCCCGCGCCGTTGCTTTTTCGGGATCCCGCACCAGGCGGATCTTCGCCCCGAAGCGGATCAGCTTTTCCGCCAGCTTCTGGATCCATTTCCGGCGGAAAGCGGCAAGCAGTACCAGCGGGACGGAAGCAAAGTTGATCAGCCATCCGATCCGGGCTGCCCAGATGGCGCCGCCCAGCTGCGCGTATACAAATTCCCGGTTGATCAGAAACAGCACCAGCCCGCCCGCGCAGACCGTAAACTGATTCATCACAAAGCGGACCGTCAGCGCCAGCGTCCCGTATTCCACGGGAATTCCGGCCTTCCGCAGGGAATTCACCTGCATCGGCTGTCCACCGGCGGCACCCGGCGTGATGCTGCTGTAATACATGCCGATCAGCACCGTCCAGTATACCCGGAGCAGGGAAATCCTGCGTCCGCAGCTTCGCAGGCAGGACCGGACCCCCATGGACTCAAACAGCGCGAAAACAATCCAGCACCCCAGCAGTCCGGCGATCCAGGGAAGCTCCATCCTGGAAATCGTTTCCCAGGCGTTCCCCATTTCCGGATTGCTGAAAGCGATGATCAGCACAGCGGAGACAGACAGAAGAATAAACAGGGCGCTCAGGGTCTTTTTCAGTTTCGGGTTCATACACCTCTCCCAGTCTGTCAGAATTTGAGCATCTTCCGGCCGAAGCGGAACAGAAACACCAGCAGCCGCTCCCCGGCCCTTCCGGGCAGGCAGGTAACCCGCCCCAGCGGATTGCGGCGCAGCCTTTTGTACAGTGCCGGGTCAAAATCCCGGACCGTCTGCCACATTTCCCGGTTCATCCGGTGGCTCCGCTCCGAATCTTCAATGAACTGCAGCGCGCAGACGTTGAACAGCTGTCCGCAGGTGTTGTTGATCATGTAGCTGCCCAGGCGTTTCGGAAGCTGCTCCAGTTCCTTCAGGCTGTAGGTGGTCAGCTGCGTTTTGGAGATCTCCGTCAGCTGGTCCAGCCGTTTCAGGATATTCTTTTCGTTCACGGACTGGTCGCCCCGCCCCAGATAATAGCCGTACAGCGGCGCGTGGTAATACATAATGCGCCGGGTGTGCCCCATTGGCTGGTAAACGTACAGATTATCCTCGTAAAAGATATGCTCCGGCAGGGTATAGTTCATATCCCGCAGGAACTGCGTCCCGTAGATCAGGCTGTGGATCACGAACTGGTTCCACATATGGAATTTCCGGCTGTCCTCCCAGGTGCAGAGTTTTCCCGGCTTCAGCCTTCCGGCATAGGAGATTTTGAAGACGCTTTCCCTGTCCGGCTTGTCATACACATAATCGTGGAAAACCAGATCCGCGCGGTTCTCCGGATCCGCGTGCTCCCGCAGCAGATCCATCAGTCCGGGCAGGTTTTCCTTCACCAGGCGGTCGTCCGAATCAACCACCTTGAAATATACGCCCTCCGCGTGGGCAATCCCGTAATTCACGCCGGAGCCGTGCCCGCCGTTCTCCTTGTGGCATACCCGCACGATGGAGGGATACGTCTCCGCCAGCCGGTCCGCAATCGCGCCCGTCTCGTCTGTGGACCCGTCATCCACGATCAGAATGTCCATTTCCTCCCCGCCGGCCAGCAGGGAATCCACCGCCCGCTCCAGGTACTCGGCGGAATTGTAGCTTGGAACCACGCAGGTCAGTAATTTGCGCACATTCATCGTTCAAACAGCATCCTTTCCCCGCAGCTTTATTTCAGTGTTTCAGCTTTCTCCAGCGCTTCGGCAATCACCTGGTCCATATCGTAATACCGGTAATTTCCAAGCCGTCCTCCCATGACGACGCGTTCGTCTTTCGCCGCCATTTCCGCGTACTGCCTGTACAGCGCCGTGTTCCGTTCATCGTTTACCGGATAATACGGCTCATCCCCCGGCTTCCATTCCGAACTGTATTCCCGGCTGATGACCGTCTTCCCCGTGTATGCCGCCTCCCCGGCCGGCGGATCAAACCACTTGTGCTCAATAATCCTTGTCCAGGGCGTTTCGGCGTCCGTATAGTTCACTACGGCGTTCCCCTGGAAATTGGCCTGTTCCAGCACCTCGGTCTCAAAGCGTACGGACCGGTATTCCAGCCGTCCGAGGGCGAAGCGGTAATACGCGTCGATCGGTCCCGTATAAACCACACGCTCCGCCAGCGCGTCCAGCTCTTCTTTGTGTTCCAGATAGTCGCAGTTCAGCCGGACCTCGATTCCATCCAGCAGGCGCGCGATCAGCGCGGTGTATCCGCCCATGGGAATTCCCTGATGCCGGGCGTTGAAATAATTGTTGTCGAAGATCAGCCGGACCGGCAGCCTGCGGATAATAAATGCCGGCAGCCTGTCGCACGGGCGGCCCCACTGTTTTTCCGTGTATCCCTTGATCAGTTTTTCATATATGTCCCGCCCGACCAGGCTGATCGCCTGCTCCTCCAGGTTCCGGGGCGTGCCGGTAATCTCCCCGCGCTGTTCCCGGATCTTTTCCTCCGCTTCCCGCGGCGTCACAACTCCCCACATCCGGTTGAACGTGTACATGTTGAACGGCAGGGAATACAGCTCTCCCTTATAGTTCGCGACCGGGCTGTTGGTGAAACGGTTGAATTCCGCGAACCGGTTGACATACTTCCATACCGCGTCATTGTTGGTATGAAAAATATGGGCGCCGTACCTGTGAACCTGAATGCCTTCAACGGCCTCCGTATAGATATTTCCGGCGATATGCGGTCTGCGCTCAACGACAAGCACGGTTTTCCCCGCGTCTGTCAGTTCCCTGGCTGTAACGGCTCCGTACAGCCCCGCGCCGACGATCAGACAGTCGTACACCGTAATCCACACTCCGTTTCTTTCTGCGGCCCCCGGCTCCGGGCACCCGTATTTTTTATTATATCATGAAAAAACGAAAAAGGCCACTTTCCTTGCCTGCTTTACGGTTTCATGGTAAAATTGCTTCATCATTCAGGGGCAGATCCCGAAAAGGAGGCACATTTCATGTCCCTCAGCCAGTATGTTCTCTCCGCGGTTTTCAGTGATGAATCCCCTCTGTTCCGTTCCCCCTGCGAGCCTGACCCGGGGGATACCGTTACCATCCGGATCCGGGTGGCGAAGGACAGCGCCGCGCGTGTCATCCTGCTCTTCAGTTCCCTCACCGTCGGTACGCTGATGACCAGGGTCCGTTCTGACGGTTTCTTTGATTTTTATGAGGCCTCCGTCGTCTGCAACCGGTCGGAAATAATCTACCGTTTTCTGATCGAGTGCACCGAGGGCGGCTATATCGCGTATGACAAATGCGGCCCCAGGATCGTGGAAAACCATGTCCTTGATTTCAATCCGGGCTACGCGTTCCGCTTCATTCCCGGTTTCCATGTGCCGGCCTGGGCGCTTGGCGCCGTGCAGTATCAGATTTTCCCGGACCGTTTCTGCAACGGTGACCCTTCCAATGATGTGGTGGACAATGAGTATTATTATACTGTCGGCCACGCCAAGCATGTGGACGACTGGGATGCTGTTCCCTCCGACACGGATATCCGCTGCTTCTACGGCGGCGATCTCCAGGGAATCCTGGACAAACTGGATTATCTGCAGGATCTGGGCATTCAGGTGCTGTACCTGAATCCGGTCTTTGTTTCTCCTTCCAGCCACAAATATGACTGCCAGGATTATGAGCATATCGATCCGCACTTCGGCGTAATCACCGATGACATGGATCATGTCATGCAGTCCTGGGAGAAGCACAACGGGTACGCGCCGAAATATATCCGCCGCGTCACCTCCATGGAAAACCTGGAAAAGAGCGACGACCTTTTTGCCGTTCTCTGCAAGGAACTTCACGCCCGCGGCATGCGGATCATCCTGGACGGCGTGTTCAATCACTGCGGATCCTTCAACAAATGGATGGATCACGAGGGAATCTATCTGGGAAAAGCGGGTTTCCAGCCCGGCGCTTTCCAGAGTATCCACAGTCCCTATCGCTCCTATTTCCATTTCAACGATTCGGGCAACGGGCGTTCCCCCGCCTATGAAGGCTGGTGGGGTTACACGACTCTGCCCAAACTGAATTATGAGGGTTCACCCGAGCTTCAGGAGGAAATCTTCAAAATCGCTGAAAAATGGCTTTCTCCTCCCTACTCCATCGATGGGTGGCGGCTGGATGTGGCGGCGGATCTGGGCCACAGCAAGGAATTCAACCACCGTTTCTGGCGGGAATTCCGCGCCCGGGTCAAGTCGGTGAACCCCGACGCGCTGATCATCGCGGAGCATTACGGGGATCCGACGCCCTGGTTCAACGGCATGGAATGGGACAGCATCATGAACTATGACGCCTTTATGGAGCCTGTCACCTGGTTCCTGACCGGAATGGAAAAGCATTCGGATTCCTACCGGGACGACCTGTACCAGAACGGCGCGGCCTTCTTCGGGATCATGAAGGACAAGATGGCCCGTTTCACCTGGCCTTCCCTGATGTGCGCCATGAACGAGCTGAGCAACCACGACCATTCCCGTTTCCTCACCCGGACCAACCGGATGATCGGCCGGACCACCACCCTGGGCCCTGCCGCCGCTGGCACCGGCATCAACACAGGCGTATTCAGGGAGGCCGTTACGATTCAGATGTCCTGGCCCGGCGCTCCCACCGTCTATTACGCGGACGAAGCGGGCCAGGTCGGCTGGACCGATCCGGACAACCGGCGCACCTACCCCTGGGGGCATGAGGATCTTTCCCTGATCAGTCTGCACCGGGATCTGATCCGCCTGCGCAGGGAGCTTCCGGTGCTCGCCGGCGGCTCCCTCAAGCAGCTGCTGGCGGACTACGGCCGGATCGCCTATGCCCGCTTCGACAACAGCAGCCGCTGTATCATCGCAGTAAACAACACCGGTTCCCGTTCCGATTTCCGCCTCTTTGTCCGGGACGCCGGCACACCGGAAGGCGAGGTCTTCTACCGCCGCCTCCGGACGACTCAGGAGGATCACTCCGCGCAGGTTGAAGAAGCGGGCGTTGTGGAGGACGGATATCTGGCCTTTGACCTGCCTCCCTTCTCCTCCGTCATCCTCAGCAATCAGAACGCCGTTGAATAAGGCAGATGGGGGTATGACCATGCGGGGGATGGAGCTGGCTGTCCTGGAGGCGCGCAGGGCGCTGGAGGAAGGGGAAATCCCCGTGGGCGCCGTCCTCATGCGCGGAGACGAAGTGGTCTGGGCGGATCATAACCGCCGCGAGCAGCTGCGCGATCCCACCGCGCACGCGGAAATGCTCTGCCTCCGGCACGGGGCGGAAAAGCTTGGAGACTGGCGGCTGCGGGACTGCACGCTTTATGTGACCCTGGAGCCCTGCCCCATGTGCGCGGGCGCTATGGTCATGAGCCGGATTCCCCGGTGCGTCTACGGCGCGGCGGATCCGGAAAAGGGCTGCTGCGGCAGCGTATACGATCTGCCGGCGGATCCGGCGCTGGGAAGCGTCGGTACCTGGGAGATGGCGGAAAACGCGGAGGAATGCCGCAGCCTGCTCCAGGCCTGCTTTCAGAAGCGAAGAACGGACGGGTAATCCGAGGAAAAAGCGCGGCGGTTTCCCCTGAAAAACGGGAAACCGCCGCCGGTTTTTTTGTGTAAAGGGAACGAGCGTGACCGTAAGCCGGGTTCTGTATTGGACGATCATCTATCCAGGCCGCGCGTTACCGCGCGGCTCAAGCGATTGCGGAGGACGCGGCGGGCCGCCGGCTTGCCTCCATTGCATCTTGCACCGGGTGGGGTTTACAGCGGAAACCGGTTACCCGGCTTCCGGGTGAGCTCTTACCTCGCCTTTCCATCCTTACCGCCCGAAGGCGGCGGTTTATTTCTGTTGCACTCTCCTTGGAGTCGCCTCCACCGGCCGTTAGCCGGCACCCTTGCCCTGCGGTGCCCGGACTTTCCTCATGCCTCGCGGCACGCGATCGTCTGTTCACCTCGCACCCGGATCATCTTACCCCGTACCCTGCGCTTTGTCAATTGCAGCGTCGAGAAGCGCCAAAATTTTGTTGACACGCTTCCTGATTAATGCTATAATCTGTTCTTGTCAGCGGATGAGGGACCTGTTTCCGTTGTGCGCCGGTTTTCCCTTGGAGAAGCCGTCCTGTGGCTTGCGCCTGTAGCTCAGCCGGATAGAGCAACGGCCTTCTAAGCCGTGGGCCGGGGGTTCGAATCCCTCCAGGCGCGCCAGACATGGTGGGTATAGCGTA
>ONJM01000016.1 GCA_900318145.1 uncultured Eubacteriales bacterium
GAAGGAAGGCGCGGAAATCCTGTACGATACGACAACCCTTGAAGCAGAGAAGAAACGCCTGTGGGATGAAATGTGCGTGCTGGCAGAGATGGTGCAGGCGGCAATCAACGAAAACGCGCACGTCGCTCTCAACCAGAAGGAGTACCAGAAGCGGTATGATGAACTGGCCACCCGGTACGATGGCGTCAAGGCCGAGCACGACAAGGTGGCCGGGCAGATCGCCACTCTGATTTCCACCAAGACCGCTGCGCAACAGTTCATCGGCACTCTGAAAGGTCTCCCGCAGAAGGTGACGGCATTCAACCCGGAGACCTGGGGAAAGCTGCTGGATCATGCAACGGTTTACGCCGACGGCAGCATCTGCTTCACCTTCCGCAACGGCATTGAGATCTGACAGCCCAGTCTTATCCCATCTCTCCTGTCGCATTGACAGGAGTTTTTTCGTTTGCGGCGAAAATAACTGGGAGAAGCTGTCATATCGGAATTTGCGAGGAGAAAAAATGTATCTTACAGACGAATTGCTTGCAAACAGAATTCAAGAAATCTCCCAAAGGGCGGAGTTGATGTCGGGCCATGCGATTTCCTTCGAGGAGTATATTGCGCTTCCTTTCTTTGGACAAATCATTCTGCGTTTTATGCTCAATCTGGATGATTATACCCTGGATGATTTGGACAGATATGAAAGCCTTCTGAATGATATCGCTGGCGAAGAATTCATGACAGACTTCATGGGTGTTGTTTATAAAAAGGTGGGAGTTGACTTTTTAACACTGGATCAACGCCTGACTGAAATGACTTCACAGTATATGAATGAGGAGATACATGATTCCATGCATGCGGATGGGATCAGACAAGATGCAGCCTTTTTATTGAAAAGCGCTGGACTCGATACGAATGTTCCTGTATGGGAAATACAGGTTGAAAACGAAGAGTATATTCTTCTGTTGCTTGGGAAAGAAAACAAACGACTGCTTACGGTTGATGAACCAATGAAGATATCAGTTCTGGAAGTGGACGGAGATCGTGCTACAAGTTTGATTAAGGCAGCTTTTTACTGTAAAAAGAAAGGGATATCCTTGGCAAGAGTTTTGATGAATCAGTTATAAAAAGCGAACTATCACGTAAATTCCAGTTTCATGAGGAGACAGTCAATGAAGCAGATTACAAACAAGGAATATGAAGAATGGCAGAAATACAAGGAGGAGAAGGCGAAGGGCCACATCCTGATGCCCGACACTCTCCGTTTCATCTGTGCCGCCAATGATTATGATCCGACG
The DNA here is from genome assembly GCA_900318145.1 of uncultured Eubacteriales bacterium. GTDB lineage: Bacteria > Bacillota > Clostridia > Christensenellales > Aristaeellaceae > Aristaeella. The sequence continues at coordinate 1,278 of ONJM01000016.1, forward strand.
AAGATCGGTCAGCATTTCCTGGAGGTGCTGCCCAGGGTATGCCCGCCGGAAGAAGAGCATAAGCTCCGGTTATAGTATGATCAACGTCACAAAAGGCAGATAAAAAAGTATCAAATCAGGTATTGACTCTCACACTGTGGCAGGGATTACAGTAATGGCGAGCTCAGAAATACCATCCATGGAGGGAACAGCGAATGCTGAAGATCGGAGACTTTTCAAAGCTTTCCAGAGTAAGCATCAGAATGCTTCGCCATTACGATGACATCGGGCTGCTGAAGCCTGCCGAGACAGATGCCTTTACCGGCTATCGGTATTACCGGGAAGATCAGTTGCTCGTCATAGGACGGATCACCGCGCTCAAGGATATGGGCTTTGCTCTGGCGGATATCGTCCGAATCCTGGAAATATACGACGACCGGGAAAAACTGGACGCGTTTCTGTCCGCCAGAGAAGAGGAACTGTCTCAATTGTCAAAGGAAACGGAGTACAGGCTGATGCTTCTGGAAACAGCCAGAAAACGGCTGAGAAAGGAGCAGAATATGAATTATGATGTTACGATCAGAACGATTCCTGAAAGGTATGCAGCTACCGTGCAGATGGTTGTCCCACGCTATGAGGATGAAGGCATGCTCTGGGGCATGATGGCCGAAAGCAAGACGCCGCTGATCCCCGCAGAGCCTTGTCTGGCAGCGGCAGCGTTTCTGGACAAAGAGTACAAGGAAGAGAATGTGGAGATTATGGTCTCCATGACCGTCAAAGGAACCTATGAGGATACGGAACATGTTAAATTCAGGACACTTCCGGCGGTCAAGGTGGCCAGCTGCGTGATCAAGGGCAGTTATGCCCAAATGGGCGAAGCGACCGCCGCAGTCGCCTCCTGGATCAATGAAAACGGATATCAAGTAAACGGCCCCATGTTCAACATTTACCACGTCAGTCCAAACGAAACTCAGAACCCGGATGAATATGTGACAGAGCTTTGTTTCCCAATTGAATGAAGGAAGGCCGGTCAGGGAGTGCGTTTCTCCCTGGCCTGTTTTCAAGGAGAATGATCATGGCGTCAAGCAAAGAATACCTAGACTTCATCCTGGAACAGCTTTCAGGGGTTGATGGGATCACCCATAAACAGATGATGGGAGAATACATCCTGTATATGAACGGCAGAATCATCGGCGGCATTTATGATGACCGCTTCCTGGTCAAGCCGACCAAATCAGCCAAGGCTATGATGCCGGATGCTGATATGGAGCTTCCTTATGAAGGCGCGAAAGAAATGCTGCTGGTTGACAATGTCGATAACAGGGATTTCCTGACACAGCTGCTGACGGCTGTGTATGATGAATTGCCTGCTCCGAAAACAAAGAAATAGTGAGATGAAAAAAAATGGCATCCTGCTTCCAGAGTCTCTGGTGTCAGGATGCCATTTTGTATTCCTGCCTTTGGGCATTTGCGTCGATTTTCAAAAATGCGTCGATTTTTGGTTTCGACTCAAAAAATGCGTCGATTTGCGTCGATTTTTTAGTTTCGTTGGTTTGTATCAAAGTCGACAGGGTTTTTTCAGATAACCGTTTTTCAGCAAATTAACGCCGCATACCGTTCGGTATGCGGCGTTTCAGTCGGGGAAGGAACGCGCCCCGCGGCAGGACTGCCGGCCTGTGCCGTCAGCCTTTTACAGCGCCTGCCGTCAGGCCGGTCATAAACTGTTTCTGCAGGCAGAGGTACAGGATAACGATCGGGAACGAAGCAAGGATCACATTTGCGAAAACCAGGTTCCACTTCGAGGTGTAAGCGCCGATGGAATTGTAAATACCAAGCGTGATCGTTTTTCCCGCGGTTGAACCGAGAATATACATCGGATTCAGGAAATCATTCCAGATCCACATGCCCATCAGAATCACAGCTGTTGCTGTACACGGCTTCAGCAGCGGGAAGATAATCCGGAAGAAAACGGTGAACGTGCCTGCGCCGTCGATATAGGCGGATTCATCCAGCGTTACGGGGATGGAGTTGATAAAGCCGGTATACAGAAAAATGGTTGTGCTGAAATAGGCTCCTCCGTAAAACATCAGCAGGCCCCAGGGCGTGAACATCAGCCCGAGCATACTCAGGGTTTTGATGCTGGGTACCAGAGTTACAACCGGAGGAACCATGATGCCGATCAGCGCGAAACCGTACAGAAATTTGCAGAGTTTATTGTTCCGCCGGATGATGATATATGCCGCGGCGGATGAGATCATGACGAGCAGCAGCACGGAAGAGAACGTAATCAGAATACTGGTTCCGTACAGGGACAGGATATTGGACGCGTGAAACGCTTCCACGTAGTTGTCCATTGTCGGCGCGGTGGGAATGGACATCGGCGATTTGATGACGTCCCAGTAGGTTTTGAAGGAGTTCGATACGGCAATATACAGGGGGAGCAGGTAAACCAGCGCAAAAAAGACGATCAGCCCGCTCCGGATCCTGCGCCCGGCGATCTTCCGCCTTCCGGTTTTTGTCACAGTGATGCTCATATCAGTATTTCACCTCGCGTTTTTTGGTTATGCTGATCTGAATCACGGAAACAATCACAATGAGGACAAAAAGCACCAGGATGATCGCCGAGGAATACCCGCGCCGGTTATAAGCGAAGGCTCTTTCCACGGAAAGCAGCGTAATGGTCTGTGTCGCGCCGCCGGGACCGCCGCCGGTAATCACTTTCACATGGTCATACTGCTTCAGTCCGCCGGCAATGGAAAGAACGCTGTTGATGGTAATGCCGGGCATCATCAGCGGCAGCGTGATCCTGAAAAAGCGCTGGACACCGCTGGCTCCGTCCACTTCCGCAGCCTCCATCAGCTCCGGCGGAATTGTATTGAGCGTGGCAACATAGATGACGAGAAACAGACCAAGCCCGTTCCATGAGATTATGATTGAAATCATTACGATGGTATGCATGGGACTGTCATAGAAGTTGACCGGCGGAATACCGAAGAACCCGAGAATCGTGTTGATCACACCGCCGTCCGTCTGCATGACATAGGACCAGATGAAGGCAACCACCACGCTGGACAGAACGGTCGGAACGAAAATCGCGCTTTTCGCGAATGCGCATGCGCGGCTTTTCCGGTTCAGAAGCACTGCCAGCAGCACACCCAGCACATTGTAGATCAGCACGGTGATCACCGTAATAACCAGGGTTACTTTCAGCGCGCTGTAAAAGCTTGCATCCTGGAACAGGCGCTCAAAATTCCTGAAACCGATGATCTTGTAGTTTTTGCTGATTCCGTCCCAGTTGGTAAAGCTGTAAAAAAAACAAAGGCCCAGCGGAATGATCATGAACACGGTATACACCATAAATCCCGGCGCTGCCAGCAGGACGTCATGAAGTTTGTTATGCTTCAATTCGCACAGCCCCCTTTATTGAGAAGGGAGGGGTATTATACCCCTCCCGATATGGTCCGTTCCGGACAAAAACCGGATTACTGAGCGTCTTCAAGCGCCTCGTTGGCGAGCTCCCACTCAGCGTCAAAGGCGTTCAGTTCCGCCTCAACGTCCGCACCGAGCGCAATGTTCTGCGTCAGCTTGTTGGTGAAGTAGTCCTTAAGGCCCGGCAGGAACGCGTCGTCGCCTGTCATGCTCTCAAAGCCTTCCACTTCCTGCATGCTGGCAATCTGCTCTTCCATGTTTTTGCGCAGCGGGATCATATCGTATTCAACGGATTCCTTTGTGGTGGCGAACAGCTGCTCGCTCTTCAGGAACTCGCTGTACGTTTCCTTATCAGTGAAGAAGAAGCGGATGAAATCCTTGCAGATTTCGGGATACTTGGTCTGGGCGCCGATGGACAGGCCTTCGTTTACGAATACGGAAACAACGTTTGCGTTTTCATCGCCGGGAATCGGGAACCAGCCGACTTCAAAGTCCTGCTCACCCTTGGCAACTTCAGCGTTGACCCAGGAACCGATGGGCAGCATGGCAGCCTTGCCGGTGAAGAACAGCTCGAGCATCTGGGTATAGGTGATGCCGGTGATGTTGTCTCCGGAGTACTTGGTGCACAGGGTCTGGTATTTCTGCATGCCTTTGACCAGATCCGGGTTATTGAACTTCACTTCATTGGCGTTGCGCTTCGCGCCCCAGTGGGGATCCTTCGCCAGCAGATCGGTACCGGCAAACATATTGGCCAGCTGAGCCTGGGGCCATCCGTCCTTCAGGCCCTGGGCGATGGGCTGAATGCCGGCGGCCAGCAGCTTGTCACAGGCAGCGACCAGCTCGTCCCAGGTGTTCGGCACTTCAATTCCGTTGGCGGCGAACATGTCCTTGTTGTAGAACACGCCGATGATCTGCTTCTTATAGTTGGCAACATACTGTTTTCCGCCGATTTTGCCCACTTCGGGATCAGTCAGGTAATCCAGTTCGCCGTCTTCAAAGGCCAGCAGCGCGCCGCTGGGAACGAAATCGGCAGGGTTCTGCATGACCATGACATCCGGGAACTGATCCGTGGCCAGCAGGTTCTTTTCATACACGAAAAGCGTCTCGTTGGAGGACGGGTTGCCGATAATTTCGACTTCCACGCCGGGATTGGCCGCTTTATAGCGGGCAGCGATGGATTCCCAGAATTCCAGGGGCAGCTGGGGCTGGATGTTGACACAGAAAACGATCTTTTCGCCTTCGGCGCCGGCAAAGCAGAACGTTCCGCATACAAGCGCCAGACAGAGGATAACGGACAGCAGTTTCTTCATAATACTTCTCCCTTTCCTTTTTTTATGCACTTTCCGGGCGTACCCCGCCTTTTGACATTATTTTATGATGCGGCGAAACGTTTCACAATGTGTCAATTTCTCAATATTGTTGTCAATTTTTCAGTTTCTCAGGTCTGTGGGAGATCTGCCTGTTACTTTTTTGAATATCTTCAGAAAATAGTGATAATCTGTAAAACCTACCTGCTCCGCGATCTCATAGACCTTCATCGTCGGGTTGTTCAGCAACCTCTGGGCTTCCTGAATCCGCAGGTTGTTCACATAGTCCGTAAACGCGCTGCCGGTTTCTTTGCGGAAGATCTGACCCAGGTAGGAGGTGTTTACGTGACAGTCCGCGGCTACCTGCCGCAGGGTTACGCCTTCCCGGAAATGCTCTGTGATATAGTCCACAGCAAGACCGACAACGGAGGTACTCCGGCCCAGCAGGATCCGGTTGGCGGCAAAGAACCCGTCACAAAGCTGAAACAGCCAGCCGCGCATGTCTTCGTAACCACGCAGGGTGAACAGCCGGGCATAATCGAAATCCGCCGGCTCCCGGAAAGCATTCATGCTGCCATAGATTGCTCGGAAACAGTCTGTCATCCGTACGGCAATATGCATGATCAGGTTCCGGATCCGGTGGTATCCCGCTCCGGCATCCTCCGTCATTTCATCCAGGCTGGTTTTCAGGTACTCTTTCAGGGTTTCCTGTTCACCCCGCCGGATATATTCCTTCATCTGTTCATAGTTCGTTCTGTCTGGAATCTGGCCGGACCGGGATTCCGCCGGCACCTCGTCAAACCAGATTACACTGCCGCTTTTCAGAAAAGCGCAGTAATCCAGCGCTTTCCTGGCACCTTCATAGGAACGCCGGATTCCTTCCGGTCCATCGGTGAAGGGACCGGTTCCGATCATCAGGGAGATCTCACTTTCTTCCAGGGCTCTTTCCGCCAATGCCTCAAGATCCCGCTGGATTCCCGCACGGTCCGCGCCTTCCCGACCCGGTATCAGCAGCAGCGCCAGGTTTCCGTCACCATCCATAAAAGCCATCCGGCTGTCTTTCTTCTCCGCCACGATATCCCGGAAAAACTGTTCCCGGCGGTTCTCAGGGATCTGCCGGCTGACGGTACAGACCGCGCACAGATACCTGTCCGCATCCAGCGGAATCCGCAGAAACTCCGCTTTTTCCTTCAGCTCTTCCGGGCTGATATTTCCCGTTACCAGACGGCGAAGGGTATTCGAGCGCAGCAGGACGGTACCCTGGCGGATCTGGAGATTGACAGCCGCTTCTTTTTCGATCTCATTCACCGCGTTGCGCAGATTGGAAACCAGTTCATCGTTATCTATCGGCTTGAGCAGATAGTTATCCACTCCCAGCCGGATTGCCGCCTTCAGATAGTTGTAGTCGCTGTAGCCGCTCAGGATCGTGATCTTGATATTCAGGTCCAATTTTTTGACTTCCTGGATCAGCCGGATTCCATCCATTTCCGGCATGCGGATATCTGTAATCAGGATTTCCGGCCGGGTTTCCCGGATCAGCTTCAGCGCTTCGATACCGTCTGCCGCTTCACCGGCCACTTCCAGTCCGAGAGCATCCCACTCGATGGTTTCCCGGAGTCCCCGGCGAATAACCGGCTCGTCATCCACAATGATTACTCTGTACAAAGGCTTCCAGCTCCTCCTTTCTCCTTGCCGGCATCCGGATGCTGACAGTCGTCTTTACGTTCGGAATGCTTTCAATCGTCAGTCCGTAAGGATCGCCGAACAGAATCCGGATTCGCTGATGCACATTGCTCAGGCCGATACTGTAATGATCGTCGGCCTCACTTTCGGACCGGTTCAGGCCTTCCGTGATACGGCAGACGGTTGCTTCATCCATTCCGTGGCCGTTATCCTCCACGGCAATTACAAGCGTTCCTTCCGGTTCCTCCTTTGCGGTAACGGAAATGATTCCTCCGGAGGAAACTCCCCGCTGCCCGTGCTTAATGGCGTTCTCCACCAGCGGCTGCAGAATAAACTTCGGCACGCCCAGCGCCAGAAGCCGCTGCGGCACGTCCGCAGTATAATCGAAAGCGTCCGCATAACGAAGTTTCTGCAGTTCAATAAATGTGCCCGCGTAGTCAATTTCCTGCCGCAGTTCCGCAAAAAGACTTTTCGACTGGATGTTCCACCGGAACAGATTGCCCAGCAGGTGAATCATCTTTGCGGTTTCCGTGTCCCGGTGCTCCAGCGCATTGAAGCGGATGGATTCCAGCGTGTTGAACAGAAAATGGGGATTGATCTGCGCCTGGAGCGCCTTCAGCTCCGCATTCTTGGATTCCAGCTGATAGACATAAGCCGTCTGGATATGCCTGTCCAGCCGGGAGACCATACTGTTGAAACTCTGTTCCAGATAACCGATTTCGTCATGGGACCGGACCTCTGCGGAAACGGTCATTTCCTCCGGGTTCAGGCTCCGCATTTTTTCCACGAGCTGATTGATTCTCCTGGAAAACATCCTTGCGGAAATATAGCTGATCAGTAAAGCCAGTGCCACACAAGCCGCCAGGATTCCGTACATGCTGCGGCGGATGGAACCTGCCTGCCGGCGGATCACGTCCCTGCTCACAACGTTGATGAAACGATATCCTGTTCGGTCCGATGTTTCCAGGTTTACCACATAGTCGCTGCCGGATTCCGCCTTCTCCGGGCTCCGTATGCCGTACTGCGTGCCGTCAAAGGGTTTCCCGGCACTTTTTCCGGACGAATCGAACAGCACGGTTCCCTCCGGATCCAGGACATACAGAGTTCCGTTCAGCCCGTCCGCCGTACGGTATGCTTCCCTGAAATGATCCGCCCGCACGTTGATAACGACATAGCCCAGCGCGCTGTTATACCGGATCGCTTTCTGGTCGAAGAGATAGATACAGTAGGAAATCACATCGAAATTATTGACGCTGTTCTGGTTGATGTAATCCGGAACATGGTTCGGAAGGATCCGGATCTTATTGCTGACTTCACCGCCCGGGAGTTCCCGGCTGAAAAAATCATAATCCAGGGAAGTATCCCGTCCGGGAATCCGGGAAAAGAAATAAAGTTCCCTGTCTCCGTAGTCCTCAATAAAGATATCGGAAATAAAGCTGTTTGCACTGCAGACATCCTGCAGGAAACCGGAAACGACTTCCCGTTTTGTTTTCAGATCCGCGTTTTCCTTTCTGCGCGGGTTGATATAATCCACAACACTGTTATTCCCGTAAAAATTCATAGGCATATACAGCTGTGTGAAAATATTCTGAATCGTCCTGTATTTGCCGTCGCTGTAATCCTTCATCTGCAGGACAAGCTCGCGGTCCACCCTGGATTCCATTTCTGTCAGCCGGGCGGTGACCCAGGAGTTTGTCAGGACGGTAACAAGACCGAGCCCGGTCACGATGACCAGACAGTAGGAAAGCATCATTTTGAGAAAATACCTGCTGACAAATCGCGGTTCCTGCCGTGACATTTCATCGCATCCCGTCTGTTTTTTCTGTTCCGCTGTGAATCTATCCTACTATAAAGACGGCTGAATTACAATTAACCGTCCGGAAACAGAAAACCGCGCCGGACGCGCGGTTTCCGTCTGACAATGGCGGTTATGAAATCAAATTTCCTTTACAACGCCTTTTTTCAGGATGACATTGGCGTACAGCGCCGTCTCGCTTGTGGCGATACAGGCGTAGCACTTCGCGCCGCGGGGATAGAACTCCGTCTTCTGTACGGCAATCTCCCGCAGACCTTTTTCCTCGTACTTCTTTCCGATTTCCCGGTATGTCTCCCAGATCTCCGGTTTATAGGGATCGCCGGGCAGCACGGCCATCAGGACCGTCGGGTTTTCCACGTATGGATCCAGCGGCAGAAACTTCAGGATGGCGTCCAGAATTTCCGGAATGCCGTGTCCGTCCAGCCGCACGCAGCGTTCCGGGCAGCCGAACTTCGGATAATTCCCGTCACAGATCAGCAGTTCGTCCCCGTGACCCATTTCCATCAGGTTTTTCAGCAGCTCCGGAGTCAGAATGGAAGGAATGCCTTTCAACATGATTCTGTTCTCCCTTCCGTTATTTTACGATCACGCCGTCCTCATCCCACAGGTCATGCCAGGACGAAGCGCCGGGCCACAGGAAAACCTGGCCCTTGATCAGGCGGCAGTTCTTATCCACGCCTTTGAGAATTTCCATCTCGGCATCCGACAGCGGATCTTTTACCGTGGATTCGAGATTTGAAACGTACTCATTCTCATGAATGGAGAAGGGAATCGGAATCTGCCCGCGCTGCACCGCCCACTTCAGGCAGATCACAGCCGGATGCACGCCATGGGCTTTTGCCACTTCCACCAGTTCCGGAACCTGAATGTCCGCGATATCATCAGGCGTCATATCCCGGTCGGGACGGGTGGGACTGCCGATGGGACAGAATCCGATGGGCTGAATGCCGTGGGCTGTCACATAGTCGTACAGCTCCGGCTGCTGGAAGCATGGATGCAGTTCCATTTCGATGACAGTCGGTTTGATCCGGCACAGGGGCAGCACAGCTTCCAGCTTCGGAATCGTCATACTGCTCATTCCGATGTTTTTCACCAGACCCATGTCCACCAGACGCTCCATCTGGCGCCAGGTGCTCATAAACTCTTCCACGGAGAAGGGCTTGCTGTCCGGATTCCGGCTGTCGCCGTCGCAGCCCGGCGCATGATAATTCGGGAAAGGCCAGTGAACAAAGTAGAAATCCAGATAGTCCAGCCGCAGATCCTTAAGGGTCTGCGCGCAGGAAAGCAGTACGTCTCCCTGTCCGTGCATGTCGTTCCACACTTTGGATGTGATGAAAAGCTCTTCGCGCTTAACGACACCCTCTTTCATCGCATCCTCAAAAACCTTGCCGATCAGGTCTTCGTTGCCGTACACGGACGCGCAGTCAAACAGACGGTAGCCGCTGCGGATCGCGCCGGCGACAGCGCCGGAAACCTGCTCGGGGGTGAAACGGTCGCTGCCGAATGTGCCCATTCCAATACAGGGGATTTCCTGACCGTTTGAGAGTTTCCTTTTCGGTACCAGTCCCGGGTCAATGAATGCCATGTTCTTCTCCTCCTTTTTATATATTGTTTTCCCTGTTTTTATTCTTCCTCGTTGATCAGCATGATTTTTCCGTGCACATCCCTCGGATTTCTGTACAAAGCGAAGGCTTCAGCTGCCCGGCTGAGCGGGAACCGGCGGAAGATCATGGACGGATCGAATTTCAGCCTCCCGTCCGCGAAACAGTCGGCAGTGAGCTTCCATTCCTTTCCCGGGAACGGGGCGGAATAGCTCATCCAGCTTCCGGTGAGATAAAACTCCTTGCGGTTCATGTTTTCCCATTGCGCCGGGGTGAAGGTCAGGTCTGTGTGGGGAGTGCCGATAAAGCAGAGTTTGGCTTTGTTTCCCGCCAGCTCAAAAGCCATCCGCATCGTCACCGGATTCCCCGCGGTTTCCAGTACGTTTTCAAAACCTCGGCCGCCGGTCAGCGCCCTGGCTTCTTCCATAAAGCCGTCTTTCAGCGTGTTTACGGTCTGGTGGGCGCCCATTCTTTTTGCCAGCTCCAGACGCCCGTCGTCAATATCAAAGGCTGTAATCTGTTTCGCACCCAGTATTTTAGCCCACTGCAGCGTGAAAATACCGATGGTGCCGCAGCCCAGGATCGCCACGGTTTCTCCTCCGCGGTAACGCGCCTGCAGCAGCCCGTGAACCGCCACCGTGGAAGGTTCGAACATGGCTGCCTGCTCATAGGGAACCGAAGGATCGTACCGGATCGCGTTGGAAGCGGGAAGTACCACGTACTCCGCAAAACTGCCCTGCTCCCTGCTGCCGATAAAACTGTAATGCTTGCACAGGGAAAAGTTTCCAAGCTGGCAATCCTCGCATTTCATGCAGGGGAGCAGCGGCGCTCCGCTGACGGTATCGCCGACGCGCAGGCCTGTTACTCCTTCACCGACTTCAACGATATCCCCGCTGAACTCATGGCCCAGCACCACCGGATAAAAGTGCGCGCCGTGATTCAGTACCCGGGGGACATCGCTTCCGCAGATTCCCGTGGCCCGGACCCGGACCTTCACTGTTCCGGGCCTGCATACGGGTGTTTCCCAGTCGCTGTAGCGGATATCCTCATTTCCGAAAAGTACAGCTGCTTTCATTTTACCATTCGCTTCCTTTCATCGGTTTTCCGGTCTGCTTCACCTGCTCATCAGATCCTTCAGGCGTTCATACAGCTGCCGGTAGGTTTCATATCCCCGGTCGTATACCGCTTTTGCGGCCGGATCCGGCGTGTATGTCTTTCTCACCCGGACGGTCTGCCGGACCGCATCCCCGAAGTCCCGCCACACGCTTGTACCGACTCCGGCCAGAACAGCCGCGCCCAGGGTCGTTGCCGTGTCGCTGGCCGGCACTTCTATGCCGCGGCCGGTTACATCCGCCTTGATCTGCGTCCAGACCCGGCTGTTGGCGCTGCCGCCCATGGCCCGCAGCGTTTCCGCCCGGGCGCCCGCGGCTTCCGCCGTTTCCAGGTTGTGCCGCAGCGCGTAGGCTACGCCTTCCATACACGCACGGATGATCTGTCCGCGGTTCACGCCGAAATTCAGGCCGAAAAACACGCCGCAGGCGTCCGGATTCCAGATGGGACTCCGTTCTCCGGCCATATAAGGCAGGAATGTCACACCGCCGCTGCCGGCAGGCGCCTGATCTGCCAGGGCGCTCATTTCCTCAAAACTGAGATCGGGGAACATCGTTTCCCGAAGCCATTTCAGGGCGCCGCCTCCGCCTGTTGTTCCGCCCTGAAGCAGCCACCGCCCCGGTACCACGTGGAAACCGAGGATCAGCCTCGGATCCGCCGCGTACTGACCGATGCATATGCTCATTCCGCCGGCCTGGCCGCCCTGCTCCTGCGTCTGCCCCGGATCGATCACTCCGGCGCCCAGTGTGCCGCAGGCCGCGTCCAGTCCGCCTGCCACAACGGGGATTCCTTCCTTCAGCCCGGTCTGCCCGGCTGCTTCCCGGGTCAGCTTTCCGGCGATCCGGTGGCATGGCATGATTTCCGGCAGGAATTTCCGCGGAATATCCAGCATCCTGCAGGCTTCCTCATCCCAGCGGCCGTACCGCATATCAAAGCAGGCCAGTCCGTACCCCTGGGACAGATCCTGTGTCATTTCACCTGTCATCCGGTAAACGATATAGCTGTTGGACTGCAGGATTTTTTCCGTCTTTCTGAACACTTCCGGCCGGTGCTCCCGGTACCACAGAATCTTCGGCCAGGTATATCCGGGCTGAACCGGGTTTCCGCATACGGAAAAGAGTTTTTCCTCTCCAATGCGGTCCGCCGTTTCCCTGCAGATCGCGGCGCCGCGGGTATCTGTCCAGATCGGTGTCGGGCACAGCACTTCACCCGAGGCATCCAGCGCGACAGCGGACCAGCTTTGCCCGTCCACGCCGATACCGGCGATCCGGCCCGGATCGATTCCATGATTTCCGATCATTTCCCGGACCGCGCGGCATACGCCTTCCCACCAGTCTCCCGGATCCTGCTCAGCCCAGCCCTTCCGGGGATAGCTGACCGGATAGTCACTTCCTCCGGAGGCCGCGACTTTTCCGTCGGGATCAAACAGGGCGACCTTGCAGGAGGATGTCCCGATATCGATTCCAAGCAAGTAGTCCGTCATGGCGTTCTCCTTCCGGTATTTATGCCTTTCCGCTGCTCCCCAGCAGACGGATCAGCTCCTGCACCCTGGCCTGCACAGCCTTCCGGCCTTCCGCCAGGTATTTCTTCGGATCAAAAGCGTCCGGCTGATCCGCCAGCGCCTGACGCACCGCGGCTGTAAAGACCTGCCGCAGCTCGGTGGCGTAATTGACTTTGCAGATGCCCCGCGCAATGCAGGCGCGTACCTGATCTTCAGGGACACCGGAGGTTCCATGCAGCACCAGCGGGATATCCACCCGGGCACGTACTTCCACCAGCCGGTCCAGATCCAGCTTCGGCTCTCCCTTATAGACGCCGTGGGCTGTTCCGATCGCCACCGCGAAACTGCTGATTCCGGTGCTGCGGACGAAGCTTTCCGCCTCCTCCGGATCAGTATACTGAGGCTTTGCCTCCATCCCGTCTTCCTTGCCGCCCACGGTGCCAAGCTCCGCTTCCACCGGAAGACCGCAGGCCATGGCCACCACGCGGCGCGTTATTTCCACATTGCCTTCATAGGGCAGCTTTGAACCGTCAATCATCAGGGATGTATAGCCTTCCCTGGCACATTCCTCAGCCAGTTCATAGCTGTTTCCGTGATCCAGATGCAGCGCCGCCGGCACTCTGGCATCCCGTGCCAGCCGGCTGACCAGCCCCGCAAAACATTTGGGCCCGGCATATTTCAGCGTTCCCGGCGTCGTCTGGATAATCACCGGGGCATTTTCAGCTTCCGCTGCCGCAATGATCGCCTGGGCCATTTCCAGGTTTTCGGCGTTGAACGCGCCGACAGCGTAAGCGCCGGCCTGTGCCCTGAGAAGCATTTCACCGGTTGACACAAAAGGCATATGTATTCTTCCTCCTCAGCTTTGTTTCTCCTGAATTTGTCCCGCACAATGCGAATCGTTTCGCTTTTGTTTTATTATAAATATAAATATGCTTTTCTGTCAACGGTTTCTTTAAAAAGATCCGCTTGACTTTTTGCGGGCGGTTTATTAAATTATAGGAAGAAGTACAGCAAAAACCGTTATAAATGTGAAACGATTCGTATGGAGGGATAACAGGTGATTCTGACAGTAACCCTGAATTCATCGATCGACAAGCTGTATCTGATGGAATCCATTCAGCCGGAAACCGTTATGCGTGTGAAGGAAGTGCATAACACCGCCGGCGGCAAAGGTCTGAATGTCAGCCGCGTGGCTGCCGGTCTCGGGGAACCGGTGATCGCGATGGGTTTTACCGGCGGGTTTAACGGCCGTTATCTGGAGTCACTGATTGCAAGGCCGGGAATTCGCTGCGCGTTTACGCATGTCCGGGGAGAAACCCGCAGCTGTATCAACTGCTGGGACCTTTCCAGCGGGCGTTCCACTGAATATCTGGAACCGGGCGAGCCTGTCACTCCGGAAGACGTAAGGCGTTTCACGGACGATTTTCTCCGGGAGATGCCCAGGGCGGACTGCGTCGCAATCAGCGGAAGCATGCCGAAAGGCGTGCCGGATGACTTTTACTGTCAGCTGATCCGCCGCTGCCGCGCCGCGGGGGTACCCGTGCTGGTGGATACCAGCGGAAGCCGCCTGGTCTCCGCCGCGGCGGAAAAGCCTGATTTCATTAAACCGAATGAGGATGAAATTGCCCAGCTGACCGGGCGGCCTGTTTCCGGCCGTGAGGAGGCTGTGCGCGCCCTGAAGAAGCTGTATGAGGAAGGCATTTCCAACGTTGTGCTTTCCATGGGCGCGGAGGGCGCGCTGCTGGCCTGCGGCGAAGGCGTTTTTCACGGCAGGCCTCCGAAAATTACGCCGCGGAATACCGTGGGATGCGGGGACAGTATGGTCGCCGGCTTCGCGGCAGCCTTTTCACGGCATCTGCCGATCCTGGAAGGCTTCCGGACAGCGCTGGCTGTTTCCGCCGCAAGCGCGCTCAGCCTTCTGACGGGGGATTTCGATCCGGCGGATTATCAGCGCCTGTATCCGGAAGTTACCATTGACCGGATTCATGCTTGACAAAGTATCTCCGGGCCGGTATGATTGGCTTCCACACGCTTGCAGGAAAATGTCTGTAAGCCTCTGCGAGATCATGAAAAGATGGCAGAGGCTTTTTGCATTATGCCGCGGAAAGGAAGAAAGATGAATCAGTCTCCCAGACTTCCCGAGCATCCCTGCGCGCAGGAGGAGTACCTTCATTTACAGGAAACCTGCGATACCATTGCCCGGGAAACCGCCGAAACAGAGGCGCTGACAGGCGCGAAGGCCGGCGTGCACATGGACGTGCAGATGAAAGAGGATCCGGACCAGGAGGAAGAGGTTACCATCCAGCTGTTCCGGGCGAAACTGGACCGGCTGCGCCAGCTGACCATGGCGGCGGAACAGGCGTACTTCGCGCGGCTGGATTTCATTCCCGAAAAAAGCAGGCAGGAAACGTATTACCTGGGCCGGTGGGGCGTACTGGATCCCGCGACGCTGGATCCGGTGGTTATCGACTGGCGGTCTCCCGTGGCGAACCTGTATTATTCCGGCCAGATCGGACCAATGGACTATGAAGCGCCGGACGGGCGGGTGCGCGGCGAACTGACACTGAAGCGGATGCTGAACGTGCGGCGGCGGGAACTGAACAGCCTGTTTGACAGCGGAATCGCAGCGCAGGAAGCGTACCTGCAGGACGTTCTGGGCAGTATCTCGTCAGACCGGCTCCGGGATATCGTCACCACCATCCAGGCGGAGCAGAACATTGTGATCCGGCATCCGCTGAACCGGCACCTGATGGTGCAGGGCGCCGCCGGCAGCGGAAAAACCACGATCGCCCTGCACCGGATCGCGTATCTGCTCTACACGTACCAGGAAACGCTGAAGCCGGAAAAGATGATGATTCTGGCGCCGAACCCGCTCTTTCTTTCCTATATCTCCCAGGTGCTTCCGGACCTGGGCGTGGAGCGCGTGATCCAGACCACCTTCGAAGGCTGGTGCCGGGAGGGCATGGGAAAACGGATGCCGAAGGTCTACCGGGAAAGCCGGCTGGAGAAAAACCTGCAACTTTCCGCGGCAGAGCGTGAAAGGATCGGAAGGCTGATCCGGGCCAAAGGATCCCTGGAAATGATGCGGAAGCTGGAAGCGTGGCTTGCCGGACTGCAGGAGAAGATGATTCCTGAAAGCGGATTCCGGATGGCCGGCGTACCCCTGATGGACCGGAAGGAACTGGAGGACGTGTTCTTCCGGCAGCTGAAGTATTCTCCGCTGGAGATACGGATCACCGAACTGAAAAAGATGATCCGGAAACGGGTGCATTCCGCGGAGGAGCTTCTGAAGGAAAGGTACGCCGCGATGACGGAGCAGCAGGCGGACCGGCTGCGCGGCGCGCTGCCGGAGGGACCGGACAGGCAGCGGAAGATCCGGGAGGTGTACGTCCAGCGGGACCAGCGGTACCGGGAAATCGGGGAGCGCGCGGAAAAATACCTGCAGCAGTTCCGGGATAAATTCCCGTCCCTGGAACCGACGGATCTGTACAGGGAATTCCTGGAAAGCGCCGGGGACGAGGAGCTGGCCGCGGAAACCCGCGCGACGCTGGACAGGCACAGGGTGCAGCAGGAGGATCTTCCGATTCTCGCGATGATCTGCCGCGCGGTATACGGGCTCAGAACCAGTCCCCTGAAGCATATCGTCATTGACGAATGCCAGGATTTTTCACCGTTCCAGATTGAGCTGCTGCGGCAGTCCAATCCGGCGGCGACCTTTACCCTGGTGGGGGATCTTTATCAGGGAATCCGTTCCGACGAAGGCATCCGGAACTGGGACGAATGGAAGGAACCGGTGTTTCACGGGCAGGCGGACCTGCGGCAGCTGACGGTGAGCTACCGCAACACGGTGGAGATCATGGAACGGGCGAAGGCGGTGGCCGGCAAGTATCCGATTCCTGGCGTCGGCGAAACGAAGCCTGTGCTGCGCCACGGTCAGGAACCGGAAATCGCTCAGGTGTCCGGTGAAAAGGAACGGTATCGCGCGATCTGCGCGCAGGTACGGAAGTGGCGGGAGGAAGGATTTCACAGTATCGCCCTGATTGAAAAGACAGCGGAAGAGGCCGCAAAGCTCTTCCGCGCTGTCGGCGCTGAAACCGGAGCGGTTCTGCTGACCGAGGAGGATATGGAATACCGGGGCGGTGTGATGATCCTGCCGGCCGGCATGGTAAAAGGCATGGAGTTCGACTGCGTCGGCGTCTGCAACGCGTCGGCGGAGGAATTCCCGGCGGAGGAGTTTCCGGCCCGCGTCCTGTATGTGATGATGACCCGTCCGCTGCATCGCCTCCGCATCTGGCACCGGGGAGACAGGAGCCCGCTGCTGCAGGAGCACGAAACGGCAATATAATTCAAAAAAACAGTTTTCCGGAGCGCTGCTGTCGTGTATAATGAAAAATGAAGCAGAAACCGGGAAAGCACAACAAACGGGCATGGCTGCCGGCAGACGGAACGTCTGCGTATAAAAAAACGGAAACAGACAGGCAGTCTGTTTCCGGACAGGAAAAAGAAAGTATTAATCAGGAGGGTGATTTAATGGAAAACATGAAGGAAGTAGGACTGGAAGCACTGGAGCAGGCGACGGGCGGCGTAAAGCGGGTTGTGAATACGGGTACCGACGATAAGGCGGCGATCCGCAGCGATCCCTGGAAGGGCAAGAGGAATCAGATCGACGCGCTGGTGAACGGAACGATCGTCGATACCATTACGGACCAGCTGGTGTATGACGAAACCTCCGGCAGGAACTATGTGAAGATCAAGTATTCCAACAGCAAGGGACAGACCTCCTACGGATGGATCGCGGCATCCATCGTCGGGCTGCCCCGCTGATCCGGGCAAAAGAAAGCGCGTTCAGGAACGGCAGTTCCGGAACGCGCTTATTTTTTTGCGCGGCGGGCGCGGACCGGGGAAACCTGCTGTGAACTGAAAAAGGCTACGGAGCGGTGTAACTGTCCCGCCAGGTATAACCGCAGCCGGCGCAGGTGTGTTCCGTCCAGCCCCATTCACCGCCTGATGGCGGAACCACCGTGTCCAGCCAGACCGGATTTTCGCAGGTTTCCGGGAGCAGGATCCGGCTCGCGTCTTTCGTTTCCTTCCGGACAAAACCTTTTGTGTTGTTCGGCTTAATGGACGCCAGCTGGGTCAGCGTTTCCCCGACAGCCCCGCTGCAGTAGGCCCGCCGGTCCGGATTGTGCTCAAAGAAGTAAATCCGTCCGTTCACGGTATTGTGATTGATAATACGGTTTTCCGGCCCAAGCTGGTATTTGGTTCCGCAGAAGTAGTACAACCCCATCAGGCCGCCGCTGTGGCAGTAACCGAAGCAGGAAACATACCCGTCAATATCCACGGTGCAGTTCTGAACGCGGGTATATCCGCAGGCCATCATGGCGCCCATGAATTCCTCGCAGCGGGAGGTCAGGTTCCGGTCCGCAAAAACCATTTCCACACGGGCATGGCAGTTATCGAAGGTGCCGCTCCCGAACCCGGCAATTCCGCCCACTCCGGCCATGACGGCATCGTTGTCGAGGCGCACGCGGCCTTCCACCGTGATATTTTCAAAAGTACAGTATTTCGCGTACCCGGTGAGGATGGCGGCAAAGCAATGCGTTTCCCCCTCAACGGCCACATACGCTCCGATGATCTTCAGATTCCGGATCACCGCGTCTTCCGCGACGGAAAACAGGCCGGCAAAACGGGTATCATACTGCTTTCTGTTTCCGTCCACCGTGGTGCGGATTTCATCCCCGGTACGGGTTACCGTCATATTGTAAATACCGAATCCGTTCCCGTCCAGCTCGCCGGAAAAAGGAACCGGCGTCCAGTCTTCCCCCTGAAGATCGATATCGTTCATCAGGCGAAAGCTCATCCCCGGATGATTCGCGGCGTCCAGGAGATCCTCCCTGCCGCGGATTTCAATCACCGTGTTTTCAGCTCCGGAAGCCGTGCCCGGCAGCGCCAGAGACAGGAAAACGAGCAGCAGAATCAGTCGCTTCATGCTTTTACCCTCCCGCATACAGTTATTGTACATGCCGCGCCGCGATTCCTGCCCGGAGAAAGAAAACGCCCGGTGCTTCCGGACAAAAAAGACGGCAGCCCGGCCGGACTTCCCGCGGCGCTTTCAGATTCCGGATCCGGGCACAGTCCAAAATGGAAAAAAACGGTTGGGCTTGACTTGCGAAGTGACTTTCAGTATCCTTGATTGCGGGCCGGGGAATGGCATGAACCGGATTCCGCAAGACCAACGAGAAATGAGTTATTGCCGTGAGCGAAAAGGCACAGGACAGAAAAAAGAAACATATCTGGACAATACTGTTTATCCTTCTGAATACAGCGGTGATCGCGGCGACCGCGGTCAATGAGTTTTCCGGCAGTTCAGCGCACAAAATTGAATTCGCGTTTTCAAAACGCGCCTTGTTTTATCTGGCATGCACGGGGATGTGCCTTGCCGTGCTGTTCTGCGCGGAATCGCTGAAATATCTGCTGATGATGCGGTCCCTCGGGGAACGCGTTTCCTTCCGCGCCGCTTTTGAGACGGCTGCCCTGGGGAAATATTACGACTGCATCACACCGTCCGGAGCCGGCGGGCAGCCATTCCAGATTCACTGGCTGCATAAGCAGGGATATTCGGACGGGGCGGCTTCCGCCATGACGATCGCCGGGTATATCACCATGCAGGCAGGCTTTATTTTCCTTGCGGCCGGCGTGTTTATCGCATGGCGTTCCGTGGAGCTGGAGGTTATCCGCTACACGGCTTATTTCGGCCTACTTCTTTTTTCGCTGATTCCGTTTCTCCTGGCGCTGTTTTCGTTTATGCCGAACACGGTGCGGAAGATCATCAGCGCTGTGATCCGCCTGTGCGGAAAGCTGAAGCTGGTGAAAAAACCGGAGGAAACGACGGAACGCGTCGTCGGGATGCTGGGCAGCTACCATAAAAGCTTTTCAGCCATCAAAAAGGATAAGGCAACGTTGTTGCTGCTGCTCCTTCTGTCGCTGGTCTACAGAATCGCGCTGTGCAGCATGCCGTTCTTCGTGCTGAAAATGTTCGGAGCGCCGGCGAGCTTTTTCCATGTCTTTGCCACAACAATCTACATTTACGCTTCGATCGCCCTGGTGCCGACGCCGGGAAACGCCGGCGCCGCAGAGGGAGCGTTTTATCTCGTCTTTTCCGCGATGGGATCGGAGGGCGTATTCTGGGCGATGCTGATCTGGAGAATTTTCTGCCATTATTCCTTTATTCTGGCCGGCGCGGCGATATACGGCGTGAACGCGCTGCGCGGGAAACGGCTGCGGGGAGGCGAGAAGGATGAGCCGGCCTGAAGCGATTCATCCGGTGCTGTTTATCGACAATTATTTTCCGGTGATTGACGGCGTGACGGAGACGGTGCATCAGTATGCACTGCATATGAACGCCCCGGTGGTCTGCCCGGCGATGGAAAAAAACTACGCGGAAAAGTACAGATTTCCGTACAGGCTCCTGGTTTCCAGAACCGTCCGCGCACCTTTTTCCCGGTACGCCAGCGCGGTTCCGAAGCTGGACGGAAAGCTGGCGGCGGACATCGCGCGGGAGACACCGGACATATTTCATATACACAGTCCGTCCCTGCTCGGATCGTATGCGCTGGCGCAGGGGAGGAAGATGGGGATCCCGGTCGTGGGAACCTTCCATTCCAAGTATTACGACGCGATCCTGGAATTCACGAAAAGCCGTTTGATCGCGAAGGCGGTGACGGCGAAGATCGTCCGGCTGTATGAACAGTGCGACGAGGTCTGGGCCTGCTCCGGAGAAGCCGGGGAAACGCTGCGCTCCTACGGGTACAGCAAACCGTATTTCGTCATGCCGAACGGAACGGACGCCGCTTATCCCGCGAACGCGGAGGAACTGAAGGAACGGGCGGCGTCCGTCTTCCGGATTCCGCGGGGAAAACACATCCTGCTGTTCGTGGGCCAGCAGATCTGGTATAAAAACCAGCGCCTGATCCTGGACACCTTCCGGCTGCTGTGCGACCGAAGCAATGATTATTTTCTGATCATGGCCGGAGCGGGGAAAGACGAAAAGGATATTGAGCGATACGCGGCTTCCCTGAACCTGACAGACGATCAGATCCGGTTTGCCGGCCTGATCCGGGACCGGGACCTGCTCAGCGGGGTTTACCTGAATGCTGACCTGCTGTTCTTTCCGTCCGTTTTCGACAACGCGCCCCTGGTTCTGCGGGAAGCCGCGGTGCTGGGCGTACCGACGCTTGCCGTGGAAGGATCAAACGCCGCGGGAGCCATCCGGAAAAATGTCAGCGGGTTTACCGCGGCGGCCGAGCCGCAGGATATGCGGGATGAGATCGTACGGATTTTTTCATCGGGCAATCTACGGGAGATCGGAAGGAACGCGCAGGCAACCATTCCGCTCTCCTGGGAGAAACTGATTCCGAAGGTGCTTGAGGAATACCGGGCGGTCATCGGAAGGCACCGGGACAGAGCCGGCCAATAATATGGGAGGGAATACCATGGAACGCAATGGATCCAGCCGGGAGGAACTGAAACGCACCCTCAAGTTTGTTCTTTTCTCCGCTTCCGCGGGGATCATCGAGTTCGGCAGTTTTACGCTTCTGGAAAGCGTGACGAACTGGGATTACTGGGTTATACACATCATTTCAATCGTTCTTTCGGTACTCTGGAATTTCACGCTGAACCGGGAGTTCACATTCCGGTCAGCCGGCAACGTGCCCGCCGCGATGCTGAAGACAGCGGCTTTCTACGCGGTGTTCATCCCCGTCACAACGGTTCTCGGCGACTGGCTGACGAAAACCTGCGGCTGGAACGAATTTGCCGTCAAAGCCCTGACGATGCTGCTCAACTTTGTGACAGAATACCTGTACGACCGGTTTGTCGTTTTCGGAAAGTCGATCGATACAAACAGGCGCGCCCGGATGAAAGGAAATGAATGAGCGATGCGGTCCCCTGCGGTGAATGTAAAGGAAGACAGGAAAGAACCGCGGCTGTTTCGCGTTCTGCGCTGGTTCGTCCTGCGGCTTACCCCGGAATACCGGCTGTACGGTACGGATCAGCTGCCGGAGGAGCCCTGCGTGCTTGTGGGCAATCATAGCCAGATGTACGGCCCGCTTGCCGCGGAATTCTATATGCCCCGGCGGCATTATACCTGGTGCGTCGGGGAGATGATGAACCGGCAGGAGGTTCCGGCCTATGCGTATGAGGATTTCTGGCCCCGCAAACAGAAGGGGCTGCGGTGGTACTACCGGCTGCTCAGCCATCTGGTCGCGGTTCCGCTGCCCTATATTCTTACCAACGCCCATACTATCCCTGTGTACCATGACGCGCGGGTAATGACCACATTCCGGAAGTCCGTCGGACAGCTGCAGTCCGGGGCGGATATCGTGATTTTTCCGGAAAGCCACCAGCCGTACAACGGGATCCTCTGGCATTTTCAGGAACACTTCACGGACCTGGCAAAGCTTTATTACCGGAAAACGGGCAGCGCTGTCTGCTTTGTACCGATGTACGTTGCCCCGAAGCTGGGAAGCATTCATTTCGGGGAGCCTGTCCGGTACTGCCCGGAGGCCCCGGACGGGGCGGAACGGAAGCGTATCTGCGAAGCGATGATGACATCCATAACGGAAATCGCCGTCTCACTGCCGGAGCATACCGTCATCCCGTATCCGAACATCCCGAAACGGGAATATCCCCTGAATACAGACTGCAAACCACCCCTTCTGAAAGAAAATCAGTAATTTCCGGTCAGATACGGAAACAGGCGTGCGCGTGAAGATATGGCGGCGCCTTTTTTTGCCGGCGGGAAATTCATAAAAAGGCATTGACAAAGTATCCGGCGAAAGTCTATAATACAAACGAAGTTTAGCGTTAAACCAAATACAATTGAAAACAGGCAGAATGAACGGGGAGGCATGGAGTATGAGCAAGGTGTTCAAGATGGTATCGCTGCTTCTGGCTTTATGCATGCTGAGCGGAATTCCTTTCGGCTTTTCCGCGGCGGAGGAAGTGATCGACGCGGATCTGACCTGCACGATCACGCTGGGCAACTGGCCGCCGGACACGGCACCGGACGCGGAAAAGGCTTTGTTTGAAAATTACAGGGCCATCATGGCAAAGCAGTATCCGAATGTCACGCTGGTTCCGGACTATTATTCCTATACCCTGAGCAACTATGTACCCATGGCGAAAGGCGGAACAGCCCCGAGCATTTTCCAGCCTCCCTTTACGGATCCCCAGCTGCTGATCAGCCAGCATCTTGTCGGGGACGTCACCGACGCGCTTGAGAAATTCGGCGTACTGGAGGAGTTCAGTCCGTCCTACGTCGAAATGCTGGCGGATGAAAACGGGAGAATCTACGGGCTGCCCAGAGACGGATATGTCCTTGGCATGCATATTAACGCGGCGCTGTTCCGGGAGGCAGGGCTTGTGGATGAGGAAGGGCTTCCGCTTTATCCGAAAACACTGCAGGAACTTGCCGAATACGGACAGATTATCAGAGAAAAAACCGGAAAAGCGGGACTGGTTTTCCCTGCCAGCGAAACCTACGGCGGATGGCTTTTTACCAATATCGCGTGGAATTTCGGGTGCGTCGGGGAAAGCGCGCTGGAATACCAGGATGAAGACGGCCGCTGGGTATGCAACTTTACTTCTCCGGAATGTATTGCCGCAATGGAATATATGCGGGATCTGCGCTGGAAATACGACATTCTCAACGCGGATGCCACAACCACGGACTGGGCCGGCGCCCACTCCCTGCTGGGCACGGGGGAAGCGGCGATGAATTTCGCTGCCGACGATTCCGTTGACCAGCCCACCGCCAACAAAGGACTTCCCGTTGAAGACTTCGCGCTGATTCCGTTCCCGGCGGGGGACGCGGGGCGCTATGCCCTTGCCGGCGGCACATGCTACATGTTTGCCCCGAATATTACGGCGGACCAGTCTGTTGCCCTGATGGGATACCTGAAGATTCTAGGCAAGCTGCCTTTCCTGGATGATTCCATCATCGAAGGCATGCGGGCGGACTATCAGGCGAAGAGAGACCGCGGGGCTCCGGTAATCCCGGCGATCAGCGCCTGGAACGATGAAGCGTACAACGCGGCGAAGCAGGCGATTGTTGATGAGTTCTGCAACGTGGATATGCGCCTGTATAACGATTTCTTCGATTCCATTTCCCAGGGGACAATCACGCTGAAATCCGAAGAGCCTGTGTTCGCCCAGCAGCTTTACCGGGAACTGACAGCGGTGATCCAGCGGGCGATTACCAAGGAAGGCGCGGATCTCGAAAAAGCGCTGCGCAAGGCGGAAGAGTCCTTCCAGGAATACCTGGATGATGAAATCAACGATTATTGAATGAAAGCAATGAAACATGCCGGTGCAGAAATTCCGCGGCCGGCATGTTTTTCTTAAAGGGCGGTACGGAGGAACAGAAAAATGAGCGGGCAAGCGAAACGGCTGAAATCCCACGCAAAGCTGAGGGAAAACATTCAGTCCTGGCTGATTATGCTTCCGGGACTGATACTGATGACGTTCTTCGTGTGGGAACCTTTGTTTGAAAGCATCCGGATGAGCCTGTACAAAACCAGGAACGTGGAGCTGGTCCGGTTTGTCGGCCTGGACAATTTCGCCAGCGTGACCGGAAAGGACGATTTTCTGCAGGCGCTGCAGAATACTTTTTCCTATACTTTCTGGTCCCTGATCATCGGATTTGTACTGCCGATTCTGCTGGCGATGCTGATCGGAGAAACCGTGCGCGGAAAAAGCTTTTTCAGGACAGCGGTCTATCTTCCGAACATGCTGCCGGGGCTCGCTGTGATTATTCTGTGGTCCGCGTTTTTCTCCGGGGAAAAATCCGGCGTACTGAACATACTGCTCGGAAAACTGGGCGTTTCGCCGCAGTCCTATCTTACGCACGCGGAATGGGTCATACCGATCATAATTGTTATCGCGACCTGGAAAGGCGCCGGCGCGACAGCGCTGATCTACATGGCCGGCATGGCCGGCATCAGCCCGGAACTGTATGAGGCGGCGGCAATTGACGGCGCGTCGGTTCCGAAAAGGATCATTCATATTCTGCTGCCGGCCGTCCGGAAGCTGGCGGGCACGCTGCTGATTCTGCAGATTATTTCTGTTTTCCAGATCATGTATGAACCGATGGTGCTGACGAAGGGCGGACCGGACAACGCGTCCCTGTCCCTGATGCAGCTGATGTGGCAGTACGCGTTCGGCGGCGCGATGAACTACGGAAAAGCTTCGGCTGTGGCGGTGATTGTGACGCTGATCCTGCTGGTGATGACAGCCGTTTATTCCTTCTTCAACCGGAAGGAATCCGACTGGGACTGAGAGGAGGGGAACGCGTATGAAAAAAACACAGCGCACCGGCGTAATCCGGGAATACGATATGCATTCCGCCTCCGTGAAAGTTGGATACGGATTCATTCTCCTCCTTTGCGGCCTGATGGTCGTGATTGCCGTTTTTCCGCTTATATGGGTGTCTCTGGCAGGATTCAAGGATCTGAAGGAGTTCGTGTCCAGCGAATCCATTATCCCGCAGTCCTTCAGCCCGGAACCGTTTGCCACGACCTGGTCCCAGCTGGGCATTGCGAAAAACTATCTTAACTCTCTGATTTCCGTGGTGGGGAGCGTAGCCTGCGCGCTGGTTTTCAACGGCCTGCTCGGCTACGGAATCGGCATTCTGAAACCGAAGGGCCACGGAGCCGTAAAAAGGCTTGTCATGCTGTCCCTGCTGATGCCGCCGACAATCAGCATCGTTCCGCTTTTCATGAATATTCAGAATCTGCGCATGGGAAACTCTTTTTTGCCGCTGTGGCTGTCCTTCGGCGCGAACGCCATGTATGTGATTCTTTTTGTCCAGTTTTTTGAATCGCTGCCGGGTTCCATTATCGAGGCAAGCAGGATTGACGGATGCAGCCAGCTGCAGACTTTCTTCCGGATCGTTCTGCCGTTGTCCAAACCGATCTGCACCGTGATTTCGATATTCGCCGTAAACGCGGCATGGTCAGACTTCCTGCTTCCGTACCTGGTGCTGCGCGGCGCGGAAAAACAGACGGTCATGGTACGGCTGTTCGTTTTCAGTACGGAGCAGACAGTCAACGCGGACGCCATGATGCGTTCGGTGGTGTTCGCCATGATTCCGCCCATCATTCTGTTCTTTATTTTCCAGAAGCAGCTGACAGAAAACGCTGTTTCCGTCGGTATCAAGGGTTGACGGGGAGAGAGGTTAACATGGCTAAGACGGCTGATATCTATTTCAGGGTGGATCCGTGGGCGGTCATCGAAGATGGTTTCGAACCGGCTTATTCGCGGGTCAGCGAGTCTGTTTTTTCGCTGGCGAATGAAAATACCGGAGTCCGCGGATACTTCGACGAAGGCGGGAATACGGACAGCCTGCGGGGCGCTTATCTCAACGGGGTATACGACATTGAAAAGCTGCCCCGTTCCTACAAAGGAATTATTGACCATACGCATTTTATGATCCCCGCGGCGGACTGGCTGCGGACCGGTATTGTCCTGGACGGCGAAAGGCTTGATCTGAGCCGGGTCCGGTTCCGCGGCTTCAGGCGGAAACTGGATATGCGGGAGGGAACGCTCAGACGGGAGTTTATCTGGGAAACAGCGTCCGGCAAAGAACTCCGGCTGTCATTTCTCCGGTTTCTGGATATGATCCGCCGGGAACGCGCATATCAGCGGATTTCGATGGAAGCGCTGAATTTTTCGGGAGAAATCAGCTTTTCATCCTCGGTATCCTTCGACGTGACGCATGAATTATACCGGCAGTGCTTCTGGCAGGAAACACGCACGGCGGCGGAGGGAAACCGCATGATGCTGCAGTCCAGGACTGCCCTCTCCGGACAGGAGGTGTTCGCGGGGGCAATCCTGGATCTGCCCGGAGCGGTTTCCTTTACGGAAGAAGGCAAAACAGTCAGCGCAAACGCTCTCCTTCGCCTGGAACAGGGAAAACCGTGCACCGTGGAGAAACGGGCGGTCCTGCTGTTCAGCGGCAGCAAGGGGGAGGAACTGTGGGAACAGGGCGGCAGAGCGCTGACGGAAAGCGAAAAGGTTTCCGCGGAAAGCGCGCTGCAGGCGCAGAAAGCGTACTGGAGAGATTACTGGAAGATTTCCGATATCCGGATTGAACCTTCCGGCGCGGAAACCGCGGAAGCGGTGAAGGCGGAACAGCAGGGAATCCGGTTCTGCAGCTTTCAGCTGGCCCAGACTTATAACGGCGGCAGCATGCGCCATAATATCGGCGCAAAAGGGATGACGGGTGAGGCCTATAACGGTCACGCGTTCTGGGATACGGAAGCCTGCTGCCTGCCCTTCTATCTTTTTACGAATCCGGAGGCGGCAAAGGATCTGCTGCTTTTCCGGTACAACACGCTTCCGCAGGCGCTGGAACGGGCAAAAATGCTGGACTGCAGGGGCGCCTGCTACCCGGTTGCCACCCTGAACGGGGATGAGGCATGCTCTCTCTGGCAGCACGCAAGCCTGCAGATGCAGCCCAGCACGGCGGTAGCGTACGGAATATGGCATTACGTTCATGTGACGGGAGACAAAGCGTTCCTGTGGCAGTACGGCGCGGAAATGCTGCTGCAGATTGCCCGCTTCCTCGCAAGCAGGGCGGCCCGGGGCGGCAGGACAGGCAAATACGGCTTTTTCGGCGTGATGGGGCCGGATGAGTTCCATATGATGGTGGACAACAACGCGTATACCAATTACATGGGCATGCGGACGCTGGCGTACGCGGCGGAAACGCTGGAGCAAATGCGGCGCGAACAGCCGGAGGCCTGGTCGGCGCTTGCGGAAAAGACGGCGCTGAATCAGGAAGAAACGGATACATGGAAAACGATTGCGGCGGAAATGTATATTCCGGGCGGGGCAGACGGAGTGATGGAACAGCATGACGGTTTCTTCAATCTGCCGCACACGGAAATCAACAGTATTCCGGTAAGCGAATTTCCGCTGTACGAGCACTGGTCCTACGACAGGATTTACCGGACGGATATGATCAAACAGCCGGATGTGCTGATGATCCTTTATCTGTACAACTCTTCCTTCAGCAGGGACGTGAAGCGCGCCAACTATGATTTCTATGAACCGAAGACAATCCATGAATCCTCTCTGTCTCCGGCAATCCATTCCATCCTGGCGGCCGAACTGGACAAGATGGAGGAAGCGGTCCGCTTCTTCGGGTTCGCCACGCGGCTGGACCTGGACAATTACAACCGCAATACCCGGGAGGGTCTGCACCTGACCAGTATCGCAATGGCCTGGGCAAATATCGTATACGGATTCGCCGGACTGCGGAGCGACGGGGAACTGCTCCGTTTCGCCCCGAGACTGCCGGAACGCTGGAAGCAACTGGAGTTCTCTGTCACGTACCGGAACCGGGTGCTCCGGATCCGCATGGAACGGAACGGGACGGTATTCCGGGTCGCAGAAGGAGAACCGCTTTCCCTTTGCGTTTACGGGAAGGAGTATCTTTCCGGGGCAGAGGAGCTCTTTGTTCCGGGGATTGACTGATGGGAGAGACAGCAGATGCAGGGCTGGATTCTGAAAAAAGAAGGATATGACGCAAACAGCGCCGCGGCGGACGGAAACCGGTTTCTGTGCGCCAACGGTTATATGGGACTGCGCGGCGTATGCGAGGAAGCCGGGAAAGAACAGTTCGCGGCGGTGACCCTTGCCGGGGTTTACGATCGTTATATGGACCGCTGGCGGGAACCTGTAAACGCGCCTCACGGCCTTTTTGTTCAGCTGTATTTTAACGGCATGAAAATGGGACCGGGAAACAGGGAGACGCTCCGCCATGAAATCCGGCTCGACTACAGGGACGGCGTTTTCGGCAGGGATACGGATTTCGGGCCTGTGCGCCTGCAGAGCGAACGATTTGTTTCCATGGCGGACTGCCATCTGATGGCCGACCGGCTGCATATGCGGATCCTCCGGGACGGGCTGCTTGAAATCCGGACGGGAATCTCCGCGGATCTGTGGGATATCAACGGTCTGCACCTGTTTGACCCGCAGTGCCGGACAGGGGAAACAATCCTTTGCGGCGCGGTAACGGGTGAAAAGGGCATTTCCGTGAAAACCACGCAATGCGTCCGGCCGGAATTCCGCGCGGAGGAAGCCTTTGAAGAGGAAAACGAAGGCGTTTTCCGTATTCTGCGGAGAAAAGTGAACCGGGGAGAGGAACTTGTACTGTCTGTTTTTGCCGCGGTCAGCACATCCCTGGACGGCGCGGCGTGGGAAATTTGCGCCGAAGAATGCTGCCGCCGGGCGAAAAAGAAGGGTTTCGATGCCTGTCTCAGGGAACACCGGGAGGTATGGGACCGGATCCGCCGCCGGTCGGAAATTGTTCTGGAGGGGGACGAAGAAGCGGCTTTCGCGCTGCGGGCCAGTCAGTACCACCTTAACTGCATCGCGCCGCGGCACGCCGGTAATATGTCCATTCCAGCCCGCGGACTGTCCGGCCAGACGTATAAAGGCGCGATTTTCTGGGACGCTGAAATCTTCTTCTTTCCGATGTTTGTCCACACCCAGCCGGAGATTGCCAGATCGCTGCTGGAATACCGCATCGAAACCCTGCCCGGGGCAATGAGAAAAGCGGCGGAGTATGGTTTCCGGGGTGCCTTCTATGCCTGGGAAAGCCAGGAGGGCGGGGAGGAAGGCTGCACCAATTTCAATGTTGTGGATGTTTTTACCCACCGTCCGGTACGGACCTATTTCCGGGACAAACAGATCCATATCAGCGGGGATGTTGCGTACGCGCTGCGCAGCTACTATGAGATCACCGGCGACCGTTCCCTGCTGGAAAACGGCGGGGCAGCGGTGATCCTGGAATGCGCGCGGTTCTATATCAGCCGGGCCAATACCCACGCGGACAGCGAAAACGTCGATTACGCGGATGTGATCGGGCCGGACGAATACCATGAACGGGTGACAAACAATGCCTTCACGAACAGGATGGCCGTTCATTGCATGGAAAGTGCCCTTGAACTGAAAAAAATATTCCGGGACCGCCCGGAATGGTTTGACGCCCTGCTGCAGGAAAGGGGATACGAAAAGGACTGGGCGGCCCTTGAACGGCTCATTCCGCGGATCCGCGGACCGGTCCGGCAAAACGGAATCATCGAACAGTTTGACGGCTATTTTCAGCTGGAGGACTGTACGCTGGAAACCGTACGGAGCCGGCTGATGGATCCCCGGGAATACTGGGGAGGCGACCATGGCGTGGCGGGTACGACGCGGATCATCAAGCAGGCGGATGTGATCGCCATGATGGCGCTGTTCCCGGATGATTTCACCGACGATGAGGTGGAAAGAAACTGGGCGTATTATGAACCCAGAACGGAGCACGGTTCCAGCCTTTCATCCTGTATGTATGCGCTGACGGCCTGCCGAACCGGGAATCCGGACAGGGCGTGGGATCTTTTCCTCCGGACGGCGGAGATCGATGTGACAGGCGGCGGAAAACAGTGGGCGGGCGAGATCTATATCGGCGGAACCCACCCCGCTTCCAACGGCGGAGCCTGGATGATTGCCGCGCTTGGATTCGCCGGGCTGCGCATGAAAAACGGGGAACCTGAACTGCATCCGAACCTTCCGAGGCAAATCAGTAAGCTTACATTTCCGATCACGGCAAAAGGGAAGAACCTGACGGTGGAAGTGAGCCGTGAAGGAGCGGTAATCCGCGACAGGCAGACATAAAAAAATCCGGCTTTGCGCCGGATTTTTCAGCGAAACGGCTGAACGCTTCCGCGTTCCACCAGGTGGACCGGAAGAATGACGGACTTTTCCGCGACGGGTTCGTGCCGGAGCTGCTTCAGGATCATATCCGTGGCAAGAATTCCTTTTCTGTCCGCATCCTGGTGGATCGTGGTCAGGCCGGGAATGGTCAGCTGTGAAAGATAGTTGTCATCAAACCCGATTACGGATTTATCGCCGGGAACGCTGACGCCCCGTTCGCTGAGGCCTGCCATAATTCCGGCTGCCAGAATGTCCGCGGACGCAAAAATACCGGTGATTTCCTTTCTGGAAGCAAGATGCCTGCCAAGCTTCTTTCCTTCATCCGCTGTAATCTCCTGCGTGAAAACCAGAGACGGATCGTAGGCAACACCGTACTCTTCCAGCGCGCGCCGGTACCCCAGGAAACGCTTTTCAATAACGCCTCCGGGACGGATGGACGGAGCGGCGAAGGCTACGCCGCGATGCCCTTTTTCCAGCAGATGCCGGGTCGCGATGCAGCCGCCTGTTTCATCTTCCAGTCCGATGCAGCAGGCATCCGGATCATCAACATAGCTGTCAATAAGCACGAAGGGGATTCCCAGGGCCTTTGTGGTGGTGAAAAAATCATCCTGGAACATGCCGGTAATGATCAGGCCGGACAGACGCCAGCTCCTGCTGAGGGAGGAAAGCTCCGCCGCGTCTTCCACGGCGCGGATCATCAGGTAATAACCTTCTTCCCGCAGCCGCTTTTCAATGCTGTCCACAAAGGAACCCATGAAGGGGTCGCCGACGGTGCTGCCGGTATTCTGCGGGGTGAGATGGGTGATAACCCCGATGATATTTGACTGGTCATTGGCCAGGGACCGGGCGGACATGCTGGGGGCGTACTGCTCCCGCTGAATGATTTTTTCGATTTTCTTCACAAGCTCGGGGGAGACGCGGCTTTTCCTGCTGTGCACAACATTGGAAACGGTGGTAATGCTTACGCCGGCTTCGGCGGCAATATCCTTCAGTGTGACCATGCTTTTCTCCGATTCTGTTACTTTTCCGCAGGCGGACGATGACGGTGTCAGGGAATGAAATTATTTTACATTTATTGCCAGAAAAGTGCAACGGGTGATCAGGAAAAAGCGGAGGCAATCCGATTGCCTCCGCCCTGAGTGAGTGCTGATTATTCAAGCTCGGCCAGGAAGTCCTTGATGGGCAGATCGGCGGGCTTGCCGGTTTCCGGAGCGGTCATGCCGCCCAGAATGCCTTCGGACGTCGCTTCGATCGGAGCAACGGCTTCGGAGAAGGAGATTTCATCCAGCCAGATCACGCACTTGGCGAAGGCGCGGAGGTGGAAGGCATTGGTCATTCCCGGGAATCCGGAAGCTTCCAGGTCGATTACCAGATCCTGCCAGTCGGTGGTGATCACGGGATGGGAACCGTCGGCCAGGACCAGATCGCTGAAGCGGGCAGCGTAGAACTTGGAATCTTCGGGATGCCAGTCCATGATCATTTTCTTTTCTTCTCCGCCTGCTTCACCCTTGATCCGGATGTTCAGGTATTTGCACCAGGAAATGCCGTCGAGCGCCCACATGTTGACAGCTTCGCCCCAGTTGCCCATCCAGTCGCCGGCAGCCGCGAAATATTCTTCTTCGGTGTCGTAGTCTTCAGGGTCGAAATCCTTGGGACGGTAGTCGATCTTGATGGCGCCGTCTTCATTCTTCGCGCGCAGGTTTGCCCAGTTGTCCCACCACAGATTGGCGCCGTTGGGGGCAAATTCAGGCTTGCTGTTGGGGTCGCGGTCATCGAAGTTATCCCAGAGGAAGACTTCGCCTTCGGCCAATGCGGAAGCGGCTACGGCGAACAGCATGACGGCCGAGAGGATGATGGCAAGGAACTTTTTCATAAAAGGGAACCTCCTTATTCGATTTGTTAGGTTTAACGCTAAACCTATCTGTTGCCCCGATTATAGCAGACCGGGGAAACACTGTCAAGCATGCATTGAAAAATATTTTTGATTTCAGACCAATTTTTCTATTTTCCACGTTTCATATATTGTAATTTTCCGTCTGACGCGTATAATAAAGCCAGCGATAGTTTAACGTTCAACTTTTATACTGAAGGAGGCATCACATTTCATGAGAAGAATCGGAAATGCCTTTCTCGCAATCGTGCTCATTGTCTGCGCAGCCGCCGCTATCCGCACAGGCGCGGGAGCGGAACCGGAAAAGACGCTGCTGACAGTCTATGAAGGACCGAAGACGATGCGGAGCTCCGCGACGGCCGCGGTCAGTGTGAACGGTTTTGATCTGTTTGTGTATGACGTGATGGTCAACCATGAACATATCTGGAACGCAGATACACAGCCTTCCTCAACGCCGATGACCTATTTTGATTTCAGCGGAACGGCGCGGATTGAAGTCCGCATGCCCGGGCTGGAGCAGGAAGTTGAAAGCGCGGAAGTACTTCCGGGATCTGCCGGGATCATTCCGGAAGTAAAGGACGGGACGGTCCGCTTTTCGGTTTCACAGCCGGGGCAGTATACGGTCGTATTTAACGGGAACGTGAACAAAGCGCTGCATATTTTCGCGAATCCTCCGGAGGAAGATATACCGGATCCGGAAGATCCGAACGTGTATTTCATCGGCCCCGGTGAATGGGTTATGGACGCGATTGTGCTGCATGACAATGAAACGCTTTATATTTCCGGAGGCGCGGTGCTTCATTCCATTATTTCCGTGCCAAACGCCCGGAACGTCCGGATCCGCGGACGGGGAATAATTGACGGGAGCGATTTTCCTGCCTGGAATCAGCCCGGCTCCTATGCCAGGGTTCCGATCAGCCTGGATCATTCCAGGGACGTTACGGTGGAGGATGTCATCGTTGCCAATTCAAACTGCTGGAATGTGAACTCGTATTCCTGCAGAAACGTCACGATGAATAATGTGAAGGTTATTTCCGGCAGGCAGAACGGCGACGGATTTACCTTTCAGTCCTGCACAGACCATACGGTAACTGGCTGCTTCGCGCGGACCTGGGATGACAGCCTGGTCCTCAAGAATTATTCCGGCTCCACCAAGGGAATTACTTTCCGGAACTGCCAGATCTGGACGGATCTGGCGCAGTCCATGGAGATCGGCTATGAAACGGACAAGGGACTGACGCTGGATCCGGAGATCAGCGAAGTTCTGTTTGAGGACATTACGGTGCTCTATAATTTCCACAAACCGGTGATCAGCATCCATAACAGCGACGACGCTTTTGTTCATGACATTACCTACCGGAACATCGTTGTGGAGAACGCTTTCATGCAGGGAGACAACGGGAACAACAAGGAACTGATCGAGATGACGCTGCAGAATTCCTCCTGGTCCACGGTGAAGGATGAATTCGGCAGCATCGACAATGTTCTGATCGACGGGCTGACGGTTCTGAACACCGCGGACGGGAAGATTCCGCGGTCCCGCTTCGCGGGCCATGACGAAGAACACCGTATCACAAATGTGACGCTTCAGAACGTGACAATCCTGGGAACCCCGATCACAAGCCTGAAAGACATGAAACTGTCGGCGGACGATTACTGCGACGGCATTACGGTCCGCTGAGAAAGGAGCCTTCCATGAAACTGAAATTCTGCATCGCGCTGCTGGCAGCAATGATTCTGATTCTTCCGTCCGCCGCCTGGGCGGAGACAGCGGACAGCGACGACACGATTGTTACGATTGTCCGCACTCCGGAACAGGAGCATGCCGAACGGCCTCCCTGTTTTCCCGATCCGAGCGACAATTATATCCGGCTGCCGGACACGGAAAACATCGCGCAGGGAAAACCGGTTCAGGCGAGCGCTCACAACGATGTATACGTGAGCAGGAACCTGAATGACGGCAAGGTTGAGACCTATTGGGAAAGCAAGGGATTTCCCGCGGAAATGACCGTTGACCTGGAAGGCGTGCACACAGTCTCCTCCGCGGCGTTCTGCCTGAATCCCTCCGCGATCTGGGAACCGCGGACACAGGAAATCACGCTGCTGGTGAGTACGGACGGGGAAAACTATACGGAAATATCTCCCGCGGCGGTCTATGAATTTGACGCGGAGAAAGGAAACCGGATCCGAATTGATTTTGAACCGGCGGAAGCTGCCTTTTTCAGAGCTGTGATTACGTCCAATTCCGCGTATCCTGCCCATTCCGGCGGCGCGCAGGTAGCGGAAATCTGCGTTTACTGAACGCGCGGGAGAAAGCGGGAGATGTCCGCTCCGGGGCGGAAGCCGCGGCGGGCGGGTTTCATATGCAATCCTCCTGCGGCGTGTTCTGAAAACAATACGCTATGCTTTTTTCACAGACTGGTTTTCCTGCTGAACGCCGGATCATCTCCGCGCTCCTACGGTTACAGCTTAATCCTTAAAGTCCACTCTAACGCAATAGCCTCCGGAAAAGATCCTGTGCACAGCGGCAGCGGTATGATATATTATGAACCGTCCGGCGGACTGTGCAGATTGTCCGGGCCGGTACGCGGCGGATCCGGGCAGTGAAGAAGATTCCGGACGGGAGGCGTCAGGGTTGAAATCAGCTTATTTCAACGGACAGGTATATACCGGGATTACGGAACTCAGCCAGGCTTTTCTGGTGGAGGACGGCGTTTTTGCGGCAGTCGGATCAAACACACAAATTCTCGCGCTCTGCGATCCGGAAACAGAGCGGACGGACCTGGAAGGCCGCTTTGTCTGCCCCGGCTTCAACGATTCACATATGCACCTGATCAGCCTGGGGCAGTCTCTCCGGGCGGCTCCGCTGTCAGCGCATACGGACAGCCTTGCCGGAATGCTGGATTTTCTGCGGCGGTTCGCGTCCGAGCATCCGCCGCGGGAAGGACAGTGGCTGCGGGGACGCGGCTGGAACCAGGATTATTTCAAGGATGTAAAACGCATGCCGGACCGCCGGGACCTGGACGCCGTTTCAGCGGATATTCCGATTATGATCACGCGGGCCTGCGGACACTGCTGCGCCGTGAATTCACGGGTGCTGGAGATTGCCGGCATTACCGGGGCGACGCCTTCCCCGGACGGCGGAAGGATCGGCATGGAAAACGGGGAGCCGGACGGAAGACTGTATGACAATGCGATCGAACTGCTGAACCCGTTCATCCCGCTGCCGGACAGGGAGGAACTGAAGGACATGATCCGGCTTGCCTGTGGGGTGCTGAACGCCTATGGCATAACCAGCGTGCAGACGGATGACTATTCAACGTTCCGCGCGGTGCCCTGGGAGACGGTGAACGAGGCGTACCGGGAGCTGGCCGGGAGCGGGGAACTGACCGTGCGCGTCTGCGAGCAGGCAAATTTCGCTTCGCTTCCGGAGCTGGAACGGTTTGTCGGAGCGGGAAACATCACCGGCAAAGGGGGCGCGATGTTCCGGATCGGACCGCTCAAAATACTCGGAGACGGTTCGCTCGGCAGCCATACCGCGCATCTCTCGTCGCCCTACAGCGACAGGCCGGACACCAGCGGGTTCTCTCTGCTCAGTGACCGGCAGATGAAGGATATGATCCGTTTTGCCAACGCGAACGGCATGCAGGTTGCTGTCCACGCAATCGGGGACGCGTGCCTGGACCGGGTTCTAGACGCGATCGAATCCGCGCTGAAGGATTCCCCGCGGGAAGATCACCGGCACGGAATCGTGCACTGCCAGATTACGCGGCCGGATCAGCTGGAGCGTATCGCCGGGCTTCGGCTGCACGTCTACGCGCAGTCTGTTTTCCTGGATTATGACAATCATATTGTTGAAAGCAGGGTCGGCGCGGAGCGCGCGAAAAGCAGCTACTGCTGGAAAACGCTGATGGACAGGGGCGTTTCGGTCTCCAACGGTTCGGACTGCCCCGTGGAGCTTCCGGACGTACTGCGCGGTATTCAGTGCGCGGTGACACGCACATCGACCGACGGAACCGGCCCGTTCCTGCCCGGGGAAGCCTTCAGCATAAAGGAAGCGCTGGACAGCTTCACGATCCGCGGCGCGGAGGCCAGTTTTGAGGAAAACCGCAAAGGACTTATCGCGCCCGGCTATCTGGCGGACTTCACCGTGCTTGAGAGAAATCCGTTTGTTACGGAAGCGGCGGACCTGCATACCATCGCCGTCCATTCATGCTGGCTGGGAGGCCGGCGCGTGTACGGCGGAAATGACAAATGACGCAAACGCGGCGGCAGGCTTTCATTCCGTCCCGGAAGCCCTGCGCCGGCGGATCCGGCGCGCGGCCCACCGGACAGCGGCGCGGATGACGGCAAAGACCGCGAACATCACAACGAATCCGCCGACGCCGGAGACAATATCGGCAAACTCCATATCGCCGGTTTTTGTCAGCCGCTGACCGATCTCAACGGCAAAGGTGATCACAAGAATCAGGGTGAAAACATAGATCCAGGTAATGATCATTACATGATTTGTTTTCGCCAGATGCCGGAATAACGGATGAATCAGAAAAATCAGCAGCATCCCGAGCAGTCCGATCACCAGAAAATGCAGCTGCTTGTCTGAAAGCGTTCCTTCAAACTTGTTGTTCAGCTGATTGATGCTGTCATGAACCGAAGCGATCCAGTCAACAGCCTGATAAAGCAGTTCCTTGAGCATAAAGGCTCCTTCCTGCCTCCTGCAGAGCGGGAAAATCATTCGGAGACCGTATTATTTTATACTATATGACAGGATTTTACAAATTTATCATAAATTCTTAATAAAACACAACGCACAGCGGCGGCTGTACACGCTATTCCGGCAGGATATCCCGGCCGAATACCTCCCACTGCGTCAGCGCAGGGAACGCGGAGGGATCATTGCTTTTGACCATCCGCTCCAGGCGGAGCCAGCGGATCCGTCGGCTGCCCAGATCAATCCACTGGCGGTCCGCTGTTTTCCGCAGCGGAAAGGCAAGATCGCTTCCGTCAGACAGAACGACATGACCGCTGACCCAGTAAGCGTCATGCGGAAAATCGGCCCGGAGTGTCAGGGCCATTCTTTCCGCAATGACCGTACGCCCCAGATCCAGCCTGCACCAGGCGTCTTCCCGCGCGCCGATTCCCCAGCTCTGGAAAGGCCATTCCCCATGAAATGTGTTCAGGCGGATGCCGTCGATTACGCTGCGGGCGCAGAAACAGGCTTCGTTTCTGGTTTCCACGTTTGCGGTACAGTGGGGGAAGAAATCGGTATCGCCCCGCAGGTCGGCGGGATTGCGGGACAGGACACGGGACACGGACAGCTCACTTTCCGGAACAAGCCTGGCCAGAATGATATGGCGGGGCGCTTCAAAGGCGCCCGGCGCGTAGGCAAGGCGATGCTCTCCGGCCGGAACGGTCCAGGTCATGGTTCCGTCCGGCAGGAAAACCTCCCCGGCGGGAACGGACTGATCCATCTGAACCTTCAGGTGCTTTGCCCCGGATATCAGGACAGTGTCCCCGGGCTGATATACCCGGTCCACGGAAAGCCAGACCTCCTCCGGATGCTCCGCCGCGGCGAGTACGGCACCGTCCGCGGAACGGACAACGGCAGTAATCATAGAATTATCCCTCCTGGTTACAGTTTGCGGAAACCGAGATGCGCGCCGCAGCTTTCACGGATCACCAGTGTCGCGTCCCGCACCATGGCAAAGGAGCGGGAGGAGGATTCCCGGGCGAGCAGCAGTTCCCGGACGGCGCTCTGCGCCATTTCCTCCGGATGCAGGTCCACGGAGGTGAGGGAAGGATCCGTATAGGCGCAGAAAAACTGGTTGTCACAGCCGATGATTGCCATATCCCGGGGGAGCGACAGCCCCATTTTTTTCAGCTGTTTCATGACACCCAGCGCCACCAGGTCGTTGAAGGTTACGATAGCTGTGGGCCAGCGGCCGCGGTCCAGGCCGGAGAGCATCCGGAGCACTCCGCGCTCACCGCTTTCCATATCATAGCCCGCATCCACATGGTAGGCCGGATCGTCCGGCAGGTCCATCAGCCGGAGCTGCTCCAGGAATCCTACGCCGCGGCGGGAAGTGTCCTTGCTGTGCATGGAACCGCCGAGAAAGGCGATCCGCCGGTGCCCGAGTGTGTGCAGATGGCGGACAGGAAGGCGGAAACAGTTGACCAGATCGCTCTGGATGCAGATGCATTCAAGTGAAACATCCGGGGGACAGATGGTGGCAACGGGCATGTAATTGCCAAGCTTTTCCAGGGCGGAATTCAGGTCGCCGCGATCCCCGGACCAGATGCTGCCGGCAAACAGGACGCCGTCCATGCGGCAGCGGATCAGTTCACTGACGATTTCGGGAGAAATCGCCTGGTTTTCCATCGTCTGGAACAGGCGGAGGCTGCACCCGTTCTTTTCCGCCTCCCAGTAGGCAGCGTCAAAAATCCGGTTGAAATACAGATTGGAAACGACGGGAAGCACAACGGCCAGCGTACGGCTGCGGCCGCCCTCCAGGTTCTGGGCGGAAACGCTGGGCGTATAGGCGCGGGCATCGATTACCTGCTGTACCTTCAGCCGGGTAGCTTCCTTAACATGCGGATCCTTCCGGACCACCCGCGTGACCGTCGCGGTGGATACCCCTGCCTCACGGGCGATATCGTAAATGGTGGTTTTTCTGTTCATATGCTCTTCCTCCGCCGGCATCTTAACACGAACCGGGTGAAAAAGCAAGAAAAATGTTACCGATAACATAAAAATGTTCCGAAATTCCGGAACATTTTTTCAGAAAAATACTTGACAATAAGGGGACAAAGCAATAAGATTTAGACAAATACAGGGAAAGAAAAGGCAAAGCGGTGCGGAGAAATTGCGATACTGTGCTCCAAAGCGTGAAACCGATAACATTTCCCAAACATGAATGAAGGAGGATCCCTTTATGAAGAAACTGCTGGCTCTGGTTCTGGCCGCTGTGATGCTGATCTCTGTTGTCAGCTTTGCCGCCGCCGAAGAGAAGAAGACCCTGACGATTGTGGCATGGGACGCCACTACCACCGCTTACCTGGCCGAGCAAAAGGCCGCTTACGAAGCTGAGCATCCGGATGTGGAGATCGTCTATGTGGACGTTCCCTCCCAGGACTGGACGACCGACATGGCCACCAAGCTGAACGACGACAAATTCGATATCTTCATGG
Source organism: uncultured Eubacteriales bacterium (assembly GCA_900318145.1). Lineage (GTDB taxonomy): Bacteria > Bacillota > Clostridia > Christensenellales > Aristaeellaceae > Aristaeella. The sequence goes on from ONJM01000016.1 coordinate 40,546, forward strand.
TGAAGGATGTTCCCAGCCTGCTGAACTGGTACAAAGCCAATGCGCTGCTGCCCCTGAACGACTACATTGAAAAGGCCGGCTTTGACCTGAGCGGCTTCAAGGGAATGGACGAGTACTACAAGTTCGACGGCAACCAGGTTGCCCTGCCTTTCCGCAGCGACTTCGAAGTGCTGTTCTACAATAAAGACCTGTTTGACGCTGCCGGTGTGGCGTATCCGACCAATGACATGACCTGGGAACAGTACAAGGAAAAGGCTCTGGCCCTGACCAACACCGATCCCGCCAATCCGATCTACGGCACCTTCTATCACACCTGGCTGTCCACCGCGGTCAACTACACAGTGGCGGACGGCGTGAACACCCTGCTGGACGGCAACTATGACGATCTGGCTTACTTCTATCAGATCATCCAGGATCTGGAAGATGCCGGCGCCTGCATCACCTTCAACGAAGCGAAAGCGGCCGGACTGCACTACAGCGGCGTTTTCGGAAACGGCAATGTGGCCATGATGCCCATGGGCTACTGGTACGTCGCAACCCTGGCTGACAAGATTGCCAGCGGCGAATACAAAGTGAAGAACTGGGGCATTGCTTCCATGCCTGTGAAGGAAGGCGTCAAACCCGGCTCCACCTTCGGCAACCTGACCGGTGTTTCCATCAACGCTGTTTCCAAGAACCCGGATCTGGCGTGGGACTACATTGCATGGCTGTGCGGCGAAGCCGGCGCCAAGGTGACTGCTGCCACCGGCAACCGTCCCGCCTGGGTTTCCGAGGATGTCGCGGAAGTGCTGGCCGCCAAGGAAGGCTTCCCGACTGATGAAGGCTCCAAAGCTGTTCTGCTGCCCACCTTCGTGGCGATCGAGATTCCCGGAACCGACAACACCGCCGCGATCTCTGCCGTCCTGAACGAGGAACATTCCAACATTATGACCCGTACCGTCTCCATCGAGGAAGGTATTGAAGCCATGAACGAACGCGTGGGAGAAATCCTCGGCCAGTAATTCCGGAAATCCGGATCACAGACCGAACTGAACAAGGGCGGGAGCGGGACTGTCCCGTACTCCCGCCCTTGTTTTATCTGAAGAAAGGGGTTCCTGTAATGTCTGAAAAAGCCTTGCGCGCCGTTGCCGGAATGAGGAAGCACAGAATGGGCCGCCTGGAAAGAAAGAATACGCTGATCGCCTATTCGTTCCTGGCTCCGAACTTCATCGGTTTTGCCGTGTTTACCCTGGTGCCGGTGGTTCTGTCCATTGCCATGTCCTTCACGGAATGGAACGGGGGAAGCCTTGCCAACATGCACTGGACCGGCCTGAAGAACTACGCTGATATTTTCAAAAGCGCGAAGGTCGGCTCAACGATGGCCGAGAGCGGCTTTTTCGCAGGACTGGGATACTTCTTCAACAAGGTGGACCTCGGAATCGCGCTGAAGAATACGGTGTTCTATACGCTTGTGACCGTTCCGCTGAGCCTGGTTTGTTCGATCATGCTGGCGATGGCGCTGAACAAGGCGGTCAAGGGAGCCGTCGGATTCCGGACCATCTTCTTCTTTCCTTACGTAGCGTCCATGGTGGCCATCTGCGTCTGCTGGAATTTCATGCTGATGAAGAACGGGCCGGTCAACCAGCTGCTGATGAACCTGGGCATCAATTTCAACAAGAGCTGGACCGCGGACAGTACCATGGCAATGTGGGCAATTATCCTGGTAAGCGTATGGCGGAATATGGGGTATTACATGGTAATCTACCTGGCCGCGCTGCAGGGTGTTCCGCGGGAACTGTACGAGGCGGCCACTGTGGACGGGGCGAACAAGTGGCAGCAGTTCCGGAATGTGACGCTTCCCCAGCTGCGGCCCACCACCTTCTTCGCTTCCATCATGCTGATCATCAGCTGCTTCAAGATCTACGACACCGTCGCGATTATGACGGCCGGCGGGCCTGGCCGGTCCACGAAGATGCTGGTGCTGTACATCTTCCAGGAGGCCTTTGAACAATATAAGTACGGCACAGCCAGCGCGATCGCGATGGTGCTGCTGGTGGTGGTCCTGACGGTAACTGTGATTCAGTTCAGCAACGAAAAGAAATTCGCGAACGACTGAGGAAGGGAGGAAGAACAGATGGAAATTGCCGGCGGAAGAGGTATCCGGAAAGACAATAAAACGCTCCGGACCTTTGGAAAAGTATGCCTCTATATCGTGCTGATCGCCCTGGCCGCGTTCACGCTGATTCCCTTTGTATGGATGATTCTTTCCTCCCTGAAGCTGGACCGGGAAGTGTTCGCCTATCCTTTCCGGTGGCTGCCGGAAGAGTTCCAGTGGAATAACTATTCGCTGATCTGGCAGAAGGTGCCGATGCTGACCTTCTTCAAGAACACCGCGATTCTCGCGGTCGCGGTCACGTTCATCCAGACGCTGACATCATCCTTCGCATCCTATGCCTTCGCAAAGCTGCACTTCAGGGGAAGGGACGTTCTGTTCCTCTGCTATATCGCGACCATTGCCGTGCCGTGGCAGGTTTATATGCTGCCCCAGTTCATTATGATGCGCAGCTTTGGTCTGTACGACAACCTTGCGTCCATCATGTGCCTGCAGGCTTTCTCGGCTTTCGGCGTTTTCCTGATGCGGCAGTTTTACCAGAATATCCCTACGGAACTGTGCGAGGCGGCGCGCATAGACGGGCTGAGCGAGTACGGTATCTGGGCACGGATCATGCTGCCGCTTTCGAAGGCGGCGATCGCCACGCTGGTGATCTTCACTTTTGTGACTACATGGAATGACTATATGGGTCCCCTGATTTACCTGAGCAGCGACAGCAACAAGACAATCCAGGTCGGCCTGCGGCGGTTCATCCAGGAGAATACGACAGAATACCACCTGATTATGGCCGCTTCCGTAGTTTCCCTGATCCCGGTAACCGTCGTGTTCCTGAGCCTGCAGAAATATTTCATCGAGGGCATCGCCACATCCGGACTGAAAGGCTGATTGGAAGGCAATATGTTTACAGAGTTTCTGCGGAACCATCCGATGGAGGAACTGCTCCGGGCCGGCACACGGAAGCTGTATCCGCCGGCGGAGGACCGGTGCGCCTGGGGCGGGATCCCAGCGGAGTATCGTCAGGAGATCCGGGAACTGGCGGAAGCGTACGCTGGAATTCCTTATCCCCCGCGCACAGCGTCTGGCTTTCTGGCCTTCGCGCGTACAGGCGACCGTCAGGCGGATGAGAAGCCTTATTTCACCCGCAGACGGAAGCTCTGCGCCGCACTGCTGAACGCCTGCGCCTTTCCGGAGGAAGCGGACACGGACGCCATTGTTGACGGGATCTGGTGCATCTGCGAGGAGAGCAGCTGGGTCATCAGCGCCCACAACGTCAATCCGGTTCCCGGCGCGCCGAAACCGGCGGAATACCCGCTGCCCGATCCGAAAAAACCGTATATTGACCTGTTCAGCGCCCAGACAGGAATGATTCTTTCCCTGGCTTCCGCGCTGCTCGAAGAGCGGCTGGACGCGGTCACCCCCATGATCCGGCAGCGGATCCGGGAGGAAATCCGGCGGCGGATCCTGCGTCCGTTCATGCAGACGGATGATTTCTGGTGGATGGGCTTCCGGCGGAAGGATCTGAACAACTGGACCCCATGGATCCTGTCCAACGTGATGATCTGCGCGGTGCTGGATCCGATGCCCGCCGGGAAACTGGCGGAGCTGCTGGCCCGGGGCTGCGGGATGCTGGACCGGTACCTGGATGTGCTGCCGGAGGACGGCGGCTGCGACGAGGGAGCCGGTTACTGGAACATGGCCGGCGGCGCGCTGCTGGACTGCCTGGAGATCCTGGAGAAAATCACGGGCGGCCGGATGTGCTTTTGGAAGGACGAAAAGATCCGGAACATCCTGGCGTTTCCCGCAAAGGTTTATATGGGAAACGGGTGGTTCGCGAATTTCGCGGACTGCGACGCAAGGCCCTTTATCAGCGGGGAGCGGCTTGAGACAGCCGGGCTGATGACAGATAACCGGGAGCTGGCGGCGCTGGGATCGCGGATGCGGGGAACGATCGCGGACCAGCTCAGCGACGTGCCGCACCTGACCCGGGCGCTGGATCTGGTTTTCCGCGCGCCGGCGGAATATCCGGAGCATACGCCGCCCCTTCCGGCGGACGCGTGGCTGCCGGATCTTCAGGTCCGCATGGTCCGGCGCGGGAGATGGATCCTGGCCTGCAAAGGCGGCCATAACGGCGAAAACCATAACCACAACGATGTCGGATCCTTCATCCTGTTTCAGGACGGGGAACCGGCGATTGTGGACGCGGGAAACATGGTCTATACCGCGAAGACCTTTTCGGAGGAACGCTATACACTTTGGAACGTGCAGGCCGGATGGCACAACCTTCCGCTGATCGGAAGCCATGAACAGCGGGAAGGCAGCGAACACGGAGCGGAAAACGCGGAATGCACCCCGGACGGCCTGGCGCTGGACCTGGAAAGGGCGTACGGCGAAGAGGCCGGAATTGAACACTTGCGGCGCCGGTTTGCGCTGGGCGCGGACGGGCTGCAGCTGACGGACGAGGGAACGCTGCGGACGGCGCAGGAAGTGACGTGGGTCTTCCTGCTGCAGAATGAGCCTGTGTGGAACAACGGGCGGATTACGGCAGGGAAACTGGTGATCCGCTGCCCGCAGGGACTGCTTTTCTCAAAAGAAGAAAAACCGGTGACGGATCCGCGGATGGCGCGGAACTGGCCGGGAAGCCTCTGGCGGGTGAAGCTGAAGAACGGGAAGGCGGACCGTTTCAGCGGGACGTTTGTGTTTTCAGCAGAGGATCAGGAGACGTAAAGGATGACCGGAAAAGCGCACGGCAAAGGCGCGGTGTTTACGGATACAGGATCATTTTTTACCGGAAGCAATACCGGAGGAGGTACGGAAACTTGCCGAACCGTTATGAAGAAGCACTGAACAGGATTGCTGAAAAGATCCGGAGGACCGCGGAAACCGCCGTGGAAGCCGGGATCATTCCGTACAAAAGCGCGGGCGGGCAGTGGATCACCAGCCCGTACGACGGAAACAGCTGGTGGACCGGAGGCTTCTGGCCCGGAATGATGTGGCAGCTGTATACATGGACCGGAGACGTTTTCTTCCTGGATGAGGCGCGGAGAGCGGAAAAGCTGCTGACGGATGAATTCAGAACTTTCCGCAGGCTGAATCATGACGTCGGTTTTATGTACCTTCTGTCCTGCGGGGCGGACGCGAAACTGACGGGGGATGAGCAGGCGGAAACGGATCTGCTGCATGCCGCGTCCCTGCTGATGGGACGGTTCAATCCGGCGGGGTTTATCCGGGCGTGGAATGAACCGGACCGCGTCGGATACGCCATTATCGACTGTATGATGAACCTGACGCTGCTGTACCGCGCCAGCCGGGATACCGGAGACCCGCGCTTCCGCCGGGTTGCCGCCATTCACGCGGATACGACGCTGCGTGAATTTCTGCGGGAAAACGGGTCCGTGAGCCATATTATCGAGTTCGATCCGGAAACGGGAAATAGAGTGCAGGAGCATCCCGGCCAGGGCTACGGACCCGGAAGCCAGTGGAGCCGCGGACAGGCCTGGGGACTGTACGGGTTTGCGCTGGCGTACAGCCATCTGCGGAATGAAAAGTACCTGGAAGCGGCGGAAAGAATCGCGGCGAATTTCACGGCGCATATCCGGGAGGACGGGCTGACGGACTGTGATTTCTGCCAGCCGGCCGGGGAGGAAAGAATCGATAACATCGCCGGCGCGATCGCGGCCTGCGGTCTGCAGAAGCTGGCTGCGCTGACGGGAAACGAAAGCTGGAAAAACCAGGCGCGGCGGCTGGTTGACGGACTGCTGGACAACTGTGCTGACTGGGGCGGGGAACACTGCGGTATTCTGACCCGTTGCACAGCCAGTTATCACGATGACGGAGCCGGACGGCACACAAATATCCTCTACGGCGATTACTTCCTGACGGAAGCATTGATGAAACTCTGCGGCAGGGATCCGGAGCTGTGGAGCTGAGCGAAGGAGAAAAAGCATGGGCACACTGTATCCGCAGAACAATTCTTTCAGAATGGTACAGGATCTCGGGGGAGTATGGGACTTCCGCTTCCGGGGGGACGCGGACTGGCAGCCGATTGCGGTGCCTGCTTCCTACAATGATCAGAGCCCCGATCCGCGGTTCCGGAATTACGCCGGAATAACGGAGTACCGCAGGAAGATCACGATCCCCGGCAGATGGAAGGGAATGCGTGTCTGCGTTCGCTTTGACGCGGTGGCGCACAGCGCCCGGATCCTGCTGAACGGACGGGAGATTGCCCGTCACAGGGGAGGCTTTCTGCCCTTTGAGGTGGAGCTGAGCGATCTGCTGGAAGCCGGTGAAACCGCGGAACTGACGGTGGAGGCGGATAACCGGATCAGCCATGATACGCTGCCGGTCGGAACGGAAGGAGCGACAGCGTTTTTCGGATCCGACAATCCGGGAATTCCGTCCGTGGAGGCCGGAAAAAAACTGCAGGAGGAGCGGGGAATCAACCGGCCGGCTTTTGATTTTTTCAATTACACAGGTATCCAGCGGCCGGTACGGCTGACAGCCACGCCGAGGGGATATATCCGGGACATTACCCTGACGGCTTCCCTGGAAGGAAACGTACGTTATGAAGTGGAAACGTCCGGAACAGAGAGCGAAGTGCAGGTGGAAGTGCTGGACGCCGCGGGAAACACCGTTGCCTCGTGTACGGGAAGAAAAGGTTCAGCGGTGATTCCGGATCCGCAGCTGTGGGAACCGTGGCCGGGGAAGCCTTATCTGTATACCGCTCGGATTATCTGCGGAGAAGATCTGTATGAACAGACGTTCGGCATCCGGGAAGTCCGCGTGGAGGGAACACAGTTCCTGATCAACGGGAAACCTTTCCGGTTTCACGGCCCGTGCAAGCATGAAGACAGCCCGTTTCACGGAAGAGGAACTGACGCGTGCCTGAATGTAACGGATATCAATCTGTATCACTGGCTGCACGCCAACTGCTTCAGAACCAGCCATTATCCCTACGCGGAGGAAATGTACCAGCTGTGCGACCGGGAAGGGATCGTCGTCGTGGACGAGACCCCGGCGGTGGGCATGTGGGCGGACGAGCATTACGGATGGAACCTGGCGGCGTATCATCGGCAGGTGCTGCAGGATATGATCGCGCGGGACAGGAACCATCCCTGCGTGGTGATGTGGAGCCTTGGCAATGAACCGGATACCGACACCCTGCCGGAAAAGGCATATGAATACTGGCGGCCTCTGTATGAAGCCGCGCACCGGCTGGACCCCCAGAACAGGCCGGTGACAGTGGTCGGATGCCAGAACCGGTACGAACGGGACCGCGTGATCTGCTCGATGGACGTGGTGCTGATCAACCGCTACTACGGCTGGTATAATCTGTCCGGAGATCTGGAAACGGCAAAGTATGCCTTCCGGCTGGAACTGGACTGGTGGGAGAAACAGCACAAGCCTGTGATCCTGTCCGAATACGGCGCGGACACGATCGCGGGCCTGCACGGGGCAGCGCCGGAAATGTTTACGGAAGAATATCAGGTAGCTTTCTACGAAGCGATGAGCGAATGCCTGGACGAGCGCGGATTTGTGATCGGCGAAATGCCGTGGAACTTCGCTGACTTCTCCACATGCCAGGGACCCATGCGCGCGGGCGGAAACCGGAAGGGCCTGTTTACGCGGGACCGGAATCCGAAGATGGCTGCCCACTATTTCAGGAACAGGTGGAAAACCATGGATCAGAACGGAACAGCTGACGTCTGATCCGCCGATAAGGAACAGGTGCCGGAAGCATGAAATACAGGAAGGTGATCCCTGCCGTTTTTATCGACAGGCCAAACCGGTTTACCGCCCGCGCGGAGATCGGCGGACAGACTGAAACGGTTCATGTAAAAAATACCGGGCGGTGCAGGGAACTGCTGCTTCCCGGAGCGGAAGTCTTTTTGTCGGTTTCCGGCAATCCGGCGAGAAAGACAGCCTATGACCTGATTGCCGTGAGAAAAACGAACGGGCTGCTGGTCAACATCGACAGTCAGGCTCCGAATATTGTGGCACGGGAGTGGCTGGAGACACAGGGTTATGACGTGATCCGGCCGGAATACCGGTACGGGCAGTCCAGGCTTGACTTCATGATGGAACGGGGAAATGAGCGGTTCCTGATGGAAGTCAAAGGGTGCACCCTGGAGCGGGACGGGATCGGCTATTTTCCGGACGCTCCGACAGCAAGAGGCGTAAAGCACCTGCATGAGCTGACGAACGCGGCCGGCTGCAGGCGGATGCTGATGTTTGTGATTCAGATGGAAGGGATTACCGAAGTAAGAGGAAACCGGGAGACAGACCCGGATTTCTGCAGGGCGCTGGAAGACGCGAAAAACGCCGGCGTGGAGGTGATTTTCCTGCCGTGCCGCGCGGAACCGGACGGACTGTACTTTACACCATTTCAGATGCTATAATAAAATATACGCACACAAGGGGGATGAGCCATGCTTGCAGCAGGAACAAAGGCGCCGGCATTCACGCTTTCCGATCAGAACGGCAATATGCGCTCCCTTTCGGACTTTTCCGGCCGGAAGGTGGTCCTGTATTTCTACGCGAAGGATATGACTTCCGGATGCTCGAAACAGGCCTGCGGGTTTGCGGAACTGTATCCGCAGTTTCAGGAAAAGGGGGCTGTGGTGATCGGCATCAGCAAGGATACCGCCGCATCGCACAAAAAGTTCGAGCAGAAATACAGCCTGCCTTTCATCCTGCTGGCGGATCCGGAACTGGAGACAATCCGCGCGTACGACGTCTGGAAGGAAAAGAATATGTACGGGAAGGCAACGATGGGCGTTGTCCGCACAACCTACCTGATCGATGAAAACGGATTCATTGCACGGGCGTACACAAAGGTAAAGGCTGCGGAAAACCCGCAGCAGATGCTGGCTGAACTGTGACAATCCCCGAAGAATTCCGGAAAAGCGACAGAAATCCAGCGAGGACTGAAAACATGAGAATACTGTTTGAAATGGACAGGAAGGATTACAGCCGGTGCACCCGCACTTTTACCCGGGATTCCGCCAGAAGCATTATTATCCGGAACGGCAGGGTCGCGATGGTTCACAGCCTGAAATATGATTACTATAAGTTTCCGGGCGGCGGCATTGAAGCCGGGGAAAAACCGGCTGAGGCAATGATCCGTGAAACCCGGGAGGAAGCGGGGCTGGCCGTCATTCCGGAAACCGTAAAGGAATACGGTATCGTCCACCGGATCCAGAAAAATGAAAAGGATGAAACCGAGTGTTTTGTCCAGGACAATTACTATTATCTTTGCGAGGCGGAGGAAAAACCGGTGCCCCAGGAGCTGGACAGCTATGAGGCAAAGGAATTATACAGGCTGGAATTCGTTGATCCCGCGGCGGCGATACAAAGGAACCGCACCGCGAAGGAAACCCCTTACAGCTCCCTGATGCTCGAACGGGAAGCGCGGGTGCTGGAACTGCTGCAGGCGGAAGGATTTCTGAATAAGGAACCGTGCTGCGCGAAGACGCCTCACCCAGGTGATTGAAAAAACAGACCGCACAGGGATATGAACGATGCATGATATCTGGAATCCGTGGCACGGCTGCGTCAGGTGCAGCGAGGGATGCGAAAACTGCTATATGTACTTCCTGGACGGGATGAGAGACAAGGACGGCGCGGAAATATACCGGACGTCCGGTTTCCGGTATCCGCTGTCCAGGGACAGACAGGGACGGTACAGGATCAAAAGCGGCGAGATGATCAGCGTCTGCATGACCTCTGACTTCTTCCTGGAGGAAGCGGATCAGTGGCGCGGCGAAGCATGGGATATTATCCGTACACGGAGCGACGTGATATTTTATCTGCTGACCAAGCGGCCGCAGCGGGTTGCCGGCTGCCTGCCGGCAGACTGGGGCAGCGGCTGGGAAAATGTTTTTTTCAACGTGACATGCGAAAACCAAAGGAGAGCTGACGAACGGATTCCGATATTGCTGGAGCTGCCGTTCAGGCATAAGGGCGTGAGCTGTACGCCGCTGATCGGGTCGGTCAGCCTGGGGAAATATCTTGACAGCGGACAGATTGAAAGGGTTCTCTGCGGCGGGGAGAATTACGGCGGAAGAAGGCCCTGCCGGTTCGAATGGGTCAGGGCCCTTCAGGAAGAATGCGTATCCAGGGATATTACCTTCTGTTTCCTGGAAACGGGGACGGTATTTATCAAGGACGGGAAGCAGTATGAGCTTGCCGATAAACGGCTTCAGACAAGGCAGGCTTTCAGGTCCGGCATGAACCATGCGGGAAAACCAATGCGCTTCAATCTTACAGACAGCTGGGGGCTGCCGATTCCTGAGAAGGAACTGTATGTGAAGCATTACTGCGGAAACTGTGAGGAATGCTCCATGAAACTGGTCTGCAACGGCTGCAGCGACTGCGGGAAATGCAGCCGGTAGAAAAAGCTGTTTATTTTCCCCAGATTACCAGCCGGTCCTCCGGCTTCACATACATGGTATCATTCTCCGCGACGCCGAAGGTTTCGGCGTATTCGGGCATCATCTGGCTGATTACGTTCACCCGCAGGTGATTCGGCGCGTGCGTGTCCATCGTAAGCAGCATCGGCGCCACAAGGAAATTTACAACCTGCTCATACATTTTTGCGTACATCGTGAAAAACGCCTTAAGGTCCTTATCATCCCGTGAGGCAGCCAGGGACAGCGCGGCCCGCATACCGACCAGGTCCGCGCCGTTCTCCGCTTTCATCTGGGCGCCGTTTGTCGGAAATCCCGGAAGAACGGTAATCGCACTGTAATAATCCACGATTTTATCCACCCGGGCCAGAAAGTCCTGCAGGTCATTCTCGTGCAGGATCGGTACCGGCTCGGCATATCCGTTGAGCTGGCTTCCCATAAAGTCGAACCCGTGGCCCAGCTCATGACCGATCACTGTGCCGATACCGCCCAGGATCTGCATTTCCGTAATACCGTCCCACCAGAGCACGGGACTGATAAAATTCGGCAGGATATTGATGGAATTGGAAGCGGGATCATAGAAGCAGTTGACCATGGACGGTGAGGAGGCCCGCCAGAACAGATCAGCTGTGGCAGGCTGGCCGATCATCCGGTTCTCCAGTTCGTTCCGGTACGCGCGGAGCGCCAGATAGTTTCCCAGCAGGGTGCCGCCTTCCTCTGCTGTTTTCAGCCGCAGGCCGGAAAAGTCCAGGTATCCGTCCTTCGGCCCGAGAATGTTCAGCTGCATGTTGTCGATTTTTTCGATGGCATCCGCCCGGGTAGACCCGCTGATCCATTCGGTCTCATTAAAAAGCTTCCGGTACTCCTCCAGCAGGCCGTGTGTCACTTCGGTCAGCTTTTCTTTTACGCTGCTGCCAAGGATATTTTCCGTATACAGCTGCGCCAGCAGCGCGCTGAAAGCAGGCGCGCGGTCACAGGCGTTCCAGGCGTTTCCTTCCGCGATCAGCGGGAGCTGGGCGTACCGGTTGAAGACTTCCTGGCTGACATAGCTTGCGCACTCCATCATCACCTTAAAAGCTGTAAGCGTTTTCAGTGTTTCCAGGTTTTCCTCCGTCCAGAGCCTGTCCAGCGCGGTCAGCCAGTCGCTTGTCGCGATAAAATACGCCGGGGAAACGTCCTTGCCGAACTTTTTCAGCGTAGCCGCCAGCGGGAAGGAGGAACAGAGCCTGACGGTTTCTTCCGCGGAAAGGATCAGGGCGCTTTTTGCGGCCAGACCGTATTCCCCGTTGACGATGGTACTGGTATTGGGATACAGGCTGGCATAGGATACTTCTGTATTGAACAGGTCAAGCATCTTCCCGGAGGTTTCCTCCTCCGGAATCCCGATCAGCATCAGCGCGGGCTTCGCTTTCGCGGCAAGGTTCAGCCGGGCCATCTTCATACTAAGCGCATCGGCCGTAGCCATCGGAGCGTCGTAAGCTTCAATTCCCAGCAGGGGGTCATCCGACATGGAAAGCGCCGGCATGATATACGCAATGTTGCGGCTCCGCAGACTCTCGGGCGAAACAGAGAAGAAAAGATAAGGGGAGAACGGGAAATCCTCCGACAGGAGAACTTCATTCAGCGCGGAAACCGACTCCGCCGCCTGAATCCGTCCGATATATTCCGTCACCTCACCGAGACCCTGGGCTTTCAGGGCCGTGTCATCCGAGGCCAGCTGCCAGAAAATCCGCAGCTGATCCATGCCGGGAGCGGAAAAGCTTTCGTCATGAATCATATCTATTACTGCCGGCTGGAGCTGCGCGGAGCTGCTCAGCGGCATGTAGGCCATCTTCGCCTGGTGAGCGGCAAGCCCGTCATAGTTTACACTCAGGTAAAGATCATCCCTCGGGGACGGTGCTTCCGCGGGCAGGTTGCCGCTGACGATACTGGTGACCCAGGGAGAGCCGTACAGCTCCTCCTGTTCCTCCGCGGGCTGCGCTTCCGCGGCAGCAAAGGCAATGTTCAGCGTAAGGGCGAAGGCCAGCAGGACAGCCAGCCATCTGTTGGTATTATGCTTCATCATGGATTCTCCTTCTTGCGGATGATCTGTATTTTCCGCCATCCGCTGCAGATGGCGAAAAATAATCTGTCATGATTTTTTTTCGCATTTCAGCCAAATATTTCCTGCTGAAAGCGGATATCTGTGTTTTTTCAGGATAATGAACGGCGTCCGCGTCAACTACTCGCCTGAAAGTACAGGACGGGCTGCGCCAACATGAAGGCGGCTTACCTGCGGAACCGGACCGGGATTGCTTTTTGCCCGAACAAAAACCCGGCTCCGGAGAGCCGGGCAGGAGAGAAGATCCGGGAAACTCAGTTCCAGGGAGAATAGGTATAGAGGAACTCAACCAGCTTTCCGTTCGCGTCAAAGGTTACCTTGGTGTTGTACGGGGAGAAGTTCCTATCCGCCAGCAGGAGATCGAGCAGTTCTTCATAGCCCTTTTTCACCGGCGCTTCCAGGTTTTCCGGATCGCTCCAGTCCAGGAAGCTGATGTCTTTTTCCAGCGGGACTGTAATGGTGAAGAGGTCCGTATAGAACATGTTGTCGGTTTCCGTGCGGGCAACATAGTACCCGTCTTTCGTCCGGGTGAAGGAATATTCGTCGGAATTGCCGTCCTTGACGCAGAATCCGAACTCATCGGCTGTCTTTTCCATAACCATGATGGATCTTCCGGGCGCGAAGGAGATGATATCGCGTTCCTTCAGATTTTCGATGTCCTTCGCTTCGAATCTGGTTTCCTCACTTGCGGTGATTGTAATTGTGTAAAACGCGTCCTCATCCTCGCCGTAGCATTCATTCCTGGTGACGCTGGCCTCAAATGTTTTGCCGCTGACCAGCGTTTTGAACGTTTCGGACATGGCCGGTTTGTACAGGGTGGAAGAAGGGATTTCTTCCGCGCAGGCTGATACCGCGAGGCATGCGATCAGCAGCGCACACAGAATAGCAGATATTTTTTTCATTTTGGTTTCCTCCTTTTTTCATTCATCATTACTTGTTTTCGCTGCTGTCCGGAGGCGGTTTTTTCCGGTTCTCCGGACCCTTGTCATTAATGCTGAAATCCGGCACATGGTCCATGCGCGGCAGCACGATGCAGTGCCGTCTTTCGCTTTCCGGGCGCTGGTTAAGCCCGGCACCTATACATACGCAGTCCGGGAAGCGGGTGGCACCGGAAAAAGTCAGTACAGCGATCCGGGCAGCGGACGGTTTCACAAGGACCGGCACAGACAGGTATTCAAAACAGTCCGTGATATGATGGAATAGCCCGGACGGCAATCAAAACCGCGCCGGCATTTGAGTGCATAAATCTCAGGAAAACCGGCCGGAATACCGGGAGAAACCCGGTTTTTTCCGGCTGCTCTAAGCGGCTGCTCCGGATTCTGCCGGATATATTTGAAACGAAAAAAGTGGCTTCGGCAATGATGCCGGAGCCACTTTGCTTCAGGGAATTACTTGTTATCCTCGAGGATCGCGTTGGCAGCTGTACGGCCGGAAACGAAGATCTCGACAATGGCATTGCCGCCGAGCCGGTTGCCGCCGTGGATTCCGCCGGTCACCTCGCCCGCGGCATAGAGGCCGGGGATGACTGCGCCGTCAGTATTCAGCACATGGCGGTTTACGTCCACCTTCAGGCCGCCCATGGTGTGATGGGTGGAGGGGGCCATCAGACGGACAAACACTTCGGTATTGTCCAGATCATAGGTATCCGGCAGATACTTGCCGTTTTCATCCTTCTGGACATTGCCGACAGTACGATCCGCAGACTTCTTGTCGACGTCCGGGTAAACCGCGGAACCGGTGTTGGCCTTTTCCATGACAGCCGCGTCATAAGCTTTGACTGTGGCCAGCATGGTGGCCGCGTCGGCCTGAACATCCTTGAATTCAGGATTCTTCAGCAGCTCGGAGAGCTCCGCTTCATTGCAGTGGATTTTGTAGTAGCGGCCCTCAAAGGCATCCTTCGTCAGCTGCGCGGTGGGCGGTCCGGGAATATGCTGCTCAGCGTTGAAGAATTCAATGAACACGCCGGGGGTGCCGTTCTTGACCATGCCGTTCCGGAATTCAGCCAGAGACAGCACGTCACGTTCAGAAGCTTCATCCACGAAGCGCTTGCCGGTCACAGGGCTGACCCAGCAGGCATAGGTACCGCTGCCGAAAGCCAGGTTGCCATTGTCCACCCAGGAAATAGGCATGAGCTGGGTGAAGTCCATTCCGGTGACATCCGCGCCGACCGCCTGCGCCATCACGATTCCGTCGCCGACCTGCGAAGAACGGTTGGTGGTTTTGGTGGACGGGGTCAGATACGCGGTGTCCCAGTACGCGTTGTCGCGAAGTACCAGGTCAATGTTTGCCGCATAGCCGCCGGTGCACAGCACGACGCCTTTTTCAGCGTGAGCGGTCACTTCGGTTCCGTCGAACATTACAGCCTTGACACCGGTGACTTTTCCGTCTTCGACAATCAGATCCGTGGCGGTGGTGCGGGTCAGAATATTTTCTTCACCGATAACGCCCAGGGGACCCTGGAAGTATACGGTCCAGTTGCTGTGCTGGGGAGCGGGATACTCGTTTTCACGATACCACAGCGCGCCGATCAGGGTGGGCTGGGTGTGCTTGAACTGAGCACCCATGGATTCCAGCCAGGGCTTCAGATCCTGACCGTCCAGGATAAACTGGCGGACCAGATCCAGATCGCCGTAGATCCAGCGGGATTTGTCCGCCGTCTGGCGGAGGCCGCCGTAATAGGTCTGGAAGATATGCAGATTGAGAGTGGAGAACAGGGTCAGTTCAGTTTCCGGCGTCCCCTCGGCAAGCTTGGGTTCAGCCCAGTCGAGGTAAGCCTGAATCTCTTTTTTCAGTTCCTGCAGGACAGGGAGATATTCGGCATGAACACCGTGCTTCGCAAGCTCAATATCGTCGCCGGCGACGAATTCATTCGTCTTGTAGAACTCTTCATCAAAGGGTTCTTCGCTCCAGCTCAGGATATTCTTGAGGGTGTCGATATTGCCGGCGGCTGCCTTGACCTTCTCATAGGACTGGCCGTCGCCGCTGTAGGTGCCCTCGGTAGCGTCCGGATCTGCCGGATCCCAGACCAGGTAGGGCATTACGGACTGGAACTGGCCGCCGGAAACCAGCGTGTTACCGCCGACTTCCGCGTTCTTTTCGATCAGCAGAACAGAGCAGCCGTTCTGGGTTGCCTGGGCTGCCGCCGCCATACCGGCGCCGCCGCCGCCGACCACAACCACATCCACCGTCTTTTCAATGGGGGCCTGGGCGCTATGCTCCGTCTTTGCGGCTTTGAAGGCGTCCAGGTTGGTGCAGCCAGCCTGCTCCGCGGCATCATTCACCGCGTTTCTGAGCGCCCGGCTGGTGAAAGTTGCGCCGGAAACGCCGTCCACGCCGGAGCCGTTGGCGGCAATCATTTCAGGAATCATGATCGCGAAGGCCGGAGTTCCGACATGAGCGGTTTCCATGTTTCCGCCCTCGACAGGCTCGATTGCTGTGACCGCGGTGTCAGAGAAGGTAACCTTGACCGTCACGGTTCCGTTGTAGCCGTCCGCGGTTGCTTCGTACTCGCCGGCGGTAAAGGTCATGGGAGCATCGGCGGCAGGAGCCGCTTCAGCGCTTCCGGCTGCCTGCGCCAGAGCCTTGGCGGCAGCTTCCTTCACGGCGCCCGTGGTCATGGTAGCGCCTGCAACACCGTCGATTTCAGTGGACTGCTTTTCCAGAATCTGATTGATCAGTTCGGGAATTGCGGCGCCGCCGACTGTGGGGGTTTCCGCATCACCGGTGATCTCGACGGCTGTAACTGTACTGCCGTCCACGGTGACGGATACTTTGACGTCTCCGCCAAAGCCCTGGGCAGTTGCCTCATAGGTGCCGGGAGTATAGCCGTCCGCGGAAGCGAAGACAGCGCAGCCCAGAACCAGGCAAAGGCTCAGGAGAAGGGAAACAAGTTTTTTCATTGGATCCTTCATCCTTTCATATTTTGTTTTGATGGGGGCGGTTTGCCCGAATCAATAGTAAAATTATACCATTTGCCAAATTATGGGTCAACCAATAATTGGGAAAATGGCAAATAAAAGCATATAGCACTATATGGCAATATGGTAAAATGAGGAAGCGGATTTCTGGTTATCTGTCAGGCACGATGTCAATGCCGTGGCCGTGGAGGAAACAAAACTCGCGGCGCTGGAGGATATCAGCGCGCATTTTCAGGAGGTGACCGGCGTATGACGCAGGAAAATGCGCTGAAGCTTTTCAAGTGTCTTTCGGATATGTCCCGGCTGCGCATCATACAGTCGCTGACGCAGGGAGAGATGTATACGGAGCTGCTTGCTGAACGTCTGGGGCTGACGCCGCCTACCGTTTCCTTCCACATGAAAAAGCTGGAGGACGCAGGACTGGTCGTTTCACGCAAGGAACAGTATTACACGGTCTATTCTCTGAACCGCGATGTGCTTGAAAAAACCAATTATGAGGTCGCGGCTTCTGAACCCGAGCAGATCGATGAGCAACAGAAACGGGAAGAGGTGTACCGGCAGAAAGTCATCAGGGCATTCTTTGAATATGGCAGACTGCGGGCCATTCCGGTTCAGCGTAAAAAGAAACTGATCTGCTACGAACTGATCGCTGAGCATTTCAAGCCCGGCAGGGTGTATGAAGAGAAAGAAGTCAACGCGATCATTTCTCCCATCTGTGAGGATTACTGCACCATTCGCCGGGATATGATCAGTGAAGGTATCTTCAGGCGGGATGGCACCCGGTATGTCCGGCTGAAGTGAATGCGGTTTACGAATTGCGGATTATCTTCGGGCGGTTCGGGCAAATAAATATCCGGGACTGCTTCCATGATAAAGGCAACCCGGAATATACGGAGGCTCCATGAAAACACTGATATTGAACGGCTCCCCCAGGGAAAACGGCGACACGGCCGGCCTGATCAGGGAAGTGATCAGAAAACTGCCCGGAGAGTACAGCGTTGTGGATGCATACCGGTGCAGCATTTCTCCCTGCGTTGACTGCCGGTACTGCTGGAAGCATAATGGCTGCGCGGTAAAGGATGAAATGCAGGAAGTATATGAATACATACAGGAATGCGACAATATAATAATCGCCTCGCCGGTTTATTTTTCGGAACTGACAGGAAAACTGCTGGATCTGGGAAGCAGGCTCCAGACATATTACTGCGCTGCCCGTTTTCGGAAGGAAAAGCCCATCAGGAAGGAGAAACGCGGCGCAGTCATATTGGTCGGCGGCGGGGACGGCAATATGGACAAGGCATACAGCACAGCCTGTACGCTTCTGCATCAGATGAACTGCCACACCATTCATGAACTGGTATGCAGTCACAATACAAATGAAACACCCGCCGCCGAGGACATCAGCGCAATTCAGGGAATTGACAGGATTATCAGTTTCTTTGCAGGATAATAAGAATTTATGGATAATGTGAAAAACGATACGTTTTATATAGAACGGATCCGCAGCGATCTGGCTCATATTACCCGTCATATGAAAAAAGTCGACTATGATTCCCTGGACTGCCATGTACAGACTCCGGAATCGTATTGTCCATGATTATGGCAATGCGGATCCGGAAATTATATCTGAAACGCTGAAAAATGACATAACTGGCTGCTGGGGCTTATAATATAAAAACTTGACGTGTAAATTAAGTTTTGACAATATGTACGATGATCCTTCAGGCGGGAGGGAAACGGATAATATGGATTACATTTTTATTATTGGTCCCAGTGCCGTTGGGAAAACGACCCTTGCAAAGGGATTGTTTGGGCATTATCGAGGCGTATTATTTGAACAGAACATGGTTCCTGAATTCATGATACCTGATCATATTGAAGATCCTGGACTTTATGAAGAACAGTTGTGCTGGGAAAACGTCCTGCTCCAGCTGCGCTTTTTCCATGACAAGGGGCTAAAGAATATTGTGGCCACAGATTTTGACGATATCAGGGCCAGAGAACTGCCGCTGGTTTTCAAAGGCTGTGATTACGTTATACTGAGGCTTATTTCAGGTAAACCGGAACAAATCAGACAGCAGATGATCCACAGGAAAGAAAATGAAGGCGGTTTGTTTCTTCCGGATTATGCTGAAAGGGCCAATTCTGTCATCATGAAACGAACACTGCTGCCGAATGAAGTCATAATCGATGTGGCGGGAAAAACAAAAGAAGCAGTACTGGCAGAAGCTGTCGAGACAATTGACGGCTTTCATCCGACGAAAGAATATCATTACGAACCGGATGATGAACATCACTACCTGTCCTGGGTCCAAAGCCGACAGCTTTACTGTGCGCGGTAAGATGAATTTGCCATCGGGGGTGCGGACAGAATCCTGGACCAAAGATCCAAGCTTGTCTCTGAGTTCTAGGGTGTGAGTAAGCCCAGACTCCTTCGGTAATCCATCGGACTCAT
>ONJM01000034.1 GCA_900318145.1 uncultured Eubacteriales bacterium
GCGGCCTTCAGATAGTACTTATGGAACTGCTTTTCCAGGACGCCGTATACGAACTTAACCTTCTGCTTTTCCTGCAGCTGCGCGCCGTATTCGGAGACCTTGCGGCGGCGGTTTCCGCCGGGGTTGCGGTTGGACTTTTTATTGCCATAGCCCATGACGGCCGGGGAAATATCGAAGCTCCGGCACTTCTTGGCGATCGGCTGTTTATTTACTGCCATTTCTGTCTGTCCTCCTTACATTACACGCGACGGCGCTTGGGCGGACGGCAACCGTTGTGGGGGATGGGCGTCACGTCCTTGATCATGTTCACATCCAGGCCGGCAGCCTGCAGGGAACGGATAGCGGCCTCACGGCCGGAACCGGGGCCCTTGACATAAACTTCCACCGTGCGCAGACCGTATTCCATAGCGGCCTTGGCAGCGGTTTCAGCGGCCATCTGCGCGGCAAAAGGAGTGGATTTCTTGCTGCCGCGGAAGCCCAGACCACCAGCGCTGGCCCAGGAAAGAGCATTGCCCTGGGTGTCGGTAATGGTAACGATGGTATTGTTGAAAGAAGAGCGGATATGCGCAGCGCCACGTTCAACGACTTTGCGCTCACGGCGTTTACGCGTAGCCTTCTTCAGCTTTTGCTTAGGTGCCATTGATTTTCTCCCTCCGTAACCCGCACTGAGGCGGGAATCAATTCAGTAAAAACGAATAAAGCTTACTTGGTGGCTTTCTTCTTGCCGGCGATGGTCTTCTTGGGGCCCTTGCGGGTACGGGCATTCTGCTTGGTATTCTGCCCGCGTACGGGAAGACCGTGACGGTGACGAACGCCGCGGTAGCAGCCGATTTCGATGAGGCGCTTAATATTGAGGGACACTTCACGGCGAAGATCACCTTCCACCTTCAGATGATGCTCAATATAATCACGCAGTTTGCTGATTTCGGTCTCGGAGAGATCCTTTACCCGGGTGTCGGGATTGACGCCGACTTCCGCGAGCATCTTCTGCGACGTGGTCAGGCCGATGCCGTAAATATAGGTCAGGCCGATTTCAACGCGCTTTTCTCTGGGCAGGTCAACACCTGCAATGCGTGCCATGTTAAGTATTACACCTCCGTATGTTTTGAAAAGTGGCTCCACGGCTGCCCGACAACCCTACCGGACAGGGTGAAACGCGACTCCGCGCCGGCGCCAGGTGAAAGCAGGCGCACGACAACACCACCCGGCCGCGTTGGAAGGAACGGCAGGAAGGTGCCAGTTAGAGACGGGTTGGTCCGCCGCCGGAACACGCGCAATTCAACGCGTGCAGCCGCCCGGAGGCAAACCAGGGTTAACTGCTACAGTTTATCACAGAGGATTTGAAAAGGCAACAAAAATATACACCAAATACTTAAATTTTTATAAACATTGTTACATAATTATTAAGTTCATCTTTTTCGTTCGGGACGAGGCCGTCCATCACGGCTTCCAGGAGCTGCTGCAGCGCGGCGCCTACAGCCGGCCCCTTCAGACCGAGGGACAGAAGATCGTAACCGCTGACGGCAAGATCCCCGACGGAATAGCAGGGCTTTTCAGCCAACAGCGCGTCCAGGGCGTCAATGCGTTCCCGCATGCGAAGCGTTTCCCGCTCGGGAGAGGAGTGGCCGGTCGCAATCCGGTCCGCCCGGTGCATCAGGATCAGCGTGCGGAAATCCTTTTCGCCGAAACGGTTCAGCCGGTGAAGCATAAAGGAACGGTTCAGGTTGACACCGCCGCGCTCGTCGCACAGGGGGATATCATGGTTCAGGACCAGGCGAACCACTCTGTCCGCAGTTTCCCGGTCCAGGCGAAGGGCGCCGGCAACACGTTCCGCGATTTCGGCGGACACGGGCTGATGACCCGGGAAATGAGCTTCGCCCCTGGCATCCAGAACGCATACGGACGGTTTCCCTGTATCATGAAGAAGCATTGTAAGGCGGAGGTCCGCTTCGGGCGGGACGTTTTCCACACTCCGGACCGTATGTTCCCAGAGATCGAAATGATGGTAGTGGTTCCGCTGATCATAACCGATCATCGGCCGGATCTCCGGGATAATACAGGAAAGCACATCCGGGAAAGCGCGCAGGATTCTGCCGGCACCGGGCCCGCACAGAAGCCGGAGCAATTCGTCCCGGATCCGCTCGGCAGCCACTTTTTCCAGGGTCGGCGCCATGGCGCGGAGCGCTTCAGCCGTTGCCGGATCCAGTTCAAAATCCAGGACGGAGGCGAAACGCAGGGCACGGAGAATCCGGAGCGCGTCCTCGCGGAAACGCTCCCCGGGATCGCCGACGCAGCGGACGATCCGCCGGGCAAGATCTTCCTGTCCGCCGAAGAGGTCCACAAGGCCCGTATGCGGGGAAAAGGCCATCGCGTTAACGGTAAAATCGCGGCGGGAAAGGTCTCCTTCCAGTTCCCGCACGAAGGATACGGAATCCGGATGCCGGTGGTCGGTATAGGTTCCTTCGGTCCGGAAGGTGGTGATTTCGTAGGGAACGTGATCGAGAATTACAGTGAGCGTACCATGCTTCAGCCCGGTTTCCGCTACCCGTTCACCGCGGAACACTTCCGCCATTTCCTCCGGACGGGCGGAAGTGCACAGATCCCAGTCGTGCGGCTGAACGGACATCAGGGAATCACGGACGCAGCCTCCTACGGCATAGGCGGAGAAGCCCGCCTGTTCCAGCCTGGCAATCAGGTTTTCCACCGTGTACGGAAGTTTCATCTCCGCTCCTTTCCCATCAGCCGGCGCTCGGCGGCCGGCGGTGTGCCTGCACAGAAACATTATGAATGAAAAAGCCGGTTTCGTCAAATGAATGCGGGGTGTTGAACTGGAGACGAAAAGATGTTATTTTATGGAAGGCAAGGAGGCGGAACGGATGGCTGAAAAATACAGAACAGAGCACGATTCCATGGGTGAGGTGCTTGTGCCGGAAGACAGGTACTGGGGCGCCCAGACGGAGCGGAGCCGGAACAATTTTCCGATCGGCAGCGGCCGGGAACCGATGCCTGAAGAGATTATCCGTGCCTTTGCCATGCTGAAGGCAGCGGCCGCGCGGGCGAACCGGGAGCTTCGGCCGGAACGGATGACGGAGGAAAAATGCGGCGCGATCTGCGCGGCAGCGGAAGAAATACGCAGCGGCAGACTGCGGGACCATTTTCCCCTGGTGGTGTGGCAGACGGGAAGCGGAACCCAGAGCAACATGAATGTCAACGAGGTGATCGCAAACCGCGGTAACGAGATCGCCGGGAAAAAACTGCTGCATCCGAATGACGACGTGAATATGAGCCAGTCCTCCAACGACACGTTTCCCACAGCGATGCATATCGCGTTTGCCCTGGCGCTGGAGGAACAGGTGCTTCCGGCCTTGGAGCGGCTGATGGAAACGATGAAACGCCTGGAAGCGGAGAACGGGGACGTGCTCAAGTGCGGCAGGACGCACCTGCAGGACGCGACACCGATCTGGTTTTCCCAGGAAATATCGGGATGGCGCGCGAGCCTTGAAAGGGACGCGGAAATGATCCGCACCGCGTGCGGGCCGCTGCGGGAGCTTGCGCTGGGCGGAACCGCGGTGGGCACCGGCCTGAACGCGCCGGAGGGCTTTGACCGGCTGAGCGCCGGGATACTTGCCGAAATGACGGGCATTCCTTTCCGGACGGCGGAGAACAAGTTTCATGCCCTGACCTCCAGGGACGAGGCGGTGTTTGCCCACGGAGCGCTGAAAGCACTGGCTGCCGATCTGATGAAAACAGCCAACGACATCCGCTGGCTGGCCAGCGGACCGCGGCTCGGACTGGGCGAGATCACGATTCCCGAGAACGAACCGGGTTCATCCATTATGCCGGGAAAGGTGAATCCGACCCAGTGCGAGCAGGTAACCATGGTGGCCGTGCAGGTGGCCGGAAACGATACGGCGATCGGAATGGCTGCCAGCCAGGGCAATTTTGAGCTGAACGTGTTTCTGCCGGTGACGGCGTATAATTTTCTGCAAAGCGCCCGTCTGCTGGCGGAAAGCATGGATTCCTTCAATGAACGCTGCGTCAGCGGGATCCGCGCGAACCGGCAGAGGATGGCGGAGAACGTCAGGAATTCCCTGATGCTGGTAACGGTGCTGAATCCGGTGATCGGATATGAAAAAGCCGCCCGGACCGCAAGAAAAGCATACCAGGAAGGAATCTCCCTGAAGGAAGCGTGCATCGCGCTTGGATTCCTGACAGGGGACGAATTTGACGAGGCCTTCCATCCGGAACGGATGGCGTGAACGCGGAGCCGGACATTCAATGACCGGCGGACAGTGGAGGAGCAATGACAGAACGGCTGTATTATGACAATTCATATCTGTGGGAATTCGACGGGAAGGTGACCCGGCTCCGGAAAGGGAAAAAACAGGGAAGCTGGGAAGCGGCGCTGGACCGGAGCGCTTTTTACCCGACTTCCGGAGGCCAGCCTTTTGACACAGGCAGGCTGACGTTTGCTGGCGGGGAAGCACGGGTGACGGACGTGGAAACAGACCGGGAAGGCGAAGTCTGGCACACGCTGGACAGGGCAGTTCCGGAGGGAACGGAAGTACACGGCGTGATCGACGGCGCACGGCGGACAGATCATATGGAACAGCACGGCGGGGAGCATATGCTGGCAGGCGCTGTCTGGGAAAAGCTGCGGGGAATCACCATCGGCCTGCATCTGGGGCAGGAGGATTCCACCATTGACGTAGCGCTGCCGGATGAACGGACGCATCTGACAGAGGAGGAAATCTGCCTGCTGGAGGATACGGTAAACGCGCGGATCCGGATGGACGCGCCGATCCGCTGCTGGTTTCCGTCCGCGGAGGAACTTGCGGAACTGCCGCTGCGGAAAGCGCCGACGGTGCAGGAACATGTGCGTGTCGTAGCCATGGGTGATTTTGAAATGGTAGCCTGCGGCGGAACCCATCCGTCCTCCACGGGACGGATCGGATCGCTGAAAATTGTTTCCGTGATTCCGGCGAAGGGGAAGGCGCGTGTTTCCTTCGTCTGCGGCGGTCGGGCGGCAGCCCTGTTCCGGAAATATATGCGCTGCGCGGATAAGGCGGGCGCCGCGCTGAGCTGCCCGGTGGATAAACTGAGCCGGACCGCGAGCGAACTGAAAAGCCGGCTGGCGGAAGCGGAGCGGAAAGCCAACCGTTTTGAAACGCGGGAATTGCTGGAGAAATTCCGCCAGGCGGAAATTCCGGAGGATCTGAAGGGGATTGCGCTGGCAGCGGTGATTACGGAGGAAACGGATTCCCGGGCAGTCTCCGCGGCGGTATCCGAATATATCGCCCGGCCGGGAAAGCTGCTGCTGCTGGCGGCCGGCGAGCGGCTGACCTTTGCCCGGTCCGCGGACGTAAAAATAGACATGGCGGAACTGATCCGGCGCGTCGGCCGGGGCGGAGGAAGACCGGACATGGCCGGCGGCGCGGGCATTCCGGAATGCGTGAACGTCGCCCGGAAAATCCTGAAAACGGTAATAAAGTAAAGCGGAGACGATAAAGATGGACGGACAGGAAATCATCCGGATCCGCTGGCATGTGGACAGAACGGCTGAACCGGCGGTTTATATGCTGGTGAGCGAAACTCCCGGCCATGAGGATCTGAAAGTAAGCGTATCCTCCGGGGAAATGACGGAACGGGTCGCCAAGGCAAAGCTGATGCAGGCGATGTATGAGCTTGGAAAGGAAAAAGGAATCGCCCCGCAGCGCCTGCGCTTCAAGATCAACGGGATCGAGGAATGAAACAGGAACATAAAAAAAGCTGCCCCGCACGGAGGCAGCTTTTATCATGCCCGGAATTACTTCACAATCAGCAGCAGAATGGACAGCACAATGAACACAGCGGCGGCAATCTTCGTTCCGAGAGCCAGCTTGGCTTCCAGCGTCTTGGCCTTGGCCTTGCTGAAGTAGCTGTCGCTCCGGCCGGAAAGGGCGCCCAGACCGTCTTCATCGGAAGACTGAAGCAGAACGGTGACAATCATAAACAGTGCCGCAATAATCAGCACGATGGAAATCGCAGTAACCATAGAAACAAAACCTCCTTATAAATCAGCCAAACGATCATATCACAGCGAAAGTGAAAAAGCAAGAAGTTTTTCCGGCCGGATCAGCCCGGAAACGGAATCACAGTTCGCGGTTCTGTTTTCTGGCGGCCAGGGCAGCCAGGCAGCACTCCTTGCTGCGCTCAATATGATGCTTCATAAGGGCTTCAAAGGCGGGAAGATCCTTCTTTTCCACCAGATCCACAAGGCGGTGATGCTCCTCATGCGCGGAGCTCCGGCGGTTTTCCTGACGGATTGCCATGGAGGAGAAGCGGCGGATATATTCATCCTGACCTTCAATGACCCGGAGAATCCGGTTCTTGCCGGAAATGGCGGTGAGGGAAGTGTGGAACTCACGGGCCAGCGGGGAAATGGATTCCACATCGTCCTTTTCCATCAGCTTATCCATTGCGTCCAGCTTTTCCCGCAGGGACGCGATATCCTCGGGGGTGGCGTTCCCGATAATATAGGGGAGCGTCAGCATTTCCAGTGAATTGCGGATGGTATAGATCTGATCCACGTCCTCCGTAGTGAAAGCGTGGACGATGACGCCGCGGCGCATAACATACTCCACGAGCCCGTCCCGCTCCAGCTTGCGCAGCGCTTCGCGCAGCGGCGTGCGGGAGATGTGCAGCCTGTCCGCGTATTCGGTTTCAACGATTCTTTCGCCGGCGGGGATTTCCCCCGTGATAATTGCTTTTTTCAATACATCGTACGCGATCTCGCGAATGGGCCGGCTTTCCATCATCGGCTGGAAAGTGAACGACATAAATAAACCTCCTCAAGGTGCAGTTTTTTTTCTGCACTTTGGATAACTAATACATCAAAAATACATCCATGTCAAGATGCCGGAGCCAATTCTGAAAGAAATCCGCGGTTCCGTACAAGTGAAGAAGGCGGGAAAAGCAGTCTTTTCAAAAGACGGAAACACGAGTATGCTACATGCATAAAAATATTGACAGAAGAGAGGACACTGCCATGCAGGATATTTTATCGGTCGGTGAGATGCGGATGAGCGACGCGATCGCGATATCTTCCATTGTTCCGGGAA
Source organism: uncultured Eubacteriales bacterium (assembly GCA_900318145.1). Lineage (GTDB taxonomy): Bacteria > Bacillota > Clostridia > Christensenellales > Aristaeellaceae > Aristaeella. The sequence continues at coordinate 7,101 of ONJM01000034.1, forward strand.
TGGAACTGATGCGGCGCGCCGGGGAAGGCATTTTCCGCGCGGCGGAATGGAAACCGCCGGTGGCAGTGGTCTGCGGAACGGGCAACAACGCAGGGGACGGTTTTGTAACCGCCATGATGCTGCAGGAAGCCGGGATTGCCTGCGATATCATTCTGCAGGAGGAAAAGTTCACACCGGACGGAAAATTCTGGTTCGGGTGCTGCAGGGCAAAAGGGGTTCCGGTGCGCATGTGGGCGGAGACGGAAACACTGCAGGGTTACGGTACGGTAGAGGACTGCATCTTCGGGACGGGATTCCACGGAAAGGCGGAAGGTGAGGCAGCCCGGATGATCCGCCTGATCAATGAAAGCGGCGCTTATGTCGTCAGCGCGGATATCAACAGCGGACTGAACGGAGATAACGGCCTGGCGGAGGAGGCGGTCCGGAGCGACCTGACGGTTTGCATCAGCAGCTGGCAGCCCGGACACTTTCTGAGCATGGCGGGGGATCTGATCGGCGAGAAAGTCTGCGTGGATATCGGCATTCCGCCGAAGGGACGCGGAATGAAGCTGTTTGAGAGGGAAGACGCTGCGGCCCTGTTTCCGCCGCGCAGGCATTTCAGCCATAAGGGCGATTACGGCACCGCCGCGCTGATCGGCGGATCTGTCCGGTATTCGGGAGCTGTCCGCCTCGCGGCGCTGGCGGACGCCGGAATACGGTCCGGCGCGGGAATCGCCCGCGTCTGCGCGCCCCGGAGCCTTTGTGAAAAAATGATCCCGGAAATTCTGGAGGCCACGCTGTTTCCGCTGGATGAGAAAGACGGCGGAATGGTTTTCCGGGAGGAAACCTTCCGGGAGGCGCTGCGGGGATGCCGGACCGCGGCGTTCGGCATGGGCGCGGGGAACACGGAAGAAACCCGGAAGGCCGTCCGGTTTTTGCTGAACACGTTTGAAGGCGTACTGATTCTGGATGCGGACGGGCTGAATGCGCTGGCGGCAATGGACTGCGCGGGACTGGCGGAAGCGAAGGGAAAAGTAATTCTTACCCCGCATCCCGGTGAATTTTCCAGGCTGAGCGGGAAAACGACGGAGAAAATCCTGAACAATCCGATTCCGCTGGCGGAGGAGTTTGCCCGGAAGCATCGGGTGACGGTGCTGCTGAAAGGGCCGGCTACCATTATCACAGACGGAACCAGGACGTTTCTGACAGACCGGGGAACGCCGGGAATGGCGACGGGCGGCAGCGGCGACGTGCTCAGCGGTGTGCTGGCGGCAGTCGCGGCGCAGCATCCTGTACCCGTGGAAGCGGCGGCGGCGGCGGCCTGGATTAACGGAAAAGCCGGGGAAACGGCCCGGAGCAGGGTCGGGGATGTATCCATGTCCGCGGGGGACACAGTGTCGGCGATTCCGCAGACGATCCGGGAAATCCGCGGGGAAACGGTGTGCAGGACGGCTGAAGGCCTGAGCCATGTCGCCATCCGCGTCCGCGACATCCAGAAAAGCATCCGCTATTATACAGAGATTCTGGGCCTGCAGGAGGCCTTCCGCATGTACCGGGAGGACGGATCGCTCGGGACGGTTTACCTGTATCTGGCGCCCGGACAGTATCTGGAGCTGTTTTCCGACGGCACCCGCGAAAGGAACGCCGGACCGGATGTGATCGGGATGTGTCATATCTGCCTGATGACAAAAGACATCACCGGGTCCTATGAAGCTGTCCGGTCGCGGGGCGGAGCACTGGATTCAGGGATTAAACGCGGAAAATCCAGATGCCTGATGTTCTGGACCCATGATCCGGACGGAACGCAGATCGAGGTGATGGAAATGCCTCCGGAATCCATGCAGGCGCAGGCAGACCGGAGACTTGCGGCCGGGGATGGCCCGGCAGCCGCCGGATCCGGGGAACAAAACCGGTCTTCCGATCAAAACATACAGTAAAACTTCCCGGAAACGAAAAAGAGCCGCAGCTTCCCGCGCGGCGTTTGATCAGGAAATATACAACGGGGCCCCTGCCTGCCGCAGGGGCCCCGGACGATCTGCCAGCACCCGTTATACGGGAATCGGATCCGGTTAACGGATCGGTCTGTCCGGTACGTAGATGTAGTAGCCGGCCCGGATGAAGTTCCTGTTTGTGACGGTGGGGTTTTTGGCGAAAAGGTAATCCACGGTGGTGCTGAATTTCCTTGCAATGACGGTCAGATTCTCACCGGGAAGGATTTTGTAGACGAGGAAACCTTCCTTTTCAGGCAGCATGGTACGGGAGCCTCCGTTACCGCCGACGATGTTTTCCATTTCATTCAGGTTCATTTCATTCATGTTATCCATTGTGTTGCCCTTCCTGCGCTTTGCGCTTGTTTTTTATTCTTCGCCAGGCTGTTTTCCGCCTGACACTGTTTGATACGTGTCTTCTGAACGGGATGGCAGCGGAACAGGCGCTTCCGGTGCGTCCTTTTTGTTTTTGCTTTTCCGATTCAGCAGAACCACCGCTGCGATAATCAGGCAGATTCCAAGCCCGGAAAGGACGGTCAGCGGTTCGGAAAAGACAAGAATTCCGATCACAGCGGCCACCATCGGTTCGATGGTCGCAAGGATGCCCGCCCTGCTTGCTTCCACGGTCCGAAGACCGAGCGTATAGCACAGAAAAGGAACAAAAGCTGTAACGAGGGCAGTCAGCCCGCAGAGGAGAAGCAGTGAAAACAGATCAGGTGCAGCGGTAAATTTCCGGATCATATCCGCCGGACTGCAGAGCAGCCATGATCCGGCGCCGGCGAACAGAAAAGTATAGGCCGTGACGGTATAGGGGGAATACCTGCGCAGCGCAACGGTTCCAAGAATGCTGTACAGGCCGTAACCGACGCCGGAACCCAGTCCGACAAGCAGGCCGGTCAGCGGGATTCCGTCGCCTGAAATGCCTGAAACCAGGACACAGCCGGCAAATGCCAGCGCCAGCGCCAGAATCTTTTTGCTGTTCAGCTTTTCATGCAGGAACAGTACAGACATCAGCATGATCCAGATGGGCGAAGTATAGAGGAGAATCGCCGCGGCGGAAAGCGGCATCATCGTGATGGCGGTAAAATAGCAGACGGTGAAAAACAGGATGCTTCCGAATCCCAACCCGAGAAACAGCGGAAGATCACGCAGCGAGATCCTGAAACCCGGCCGGTTTCTGATGAGCAGCAACGCGGAAAAAAGCAGCGCCGCAAGCGTAACACGGATCGTTACAATCTGAACAGAACTGAAACCGTAAGAGGACAGCTTACGGACAAAAAACCCCATACTTCCCCAGAAAACACCGGCAAGTATGATCAGCAGCGGACCGGTATTCCGGCGGCATTTCCCCATAAAGAAACGTCCTTCCTTTGATGAAGATAAAGCACATGCGTGCGGACGCGACTATGATACTCGCATTTCTCACAAAATGAAAGCCAAAACAGCCGGCCGCGGCGGAACGGATCCCGGGTTTGCCGGGAAAATGAAAAACCGCGCCATGAAGGCGCGGGAGGGATTACTGACGGATCGAAGCCGTGTTCAGATCACCTGCAGGTAATCGTTCGCGGCGAAGCCGGTTCTGCCGGTCAGCGGATCCACAACCTTGCTCCAGGTTTTGCCCCGGGCGATGACTTTCAGCTGGTCGCCGGCTTCCAGGCGGCGGATCGCGGCGGAAGTCTTGTTGGGCCGGGTGCGCAGGCCGACGCTGCGTTCATCCGTGCGGCTGAGTGCCTTGGCGGTGACCATGTAGGGCGTTACCGCGACGATCTTATCCTCACGCTCCGTGATCTCGTACTTGCCGGGCTTCTTTTCCTGCAGGAACTTCGCCATTACGTAACCGTGGTCTTTACTGCTGTTGTTGGCCATCACATACAGCCAGCCGTTTCCGAGGTTGTCCATGACTTCCACGCTGGTGCCGTTGTCCAGGCGCCGGACGAGCCGGGCACTGGTCGAGGGTTCAGCCCGAAGGTTCAGGCGCAGCCCGTTGCTGCAGTTGACCCAGAGCGTCTCGCCGGAATCGGCGGAGGCGGGAGCGGCGGAGGAGAAAACGGGGATCATCAGGGCAAATACTGTAACCAGTACGATTGCGATACTCATCAGTTTCTTCATGGGGGGTTCCTTCCTTTCATCACCCGTATCGGGCGCTTGCTTCGTTTCTGTATTGCCGGCGGTTTACCGCCGACACCTGTATATACGCAGCCTTCGGAAAGGATGGCAGCGACCCGGAAAAAATTAATTTCAGCGCCTGTTTTCTGCGCACGGGAGTGATACGGCGCTTTTGATCGTATAATAGATGAACGCTCCCGTCCGGGAGAGATTATTTCATCGGAGGTATTTTCAATGAAGAAACGGATTGTGCCTTTTCTGCTGGCGCTGGCTGTACTGATCGCCGCAATGATCCCGGCCGCAACAGCAGGCGGAACTGTCAAATATGTCTATACCCGGAATTCAAAGCCGCTGAATGTGCGGTCGTGGCCGAGCGTCAACGCCGCGCTGCTCGGAACCATTCCGAACGGCAGGACGGTGACGGTCGAGAACTATACGGCGGACTACGCCTGGGCTGTCATTACGTTCGAAGGGAAAACAGCCTATGTCATGTCGCAGTACCTTGTGGACGCCTCGCCGGTGTACCCCACGCCGGTTCCCGGCGGCGATACCCAGAACATCATCAGCGCGATGGAAAATGAATTCAGGACATACCGCGTGGTGTCTCCCTATACCGTGCTGGCAAAACCCGTCCGCGCGACCGGATGGGTCAACCTCCGGTATGTGCCAAGTACGGAATTCGGCCATGCGGACAATCTGTATGCCAATACCCAGCTGACGGTGGTCGCGGAAACCGCGAACTGGCTGCAGGTCCGCAAAAACGATACAGGCGTGACCGGTTATGTGATGCGCCAGTATACGATCAGCATGGGCGTCGGTACGGGACGCTGACCGGAAAAACACAATGAAAGAGGAGGAATAAAAAAATGAAGAAAACGCTGACTGTTCTGATATGCATTCTGGCGGCTGTTGCCTGCACCTTTGCCGCGGCGGAAAACAACCGGAAAGAGGACTATACGGTTGTGTCCGTAAACGGAGCCTTCAATATCCGCGGTATTACACCGGAAGGGTACCGGCTGAAGGATACCGAAAACCTTGATTCGATGATCTGGGCCAGCTTCAGCAGCGATGATCCGCTGAAACCGGATTTCGATCTGGTCATTTCCTTCGCGGAGGAATACGCGGATGTGGAAAGGCTGAACGACCTGTCCGAAGGAGAAATGACGCAGCTGATGAACGGTGATCCCACCCTGAACGATAAGATTGATATCATGGAAACGGATTACGGAACGAAGGTCATGATTCTGCGCTCCAATAATCCGTCGGATGATTTTGCTTCTTTTGTTACGATTTACAAGGGATATGAGATCGCTCTCAATCTGTTCCCGGGCAGGGACAGTACGGAACCCCTGACCGACGCGCAGATCGCGCAGGCTATGAAGTTCCTGTCAGATCTGGATTTTGTTCCGGTTGATTAAGCAAAGGCGCCAGATCCATTTGAAAAGCCGGCAGCGAAGTAAGCTGCCGGCCTTTCAATCGTTCCATAAAAGGATCTCCGGGATACCGGGAACCCAGGTCTGTTCTTTTAAAAAACCGATGTATTCCTCGGCGGGCACCCGTTCTTCCTGTACCGTGATCAAGCGTGCTCCTCCTCAGATTCTGAATTTTTCCAGCCGGTACAGCTGCTCTTCATCAAGTTCCGCGTTCCCATCCTTGAAATCATACCCAAGCTTCCGGTAAAACGGAAGTCCGGTGATGGAAGCCGGGATTTCGATTCGCCTGGCGCGCAGAGCAAACTCGTCCCGCTCGAGCGTTTCCACGACAGCCCGTCCGATACCCTTCCCCTGCCAGTCCGGATGGACAAAGATGCTGAACAGGCTGCTCTCATCCTCTTTGCCCCAGTAAGGGCCGATTGCGCCGCAGCCAATGATTCTGCCTTCTTCCTCAACGACATAAAAGTGTGTCCAGGAAGCTCTTTGCAGCACATGCCCGGGCGTCTGGGTTTTCACAAGCTCTTCCATAAGTTCCGCCGGGTAATCCCCGACATTGGAAATCCGGATCGTTGTGACGATCAGATCCGAAACCGCCCGGGCGTCCTGTTCCTTCATCCTTCTGATAACCATTTTCTCCGCCTCCGTTCACAGGGTCACAGCTTTTTTGACAGGAACAAAATAAGATCGTCGTCCACAGTGCAGACAGTCTCGTATTGTTTGCATGGCCTGCCCTGATACCATACGCCTGATCCGTCCGGAATGTATCCGCGCCTGGCATACATCCGCTGCGCACTGCCATAGCCGTCGTGAAGGCCGACTCCGAGGCAGACGGTATCCGCATACTGCGCGGCAACGCGTTCGGCCGCGTCCATCAGCCGTGAGCCGATCCCTTTCCGCTGGTATTTTTCCAGCACGCTGAAATCAACAATAACAGGCCACCCGGTTCCTTTGAACGGGCCTTCCCTGACCGTCAGATATACATACACAGAACCGGCGGGACGGCCTTGGTATACTGCCGTCAGGGCAATGCATGCACCCTCTTCCTGATCCTTCAGCCTCCTCTGATACACGGAGAGATCGGGATGCCAGCCCTGGGCGGTGTATTCATCGAAAAAAATCCGGGCATCCGTTTCCTCCATGCTGCGGATTAAAAGTTCATCATTTTCGTACCAGATCATAGCCGCTCCTTATCGTGTTCCGCCTTTTTTCTTTACCGTCATTATCCTTATGAGACAAAATCAGCCAGTGCCAGAGCGATATCAAAATGCCCGGGATCATGCTGCCCGCCGCTGCTGTAATGTTTGCCGCGCTCATCCCACTCAGGCGCATCCAGCAGATCTCCGCTTGTAAAGAACGGATACAGCTCCAGTCCCCTGAAGTCGCACATGGCCTGTACTCCCGCGCATTCCATTTCCACGGAGATGCATCCGTCAGCTTTCCGTTTTTCAAAATTGTTTCTTGTTTCCCGGTAGAAAGAATCCGTTGTCCAGGTTTTCCCCAGCACATAGGGAATACCGTTTGCCTTCATGCATTCCGCCACGGCATGGGAATTCCGGATCGCGACATAATCAGCGGCAGGCGCGTAGTGATAGGAAGTACCCTCGTCTCTGTAAGCCGCTGTCGGAACCATGACTTTCCCGTGCGCAATTTCCTTGTTCAGGCATCCGGCTCCGCCAAAGAGGATGTATTTCGTGCACTTCAGTTCCGCTGCGGCGTCTTCCATCAAACCTGTTGTGATCGGAGCGCCGACATAAGTTTTATAGAAGGCAAAACGCCTTTCGTTTCTTTCAATCAGATATACGGGCGTTTTCCCCGTGGCGCACCAGAGGGAGGCGATTTCCCCGCAGGCATAATGATCCGCCACATGCTTTTCAATCTCATGGGAAAAGGTTACGATGCAGGCGTTTACTTCCGGGGCGTTATCCTTCCGGACCGGGTTGATGATCGCCGGGGACAGATTGTCAAATGCATCCGTGATCATGTTTCCTTTCCTCCTCTTCTGATCTCCCGGATCATGTAATATTCGTTCAGCAGCGTTCCGTCTTTCAGACGGATGGCGTTCGGCCTGATACCGGCGATGCGGAAACCCATTTTTTCGTACAGGGCTCGCGCGCGGGTATTGCCCTCAACGAATTCCAGTTCCATCTGCAGGATGTTTTCGTTCCGCTCCGCAATCCGGATCAATTCCTGAAACATCCTGGTACCGATTCCCTGGTTCCAGAATTCCTTCAGCAGCGCGATCGCCACAGAGGCGCGGTGCCTGGTTTTGATTCCGGTTTTCCAGGCAATCTGACAGTTGCCGGCCACTTTCCCTTCCACCAGACAAACGAGCATAGCTTCGCTGGCAGACGCGTTGATCCGGTCAAAAAGCATTTTCTCTCCTTCGGGCGTATACTTGCCGCACTCCTCAGGATAACGAAGAATGAACTCAGTCTCGCCAGCGGAAATATACAGATAATCCAGCATTCCCCGGATATCCTCATCCTTCGGACTGCGGATCAGGGCTTTTCTGCCGTCCTTCAATGTGAATTCCATATCCTGTATGATCATGTTTCTCATCCTTTCGGCAGGCTGAAACGGTAAACGTCTGATCTGTGCATCAGCCTGCTTTTTTTCAGAATCCAAATCAGATTGCTTCTGTACTTCCGGGCGGAAACGGGTCCTCTTTATCCTTCTTTCGCTGTAAATCAAAAGCCGCTTACCTGTCAGAGATAAGCGGCTGATGGGTCTGGCTGATAACTCAGGCGGCTCTTCTCTGATTCTGATCTGACCATACGCAAATAAGAGTGCGGACATGCTTCACAGTACACGCATTGATCATCATGGAAGAAACAAATCCGAACCGGTTCATGAGAAAAGCCCCTTTCTGTAAATTTTCGTCAATATACTATGAAAAGCCTGTATTGTCAAGCCATCCGCCCGGAGCGTCCTGCCCGGCAGTCTCAGCCATCGGACGAAAGATCCGGAAAGATCCGGAAAATTTTGATATAACTGCCGGCAGGCTGATCCGCTGCGTATACGCCATACTCCGGACGATAAAAGCCCGGAAAGAACGGAGGATAAAGAGCATGACTATACATACAGGTGCTGAGCACTGAAGAAATGGAAAATATCGCCGGAGAAGGCAGCGGCGATCTTCTGGCTGATCCGGGAACATTTTATGAAAAAAGACAACCAGATGCCTTAAGCCAAAACGGTACTGAAAAACTCTGCAAACCCCGTACAGCGGGGCTTTTTCTTTTCTTGCCTGTTCACGGGAAATACTGTATAATTGCTCGCATCAAAGCAGCAGGCGCCGGTAAAATCACGGAGGGAGATTCCGTCTGACTGAGGATTGTCCGCCAGCGGCACCTTAATGGCAAGCTCACTGATCCGGCCGCGGATCCGTGAGCTTTTGCATGAGGACGGGACGCGGAACAGGCACGGGATCCGGGCAAACCGAACGGAAACTGAAATGAGGAAGCAAATTATGATCAGAAAAGTACAGCAGCCGGATATTCCAGGCTGTGTCCGTGTTATCCGGGCAAGTTTTCAGACTGTCGCGGACGAGTTCGGATTCACCGAGGAGAACGCTCAGCGGTTTACTGCTTTCGCGACCACAGAAGAAAGACTGATCCGGCAAATGGACGCTGAGCACAGGCTCATGTTTCTGGATGAGGAAGACGGCAGCATCTGCGGTTATTATTCCCTGCGGCTTGGGGACCGGGATGAATGCGAGCTGGGAAGCCTTTCTGTGCTGCCTGAATACCGGCACAGGGGAATTGGCGGCAATCTGCTCCGGCATGCGATGAAAACCGCCGCGGAGCATGGTTGTGCCGTGATGAACCTGAGCATCGTGGAAGAAAACACCGTACTCCGAAAATGGTATGAACGCTGCGGAGCGGTACATACGGGCACGGAAAAGTTTGATTTCTTTCCATTTACCTGCGGTTATATGAAGATCATGCTGGGCGGGGAAGGAAAGCTGAGATACAGGATCGCTGAAGGCGCAGACCGGATTGATTTCAACGGAGCCGTCAGGCTTCTGAAAACAACGTACTGGGCGAACAAACGCACAGAAGAACAGATCAGAAAATCCATGGAGAACTCATCCTGTTACGGTGTTTATCTTGAAGACCCGGAAAAACTTGTCGGGTTTGCCAGGGTGATCAGCGATTTCGCGACAACATGGTATCTTTGCGATGTGGTCATTGATCCGGAATACCGGCATCAGGGGCTGGGGAAAGCCCTGATATCCCATATCGCATCCAGGCCTGAATTTTCCGGGCTGCGGGGGTTCCTGCTTACCAGAGACGCTCACGGGCTGTATGAGAAATATGGATTCAGAACAGTCAGCGGAAGGGCAATGGAAAAATCACCGGAACGGGTATGACAAAGGAGAAATCATTATGAAACTGATCGAGCCGACGATGGAGTACAGCGAACAGATCCGGGCATACCGGCAGGAGTTTCTGCAGAGCGGAGACTCAATGGACGGTACAGGCGGCCTCAGACAATTTGACGATCCCGGGGAATGGATCGGTTTCCTGGAGAAGCATAAAGATCCGGAAACAGTCCCGGAAGGCCGGGTGCCGGCCACACAGCTCATCTTTGTCCGGGAAGAAGATAACAAAATCGTCGGGATGCTTGACATCAGGCATACCCTGAATGACTACCTCCGGAAGTTCGGCGGCCACATCGGTTATTCCACAGCTCCGAGCGAACGGCGCAGGGGCTACGCGACGCAGATGCTGAAGGCGGCGCTCCCGGTCTGCGGGGAACTCGGCATAGACAAAGTGCTGATTACCTGTATCAGGGGAAACGAGGGCAGCAAAAGGACAATTCAGAACAACGGCGGCATATATGAATGTACGGTGTATGAGCCGGATGAAAAGATTGAACTGGAGAAATACTGGATCACTCTTTGAAGGATGACACCGGAGCGCAAATTCATTGCGCTTCTCCGAATCCCGCGTAAGGAACGCTGTTGATCAGGCATTCCGCCGCGTCCTCAATATCTTCCCAATCCAGCGCTTCTCCTTCGCGGACACAGCATTCCAGTTCATCCACGATGTTTTCAATCAGCACCATATCAATGAACAGCGGCAGCTTTTCCAGCATCCCGTCCGCCAGGTCCGTTTCGGATCTGTAGCCCTGCAGTTGAAGCCCGAAACACTGCCGCATCAGCGCGAAGCGCCTGCCCGGGTCTGGTTCCTGCCGTGTCCAGCCTTCGTTGTGAATCCACAGATTGGCCAGATCGAACATATACCAGCAGTTCATACAGTTGTCAAAATCGAATACCGTGACCGCGCCCGTATCCATATCGATATGATAGTTACCGTCGCTGAAATCGAAGTGCACCAGGCCGTAGCAGTCCTTGTCCTTCGGGAGCGCCCGGAACGCCTCCAGACGTTCAGCGACGGCTTTTTTCAGTTCGCCGTATTCGTCCGGAATCAGGCGGCTCAGATAATCTATGTTGTATTTGTCGAAGAAGTCCGGACGGGGATGGATAGGTGTATACGCCTTGGACAGCCTGTGGATCGCGCCTAAGGCCTTACCTGTGTTATAGAAATATTCGCTCAGCGGCGCGCCTTCCCGGTAACGGTAGCCGTTGTCCGCAAGCAGCATGCCTTTGGCATAGGCAAACAGGCTGACATATAGCGGATTTCCGTCCGATACCATCCATTCCACCAGCTTACCATGAACGGAAGGAATCACATCCGCCACAGGCGCGCCGCTTTCTGACAGGAAGCGGACAAATTCTGCTTCTGCTAAATAATCGTTTTCGCTTCGGTCTCCGAGGGCGGAGATCCGAAGAACATACAGGTTTTCACCGTTCCGGCTGACGGTCACGATCCGGTTCCGTCCTCCTTCGTGGCCGGATACCGGGGTGAAGGTATAACCTTCAAGGGCATACAGATGTTTCACCTGTTCAAGGATTCCGGTCAATGATGACTCCTCCCGTTATTGTATCCTCTTTTCAGTTTTTGCGCGCAAGAACCGTATAAGTGCTTTCACCCCACTGCTTCATTATCCGGACGTCCCGGAAGCCCGCACGGCGCAGGACATCCGTTTCGTGTTCAACCGTCAGCGGCGTATCATAGTGATAGAAAACATCTTCTGAAAGGCCCTGCTCTTTTTTCAGCACCGCAAGGTTATGAAAATATTCTTTTTCCATTTCATCCGATTCCGCGAAGTAATCCGTCAGGACAAAGACGCCGTTGCGCGCCAATGCCGAATACAGCTTTTCATACAGCGACGCTTTCATTCCGGCGGGGAAATGGTGCAGCGATTCCACGGACACAGCGGCATCGTACAGCCCGTCTCCAAGCGGCACGTCAAAATAGGAAGCCCGGATCAGCGTCAGGTTCTTTTCCGGGAATTTTGCTTTCAGCACATTCAGCATGGCTTCAGACAGATCGATCCCCGTAACGGCAGCGCCGGGATTCAAAACAAAGTATTCCTCCAGCTCAAGACCGGTGCCGCAGCCGAGATCCAGCACCCGGCTTCCCTCCGCCGGAGGCAGCAGGGAAGCGGTATAGGCATAGAAACCGGAAGCGCCTTCAATATCGCGCTTCATGTGCGCGTCATAGCCGTCGATCCGGGCGGCAAAGAAATCATCCATTTTTTCAAGTTTCATCGTTTAATTTTCTCTCCGCGGTTCATTACAGGGCTGCATTTACGGAGCCTGCCCCGCAAGTTTAACGGTTGCCGTAATGAATATGTTCCTGTTCCTCACCATCCACGTAATAGCGCTTGTACATGCAATTGGTATGCATCACCGCGTCCTCAAGGGTGGAGTAGTAATAATACCAGGCGTCATAAAGCCTTCCGGCCGCAATGGAATCCGGCGGCGCAATGAGTACGGCCTCGCATCCCGCGAAGATATTGATGTCGAATTCTGTCAGGCTTGCCGGCAGCACCATATAGAACCTTTTGCCGCATTCGCTGCCCATATTGCTGAAGGCGCTGTTCCCGGCCTTCGTCAGCGTTGCGGGCAGGCGGATCACAGGGCACAGGACAGCATTGACTTCCTCTGTGCCGTTCTGATGCAGCATGGTACATCCGCTGAACACGTTATCTCCAATTTCCACAATACCTTCCGGAATGACGACCTTCTCCAGCTCCGTATGATCCCTGAACACGTTTTTTGAAATTCCGTAGATTCCGCAGCCCGCCGGGATGACTGCCTCGCTGCCGGTTCCCTCGTACTGCATCAGGATCAGCTTGTACTCGGTCTCGCCGTTCGTGTTCGTCCGCGCCTCATAGCGGTAGAGCATCCCGTCCGTCTCGTGGCCTCTGATCGCGAAGAGATATCCGCCGTTATAGTAATTGTCCAGAACGTTGGTTACCAGAATGGCAGTATCGGTTCCGGGCGTGCAGGAGATCCTCCCTTTGTTGATACCCGCGAAGGCGCCCCAGCCTGCACCGGTGTTTGTGTTGATCTGTGTCATGTGATCCGGCAGCCGGTAATAATGAAGCTCTTCAGCGTTGGATCCGCACTCCCTGAAGGATTCACTCCCCAGAATTTTCAGGGAGTCCGGGAAGGAAATGTCCGTCAGGTTCACACAGCCGGAGAAAGCATATGATCCAATCTCCTCCGTTCCCTCCGGGATCACGACCGACGTTACCGCCTCGTTGCCGCAGAAACCCCAGGCATGGAATGTGCACGCGTAATCGGACGATGGATCGGTAATATATCTTTTAATCCCGTATATTCCTCCGGGAATCGTCACTTCCGTGTCCGTGCCCGCGTAGCCTGCCAGCCACAGGCGGCGGTATGTGACCGCTGCTTCGCCCTCTCCTTCGGTGAAGGATTCATAGCGGTACCGGAAATCTTCCTGCCCGGGAGCAGTAAAGACGTAATTCCTGTCTGTCAGCAGCGCAGCCGTCTGCGATTCAAGGCCGCAGATCAGCACCGCGTTAAATCCCAGGAAGGTGCAGTCTCCGCCGCCTCTGCCGTTCACATTCTCCATCGTGTCCGGCAGAACCAGCCGGATGGGTTTCACCGCGGAACTGTCTGTTCCGCAATGGTAGAAGACGCTGTTGTCCATGGATTTCAGCGTCTGCGGAAGGGTGATATCCGTCAGGAGCGTGCAGCCGTAGAATGCCCGCCCGTTGATTCGGGTCACGCCCTCCGGAATGACAACCTTTGTAATGGCTGTATTGTTCCTGAACGCTTCCTGGCGGATCTGTTCATCCACGCCGGCCTGGACATATGCCGCAGCCTTCGGAATTGTGACCGCCGTGTCTGTCCCCGCATAGCCCATGATGTACAGGACACCGTCGATCACGCGGTAGCGGATATCTTCATGCCCCGGGAAGGTAAAATTCAGTTCCGCCGCACTCAGCGCCGCTGCCGTATCGGACATCTGCGTGCAGACCAGACCGCCTGCCTGCAGGCTGCTGAAGCCCGCATACCGCACCGCTTCGCAGTCGTCCGGCAGGATGACCGGGCTGCTGCTGCCGGCATACGCCCACAGGGTCAGTTTCTGTCCGTCCTGCCTGTACCGGAAATCCTTCCTGTCCGGATCGGAATAGGTGAAGATGTAATTGTTGTTCCGGATCTGCGTTTCCGCGTCTGTCCCGCTCCGGACGCACAACACCGCCTCACAGCTGTCAAAAGTATATCTGTCGAATTCCGCCAGGCCGTCCGGCAGATCATAGTAATGGACGCCCTCCTGCCCTTTGCAGCTCTTCTGGAACACGTCTCCGTCCAGCTTCGTCAGGTTTGCGGAAAAGGTAACGTCCGTCAGCTTCGGGCAGGACTTGAAAGCGCCCGACAGAACAGTCGTCACCGTATCCGGCATCACTGCCTCCGTCAGTCCGTCACACTGCTCGAAGGCCCAGCGCTCGATGGTGACCACACCATCCGGAATCACAACAGAGGTCACAGTATCTTTGTCAAGCATCGCCCGCTCCGCGATCGCGGCCGGCCCGGCCGGAATCACCACTTCGCCGCCCTCGCCTTTATATCCGGTCAGCTTCAGTGTCCAGACGGTTTCGTCGCCGGACGATGTGCTGAAGTACTTGTACCGGAACTCGTTCCCGTCCTGATAGGTGAACTCGTATCCGTACTCTTTCATCAAAACTTCCACACCGCCGCCGCGGACAACAGCCAGGCCCGCGCCGCAGTTGTAGAACGCGTTGCTGCCGACCGTCACCAGGCTTTCCGGAAGCTCGTATACGGGATTTCCGGTATAGGTCCTGCACGCGTTCTCAAAACAGCTTTTTCCGATTGCTGTCAGACCGCCGGGAAGATTGACGGATGCCAGTTTCGTACATCTGCTGAAAGTATATTCTCCAAGCTCCGTCAGCCCGTCCGGAAGCTGCACGCTTTCCAGCTGCTCACAGCCGACGAAAACATCGGCTGGCAGGGAAGCAATACCGGCGGGAATGGTGACAGCCCGGAGCGCCTTGTTATACCGGAAAGCTGATTTGCCGATTTCCGTTACCGTGGAGGGAATGCTGACCTGTTCAAGGACATAGCAGTCGTTGAACGCCTTTTCGCCGATGGATTCCAGCCCTTCCGGCAGCACCGCCGCAACAAGCTGCTGATCAGATTCAAAAGCGGACGAACCGATCGATGTAACACCTTCCGGGATCGTAACGGCAGTCAGACCGGTATTCCGGAACGAGCAGCTGCCGATCGCTGTCAATCCGGCCGGAAGCTCAACAGACGCCAGCTGGCCGCATCCGTCGAAAGCGTAATTCCGGATGGCTGTCACCGTTTTGGGAAGAACTGCCCATGTAAGTGTGCTTTTAATGGAAGAGACCGGTTTCCCTTCAATCGTACCGGGTACAACCGCGTCCTGAAGGGAAGCGAACCCATACATGCCGGTAATGGCCGCGCTGTCCTCCGTCAGCGTATACTCATAATACGGAAGAAGGGATCCGTTGATATAAATATCTGCCCGGCAGTTGTCAAAAGCTTCCTCACCAAAGTCAATCCCGTCCGGAATGACGTAGAAGCGTACCGGATCCGTCGGCTTTCCGCAGTTGCGGAATGCCCCGGCTCCGATTTCCGTCACCGTGGACGGCAGAAGGATCTCTGAAAACCGGCCGTCCTCAAATGTTCCCGCGCCGATGGCGGTTACGCCTTCCGGCACGATCACCTTATCCGCGGAAACCACACCGCGGAACGCCTCCTCTTCAATGACGGTCAGGTCGGACGGCAGTGTGAGTATGCCGCCGTCCGCGGCGGCAGTCAGAGCAACCAGGCAGAAAAGCGCCGCAACCAGGCAGAAGATCAATGCATTTCGACGGATCATTTTGTTCCCTCCTGTACAATATGCGGATATATTTTTTCATTCTGATACTATCATACAGCAATGCGGGGAACAATCGGTTTTCCTGCAGAGAGCCCCTTCAGGGAGGGATAGTTTTGGGGGTGCGCCAGTTCGGCGTTTGTAATACAGTTCGGTGAGAGTCCAAACCCGGAAAAGCCGTAGCAGGCAGCCGGTACACAGCCTTGGAGCCTAGGTCGC
>ONJM01000030.1 GCA_900318145.1 uncultured Eubacteriales bacterium
AATACTTGAAACCATGTTTCGATGTAGCGCCGTATACCAGACCGGTACGTACGGTGCAATGGGAGGGGCGAGGGTTAACGCCCTCCCTCTACCCTATTGAAAAAGCCGCGGTTCATGTGAAACCGCGGCCGGGAATCCTGTATCAGCGGCAGGTTATTCCTGGGGTTTGGAGAATACGGCATGTTCACCGTCGCCGGAAACAGGAAGCAGGGTAATGGGTGTATCCTTCTGCATCACCTGCACCCCGTACTGCGAGGTTTTGGTTTCGAACGACATCGTCAGGGAAGGCGCGCCGTTCTGCAGGACGACGGTCATGCTGAATTCGTATTCTGACCCGTCCGGAATACTGCTCCCTGTCATTACGGATTTGCCGAGGTTGTCCGTGAACGTCAGCTTGTCGACGGTTTCACCGGTACGGTTATAAATCGTATAGGTTACCAGTCCTTCCGTGGTTTCAGTTTTTGCTTCTTCATTTTTCCGGCTGCAGGAAACACACAGGATCACCGCCAGGGCAAGTGCCAGGATCATGGAAAGGGCCTTTTTCATCTTCGGAATCTCCTTTCATTCGCGTCAGCAGAATTATACATCACCTGTCAAGCGACGCACAGCCGGGGGCAGGAATCGCTTCCTGCCCCCGGCTGTATTTTACCTCCTCTTCCTCAGATCGTTCCGGGTCCGCAAAATGCCGTCCGTGCCGGACGGGAAACGGTATCGCGGAATATCCTGTGAATTTGCAGAAGAACTCGCAAAGTACCGGAACTGACAGTATCATTGAAGAAACTGAAACGGAGGAGTGAAACGAAAAAGACCGTCCCTCCGTTTCAAAAAAATCTGCGGATGATTCCGCAGGTTTTTTTTTGCGCACAGGGCCGCGGACGTTATCCGATCCCGGCGGGGATAAACACCGGATGCTCCTCCAGATGCCGGTTCGGCCTGTGAAGCGCCAGCACGGTCTGCCCCTCCCTGTTCCGGAAAAGCATGCCGTGCCCGCCGTCCTTCCGGAAAAGCGGCGGAAGCTGCCTGAAATGCCCGGTAATCTCTCCGCTGTCGGATTCCGCCAGGCCCTGGGTGTACCCGTCTTCCGAGAAGGAGGACCACAGGCACAGCAGCCGCCCGTCCCCGCAGCGCCAGAGGAACGGACCGTCCGTGACGCGGCCCCGGATGCCGGAGGAATGCGCCATCTCCTTTGTCCAGGGCGCGTCGGACGCCCGGAACAGGAGCCGGGGTTCGCCGGCGGCAGCCTTCAGGTCTTCCGTCAGCGGCATGGCCAGCACCTCTCCGTCGCCGGCCTGCACCCATTCATGGCAGAAGATCATCCAGGGCTTCCCCTGAAGGTCCGTATAGAAGGTTCCGTCCAGGCATTCCCAGTCCGCGGGGGTCACGGGGCCGTCGGACCACGGAACAAACGGTCCGGCGGGGGAGGACGCCTTCAGGATTGCGGTTCCCCGGCGCCGGGTTTCGCTCCTGAAGCTGGCGAACATCCAGAAGGCGTTCCGCCATGGATGCACTTCCGGCGCCCAGTAGTTCCGGTCCGCCCAGAACGTGCCGTCGTTTTCAAAGCAGGGAACAGGGCCTTCCCAGTTCTTCAGGTCCGTTCCCGTATAGACATCGAAACCGGTGGCGGGGCCCCAGCAGGTGGCCCCGCGGGTCCCGTAAAGGTAATAGGTATCCCCCTGAAGGAGAACAAAAGGGTCCCGGATGTTGATCTCATCTGTTTTCATGCCCTTGCTCCTTTCCGGCGTCATTGCCGCGGCCGCGGCGGTACTGAAGAGGCGTTTCCCCGGTAACCTGCTTGAACCTGCGGATAAAGGACCCGGAGTCATAATAGCCGACCTGTACGCTGATCTCCTGGATGGTCAGGTTCGTGGAGGCCAGGAGCTCCTTTGCCTTTTCAACCCGCAGCAGCGTCAGGTAATCCAGCGGGGACATCCCGGCCTTCTCCTTGAAGGAGAGGCTGAAGCGCGTCGTGGACAGGTCAAAGGAATCCGCGAGCGCCGTCATGGAGATTTCGGGATCGCTGAAATGCTCCTTCATATAATGGATCACCTGGCTGATCTCATCCTCCTCCCCGGCGGAAACAGGCGCTTCCTCCCCGCCGCTCCCGCTGAGCAGGTAATCGCACAGCCGGCGCAGCAGATCGTCCAGGTCGTCAATGGTCTGGCAGGACGACAGGGAGAAAATGTTGTAGAAATCCATTACGGATTCCCTTCCGGAAAGCGCGCCGGTGTGCGTATGCATCAGGGAATTGATCACATCGCTGTAAATCATCCGGAAAGCGAAGGGCGACATATTCGTGTTTTTCAGGAAACGCAGCAGCTCGTCAATCCGCTTGTCCAGCACATCCCTGTTTCCGAGCGTCAGCGCCTGGCTGATGGAGGTCGTGATCTTCCGCGCCTGGGGAAGGATTTCCGCCAGGTTGGAGGAGATATCGCTGTACTGCAGCACCTTCTGATTGCCCATGACGAACCGGTTTTCATAGGCGGCCGCGGCTTCCAGATAAGCCTCCGGAGCTTCGCGGAAATCCTCGTGGGCGCGGGAGACCGCTGTCACGCACCGGTCGTCATCCGCTATTCTGATCTGCCGGAGCTGTTCCGCCATGGCGAAAAGCGTTTCCTCGTGGTCCGAAAAAACGAGATAGAGGTTTGCCTTCAGCGCGACCAGCTCAACGCCGGCGCCCGAGCAGCCGTTCATCCGGACGAACGGCGGCTGCCTCAGGTCGGCCGGATGCTCGTTCCCGCCGGCCCGGCTGCAGAGAATCACCGCGTACCGGGGTTTGTCAATTTCCAGGCCGACGGCGTTTCCGGCGGCGACCGCCTCCTGCCTGCTCTCAAAGTGGCCTTTTACGAACCGGAACACAAAATCGTGCCGCTGCACGGGAAGCGCCTGCTCCAGGCGGGAGGACAGCTCAAGATTGCGGGTTGTCAGCTGGTGGATGCCGGTTGAAATCTGCTGCAGCTCGTCCCGCTGCTCCGGCTCATCCCCGGCGAGCAGGCCGGAGATTTCCCGGATCGGCTTCGCGTGCCGCCGCGCCATCCACAGCGCCGGCAGGAGGGACAGCACCATAAAAACGGGGAGAATGGCCAGATTGCTGTAAATCTGCCTGAAAACCGCGGAAGTGATATCCGCGTTGCGCATCACCGCGCTGTAGGAAAGGCCCCAGTTCCGGACCGGCAGCGAAACCTGCGTCCAGTCCTCGCCCTCCCAGTGAAAGATCCTGGAGTCCGCTTCCTGGGAGGGCAGCACCTGCTCCCGGTCCACCGGCATTTCCTCCGCGGAGGAAAGCAGCAGACCGTCCTGGTGGATATACGTATTCACATGCCCGCCGATCGCGTCGGAGAACAGGGACTGATAGACGCTGTCCTTGATCAGGAAAAGCAGGGCGCCCTTCCGGGAACCCGGATTGGAGCCGAGGGGCACCAGAAAGGTGACGACGCGGGAGGAATCCACCAGCGTCGAGGACACCTGCTGGGAGGGAAGAATGGTCAGGCGCTCCACGCTGTCAATCAGCGCGGTCAGGCGCTCCATCGGGATAAACTCATACCGCATCATCCGCGCGAACAGTTCGAGCGACATGGAGGAGGACGAGGAATAAACCCGGTTGTCGCCGAAGAAATGCAGATAAACCTGGTCGCAGAAGGTGCTGTTCGTCGCGGTGTAGGGAACCAGCTGCAGCTGAAGGTCATAGGCCTTCCACGGCTCCTCGTCATACCGGAAGGGCTCGATGTGCGGGCTGAGGCCGATTTCCTCCGCCGAGTTCAGCATGGCGGAAATATAGTTTTCGTGCTGGCCGGCAATCCGGGAGAGGCGGTTGATCTGATTCCGGATATATTCTTCCCGCGCCCTTCCGCTCATCGACGCGTACAGATATCCGGTGATGCTGAAAAACAGCAGCAGCACTACGGCAAGATAGGACAGCGCATACCGGATAAAAACAGTCGTTCTGCTCTTTCTGAACACGCCTTATTTCTCCTCCCGCCAATGGTCGTAAACCTGTTGGTAAACCCGGATATACTCTTCGCTTCCGCTTTCCCGCAGCTGCCGCGCGAAGGCCTCGCGGGCTTCGTCCGTTACGCCCTGTGTGACCATCGAAACAATCGCTGCGTCCACCGCGGATTTCAGTTTTGCTTTCAGCCGCTGCGCCGCGGAGGACTGCGCCGTCGTTTTGGGCGCTACCGTTGTCAGCAGCTTGGAGGAAACCGGCTCCAGGACCTTCGCGTCCTCATACAGCCTGCAGTAGGCGGCTTTCTCCTGACGGTGGACCGCCGGGACGTAGACGGAGGCGTAATACTCCGCCGGCGCGAAGAACTGCCCGCAGATCACGGGGACCGACTGGTACAGCTCATTGTCCGGCGGGACGTATTTCACCTCGTACAGGCCGTCCTCCCGCCGGACCAGGGTGTCGCCCACGGCGCCGTTCTGCGAGATCAGCATATTTTCCGTCTCAAACTGGGCGTCCAGCCAGCGGAGGGAGCTTTCAATATCCCGGTTGTCCGCAGTCAGCGCCGCGCCGAACTCAATGATGTCCATATTCCGGGGAAGGCAGGCCTGCCGGCCTTCGGCGTGAACGGGCAGCATGATTTCGTAATTCGCGGCGATCCCGGGATTCAGCGCGGTATTCTGCAACCGCCAGTAGCTGAACATTCCGGTGTTGCCCTCATTGACTTTTTCAGCCCAGATGGTACTGCCCTGGCTGATGAAATCGATATCCAGCAATCCCTCCAGGTACAGCTGATGGAGCCAGGAAAGCGTCTCAAAGAAGGGCTCCTCCTCCGGGGCGAAATGGACTTTCCCCGCCCGGTCGGCATACACGTAGTTCTCGTTCAGCGGAAGGCCGAAGAAGGAGAAGAGATTGTAAACGCCGGTCGTGTTGTCGTCAAAGGTAAACTCCAGCGGGATCTCGTCCTGCACGCCGTTTCCGTTGAAATCCTCCTTCCGGAAGCGGCGGAGCACCTCCGTCAGCTCGTCCACCGTCTCCGGAACCTTCAGGCCCAGGCGGTCCAGCCAGGTCCGGTTGATAAAGAAGTGGCCGTTTGTATTCACATCCTGGGAAATCAGGAATCCGAGCTGGTAAATATGCCCGTCGGACGCGGTGAGCTGCTCCCGGAGACCGGCCCGGTCCATCCGTTCCGTGTAATTCGGCAGGTATCCCTTCGCCATATACTCATCCAGCGGAACCAGAAGGTGCCGGGACACGCCGTACTCCTCCACGTCCAGCGAACCGCGCAGGATCATATCCGGCATTTTCCCCCGGGCAAAGGCGAGGCTGACGGAGCTGCTCCATTCCGAGTCCTTGATCTCGGTAAAATCCACATGTACGCCGGTCTGCCGCTCAATCTGCTGATAATACCACAGGCTGTTGAAATCCACGGCGATATTGTCAATTTCATACTGCAGCGCGGTCAGCGCCGCGGGGGGAGCGGCCGCTTCCTTTTCAGCCTCCCGGGCGCAGCCGGAAAGAAGCGGAACAACGAGCGCCAGCGCGCAGGCCAGCCGGAAAATACGCTTCATATAAGCTCCTTTATAATACGGCAAAAGGGCATCGCCGGCGGTGCGAACCCTTCGGCGATGCCCGGCGGCCTTCCATGCCGTTATTTTAGCATTTCGGGCCGCGGCGTTCAAGAATATTACTTGGCCAGATAGGCGTCATAGGCGGTCTGGTACAGCTCGATGTAGCGCTCGCAGCCGATCGCCTTTGCCTGTTCGAGGAAGTTGTTCCATTTCTCATCCGTCACGCCGTTGCGGACGAAGTCGGCGAAGGATTCCTCCACCAGCTTCTGCAGCTCGGTGTAGATATCGGCGGCTTCGGTGGCGTCGTCATTGCTCATCTTGCTCAGGTCGCGCAGGTACTGGAAGCTCTTCGGCTCCAGCACGCCGGCTTCGGCGTACCACTTGCTGTCCTCGTACCGTTCGACGCGGTGCGGAGCCATCTGGTAGATGGAGGTGTAGTAATCGCCGGGGGCGAAGAACTGGCCCATGGTTACCGGCACGAACTGGTACAGTCCGTTGTCCGCGGGGATATCGATGACTTCGTACTTTCCTTCGTCATTCAGCACAATCTGCTCGCCGACTTTGCCGTTCAGGGAAACCATCATGGTTTCGGTCTCCAGCTGGGCGTCGATCCACTTCAGGGCCGCCACGGGATCCTTGCAGTTTGATGTCAGGTAGGCTCCGGCTTCCGGTACTTCCAGGATCTGGGAGACGCAGGGCTTGAAGCCGTCCGCGGCGGGAGGCAGGATGGATTTGAAATTCTCCACGTTCTCCGCCTTGATGGCCGTGTTGATCAGCCGCAGGTAGCAGAAGTAGCCGACCTCGCCGTCGTTGACCTTGTTGGCCCAGAGGTTGGAGTCCTGGGTCAGGGATTCCGGATCCATGAGCTCCTCCTCGTACAGCTGATGCAGCCATTCAACGCAGGCGCGCCAGCCGTCCTGCGCGCAGGTGAACTGGACCTTGTTGTCCGCGTCGATGAAGTAGTAGTAGGTATTTTCCGGCACGCCGAAGGAAGCGAACTGATTCCAGATGGTTTCCGGTCCGAACTGGGTGTAGGACGCGGAGAAGGGCCACTTGATGCCGTCGGCCTTCATGGCGCGGAGCAGCTCGGTCACTTCGCCGATGGTGGCCGGAACGGCCTTGCCCAGCTTGTCCAGTTCCTTCTGATTCACGTACCAGGTTCCGGTGTGGTTCACGTTCTGCGCCATGAGGAAGCCGATGTAGTAGGTTTTTCCGTCGCTGGCGGGGATGGAGTCGCCGGCGTTGTTGATGTGCAGGCGGCTGACGTAATTGGGCATGATTTCCTCGGTGAGGTACTCGTCCAGCGGAAGCAGGAGACCCTGGCTCACGCCGTATTCCTCGACATCCACCGCGTGGCGGATAATCATGTCGGGCATCTGTTCCGGCACGGCGAACATGAGGTTGGAGTTGGTGGCCCAGTCAGCGTCCTTCACCATCTGGAAGGTGACATGGGTGTTGGTCTTCGGCTCCACGACTTCGTCGAAGAACCAGAGGCCGTTGAAATCGGTGTTCTGGTTTTCCAGAGCGTACTGGAAAGCGGTCAGCTCCACCTTGTCCTCGGCGAAGGCGGCGCTCAGGCTGAGCAGCATGCAGCATGCCAGCAGCAGGGAAATGAGTTTCTTCATGGGGATACCCTCCTTTTTTTATTTCAGGGCGCGCGGCCCTTAATTTCATCCTTTCAGCGACCCGATCATGACGCCCTTGACGAAGTACTTCTGCATGAAGACATACAGGAGCACCGCGGGCACGGTGGAAACCACGATGCAGCAGTATTTGGCGACCTCGGCCTTCCGGAGCGCTTCCTGCAGGCCGCCCAGGTTGTCGGCGTAGGCCGCGAAGAAGGTGTCGGAGGAACCGGTCGAGGTAAGGGACGCCAGAATCTCCCGCAGAACGAGCTGCAGCGGATACAGGCTGCGGTCCCTCAGCATGACAAGCCCGGTAAAGTAGTCATTCCAGCGGGCGACGCCGTAGTAAACCGCGAGCACGGCCACGATGGTGCCGGACAGGGGAAGGACGCACCGGAAGAAATAGGTGAAGTGATCCGCGCCGTCGATGACCGCCGCTTCGTAGAGATCGTTGGGAATGCTGGTCTGGATGTATGTCCGGGCCACCATCAGGTTCCAGACGGAAACCAGGTTCATCAGGATCATTACGGCGCGGGTGTTGTACAGCCCCAGATCCCGGATGTTCAGGAAGATCGGGATCAGGCCGCCGGAGAAGAACATGGTGAAGGTAATGGCCAGGTTCACGAGCTTTTTCCCGCCGAATTTCCGGGAGAGGGAATAGGCCGCCGCCAGCGTGACGATCACGCTCAGGGCGGATCCGGCCACGGTGTAGAGAATGGAGTTCAGATAGCTTCCCCACAGCTCCTTATACTGGAAAACGGCTTCATATCCCATCAGGGAGAAATCCACCGGCAGCAGCAGGACCTTTGCCTCCAGCACCGCGTCCGGGTCGGATACGGAAGCGATGAGAATCAGCCAGAGGGGATACAGGACGATGAACAGCACAAGGATCCAGAAAACGATATTGACGGCGTTGAACACCCGGTCCTTTCCGGTTTCCCGGACACGGTTGCGCCGCTTTGCTGCGATGGCGGTCACAGGGCTTCATCTCCTCTCAGAACAGGCTGATGTCGCTCATCCTGCGGGAAACGGCGTTCACCAGCATGATGATGGCAAAATTGATGACATTCAGGCACAGGCCGATTGCCGAAGCGTAGGAATACTGCGCCTTGGAGGCGGCAATGCCCACGTTGTACACATAGACGCCCAGGATATCCGAGGTGGCCATGTTGCCGCTGGTCTGCAGGAGCAGCGCCTTGTCCGTGTTGGAGGAAAGCAGGGACCCGCAGTTGAGGATCAGCATCATGACCGCGATGGGAACCAGGTGGGGAATATCGATGTGTCTGATCTTGTCCCACCGGGTCGCGCCGTCGATGGTGGCCGCTTCGTAAAGCTGGGGATCAATGCTGGTCAGCGTCGCGATGTACAGGATGGTGTTCCAGCCCGCGTTCTGCCAGATCTCCGACCCGATGAAGAGCGGGCGGAACCAGTCCGGCTCCATGATAAAGTAGATGCTTTTCCCGCCGGCGGCCGTAATCAGGTGATTGACGATCCCGTTGGTGGGGGAGAAGAAAAGGTAGATCATTCCGGCCAGCACGACGGTGGAAATAAAGTGCGGCACATAGATCGCGGTCTGGGCAAAGCCCTTGAAGCGCTTCCGGTTCAGCTGGTTGAGCATGATGGCCAGGAGGATCGGGACCGGGAACCCGAAGAGAAGGCCGAAGGCGTTCAGGAGGAAGGTGTTCAGGAACATTCTTCCGCAGTAGTAGCTGGAAAAGAATTTCTCGAAGTACTTCAGGCCCACCCACTTGCTGCCGGTGATCCCGAAGGCGGCCTTGTAGTCCCGGAAGGCGATCTGCACCCCGTACATGGGGAAATAGCAGAAGACAATAAAGAAAGCCAGGGCGGGAAGAAGCAGAACCCACAGCTGCCAGTCCCTCCTCACGGCCAGCGCCATCCGGCGCTTTAGGCCGGTCCGGCGCGGGGCGGCAGAGGTATAAGTACTCATCCGGTGACCTCCTTTGGCTGTTCAGTTGATTTTTCGCACGGCTGCTTTTCGGTTTCATTATCGGCGGCACGTCCGGAAAAAGGAAGAAGCGAAAATTTTGCGCACCGTTGATTTTCCTTGCGTTTCGCCGCAGGCAAAAATAGGCGAAAATTTTGCGCCTATGAAAAAACCGCTCCGGATGATAGAATTTTCAGACCGGAAACTGAAAGAAAACGGAACCCGGAGGATGAAAGATGCTTCCCGAAACAAGCGTGTCCTTCCGCACGGAGGACGAAAAAATGCAGCGCGTCTATGACGCCGCGGAGGAAAAATGCCTTCTGAACCTGAAGCGGTTCGGCAATGACACCGTCCTGGTGGAAGGCGGCGGATATGAAAAAATCTGGCTGGAAACGCAGCCGATGGGCGGGGAAATGTACGCGCTCCGGAATCCGGAAGCCGCGCTGAACAACTGCCTGCTGTTTATGCGCCATCAGCGGGAGGACGGGCGCCTGCCGGGATCCATTCAGTATACCGGCGGCAGGGTGGAGCCGCAGTTCAACAAATACCAGGGGTTCTGCTTTCCCTTTCCGGCGCTGAACCTGTACTATTTAACCGGAAGGGATCCGGACTATCTGGAACAGCTGAAGGAAACGCTTATCCGCTTTGACGGGTGCCTGCGGCGGACGCGCGGCCTTACCGGGGACGGGCTGCTCTCCTCCTTCTGCGTATATGACACGGGGGAGGACCTGGCGGTGCGCTACGGGGACGCTCCCTGCTGGTGGGAGGCGGACACGCCGCCGGAGGGATATCAGGTGGTTCCCATGGCCAGCATGGATGTGACATCCTGGAGCATAGCGAGCCGGCGGACGGTGGCGGAAATCTGCAGGATCCAGGGGGATCCGGAAGCGGACGAATGGCAGGCGAAAGCGGAGGACGCGGCCGCGGCGCTGCGGAAAGGGCTGTGGAACAGCCGGCGCGGGGCGCTGTTTGATCGGGACCGCAGGGGGAACCCGGT
The DNA here is from genome assembly GCA_900318145.1 of uncultured Eubacteriales bacterium. Lineage (GTDB taxonomy): Bacteria > Bacillota > Clostridia > Christensenellales > Aristaeellaceae > Aristaeella. The sequence continues at coordinate 10,076 of ONJM01000030.1, forward strand.
GGACATCCTCTGCCACAATACCCTGCGGTGCATGTACTGGGGCGCGGTGTCTCAGGACATGGCGGACCGGTTTGTGAAGGAGCATCTGCTGAACCCGGCGGAATTCATGACGCCCTTCCCGCTTCCGAGCGTCGCGGCAAACGATCCCGCCTTCCGCAACGCCCCGGAAAACAACTGGAGCGGACAGCCGGAGGGGCTGACCTACCAGCGGGCCATCCTGGCCCTGGAGCGCTACGGGTACGACCGGATTGTGACAATGCTGGGAGAGAAGCTGATCGGCGCCGTTTACGACGGAGGTCTGCGGTTCACCCAGCAGTTTGATCCCTTCACCGGGAACCCGTCCCTGGTGCACGCCGCGACCCATCAGCCGGTGAAGGACGGCGGCGGGGAGCCGGTCCAGGACGCCTACGGCCCGACGATGCTGGCCTGCCTGGAATACATCGCGCATCATTACGGGATTCACCCGCATCTGGGGAATGTGTGGTTCAGCCTCGGAAGCGGAAAGCCCTGTGAATATGAAGCGGTCTTTTACGGCCGCCGCTGGGGGATCCGGAACAGAGGCCGGCGGGCCGAAATCAGGATCGACGGGAAAACGGCCGGCACATGGGACTGCGGAATCCGTGTGGTGACCGATGAAAACGGAAACATCCTCCGGACGGTTTCCATAGAAAGCGGGGAGAAAACGGTATGAGCGGAGCGCGGGAAGGATCCCGGTCTCCCTGGTTCGCGGAACCGGAGAAAGACCTGGAAGCCATGGCGGAGGAGCTGTCCCGGGAGGCCCGGGGCTGGAGCGGGCCGGAGACGGTGTTCACGCCGGAGGAATTCGGCCTGATGCCCGGGGAAAAGGCGACGTCCGCCATTCAGCGGGCGGTGGACGCGGCGGCGGAGCGCGGCGGCATCGTCCGCCTGGACGGCGGGCGGTATGTCAGCGGAACGATTGTGATGCGCTCCGGTGTATGCCTGGAGGTCCGCGCCGGGTCCGAACTGCTGGGCAGCACGGATCTCGCGGACTATCCCGAACACCGCGCGAAGCGGCTGACGGTGCAGGATACCAGCATGGGCATGCACCAGTCGCTGATTTTCGCGGAAGGCTGCGAAAACATCTGCCTGCGGGGCGGCGGCGTGCTGGACGGACAGGGCAGCCCGGCGAATTTTCCGGGGGAGGAAACCGCCCAGGGAACCCCCGGGCGCCCGTTCCTGATCCGGATGATCGACTGCCGCCGCGTGCATATCGCGAACCTGACCATGAAAAACGCCGCGTGCTGGATGCAGAACTATCTGAATTGCGGGAGCCTGCTCATCGAGGGGATCACCGTACGGAACCACGCGAACTATAACAATGACGGAATGGATATCGACGGGTGCCGCGATGTGGTGATCCGGCACTGCCGGGTCAGCAGCGGGGACGACGCGCTGTGCTTCAAGGGAGCCGGCCAGCGGGAGCTCCGGCGGGTGCTGGTGGAGGACTGCGACTTCTATTCGGCCTGCAACGCCGTGAAGGTCGGAACGGATACGCAGGGGGATTTCCGGCAGGTGCTGATCCGCCACTGCCGGATCGGCGGGCTGGCGGAGGATCCGTCCGGGCTGAAGCACGCCTGCGCGGACAGCGGCATTTCCCTTGAAATGGCGGACGGAGGGACCCTGGAGGATTTTCTGCTCCGGGATATTTATATCACCAGGGCCTGGAGCCCGTTTTTCCTGCGGCTGGAGAACCGGGGCAGGGTAAAGCCCGGCGATCCGGCGCCCGGGCCCGGAACGCTGCGGCGCGTCCTTTTCAGCGATATTGCCGGGGAGGAAAACGGCCCGCGGGGATCCTACATGCTGGGCATCCCTGAAAAACCGATCGAGGACATCGCTTTCCGGAATATAAAAATCCGGCAGAAAGCTTCTGCCGGACCGGTGCTGAAGGATTCGGATTTCGGTGAGATGCGCGGCGTATACCCGGACGCGCATATGATCGACGGGACCGGCTGCGCGCCGGCCTTCGGACTGTGGGCCCGCCACGTGAAAGGGCTGTATCTGGACAGCTATGAAGTGCTTCCGGACGGAAACGACCCGCGCCCGTTCACCGTGTTTTCGGACGCGGGCGGCTGATGCGCTGATTAAACGCTTGCCCTGAGGATCGCCGGCATGTCGTTCTCGTCCAGCACCCGGGCCGGAAGAAAGATTGACACGGACGCGGTTTTCAAGTTAGAATCTGATTAAATTGGAAAGGGAATACGGAAAGGGAAGGCGGGGAGCAATATGAGCGCAAAGGGAAGAAAACAGTTTCTGGAGGCTGTGGCCGGGAATCAGCGGGTGATCGGGTATGTCAAACTGTTCCGCATGCCCCTGTTTCTGACGGTACTGGATGACGAACTGAAGAAATATGACGAAGCCGTCTGGGAAAACGAAAGCACCGCCCGGGAAACGGCCTTTAAAGCCATGCCGGACACCCTGTATCAGTTCAGCGTGCCGCGGGAGGAGACGGATCAGGTGATCGGCGATTGCCTGGATGATTTTCTGAAGGAATGAGACGCCGTGCGTCCGGCGGAATCATCCGGCGGGAGGTGAGCAGACCGTGCAGCGCAACGATCGCAGATCCATGGCGATGTTTATTTCCGCGATGCTTATTTTCGGCACGATCGGCGTCTTCCGCAGGTATATTCCCGTTTCCTCCGCTTTTCTGGCAATGAGCCGGGGGCTGCTGGGCGGCCTGCTGGTGATGGGGTACGCCCGGCTGCGCGGCAGGCGGACCGGCCAGGAAAGCGGCCGGCTGTCCGGAAGGACGGCGGCGAAGCTCGCCGTGACCGGCGCCGTGATGGGCTTCAACTGGATCCTGCTCTTTGAGGCTTATAACTATACGACGGTGGGCGTCGCGACGCTGTGCTACTACATGGAACCGACGATTGTGATGCTGCTTTCCCCGGCCCTTTTCCGGGAAAAGCTGACCCTGAAAAAGGGACTGTGCGCGACGGCGGCCGTCATCGGGATGGTGCTGGTATCCGGCGTGCTGGAGGAGAACCGTGGCGCGGGGGACCTGCGGGGCGTGCTGCTGGGCCTGGGCGCGGCGGTGCTGTATTCCTGCGTGGTGATTATGAACAAAAAGACCGGCGGGATCGAACCGTACCGGAAAACGACGGTCCAGCTGCTCTCCGCCGGCCTTGTGATGATTCCGTACCTGCTGCTGACCGGCGGCTTCGGCCCGGCCGCGCCGGACGCGCGGACGGCTGCGCTGCTGCTGGCGGTGGGAATCATTCATACAGGCATCGCGTATGTGCTTTATTTCGGCAGCATGGACGGGCTGCAGGCCCAGTCCATCGCCATTTTCAGTTATATCGACCCGGTGTCGGCCCTGCTTTTCTCGGCAATCCTGCTGCGGGAAAACCTGAGCGCGGCGGGGATTGCCGGGGCTGTGCTGATCATCGGCTCCGCGGCGCTCAGCGAGCTGCGGGGAAAAGGGGAGAATCCGTAATCCGGAAGGAAGCGGAACAATATCAGATCGAATGGGCGGTTTCCGTAACCCAGCGGATCCGCTCATTTTCAATATGCTCGTTCAGGGTGCAGTCCGCGCCCAGAATGAGGCCGCGCTTTCCGAAGGTCAGGATCAGGTCCCGGGTGAAGGCCCGGATCTCCTGCTCCGTACCGTTGTGCAGCAGCCCCTTGTGGGTCATTCCCTCCCGGTGCAGGCTCTCAAAGCCGCCCAGGCACGCCCTGTCGCCGAAGAAATACCGCCCGTCCGGCAGGGAAAGCTCCTCAACATACACGCCCCAGTTGACGCATTTGGCCGGATAATCCTTCCACAGCTCCAGCCGGTTCCTGTCGCCCGCCCAGCTGCAGCAGTGCAGGATGTTGTAGGAGCTGCAGCGGTTGGCGTGCTCCAGCACGTACAGATCGCTGGGCATGACCAGCTCCCTGTATTCGGCGGGGGAGAAGCGGTTGGCTTCGCCGGCCTGCACGCAGTAGTAGATTCCGTCGCATCCGGCTTCGCGGATGAGCATTTCCGTGAGCTCCGCGTTGTCCCGGGCGACGATATCCAGGGCGTGCAGGACAGCCTGCCTGTCCCGGCGGAGATCGCTCATGATCCGGTCTTCCCCCGCACCGAAACGGATGGAGGAAAACGGGGCGAAGACGTTGTAGAAAACCGGCATCTCGCCGCCGATCTCAGCCACGATGCGGCAGGCGCGCTCCACCTGGTCCCGGAGGAAGGGATGATCCTTTCCCAGCGGCTGCAGTTCCCACCAGTCCTTCGCCTCGCGGATGGTGTCCGGGACCGGGTACGCGAAATAGCTGTCGCTCATCACCTTGACCATATCCAGGTCGCAGCCGCGCACATAGTCGATATGGGCCTGCACGCAGGGTTCGCCTGTCGCCTGCGCTCCTTCGAAATGGTGCCAGAATCCGACCGGAACATGATCAACGGGTTTTTTGTCCATTGCGTTGAAAACACGGGTTCGCTTATCCATCTGACTGTCCTCGCTTTCCGATCAATCATCCGCGTGAGCTGCCGGGAATGCGGCCGCGGCCGTCCCGGCTCTGTTCTTTTGTATCGCTGCTTCCAATATACCATACACGGAGCACTCCGTCAAAGGAAGACCGTGCCCTTTGCGAACAGCGGACGGGAGGGCCGCGGAAGATTCCGGGGAAAAGCCGGAAGCGTAACCGAAGGAAACTTGCAGACGGAACAGGAAGGGGAGACGCGGCAGCGCGTCTCCCCGCTTTTCATTTTCCCGGCGGGATGTGGTCATGCGACCACATCTTTTTGTATTGCCGGCGCCGTGAAGGAATAAGCAAAGATCTGAATAAATATATATTCAGCGGGATAACGGCCGGCGCGCGGGAAACCGCGCGCCGAATCCGGCCGGAACCGCCCGGAGGTATCTATGGAAAAAACGATTCTGAACGGTCAGCGGATGGTGCTCGGCACCTGCTATTACCCGGAGCACTGGCCAGAAAGCATGTGGAAGGAGGACCTGCTCCGCATGCTGGACACCGGCATCGAGGTGATCCGTATCGCGGAATTCGCCTGGAACAAAACCGAGCCGGAGGAAGGCGTTTTCACCTTTGACTTCTTCGACCGGTTCCTGGACCTGTGCGAGGAAACGGGCATGAAGGTCATCTTCGGTACGCCCACCGCGACGCCGCCGGCCTGGCTGACGGAAAAATACCCCGAGGTCCTGAACGTGGATATTGAGGGCAACACCTATCGCCACGGCGCGCGCAGACACTACAACTACAACGCGCCGGTGTATCGTTATCTCACCGAGCGCATCGTCAACAAGCTGGGCGAGCACTACGGCCCGCGGAAGTGCATCATCGGCTGGCAGATCGACAACGAACTGAACTGCGAAACCAACGAATTCCATTCCGAGGCGGACAGCGCCGCCTTCCGGATTTTCCTGAAAGGGAAGTACGGCACCCTGGAGGCGCTGAACGAAGCCTGGGGAACGGTCTTCTGGAACCAGACCTACACCAACTGGAACGAGGTGCACGTGCCGCGCAAGACCATCAGCGATTCCACCAATCCCCACGAGGTGCTGGACTATTCGCGGTTTGTCTCCGACAGCGCCCGCGGGTTCTGCAGGCTGCAGGCGGATATCCTCCGCCGGTACCTGAAGCCCGGGGATTTCATCACCACCAACGGCATGTTCGGCAGGCTGGACAACCATCAGATGACCGCGGAAAGCCTGGACTTCTACACCTACGACTCCTACCCGAACTTCGCCTACTGCCTGGACGGCTACAATCCGGACGACCGGGACCTGCGGGACCGGCGCTGGAGCCGCAACCTGACGGAGGTGCGCTCCGTCTGTCCCGTCTTCGGCATCATGGAGCAGCAGTCCGGCGCCAACGGGTGGAACACCCGCATGGAGGCGCCGACCCCGCGGCCGGGCCAGCTGACGCTGTGGACGCTGCAGTCCGTCGCTCACGGCGCGGATTTTATCAGCTATTTCCGCTGGCGCACCGCCGTCATGGGCACGGAAATCTACTGGCACGGCATCCTGGACTATTCCGGCCGGGAGAACCGGCGCATCGCCGAGGTGCGGGAAGTCCGCGAAAAGCTGGCGAAGCTCTCGCCGGTGGCCGGCAAGCCCTACACCGCCCGCGTCGCCGTCGCCAAGGACTATGACAACGAGTGGGATTCGGAGCTGGACAAATGGCACGGCCGCGTGGCCTGGGCCAGCGAGATGGCCATTTTCTCCGCCGCCCAGCGGACCCACACGCCTCTGGATTACGTATACCTGGATCACGCAACGCCGGAGCAGCTGAAGCAGTACAAGGTCATTTTCTGCCCCCACCTGAGCATCATGACCCCTGAGCGGGCGGAGCTCCTGAAGCAGTATGTCTCCGCGGGCGGAACAGCGGTCTTCGGCTGCCGCACCGCGTACAAGAACAGCAACGGCCGGTGCGTCATGGATAAGCTCCCGGGTCTGCTGGCGGAGCTGACGGGCGCGGACATCCCGGAATACTCCTTCATCGCGCCGGACGCCGGCACCGTTACCGTCCGGTGGGGGGACGACACGCTGGAGGCGGCTGTCTTCACGGACCTGGTGGAGCCCGGGGAGGGCGGCACGCGCGAGGCGGTCTACACCTCGGACTACTACGCCGGCAGCGGAGCGCTGGTATCGCGCGCGACCGGAAAAGGCAAAGCCTACTATTACGGAACCGCCTTCACGGAGGCCGCGGCCCGGACGTTCCTCGAAAAGCTCGGCGCCGCCAACCCGTACGGCGACGCGCTGGAGATCCCAGAAAGCTGCGAACTGGCTGTCCGGGGAGACGGAAACAGGCAGTACGCTTTCATCCTGAACTACCTGAAGACCCCGGCGGAGATCAGAACCCTCCGTCCCATGAAGAATCTGCTCACGGGCGAAACCGCGGACGGAGCCTTCACCCTGCCGCCCTACGGCGCGGCGGTGCTGGAGCTGTAAGGCGGAAAGCGTATGCCCGGACAAAGCAAACCCGGCGGATTTTCCCGCCGGGTTTTGTGAATCTGTATCCGCGTTCCGATCAGATTTTTTCAGTGCTGTTCCGTTCCGTTCATTCATTCATCGGATGAAACCGTTCCGCTGCAACCGTAAGCGGTTCACCTTTTTATACGCAGCAAAACCCGGAACGGCAGCAGACAGGCGCCCGGCGGACGGAAGCGGAAAGGCAGGAATGCGCGCCGGAACGGCGAATCAGTTTCATATAGCCAAAGGAAAGAAGAGAGGAACATGAAGATGCTGAAGAGAATCCTGCCGGCGCTGCTGCTGGCGCTGCTGCTGGCGGCGCCCGCGCTGTGCGAACAGGCGGCGCCGGGTTATTATGAAGCGGGGATTGAAACCGCGAAGCTGATGGGCGAAATCGCCGGAAACAGGGACTTCCTGATGATCCTGATCGGAAACAGTGAGACGGCGGACTTCGGGCAGACCGCCGCCGCGGACGATTACGGCGCGCCAACCGCCGTCTATTCCCTGCGGATCGGGGACAAGGAAGCGCTCCTGGAGAGCGTCATGGACGCGGACGACAGGGAATTGTACGGCAGCCTGCCGGAAGCCCTGCGGGAGCAGCTCCTGAAGCGGCTGAATGTCCAGACGTTCTGCGCGATGCAGAACAGCAAGGCCGGCATACCTCAGATTGCCTTCGCCAGCGCCGCGACCGCCGCCGTCCGGACGGAACTGGAGCCGGAGGAATCCCTGCAGTATCTCTACGTCTTTGAGAAGGGCACCCCGGTTCTTGTTTCCTTCGGATACCACGGCGCGAGCGGCATGTTTGTCTTCCTGGACCGGGAACAGTCCGGAAGCGCCGACGCCCTGCGGAAAGTTTTCCCGGAGCTGGAAATCACTCCGCTGGAAAAGCCCTGACGGCTTCCCGGGCCGTGCGGAGAATGAAAAAGGAGAAAAATAAAAAATGAAACGTCGGGTTTTCGGAGGGTTTCTGGCGGTGATGCTGATGCTGGCGGCAGCGGCGCCGGCGGGGGCGGAAACCGCTCTTCAGATCAACGGGGAGCTGGAGCCGAAGACGCGGGAGGAGACGCTGAAAATGGCGGAGGACGCGGCGAACGCTTACTTCCGGGATCAGGAAGCCGCCGCGGAGCTGGAAAAGGAGATCCGGAAGGAGTATCTCTACCCGTATGAGGAGTATGAGGTGGAGATCCCGGAGCTGACCGTCTACACCCTGACCCACGGCGGCGTGTCCATGCGCTTCATGATGGGGATCCGGGGAGAGCCGGGGGAAGGCGGCTATCCGCTGTACATTGCCCTGCACGGCGGCGGAGGCGGTCCCGCGGAAGACAACGATCAGCAGTGGACCATCATGTTCGATTATTACAGGCAGGACGTGAAGAACGGGATTTATGTCGCCGTCCGCGGCATCACCGATACCTGGGACCTGCATTTCCGGCCCGAATCCTATCCGCTGTACGACCGGCTGATCCGGGCCATGATCCTGCTGTACGGCGCGGACCCGAACCGGGTGTACCTGCTGGGCTTTTCCGCCGGCGGGGACGGGGTCTACCAGATCGCGCCCCGGATGGCGGACCGGTTCGCGGCGGCCAACATGTCCTCCGGACATCCCAACGGCGTCAGCCTGCGGAATCTGGCGAACCTGCCCTTCAGCATTCAGGCGGGGGTGCACGATTACTACACGGAGGACGCGCTGCGCTGCGTGCGGGCGGCGGAGTTTGAAAAGACGCTGAACGGTTACCGCGAAGCGCTGGGCGGCGGATACGAGCACCAGGTGCTGATCCGCGTTCCCAACGGGCACGGCTTTGACGACAGCGCGTATGAGGACGAAGCGGAAGTGCTGGCGGACCCGTCCGCCTACGCGGATCCGGCCGTGGTGAAGCCGATGCTGGACCGCTTCATGGAAGCGATCGAAGCCGCGGGGGAATCGGATACGGTGATGAGCATGTCCTACATTTCGCCGGGAGAGGTGCCGGCGTTTGACATCGCGGTCCGGAAGATCGTGACGGAGGAATTCGGCCTTGCCCTGAAAACGGTGAAGGGCAGCGCGGTGCGTTTCGTGGATCAGTTCACCCGGAATCCCGTTCCGGAAGCGGTGGAATGGGATCTGGGAACCCGGGCGGACACCCGGGAAACGGACAGTTTCTACTGGCTCCGGGCGGATCCGTCCGTGAATCAGGGAACGATCCACGCGAAGGTCACCGGGGACAACGCCCTGACCGTGACGCCGGAAGGCGTCAGCGGGGACTTCTCCATTCTGGTGAATCCCCGGCTGATCGATGTATCCAGGCCGGTGCGCGTTACGACGCCCGAAGGGGAATTCGACGTGACGGTGAATCCCTCCGAAGAGACCCTGCGGGAATCCATCCGCAAGACGGGGGATCCTTTCCTGGCCTGGGTGGCGGAAATACCTTACAGCCTGCTGACCGCGGCGCGGTGACGCGCGGAGATGAGACAGGGCGGACGGTTCCGCGTCTCCCGGTGGAATTTACGGATAATCGATCGAAACAGGAACGCAGATTTCGATCAGCTCTTCGGGAAGTGAATTGACAGAGGTTTCTTCCGGATTTCCGGGCAGGTAGGTGTACCAGTCGTCTCGGCTGTGACAGGTATAATACCTGCTTTCATCATTTTCTGTGCAGGTTATATGACACAGCCAGTAATCCGGCGGATCCACGGAATCATTACACGTATAAATGTAATCAACTTCTCTGCCATCCGGAAACGACGTATATACGGTGTATTTGATCAGTCGGCCGTCGGACAGATCATAATAGGCGTCTACAGATTTACCGTCCTCCATCTTGGTATATAACCGGACATTGCCATCACCGTAATAATGATATTCCAGGCTGTCAGCCTCCAGGGCGATTTCAAATCCGTATGCCGGATCATAATACACATCACATATCGTACCGTCTTTCCGCTGTGCAAACAGACGATAATAATCCTTGCCATAATCGGTGTCAGGCGGAATATACATCGTCAGCACGCCATCCCCATTGCTTTCCCCGGTTTTACGCCATTCCAAGAAATCTGCGCCGGTCTCTGCCAGCATTAACTCAAGCTCTTCCGGCGAAAAAGCTGAAATATCTTCCTCTTTCAAAACGTCGAATCTTGTCCATTCACCCAGATCTTCTTCTTTCATGCCCCACATGTTCATACCTTCCACTGTCAGCCGGGCAGTTCCGTCTTCCAGCATTTCATAGCGGCAATATGGGTACGGCGGCGTGCCTGCAATGGCCGGAATAATTGCCGGGAGGCTCCTGCGCGTATCGATCCGCACTATCCAGGAAAGATCATCCGGATCGGAAGTGACCGGTTCAAGGACGGGCCCGCCGACAATTTTGCAGGGCTCAAAATCGACGTCTTTGGGGATGCTGCTTTCCTCCGGTGTACCGAGGGCCAGCCAGAAGCTCCAGGCACCATCTTTCCATTTGAGGGCTTGCATTTCGTGCCTGAAAACATGTATTTCATCCAGCATGATTTCATATTGGCTGTAACCTGTTGTTTTCCACCTGTAAAAATATTCGTACGAGGCATTTTCTTTTTTGGAGGAATACTTCGCTTCAATCAGCTTGCCATCCGAATCATACTGAGAAATGATCTCTTCATCCTTGCTGCTTGTGTTTATCGTTTCATACCGATCAGCCCGGAAATGGATTGATGCTGCTTCGGAAAGATGGACATCGAGATAAACATATTTTTCAGGATTTCCCTTTATCGGATCAAAACAAACCCATACCGTAGGGAATATGACGGTTGTGCTTGTCCGGGGAAGAGGAAACCTGTAGGGAGCGGTCTCAGGAAGGTCACGGAAAACCAGTCGTATGCTGTCTTTGTCCTTTTCCGCATTTGATTTCTTTTTTTCGAATTCATTTTTCTTTGGAGAATAAATATACACATCCCCGTTGCCTTTGGCACCTACGGCAGAAAGCCCGGAGATAATGACGCTGGTGCCGTTTTTTCCTCCGCCAAGATTATAGGGCCCGCCGTCTTCAATGGACACCGGGATTCCGTCGTAACTGATCTGCCATTCTGTATAGATCGTCTGCCCTGCGTTGGGAATACGCAGGCTGATAGCTGCAAGGCAAAAAGAGGGAACTGCCAATACAGCAACGAGCACCAGGCGCATAATCCATTTCTTCATGCCGCGGTAACTTCTGCAGAACATAATTCGTTTCACCGCCGTTTTTTTATGATCATTATACACACTAAGGGACAAAATGGAAAGCAAGCGGTGCCTTGCTCTTCTGTAATTCCCGCGGACGCGCGGTACGCCCGTGATTCCTCCGCCTCCCGTATCCGTGTATTTTCCCGATCCGCGGTGAATTCACCGGACTGAAAACCCCCGTGTCCATATTGCGCGCGGGGGATGATTTATGAGATAATGGCCGCGGCCGCGGCCGGGAAACCAGAAAGAGGACGGGTGAATGAAGATGGCATTCAGACAGACGGGACTTTGCAGGCTGATGCTTTTCGCGCTGGCGCTGTGCGTGGCGGCCGGCGCTTTTTCCGCGGGGCTTGGCGAATCGGAAATGACGGAGGAACAGATCGCGGAGGCTTCGGCGAAAGCCTACGACGAGGCGAAGCGTGAGGGAGAGGCGGAGATCGCCTTTACCTCCGTCGCGACCCTCGGCCAGGATCTTTCCGATCTGATGACCTATACTTGGGGGGAGATTCCGCCTGCGGAAACAGACTCCGCCAACGCGGCGGTGCAGCTGGTGGATGAAGTGATCCGCCGGGCGGATGTGTGCTTCGGTTCCGGCGCCGGCGCGGAGCAGTCCGCCGCTTTTGACCGGGCGAAGGAAACCTGGAAAACCGCCGCCGCGCAGTTCGGCGCGGAGGGCGGAAAGTTTGAAGCAAGCCTGCCCCTGACGGACAGCCGCGTAATCGGGCCGGCCGCCGAAGCGTTCGGCCGGATTCCGGCGGAAGCGCAGCCGGTTTATCTGGAAACAGCGGAATATGTATACAGGGCGCTCTGGCAGGCGCTGCGCCCGGCGGTCGCCGCGAAGGCCGGCGAAGCGATCGGAATCCCGGAGCTTGCAGAGTTCGCCGCGTCCGGGGAAATCTCGGAACTTGAGGACACCGCCGCGGAGATCCTGGCGGACCTGCAGGATCTTCTCTCCGTGCTGTCCGGCGGCATTGACGGGGAACGGTCCGATGAACGCGCGCGGATCGAACAGGCCGGATCCAGGCTGAATTCCCTGGAGTCGGAGGTAAAACTGGTGGTCAATGCCCTGGGCATTGATACCTTGAGCCGGCTGACGGACGGCGGGGAAGAGTGACCGGACCGGCGAAGCAAAAAAACAGCAGGAGGGATACTGCGGAATGGTTCTACTGAAAACAGGCCTGAAGGTACTGGCTTTGCTGCTTGTAATGGCCCTGTGCATCCTGGTCGTCAGCCCGTATCTGTCATCCAGGGACTCCTACAGGTATGAACTTGAATACATGGACGAGAAGCTCTCCAACGTCAACAGGCTGGCGCTGGGCTCCACAAGCATTTCATACCTGGTCAGCCTCCTCCCGGACGACCACGGCACTCCGATCGCCAGCGAGCTGGCGAAGATCTCCAGCCATCTCCTGGTGGTTATTTCGGCGCTCATGCTGGAGAAATTCCTGCTGACTGTCGTCGGATTTGTGTCCTTTACGTTCGTGATTCCCGCCGGCTGCTTCTGGGGCATCGTGGCGGTGTTCGTGAAGGACCCGCAAATCAAGAAGCGGTTCATGGAAGTCGCGATCCGGCTCATGATCCTCGGCATCTGCTTTACCTTTGTTATCCCCATCGGCTGCCGCTGCGGCCGCCTGGTGGAGGATTCAAACAGGGACACGATCCAGAACGCCCTTGCCGAAGCCGTCCAGGCGGACAGCGCCATCGAGCAGATCGAAAAGGATGAATCCAGGAACGCGCTTGAAAAGATCGGGGATTTCTTCACAGGCCTCTGGGGAAGCGTCACCAAGGCGTTCAACTGGGCAAAGCAGTCCCTGTCCAACTACATGTCCTCCGTCGCGGTCATGCTGGTAACGACCATCGTGATCCCGCTCCTGATCTTCTTCGCCTTCTTCTGGGTGATCCGGTTCTTCACCCGCAAGGATTTCACCAATACGATCATCCGCATCATCACCGGGCCGGCGGACAGGCACGCAAAGGTTCAGGAGCATCCCGAAGGATAAGATCCTGAAAAATGACAGCGGAAAAACATAAAAAGGGGAGGCACCTGACGCGTTCGTCAGGGGCCTCCTCTTTTCCGGGATCATCCTCCAGCCTGCAGCACTCAGCGTTTCTTCGGCTTTGCGATTCTCCGGTATATGATCCTTCCCGCGGCCTGCAGCGTTGCGCATTCCTTGAGCCGGGGAGGGGATGACGGCTGATCAGGCTGAAGCCTTTTCCATTTTAATGATCTCCCTTTCCTTTATGTTTCTTATTCGGTCTTCCCGTATTGCGGGCTGTTTTTCAGCTCACATCTGTTTCTACGCAGGATCGGAGAGAGATGGCAGCAAACGTTTGCAAAAAAATAAAAATTATTATTTGACAAGTTAGTTGCAACCATTGTGTTGCATTATCTTTGATTATCATACATAAAACATTCACTGTTGAATCCTCCTGCAAATCCTGATCTGCATTTTTCAGAAAACTGGAATTGGGCGGGCTGCTTCACAGTTTCAGCACGGCGACGATCTCATCGTCGTCCATCTCTCCGTTTTCGACGAATCCGAAGGAGGCGTAAAGCTTCTTTGCCACCTCGTTTTCGGGTTCGTAGGAGAGGGCACAGTATTCTGCCTGTCCGCAGGGCCATGTTCTGATGAACGCGAGGGCGAGCCGAATGGCCTCTCTGCCGAAGCCTCTTTTCTGATACTTCCGGTCGATCATCAGACGCCAGAGGCTGTAGTTTCTCTCCAGCGCTTTCGGCGGTTCTTCATCGTCGTCATACGTAGCAGCTTCGTTGAAACCGATCATCAGAAAGCCGACCGGCGTGTCATCGTCATAGATGCCGAAAGGAAATGCTTTCGTTTCCGAATCCCGAACGCTGTAGGCCTGTACAAGACTGATCCGGTTGCTGGCCACAAACTCCTCCTGCGGCTCGGTTACCTCAAGCTCAATGATGTCCCAAACGTTTCTGTAATCGATTTTCTCCAGATGAATCATGATGTTCCTCCCAGAATCCCAATTTGTCGATAGCCAACAAAACTGGAAATTACAGCGCAACCACGATATCCGATACAGCGACCAGAACTGCTTCTCCGCTGATTAGGATCCGGCTGTCTTCCGATGTCCGGCAACGGAGAAAGCCCCCTCGTTTTGATGCCTGATAAGCGGAAATCTCCTGCTTGCCCAGTTCCTTTGACCAGTAGTCTGCAATCTGACAGTGCGCCGATCCGCAGACTGGATCTTCTGCAATGCCCAGCTTCGGACAAAAGCTTCTTGATACACAGTCGGTTTCCTTCCCCCGTGCGGTCGCGTTCTGAATGCGGCCTTCTATCTGTACCAGAAGCGCCTGGTCCGGCTGCATGGTACGCACCTGTTCTTCTGTTTCAAAGACACAGATCAGGTCAAGGCCAAGCAAAGCTTTCACCGGACGAACCCCAAAGGCCTGTTCCATCGCATCGGTAACCGGTATCTCCTTCAGATCACAGGTCGGGAAGTCCATCTCGAAGAGATTGCTGTGTCTCCTGATCGTCAGGCATCCGCTCAACGTATGAAACTGCACGGTGTCGCTGTCCGGTTCATAGAAATTCAAAATCACGAACGCGGATGCCAGGGTTGCGTGCCCGCACAGCTCTACCTCGGTTGACGGCGTGAACCAGCGCAGATGATATCCTGCATCTTCCTTCACAATGAAAGCCGTCTCCGACAGATTGTTCTCCATGGCCAGCTTCATCATGGATTCCGCCGAAGGCCAGTGCTCCAGTACGCAGACGGCTGCTGGATTCCCGGAGAAAGGACTGCTTGTAAAGGCATCAACGATATACTGTTTCATGGCGAGACTCCTTGATCAATCCCGGTTTGTCGTTAGCCCATCAGCTTTAAAGTTTCTTGTTTCAAACCAAGACTAACAATCACTGTTTTCATATGCATTTCCGGACCAGTTCCTCATCATCGATAACGTATACCCGCGGGACGGAAGCCGGATCCGAACCGGAGAGCCCGTCAAAACCGCAATTCATCTTTTTCCGCGCACTGAAATATGATAAGATCTGAACGGGTATGGTTCTGACAAACGGCAGCGGACATCTGTGTCCACCGTCAAACGAAGACAAACAGCACCGGAGGCTTTTCATGAGCAGGCAAATACTGATTACAAATGATGACGGAATCTGTGCCGACGGTATCCGCAAACTGGCGGAAATCGCGCGCGGATTCGGTGAGGTGACCGTCGTCGCGCCGGATACGCAGAGAAGCGCCGCGTCACATCACTGCATATTTAACCGGCCCCTGATTCTGAAGGAATACGAATTCGGCCTGGACGGCGTCAGGGCCTTCACGCTGGACGGAACACCCGCGGACTGCGTGCGTGTCGGCATTTTCGCGGTATCCGGCACGAAGCCCGATATCGTTCTGTCAGGCATCAACCACGGATACAACATCTCCTCCGATATCCAGTATTCAGGAACCGTAGGCGCGGCGCTTGAGGCCGCTTTCCTCGGTGTCCGGGGTATTGCTGTTTCCTATGGCGGCAGTGATTTCAGGGCGGCCGATATTGTGGACCGGTACCTCCCGGAGCTGCTGGAAGAATATATGGAAAAGCCTTTGCCTGCCAACCGGATATGGAATATCAATTTTCCGGACTGCCGCGCGGATGAATGCAGGGGAATTCGCCGGGACGCTGTGATGAATACGGATCATTTCTATGACGATCAGTACCTGAAGGATCCCGCCGGTGACAAAACCTGGTCCGTCACGAACATCGCCCGGAGGATCTGGAAAGGACCCGAAGGTTCTGATCTGGACGCCGTAATCAACCGTTTTATCGCGGTCGGAACAGTAACGAACCTGGCCTGACAGGATCGGACGCGCGAAGTCCGGACTTTTCCATATTCCTCTGCCGGCGGCCGCCTGAATGTGTGCAACGTGCCGCGCCGTCCCTGGGACAGAAAACGGGGGAGATTTTTCCTGCCGCCGGATGTGCCCGTTGATGATGAGCCCCGGGACGGGGGAGCGACCGGCAGCTGGTAATCATGAATCCGGCGCCCGCGACGGAACGATAAGGATATATCGTTCCGTTTTTTCTTTTCAGTGAACAGTCATCTCTGTCCGGGATGAAGGGGTGCGCTCACTGTCCGGCGGCTTCGATGGCGTGTCTGGCTTTCTTCCTGAATGTGTTCGGGATCAGATCGCCGTATTCCTCCAGCGTGTTGTTCAGACCGTCCATGGCTGTCGCTCCGCTTTCATCATAGACGCCTTGCTTTTCCGCGCTGCTCAGAAAAACTATGTTTTCCAGCGTGAAGACCGGATCGCTGTCAAAGGCCGCGGCCATCCGGACTGCCGCGCGTAGGCTTTCTTCCGATTCCTCCGTCAGTCCGCTGCAGTCCTGCAGGACGGCCAGCGCCAGGTAAAACAGGCTGACAAGCTTGTCCGTATAAGCACGCTGGCCGGGATCGTCCCTTAAGCTTTCAAGAAACCGGATCACCCACGCTGCCGCGCGGATCCCCTGATCATACCGGGCGGTGGCAATATAATAGAACACATATCCCGACATGGTGGTGACCATATCACTGAAATTGCTGAAAAAAGCCCTTTCCGTATACCGGATTCCCTCTTCGGGCTTTTTTTCATTTATGGTATACAGGCAGCCGATCCTCGCGTTGTTGCTGCCGGTGTGGTTATTCTTTTTATACTCCTCAATGGCTTTGCCGTAGTTTTTCAGGGCGGAATAGCATTCGGCGATTGCATCCCGCAGACGTACCTCGTTGATCTCCGGATGATCCCGGTTCTGGGAAAGCAGGTCTATGGAGTGCCGGAACAGCTCCAGCGCCTTCTTCAGCGCTTCATCCTGCTTGTAGAGCACTCCGATCTGCTGGTTGACAAACGCGGCCCCGCACACAATGCGGAAATGGTTGGGGAACTTTTTCAGCGCGTTTTCGTATTCTTCGGCAATCTTCCGGATGTCCGCGAGTCCCTCGATCCGGTCCGCCTCCGTATCCGCGTCAGTTCCCCGCATCGAGAAGCCGAGCAGCGCGTCCACCGATACATGAAAGAGCTCCGCGAGCTCCATGATGTGCGCGAGATCCGGTTCAGAACCGCCCCTCTCCCATTTGGAAACCGCTCCCAGCGTGACGTCGAGCCTTTCCGCAAGCTGTTCCTGCGTAAATCCCATGGCTTTCCGGTGGACGCGGATATTTTCCGCAAGCTTGTTTTCCATATGCTTCCTTCGTCTGCTTTCTTTGATCTTTTCGCGGTCCTGCCGGAACGGCATACGCGTCCGCGCCGGTTATCGGGACCGGGCAGTACGTTCCCGTTTCCTCCGTTCCGGCCGCGCGGCAGCCGGAGCATTGGCCTGTAATCATTATATTCGGTCCCCTGTTCGTATTGAACACTGCGTTTGTATAATTTGTCAACTGTTTTTTCGACGAATCGTCGAAATTCGCGGGCTGCCTGTCAGACATTTTGCGCCTGTTTCTCAGGGAAAAAAAGAAGGCGGATTTCTCCGCCCTCTCCGTATGGCTTCCGCGTCTCAGTCCAGCGTCTCCGTCGGAACAAACAGTTTCTTGTAGATTCCCGAAAGCAGATCGCGCAGGCGGCGGCAGGCTCTTATGTTGGCTTTGTTTGTCGCGACGTGGCTGCCTCCCGCGGCACCGGACATTTCGTTCAGGTTCAGTTCCATCTTGCTGGTATTCATTTTCTTTATCTCCTCTTCTTCATATCTTTTTGGTTTCTGACAGCGCTGACCGCGCTGACATATTTATATACGCAGCGGATGGGGAGGGTGGCATAAAAACAGCAGAAATTTGCGGGGACCATTTTTTTCGCCATTTTCCGGATGCTTTTTCGGATTTCCGGATTTTCTGGATATTTTCCGCCTCCGTTTTTCCGGCAATTATCAACCCCGTTCCAAAACGTGCATGGCTGAAACTGGACAAAGGGGAACAAAACATGGTAATATACAAAGTCAAAATTCTCACCGACAGAGGAAACCGAATATGCCGAACCGAGACCGGCTTCTGCTCCTTCTTCATACCCTGCAGAAGCAATCAGACGATGAAAACTGGCTGACCACCGCCTAT
>ONJM01000035.1 GCA_900318145.1 uncultured Eubacteriales bacterium
TCCCGCCAGGTTCTGTCCAAAGTCGATGACCGTTTCCCCATTTGGTGTTTTGATGAGCTTGCCGGGAAAGCGCTCCTGCTCCAGAACAGGAACACCTGTCGCGGCGGCCAGATTTTCATAGCCGAAATCGCGGACGGTCACCGCATGCCAGCTGTCCAGTTTTTCCATCCGGGCGTCATAGCTTTCACCCACCTCCAGGTCGTTTACCCGGATGGGGCCTTGCTGCGAGGCTTCCCAGCCTTCATCGCTGCACAGGATGGTCGAGCCGTCCGCTTCCAGCTGACACAGCAATGCCAGATCATCGCCATAATAATTCCGCAGGCCATCGACCCCAATGCCTCCCCGATACCAGCCGTCGCCCAAAATAACAAGCAGCTCATTTTCACCGGTTTTCAGCAGCTTGGTCACATCGTAGCACTGCACCATCAGCCGCTGTTTGTAATCCCCGGTGCCGGGAGCCAGCACAAAATCGCCCACCCGCTGTCCGTTCAGGTAAGCGGCATACAAGCCGTGGCAGGTAATATACAGGCATGCGCTGCCGGGCGTTTTTGTGGTGAACCGTCGGCGCAGATAGGAAGCGGGCTGCTTCTTTTCCGGTTCATGGGGCAATTCCGGGTCGATCCATTTTGCCTGCCAGGCAGGCATGACAGCATTTCTGATCATCCTATCAAAACCTCTCATGGGACTGTTCCGTGCAGCGCGTCAATTCAATTGAATCGTCTGTAAATTGTCCTGAGGCGACTTTTCCCGCGCCGCTTCCTGTTCCTCCTCCAAGCTTCTGTCAAACTTGCGGAAACGCTTCACACACGTCCGGGACATATACCAAACCACGAACGCCGGAACGAAGAACGTGACCAGCGGTAGCACCTGAGGAAACAATGATGCCAGGACGAACCCGCCCACCGCCGCGGCCAGCGCCAGCAGCGTTTGAGGAAACCGGGCGAACATATGAATCACAGCGTTGTGAATGATCTGCCGGTTGGTGAGCTCAAACCGCGCCAGGGTGGGAAACACCCACATCATCAGCGATGCGGCCAGCAGCGCCAGCACGAAAACGATCGCGCAGATCAGGCGGATCAGCAGGGTTTGCTCCATCTGCATCAGCACGTACCAGTCCGCCGCCAGGAAACCGAACACCGCCATAAACAGCACCGTCAGAAGGGTTCCCTGCTTGAAATTCTCCTTGAAAGCCTGCCAGAAGGGGCGAAAGATGGTGGGCGCTTCCTTGCGCTCGATACGCATACCTACCGTCATCACGGCAGCCGCGGCTGCCCCGGCGGTGATCCCGGGAATCGAGAACAGCAGGAAAACCAGTCCAAGTTTCACATAATCCACGGCGCCGTAAATAAACTGGGAGAACTTACTGTCCGGATTGAAAATTTGCATATAGGGTCCTCCTCCGCCTTGTCTGAAAAAAGGATACCAATTCGTTCAGAGAAAATCTTTGTGTTATCCGACAAAAAATAACAGAAAACCGACATTCTTCCGGAAGCTCCTGTAAAATGTCGGATTTGTGGAAGTATTTGTCGGATGAGAAAAAGACGGGGAAAAAAGAAATCTATAAAATAGAAGCTGAAACAGGCTTATCCGGAAAACAGACATGCCCGGGAGGAAGAAAAATGGCAAAAGAGAAAAAAGTTCCAAATACGACAAATGAGGAAATGCTTCGCTCCGGTCCGTTCCGGATCCTGGTGGTCAGGCTCTGCGTCCCGGCGGTTCTGATCATGCTGGTGATGGTCCTCTATCACATGGCGGACGTATTCTTTATCGGTCAGACCGGCGACGCAAACAAGGTGGCCGCCGTCACGCTTGCGTCCCCCATGTTCTCCATCCTGTCCGGTCTCGGCGTACTCCTGGGCAACGGCGGTTGCACCGCCATCTCCCTGGCCCTGGGTAAAGGCGATTATGGAAAAATAAAAAAGATCAGCGCTTTCTCCGTCTGGGGAGCGGTCGCCGTCGGTTTTGTTTTCCTGGGCGTGGTGCTTCCTCTCATGGATCCCGTGTGTTCCCTGCTCGGTGCCAACGGGGAAACCCGGGGGTTCACCGCCGAATATCTGCGGGTCATCGCCCTCGGCGCGCCGGTGATCATGCTCACCAATGTGGTGCCGGCTCTGATCCGGGCGGACGGTTCCACCACCGATTCCATGATCGGCAACATGCTGGGGACGGTGCTGAACATTGCCCTGGACCCATTGCTGATTTCCGTTTTGAACATGGGCGTGTCCGGTGCAGCCGTTGCCACTGTGGCAGCAAATGCTGTCAGCCTCTGCTACTATGTATATTTCCTCCGCACAAAAGGAAAGATCTATTCCGCCTCTCCAAAGGACATTTCCCTGAAGAAAGACGTCGTATGGCCTGTCATCAGCCTCGGCCTGCCCATGAGCTGCGCCACGGTGCTCGGCAGCGTTTCCGGCACCATCGTCAACAACCTGATGATGCAGTACGGCTCCGTGGCGGTGGCCGGGCAGAGCGTGGCAGGACGTATCGCGCAGATGATCTCCATGACCGTCATGGGGATCTGCATGGGGATGCAGCCCGCCATTTCCTTCAATTACAGTTCGAAAAACCATAAGCGGCTGACAGAGATTCTGGCGAAAACAACCGGCCTGGCCGTGATCGCCGGCACCGTATTGTCGCTCCTGTGCCTGCTCTTCCGGGATCAGCTGCTCAACGCTTTCCTGAACAGTCCGGAAGTTCTGGAGATTGGCCGCGTCTGCCTGCTGGCCTCCATCGTGATCGGCCCCTTCCTCGGCTTTTACCAGATCTGCACCACCTATCTCCAGGCTTCCGGCAAGTCCGCCCGGGCAGTGATCGTTTCCCTGCTGGAGAAAGGGATCTTTTATATCCCCGTCCTGTTCCTGATGAGCTGGCTGTTTGGCATGTACGGTATTATCTATGCCGCCACGGTAACCACCGTTCTGTCCGCGGTCGTTGCCCTGATCTTCTGCTATAAGGATTACCGGAATGAACTGAAGAATGTCAGGGAATGGTAAAAATCAACAGGTCCCGCGTTCTGATCGAAGAAAGGAGTTTTGCCATGAAACCGCAGGAAATCCTGAAACAAATGACATTGGAAGAAAAAGCCGCTTTCTGCTCCGGCCATGATTTCTGGCACACCAAGGCGATTGACCGGCTGGGCGTGCCCGCCGTCATGATGTGCGACGGCCCCCACGGCCTGCGCAAGCAGGAGGGTGAGGGCGACCACCTGGGGATCAACAAGAGCATCGAAACGGTATGCTATCCCACCGCCGCCGCTCTGGCTTCCTCCTTTGACCGGGACGTGATGAAGCAGCTTGGCGAAGCCCTGGGCCGGGAATGCCAGGCGGAAAACGTGGCCATGCTGCTGGGGCCGGGGCTGAATATCAAGCGGAGTCCGCTCTGCGGCCGGAACTTTGAATACTTTTCCGAGGACCCCTATCTGGCGGGCGAAATGGGCGCTGCCTATGTGCAGGCGCTGCAGGGCGAAGGCATTGCCGCCTGCGCCAAGCACTTTGCCTGCAACGATCAGGAAACCCTGCGCATGAGCGGTTCCTCCAACCTGGATGAGCGGACCCTGCGGGAAATCTACCTGCCCGCCTTTGAAGCGGTGGTCAAAAAGGGGAAAACCCGCAGCCTCATGTGCGCTTACAACGCCATCAACGGCACCTTCTGCTCTGAAAACAAAATGCTGCTCACCGATATCCTGCGGGAGGAATGGGGTTCCGAAGCTTTTGTGGTAACCGACTGGGGCGCTGTCAAAGATCGCGCCAGGGGCGTCGCTGCCGGCCTGGATCTGGAAATGCCCGGCGGTCCCAACGCCACCGGCGAGGAGATTGTGGAAGCGGTTAAAAATGGCACGCTTTCCGAAGCCGACCTGGACAAAACTGTGCTGCGGCTGCTGCAATTCGTAAAGGATTGTGTGGAACAGCGCAGGCCCGACGTGAAAATTGACCGGGACGAATGCCGCAGGCTGGCCCGGAAATTGGCAGGCGAATGCGCCGTGCTGATGAAGAACGAAGTGGATCTCCTGCCGCTGAAGGAAAACCAGAGCGTGGTGTTCATCGGCGAATTTGCCGAAAAGCCCCGCTATCAGGGCGCAGGCTCCAGCCACATCAATGTCCCCCATGCCGTCAGCGCGCTGGAAACCGCAGGCAATACCGTACAGTATGCCCGGGGCTACGATGCCCACAGCAATACCACGGATGAAGCGATGCTGAAGGAAGCTGTCGATACGGCGAAAAAAGCTGACGTCGCCGTGATCTTCGCGGGCCTGCCGGACGCTTTTGAAACCGAAGGGGCGGATCGGGATCACATGCGCCTGCCGGATAACCAGAACGAATTGATCGCCGCGGTGGCGGCAGCCAATCCCCGCACTGTGGTGGTATTGCACGGCGGCTCCCCGGTGGAGCTTCCCTGGCTGGATCAGGTGCCCGCAGTATTGTGCATGTATCTGGGCGGTGAGCAGGTGGGCGCGGCCACGGTGGATCTGCTGTATGGCCGGGTGAATCCCCGCGGCCATCTGGCAGAAACCTGGCCCGTCCGTCTGCAGGACAATCCTTCTTACCTCAACTTCCCCGGCGAGGAGGGCATCGTCACCTACGCCGAGGGCATCTTCGTGGGGTACCGCTATTACGACAAAAAGGAGCTGCCTGTAAATTTCTGCTTCGGCCACGGACTGAGCTACACGCAGTTTGAATATTCCGGTCTGAAGCTGGATAAAGAATGCCTCACCGATCAGGACACCCTGACCGTATCCGTGGATGTAAAGAATGTCGGTGCCGTTGCCGGAAAGGCCGCTGTGCAGCTTTATGTACGCGATGTGGAAAGCACCGTGCGCCGCCCCATCAGGGAGCTGCGGGCCTTTGAAAAAATCGCTTTGCAGCCCGGTGAAGCCCAGACGGTCACGTTCACGCTGGACAGGAGAGCTTTCGCTTACTGGGAACCCAAATGTCATGATTTCTTCGTGGAGAGCGGAGAGTTTGTGATCGAAATCGGCGAAAGCAGCCGGGACATCCGGTTGAACCAGCCCGTCCGGGTGGAGGGTACGGTGGAACTTCCCTTCACCGTCACCGAGAACACCACCATCGGACAACTGCTCAGGCATCCCAAAGGCAGGGAGATCATCGGAAATATGATGCGTTCCTCCGCCATGAGCCACGTGGATCAGACCGATACCATGGGCGAAGGCAGCGAACGCATGATGCAGGGCATGATGATGGGCATTCAGCTGGGCGCCCTGGTCAGCTATGGCCGATTGACCCGCAAACAGCTGAAGGAACTGATTGCTTCCCTGAATGCGTGATAAAGGAGATGTGAATCATGGCACGGTTTGAAAAGGATTTCCTGCTGGGCGCCGCCACCGCCGCCCACCAGGTGGAAGGCAATAACACGAACAGCGACAACTGGGCTCAGGAGCAAATGGAGCATTCCAGCTTCACAGAGCCCAGCGGCGCCGCCTGCGACCATTACAACCGCTATAAAGAAGATATTAAATGGATGGCGGAAGCCGGACTGAACGCCTATCGTTTCTCTGTCGAATGGGCACGGATCGAGCCGGAAGAAGGCGTCTTTGATGAAAAGGAAACCCGGCATTACCGGGATGTGATCCGCTGCTGCAGGGAAAACGGAATTGAGCCCATCGTGACGCTGCACCACTTTACCAGCCCGGTCTGGCTGATCCGCAAAGGCGGCTGGGAAGCGGACACCACCCCCGCCGATTTCGCCCGGTACGCCCGGTATATTGCGGAGCAGTACGGCAGCGAACTCAGGTACGTCTGCACCATCAATGAGGCCAACATGGGCATTCAGATCGCCGCTGTCGCCCGGCAGATTTTTCAGCAGATGGCAGCGGCCGGCAAGGTGCAGGTGGGCGTGAACCTGGAAGATCTGATGAAGGGCAGCCCTCTGCTGGCCCGGGAAAACCAGACCGCCTTCGGTACAGAAAAACCCGCCGTCTTCGTGTCTCCCCGTTCCGCTCACGGCGACGAAATTATCATGCAGGCCCATGCCGCCGCACGGAAAGCCATCCGGGAAGCTGCTCCGCACATCAAAGTGGGCTGGACGCTGAGTCTTCATGATGTGCAGTCTGTCCCCGGCGGTGAGGATAAGGCCGCGGAGGAATGGGATCGGGAATTCACCCATTATCTGACTGTCATGGCGGAGGATGATTTCCTCGGTGTACAGAATTATTCCCGCACCATCATCGGTCCGGACGGATCCCTGCCTGTACCCGAAGGCAGGGAAAAAACCCAGATGGATTATGAATACTATCCAGAGGGCATCGCCCATGTGCTGCGCCGGGTAGCGAATGATTTCCACGGTGATCTGATCGTCACCGAGAACGGCATCGCCACCGCTGACGACAGCCGCAGGGTGGCTTTTATCGACACAGCAACCCGCGGCGTGGCTGATTGCATTGCCGAAGGTCTTCCGGTAAAAGGCTATCTGTATTGGAGCCTGCTGGACAACTTTGAATGGCAGAAGGGCTACGCTATGACGTTCGGGCTGATCGGTATGGACCGCGAAACGCAGCAGCGTCTGCCCAAAGCAAGCCTTTCCTGCCTGGGCGCGCTGCGGTAAAACACTCAAAAGGATCCGTAAGTTCTCATGCCGGCGGATGGAAAATTCGTTTTGAAAAACAGGAGGTTTGTATGTCTTTGGATCGGGAACAAATCAGACAGGAAGTCATGGCGGAAATCGTACAGTCCCTGACAGAGCGCTTCGGTCACGAAAAGGAGCAGAAGCTGGCCAATTACCGGCAGCAGAACGCCTATATTCAAAAAGGACGGACGCTGTTCACCGGTTCCTCCCTGATGGAACAGTTTCCCGTCACGGAATACTGTCTGAACGAGGGCCTGCCTGTCGCCTACAACCGCGGCATCGGCGGCTATACCACGGATGAGTTTCTGGCAGCTGTCGATACCGTGCTGCTGGATCCTCAGCCCGCGAAGCTGTTCATCAACATCGGCACCAACGATATCCGTCCCATGCCGGAAGGAGAAGACTGGTTCACGCATCTTTCCGCCAATTATCGGCGGATCTGTGAAATCATCCGGGAAAAGCTGCCGGACACCGCGGTTTATATGATGGCTTATTATCCGGTGAACAGCAGCGTTCTCCCGGCGCAGGACAATCCTTCCATGCAGGTGCGCACCAATGAAAACATTGCCCGTGCCAACAAAATGGTGGAGGGCCTTGCGGATGAATTCGGTTTCTATTATATCGATGCGAACGATGGCCTCAAGGATGAAAACGGGGACCTTAAAGCCGAACACACCCGGGATGGCATCCATTTTGACGCGGCGGCCTATCGGACAGTGTTTGAGCGGTTGAGAAAATATCTGTAAAAAAGGGAAGCAAAAACTTTCCCGAAGGGAACCGGTATGCCCCGGAAGAGCGGGGAAAAACGGGCAATTCTGTATTTTTGTATATAGCGGGGATGCAGCAATGCGGAAACAGGTACAATGGATCCGGATTCCCGGAGAGGAACTGGAGCGTAAAAAAATAATTCACGGCAATCTTGGCGGACGGTTCGCTTATTTCCGGTGCGAACAGACGCTTCCCGCGGACGCGCGTCTGACCGTCTGCGTCACGGCTGTTTCCCGGTACCGGCTGTGGGTCAACGGAATGCCCGTGCTTTCCGGCCCCTGCAAGGGAGACCTGTACCGCCAGTATTATGAAACGGTGGAACTGACCCCTTACCTGCGGTCCGGGAAGAATGTACTTGCCGTGCAGGTGCTGTATAACGATCCGGATATTGCCCGGGACCAGACGGATGAGCGTGCCGCCATCTATGCGGTGGCAGGCGCCGGCAGCTGCCATGCCCTGGCGGTGGACGGCGACATCACGGACGCCCGGGGGCAGGTCATCGGTTCCGTCACTACCGGGCAGGCGGATTGGAAGGTCTGGCTGGATCATACGTTCTTTCTGAAGTCCGCGCCCTTTTCCGTTTATCTCGGCGCGGTGGAAGAAAGTGTTGATTTCCGCCGTTCTCCGGCGGGATGGAAGAATGCCGGCTTTGACGACACATCCTGGCTGTCTGCTCTGCCGTACGGGCCGGTAGTCTTGTCCCCCCTGTTCCGGAGCGTGGGACTGCTCCCCCGGGTGCGTGTGGTTCCCCGTGAGATTCCCCTGATGGATGAAACGGAAACTGCCTTTGCGCAGGTGATCCGCCGGAAGAATGACATCGTTCTGGACGCGGGGGTTCATGTGAACGGCTATCCCCGGTTCTGCTTCTCGGGAGAAGCCGGAACGGAAGTCACCATCACCTATCTGGAACGTTTCGGAGACGGTACGGACGGGCAGCGGATCGACGACCTGAACGGAAGCGTCGCCGGCCGGACCGACCGCGTCATTCTGAACGGAAGTCCTCTCAGTTACGAACCCTTCTGGGTGCGCACCTTCCGGTACATCGTGATCTCCGGCGGGCAGCCGGATCAGCCGCCTGTTTATCGGAAGACAGGTTATCCCCTCCCCGTTCAGTCCTCCGTTTCATCCTCCGTTCCGTGGGTAGGACAGCTGTGGGACATCTGCCTTCGCACCCTGCGGAACTGCATGCTGGAAACGTATATGGACTGTCCCTATTATGAGCAGCTGCAGTTCATCATGGATACCCGGCTGCAGATGCTGTTCACCTACGCGGTGAGCAATGATACGCGGCTGGCGAAAAAAGCCCTGCTGGATTTCCATTGCGGCATGCTGCCCGAAGGGCTGCTGCCCGGAAAAACGCCAACGGCCTACTGCCAGGTGATTTCAACATTTTCGCTGCATTATGCGTTTGCCCTTTGGGAGTACGTGGAGCATACCGGCGATCTTGCCCTGGGCCGCCTGTACCGTCCGGACATTGACCGCATCCTGGATTATTACGATGGCAAGCGGAATGAGACCGGCCTGGTGGGACGGATCGGCTTCTGGCCATTCATCGACTGGCAGGACAGCTGGAAGGAAACCGGCGGCGTGCCGCCCGCCTACTTCGAAGGTCCCAGCGCAGTCATCAATCTGATGTACGCCTTTGCTCTGCAATGCGGAGCGAAGCTGTATGAAGCCACCGGCCGCCCCGGTACGGCGGAGGAATATCGAAACCGCATGGCGGATATCCTGCAAAAAGTAAAGGAACTTTGCTTTGATCCTGGCACGGGTATGGTGCGGGAAGGGCCGGCCTGCCGTCAGTTCACCCGTCACACCCAGGCCTGGGCTGTGATCAGCGGGATGCTGGATAAAATGGAAAGCAGGTCTGCGCTGCAGGCTGCCGCTGCCTGCCCGCCCTGCTCTTTCGCCGCCTCTTACGAATGGTTCCGGGCCCTGGAGCGGGCCGGGATGGAGGATCAGATGCGCCTGGACCTGGACGCCTGGATCGGACTCCTGTCCCGGGGCAGCACCACCTGTCCGGAAGAGCCCCATCACCCCCGCAGCGAATGTCACGCCTGGAGCGCGCTGCCGCTGTATGAATTCATGCGGACATTGGCAGGTATCCGGCAGGAAAACGGAAAAATCATCATTCAGCCCCGCCTGCTCGGTCTGCCCGACCTGACCGGCGTTGCGGTCACGCCCTCGGGGCCTGTGCAATACCATTATCAGCGTTCCGCCGACGGCACGGTGCATTATGAGCTTGTGCTGCCTGCACAATCGGAAGGTCTGCTGATCACGCCGGACAGAAAGCGGACGCCTGTCAAAGAAAAGATCTCTTATACAGCATAAACACAGGCCTGCCTGTGAAAGACCTGTTCATTTCAGGCCCGGCATCCGGCTGATTTGGACGGAAAACCGGGTTCTTCCCATGCCGGAAGAACCCGGTGTTTCTGCGTGCCGCGCGTACAGATGAATCGGTTCTAGTCTTCCGCGTGGTCAGCCGGCAGATCTGTGCCTGACCAGATCTTTTTTCCGGTCCATGCCGCGTCGGGGTCTGTCCAGAACGGGTGCTCCGGAGCCAGGCCCAGCGGCAGGAACACCGCTTCGCACAGATACAGGCTGCCGGTACAGATATAGCCTTCTCCGAGAGACGGCTGGCTGCCGTAAACGCCCGCTTTCAGAAAACCGTTTTCGTCGAACATTCCCCCTGCGGCTGTCCGCGCAATGACCGCTGAAAGACCGCAGCGCACCTGAGCGGGCTGCACATCTTCCGGCAGGTTGTCCGTGAGTACCGCGTGGGCAAGGGCGTGAAACGCCCCGAAACGGTAGCAGACGGAACGCCCGATAACGGGATAGGTCCCGTCCGGCGCGATCATTCTCTCCAGGACCGCGGCAAAGCGCGCGGCTCGTTTTTTCACAGCCGGCAGCAGCGCCGCGTACCGCTGGCCGGTCCCGGCAAAAGTATCAAGCACATCCACGTACATCGGATGAATAACGAAACTGTTGTAGTAGTCGAAGTGGAAGCGCTCTCCGTCGCCGTAGGCGCCGTCGCCCGCGTACCATCGCTCAAACGCCTCTGCGGCCCGGTCCACAGGCGCGGTGTCATACGTTTCACCCATGACAAGCAGCGCGGCTTCGATCATCGCGGAGAAAAAGAGCCAGTTTGACGGAAAGGGTTCAAACCTCCTGGTCGCCTTCAGCGCTTCGGAGATATTGTGCTGCACGCGCCTGTCCAGAGAACGGTACAGCGTATTCGGCGCGCGGACGATGGCGTGTGCCAGGAAAGCCGCGTCAACGAGCGACTGCCCGTATCCTTCCGAAAAGTTCATGAAATCCGGGGAACCGGGATCCGTCGCGGCATCCATGGATTCCGCCGCGAGGGCGCGGTACCGCGCCTGCAGCGCTGCTTCTCCGCCGGTCAGGCCTTCCAGCTCCAGCCACGGCGACATGCCCGTCAGCGTCCTTCCGAACGCCTCCAGATGCGCGTAAGCAGCCCGGTCAGGTTTTTCGACCGGAAGCGTCTCATGCAGCCTTCGCTTTGCCAGGTCGGTCAGTATGGGATCCGCGATTTTCAGCATCAGGTCAAGCCAGTCATTTCTTGCCAAAGACAGGACTCCTTTCCGTGGCGCATGGAGATTGCTGACAGTTCATTCTTCTTCCTGTGTTTATTGGGCCTGCTTTTTAGCTTTCCACGCTGCGTAAACGCGCTCGGCCGGCCTGAACATCCTGCCCCAGTGGAATTTTTTGCAGATGAAATACACTGCCAGGGCAAGCGCCGCACCGGTAATGACATCCAGAAAAAAGTGCTGTTTGACATACATAGTGGAAGCATAGATCAATAACGTGGTCACTAAAGAATAAGCTCTGAACCATACGGGGATTTCCTTGCGTCCGGCAACGCCCAGATAGCAAAGCGTGCTGTTGATGCAGTGAAAGCTTGGAAGAAGGTTATACGCCGTCTCGGAACCGTCCAGTGAATACCAGAACATCCGCAGACGGTCAAAAACTGTCGGGTTCGCTGGAGCAACAAAGAGTCCCTCGGCGACCCTGTCCATATACGTCGGGAAAAAAGCAAGGACAAGTACACCCGCCAGGCAGGAGACAAGGCTCGCGGCCATATAATCCGCAAAATGTTCTTTTTCACATTTGGAGACAGCCATCGGCCCCATTGCCCAGTAAGCATATGACCAGATGTACGGAATAATAAAAACCGACACGATCGGTATTCTGTCATCCAGGGCGATTTTCGGCAAAAACGGCGCAAATCCCAACCACAGGGCCAGATAATGCCCGATCATGTATATGCCGTGCTGCATAATCAGATACAGAATGCCGATCCATATCGCGTACCCTTTGACTCTGTTGTTTCTCTTTTCGTCTTTTTCCGGCGTCTTCATCATGTTCTCTCGTTCTCCCTTTTTACTGTCGGTTCTTTTGCGCTTAACCCCTGGAAATTATATTCTGTATAAAGCAAAAAAACAATCATTCCCGATATCTGTTCCTTCGTTTTCTGCGCCATAATGCTTTCAGAAATCGTACTGAACCTGAGCATTCTCATATAGTAAGCGTCAGGGCTGCCGCGCTGCGAAAACGTTGCGGATATAATGTTGGAAAATATTGACATTCCGGACGGGTTGGAATTATGATTAGTAAGACTTATCAATGGTTTAAAGGAGACAGAAGAAAATGAAAAAAACCATTCTCCGGTTGCTGTTGCTCGTCACCGCAATACTGGTTCTTGGCTGTACAGTTTCATATGCTGCCGGGCGGCTGGTTCTGCCAGAAGACACAAAAAGGATCGAAAGCCAGGCGTTTATGAATATCGGCAATACTACTGTGGTTTTTCCGTTCGGAATCCAGTATATTGCGGACGACGCCTTCTCCGGATCCTCCATTACCGCGATCGGGCATCCGGGCACCTATGCGGAGACATGGTGTAAAAACCATAATGTGCCGTTTAACACCACTGCCACTTCCGTATCAAAGTTTGATTATGAATTGATCGATGACGATACACACGTAAGGATCACGTCGTATAACGGCAGTGACTGGTTTGTCGTTATCCCCGGCAGCATCGGCGGAAAGCCGGTCACCGAGCTGGGTCAGGTATTTGAAGGCAACAATACTGTGACAGACGTTGCAATCCCCTCAACGGTCACTTATATGGACCGTACGTTCCTCAGATGCACCTCCCTCCGGAACGTCGTAGTCCCCGCGGCTGTAACAGACATCAGCAAATCCTGTTTTGAGGATTCCGGTCTGGAAAGCATCATTTTCAAAGGAAAAATCACCTGGCTTTCGCGCTACACGTTTACAGACTGCACCAGGCTGAAAAATGTCACGCTGCCTTCCACGCTGGAAACCGTGGCTGCAGAAGCATTCAAAGGATGCACATCGCTGGAAAAACTGAATCTGCCGAACAGCGTAACGAAGATAGAATTCAATGCATTCAAAGGATGCACATCCCTTTCCTCCTGGCATTTTCCCAAATCGCTGGCCAGTGTCGGGGACACCATTTTCGATGGATGCGTGAACCTGACCTCCGTCAGTATTACCTCGGGGGTTGAAGAAATCCCGTATGGGATGTTTGAAGATAATATCTACCTGAAAAAAGTCGTAATTCCGGATACCGTGACATCGATTCAGGACAGGGCGTTTATGGGATGCACTGCCCTGACAAGCGTCACCGTTCCGGACAGTGTTGAACAAATTGACGGCCGTGCTTTTGAAGGCTGCGTTAATCTTACAAGCTTCCATTACCCGGTAAACCTGGTTGCCGGGAGCGCTGCTTTCACCGGATGCAAAAAGCTCCTCAATGTTGAGATTCCCGAAGGTG
Organism: uncultured Eubacteriales bacterium; assembly: GCA_900318145.1. GTDB lineage: Bacteria > Bacillota > Clostridia > Christensenellales > Aristaeellaceae > Aristaeella. Next base: position 13,163 of record ONJM01000035.1, read on the forward strand.
CGACGGTCGTAACGCCACTGTTCAAGGGTGATGAGTATCTCCAGACTGTTACATTGCCGTCGACTGTCACGAAAATTGAAAGCGATGCGTTCAAAGGGTGCACCGCGCTGAAAAGCATAAACTATCCGACCGGTATTGAAGAAATGGGCAGTGATGTATTCCGTGACTGCACCAGCCTGACCAGCATTACCGTTCCTTCCGTTGTGACCAACCTTCCGGACGGCATTTTCAAGGGTGCAAACTGCCTGAAAACAGTGTATCTGCCTGATACGCTGTTCCGGATCGGACAGGACGCGTTTAACGGCTGCGCGTCCCTGACCGGCCTGAACCTGCCGGACAGCGTCTGTTCCATCGGTATGTACGCATTTAAAGACTGCTCGTCGATGACCAGCTGGCATTATCCGGCTGCGATGGATGCGGCAGATGGAACAAACCATGTTTCCTGGGACCTGGTTATCGGCGGATCGGATCTGTTCCGCGGCTGCAGCAAGCTGACAAAGATTACCGTGCCTGATGGCATCCAGATACTGCCGAAGCATATTTTTGAGGGAGCTGATTGTCTGCAGACTGTGATTCTGCCCGCAAGCCTGACAGAAATTGAGGAATACTGTTTCCGGAATTGTGCCGCGTTAAAAACGGTCACATTTAACGGCTCCAATGTTCTGACAGTCGGATCATGCGCGTTCAGAAACTGTGATTCACTGCGGACGCTCAACCTCCCCAACTCGGTGCAGCACATCGGTTCCTATGCTTTCGCGGAATGTGACGTCCTGTCCAGCTGGAACTATCCGATGAATCTGCAAAGCGTCGGGACTTCCTATATCTATGCGCTCTTCCATGAATGCACGGCATTGAAAAAGATCGTGGTTCCCTATGGCGTACAGGAGATCCCGAACAGTTGTTTCCAGGAGGCCGGATGCCTGGAACAAGTTGAACTCCCCACAACCTGCACAGTACTGAATATCGGTGCCTTTGCCCACTGCAGCAATCTGCGGACGATAAATACAGGTTATGTAAAATCCTTCATGAGCATGTGCTTTGAAAGCTGTTCAAGCCTTACGTATGTAGAGATTGCCGCTGACGCGCAGATTGCTGAGGACGCGTTCGCCGGATGCCCCGCGCACGACTGATCCAATGGAACGGGTGCGGTTTCCGCACCCGTTCCGTATGTCTCATAATAAGTTCCTATTCTTTCATCAGCTGCTGCCAGTTGTCAAACGGAGCTGGGCGTTCGAATAAGGTTTCAGTCATGCGGACCGTTCCGCCGGCTCCGCTTTCGATGATCTTTTCGACGATATCCAGCACATGGCAGGCCATCTCCGCGGACGCGAATGGTTTTCCGCCCTGCCGGATGCATCTGGCCAGATCCGCCGCGCCGATGCCGCGGCAGTTCTCTGACAGCGGAGAGACCGCGTCAAGGGTTTCCCATTCCGGATGCTTATAATCATTTGGCATGAAGGCTACATCTCCACCGAACTGATTGGTATCACCCAGCCGCAGGATCCCTTTTGTACCATGGATGGTAAAGACTGCCTGATCCGCGGCCGCACTGTCCCCGTTCAGGGAAAAGGTTCCCGCAACACCGCTTTTTGCCGTCAGTACCGCGTTAACCTGGCTTTCATTGTCATAAATGTATTCACGGCCGAATTCTGGGCTGCCGGGGAATATATTTTTCCGGATCCGCCTGTGATTGCCCACCTGGGCATAAACTTTTTCCATTGGTCCCAGAAGTGAACACAGCGCGGTCAGGTAGTAAACACCGTAATCGTAGCATATTCCTCCGCCCGGGAGTCTCAGGAAATTGAAGATACTGGCAAGCATGGTCAGGTCCCGGTTCGCGACAATATGAAATGATGTGATTTCACCGATCTTTCCGGCATCCAGGGCCTTCCGCGCTGTCTGTACCGCGCTTCCCATAAAGGTTTCCGGCGCGGATGCCAGAAGCAGTCCTTTGCTTTTCGCGAGGGCAATCATGTCCTTCGCCTGGGAAAGCTCAGTACCCAGCGGCTTTTCCAGGTATACATGCTTCCCGGCCAGCAGGGACTGCCGGACCAGTTCATAATGGCTCGGCGCGGGAGTCAGGACCACAATCATCTCCACTTCCGGATCCGCAAGCATTTCTGCTGTGTCGGCCGCGCGGATACCATACTGGGCCGCTTTCTTTTCCGCGTTTTCCCGGTGCTTTGCGCTGCAGGCGGCAACCTCCAGCGTACCGAACCGGTTAATCATGTTCTGAAGATAGATATCGCTGATGGCTCCGCATCCGATAACTCCTGTTTTGACCGGTTTCATACCTGATGCTCCCTTCTTTGTTGCTCAGTTTCTGTCAGCATTTCTTTCAGCCGTCATATCCTGTTCTGAAGCAATCATCCCCAGCATATAAACCGCGTATTCCCTGGACACTGCGGAATCATAGAGGACTTCTTTTCCGGATTCATATTCATCCAGTGCGGACCGGATCAGCGGATGATATCTCTCCGGCAGCTTCTCCAGTCCCCATTTTCCGCCTTCCTTCTTGGACAGGACCCGCTTCTCCCTCAGATATCCGAGAACCCGGGTCAGGTTCAGGATCATATACATGGGGTTTTCTGCAATCCCGTTTTCCGCGTCGGATACATCGCCCAGGATGGAATCCAGATAATCGCCTGCCGGAACATCCCCGAATACCTCGCGAACCGGCCGGCCGTACAGGCATATCCCCCTGTTTCGGATCACAGTTATGTGGGCGGCCAGATCCCTGTCGGTTCCGTTCATCTTCCGGATATAATCCGCCGGATCTCTCTGATACCATGCGGTATGCATTCTGGAATAATGCAGGATGAAGGGTGTCGGATATACAAACGGATTGCAGACGTCCTTTGTGACGATACTCATCTCGATTCCCTTGCCCGGGCATTCATGATCCAGTTCAAGCAGTCTGTCCATAAACCTGCGTTTCTCTGCGTCAGACAGCGCAGCGTTTACCGCAATCAGAAAATCCAGATCGCTTTTTTCCGGCTGATAGCACCCCATCGCCGCGGATCCGTGCAGATAAACACCTGTGAGACGGTCCTTCAGGATCTCCTTTGCCATTTCGGTAAACCGGCTGATCAGCAAATCCTTCTGATCCCGCGGCTTCAGCTTCAGTACCGCAATAGCCTCGTCGCCGTCCCGTTCTCCGGTTTCTCTGAAGCCGAATGAAGCGTACAGCGTTTTTGCCGCTGTGTTTTCCGGTTCGTACGACAGCCAGCAATACGCCGCGGGGCCGCACGGCTCGCTTGCGATATAGTCCATGATCTGTCTCATGGCAGCCTTGCCGTAGCCTTTTCCCTGGTACCGTTCGTCAATCATGAAGCGCCACAGGTTGTAATTGCCTTTTGCGACAGCCGGGGCGTCCTCCCAGTCGTCATCCGCTCCGAATCCGATCATGCAGAACCCCACCGGCGTTTCACCGTCATAGATCCCGAAGGGAAAAGCCTGCCCGTGATGGGTGATCGCAATATAGGCTTCAATGATGCTGACGTCATTCGGAGCGACAAAGCTTCTCTGCGCGTCGCCGACGCGCAGTTTCAGGATATCCCATACGTTCTTCCCGTTGATTTCTTCCAGTCTGATCATTGTTCCGGTTCCCCTGTTATCCGCAGAGCTGGTCCAGTTCCTTCCCCAGTGCCGATTTCAATTCCTCCAGCTTCTCCGCTGTCGGAAGATACCGGTCGTCATTCATATCCTGTACCTGCCAGACAGGACCGGGTTTCGGCGTATCGCCATTCCTGCGCGGGAAGATATGCCAGTGCATATGGCGGCCTTTCCCCGCGCCGAGCAGTTCATAATTCAGCTTGTCCGGACGGAATGCCCGTTCAGCCGCCTCAGCTGTGACTGCCATATCCCGGAGAAACGCGTTCCGGAAGTCCGGGGCCAGCTGGCTCAGTTCAGTCGCGTGTTCCTTGCACAGCAGCAGTGTATATCCTTCAAACCGCTGATGATCTCCAATCACCACATAACCCGTTTCCAGTTCCCTGACGAAATACGGGTTTGATCCGTTTCGGATCATCTCAATCCGTTCGCAGATCAGGCACCGGTCCGCGGGCTGGAGAAAATTCCGGCGATAGTATTTCGCCGGGAACGTCTGGCTTCCGTCCAGCTTTTCATAGCTGGTATCCCGGACATATACCATTCCGAGTTTTTCCATCACCCGGCGGCTTTTGCTGTTTTCAGCCGCAAAGATTCCGTCAATCGCCTCCACGGGGCGGTCCCTCCGGATCACATCCAGCAGCGCGGTCATGTATTCTCCGGTATACCCGTGTCCCCATTGGTCCGCCCGGAGATTGTATCCGATTTCCCAGGCGCTGCGTTCCGGACGGTACCGCATCCCGCCGCTGCCGATCAGTTCCCCGGTGCTTTTCAGACAGATTCCCTCGTCATAGTTGTCCGGATCGTCCGCGTCACGGCTCTCCAGCCACGCGCGGACATCTTCCGCCCGATGGTACAGCGGATAGATCATATAGGTGTTCACGTTTGGATCGCCGCACCAGCGAAACGCCGCGTCCGCGTCGTCCGGAACAAGCGGACGGATGATCAGGTGTTCCGTTTCAAAATTCACTTTCATAAATCATTTCTCCGTGGAAAAAGTACTCACTCCTGTTTGTGGAAAAACATGGCTGCCGCATTGATCAGAACAGCTTAACCATGATCGGAATCAGGAAAGCGGTCAGCACGCCCACGCTGAGCAGGCTGGTCAGCGTACCGCACAGCACACCCAGGGTAATAGCAGGCAGGTTCTTTTTCAGCACTTTCACCTGCTCGTACAGCGGTACAGCCAGGCAAACGGTGGCTGGCGTCATCAGCCAGGACAGAGGCTTCATCCCCTCCTGATAGACGCTGTTGGGAATGCCGGAGACCAGCAGAATCAGGATGATCGCCGCCACCGAAACCAGAATGGGATGCAGCAGCGCCTATCCGGTTTTCTTTTGCAGGGTATTGGCAAGCTGCCAGATCAGGAGCGTCAGGGCAACGGCATTCCTGACGTTGGTGCCTGGTTCTTGCTGTGGTCTGTTTTCATTATAATGGGGTGAAGCCGTTTCCACAAGAAACAATATTTCAGAGACAGGAAAAAGAGACAGGGGAATTTTCTTCCAGGTATTGCTTTCCTTTATCCTTGCCGGAACATTTCCACGTCATTGCGTACAGAAAGATGAGATCTCTTTCTCCAGTAACAGGAAAACTTTGGCTACCAGGTATCCGTCCGCGATCGCGTGATTCAGCCGGACGCTGACAGGCATCATCAGCCGGCCGTTTTCCTCCCTGTATTTGCCCCAGTTGACAATTGGGGCAAAAAACAGGTGCCCGTCAGGAAGCTCGATATTCAGGGAATCATAGGACAGCCATGAGATAAAAGACGCGTCAAACCAGTTCGGATGACCGGCCATATCCAGCCCGTATTCCCGTGTCTGCTTTGCCCGTTCAACGTCCTCAAGGGCGTTTCGGTAAAACAGGGGATAGTTTTCTGTGTATGTCGTGTATACCGGCGTACAGGTCTCCGTATCCTCATGGAAAACATACTGGGTCGGGTGAATCCGGTCATAGCAGATCAGTTCACCGGTCTGCCAGAGATAACCCATCCGGTAGTCATCTCTGGAATTAAGAACCTTTGCCAGCAGATAGAGAAAATTGATATAGAATTTCGTTCTGGTCTTTTTCGACCAGGCCGCCAGTTCCGTCACATCCACCCGTGCGGTCATGGAAGTGGAACACCTGCAGTCCTCCGAAAAATGGCGGAAAACGCCTCTGCGATAATAGGTATCCTTGTCAATGACGCGATAATTTACCATTGTCCTGCCTCCTCATGCCGGAAGATTTGTTTTGCTGCAGCACAGTACGTTCCAATCACCGAATGTGTATTCGACACCGCTGCGCGTGGTATGTCCGGGAATCTTAACAATTTCCGGCCTCTTTCCGCGCCCGGATCTATCACGTTACCGTGAACTCCGTCCATTCGATATGATTGTACTGCATCACATCGTCGGCTCTTTTCATGCCGAGCTTTTCGTAGAAGGGCACGGCGTTTTCGTTGGCGATCAGATAGACTGCGATGTCCTTTTCACCGCCGGCCAGTTGATGAGCGGTTTTCATCAGGCGCTTGCCGATTCCCTGGCGGGGCAAAATCCGTCAACCCGAACAGCACACCCACCAGCAAGCCCTGTTCATTCCGGGCGGTGAGGCTGATGGAAACCGTATTGACCAGGCGGGCGATTCGCTCCCCGAAGCGTTCTTTGGGGTACTGGGAACCAAGGTCTGTCCGTTTGAGGAAGTCGATGTATTCCTCCGCTGTGACCCGCTCTTCCCGGATCGTGACGGTGGGTGTATGGTCTTTCAGATACGCTTCAAACTCCGGTGTCCGTTTCCAGTAGCGGATGCCCCAGTTTTCAAAGCTCCATTCGTCCATGTACTCATTGCACTCGTAATCTACGTACCAAATCAGCCCGTCCCGTACTACGAAATTGGTGGGAAAATAATCGATGTTCAATCCAGCAGCCTTCGCCTTGGCCGCCATGTCCCGTACCTGGGCAAGATAAGGTGCCGCGGGCGTTCCGTTTTTGATCTGTTCAAAGATGGTGGGCCCTTCAATGTATTCCTTCACGATGCGTTCGGCCTCTGGGTCGATAGCGAGCATCTGCGGCATGCGGATGCCTGCCGCCTGCAGGCGTTCATAATCCCGCTGTTCCGCTTCGATTTTGTTGCCGAAGGCATAATAATCGCAAGGTTCATGGTGGATTTGCTTCACCACTACTTGCTGCCCGTCACCCTCCGCCAGGTAGGAATATCCGCCCTTGCCGTGGCCCAGCAGCCTGAGGATGCGATAGGATTTCCCGCAGACATTCAGTTGTTCCGCCATGCTTTTCTCCTGTTTCATTTTATCTCTCCAGTTCCTTTTGCCTGATGACCTGAAACGGAAATATGAAATGTTCCTGTTTCAGCAGTTTCCGGAACAGATTCGGCATTCTGCTGACCATTTCCCCGGCAAATCGGCTCTTGTCCTTCCGGCTGCACGATCACATCCACAGATTCCGCGCCTCTTTCTCACTCACCTGTAACAATCCTGCGAATGCTCTCCCAATCGGCACATCTTTGATAGTTTCCATTCGGAAAAGCACATTTCCTGTTCCATGGCCTGTCAAACACCAGAACCTTAAGTTCCGGCAGATGTTCGAAATATCTGAACGCCTTTGGAGAATCCTCAACTGCGTAATCAAACTTCATCCTGTAATAGTCTTCAAGTTCAAGCGTGCTGCTGCTGTTTTTGATAAAATGATCCCTTCCATATCCATATTTATTGAGGCAGTACAGTCTGGCGTTCTGAAGTCCATGCGCGTCCAGCCATATACGGGATGGCTCATAAACGCTTGATGGGCGGCCGGTAATGATCGATACCTCGTGCCCGCGGGAAATCCATTCGTTTATGGTCTCCGCGGCTCCCGGCGTCGCGTCAAACGACAACAGGATCTCCGGCTCGTGCCCCCGAAGCATCAACCGCTCGTATTGCTCCGCATCCAGATCAAAAGACCTGTCCAGTTCAAAATAAAGCATCTGGGCATAGGGAACATGCTTATTGAACATTTCCAGCGCAAGCTTTGAGAAGGCCCTTCCTGTCTCGCACAGGCAATCGTCAAAATCAACATAGATACGCATGATTTCATGATCTCACTTTCTCAAATATCATATCCGCCGGGATACCAATTTACAATCTGTATTCCATTTGGACATCAAAGGGCTCCGCTGCTGCCAATTCCTCATTGATTTCTTCTGCGAAACTGCATCCAAGTGCCCCGTATGCCGCCTGCGACCAGTTTTCCTCATAGACATTCGGCTCAAGCTTACATTCCACCATTCACGATGGCCGCGTACTGATCCTCCGGGATCATGGGAGAGCCGATTTCATGAAGCAGCTCTCCGTCGATCTCGCCGGATTGG
>ONJM01000040.1 GCA_900318145.1 uncultured Eubacteriales bacterium
TATGATCAGGTATACGTATTCCCCTTCCTCCACCTTTCGGATTGCGCTGTTCTTTGTTCCGGGCCCGGTCCGGAAGTTCACTTTCTTGTTTGCCGTGCCGTAGCGGTTAATAAACACTCCGGCAGGCAGAATATCCGCTTTGTCATAGACCGGTGCCGCGGTCGGTTCCGGGGTAGGCTCCGGCGCAGGTTCCTCTGTGGGTTCCGGCGCAGGTTCCTCTGTCGGTTCCGGGGTGGGCTCCTCTGTGGGTTCCGGCACAGGTTCCTCCGTAGGTTCCGGGGTGGGTTCCTCTGTGGGTTCCGGGGTGGGTTCCTGCGTAGGTTCCGCTGTAAGCTCCGGTGTAGGTTCCTCTGTAGATTCCGCTGTTGGTTCCGGAGTCAGTTCAGGCGTAATTTCCGGCGTAGTCACTGATTCCGGATAATTGGATGTAAAGGAAATATGGAGATAATACAGGTCGGCGGGAACGCCGTTCTCTTCTGCGGCGATCTCTGTGCATACAGTATATTCATCAAGAATGTTCCCGGCGTCTGTCAGCTGCGCGGAATAGAATTCAACCGGAATCCATTCCTGTTCCCTTGGATTATTCAGAACATAAAACACCCAGTTTGGATGGCTGTCCTGCAAAAATCCGATTCCGATTGTCATTTGCTGGTCGAGCGCTTCAGGCTGCTCAATATAAGCCCAGTAATGCCCTTCCCACTGGTCAACAGGCACAGCCTGCGCCAGGTGTTCTTCTCCTGAGGCGTCTGTATATCTGATTGTGATTTCCAGCTCTCTCCAGTCCTCGGTCACGGCCAGAGAAACAGGAATTGAGGCCAGAACCATCAGCAGGGCGATGATCATTGCGGTCAGTTTTTTTAACATATTGGTTTTGCTCATGTGCATCTCCGTCCTTCCGGATTTTTTGCAATGCGACGTGTACATTTTACTTCCATTCATCAGGGGTGTCAATCAAGCGCCCCTGCCTGCAGGAGTTGTTTCCGCCGTTGTCGAATGAAAACCTGGTTCACCCTATTGAACGAACCTGTGGTATCCCTTCTTCCCTGAAAGGCGGTTTTTTTATGTTCCGATTCGGATGGATGCGTTTTCTTGACTGTGATACCGTTTCTCCTGCCTCTTTTTTTTCATCCCTGCCGTGTCTGGAAACAGAGCATCTGTCCCTTCGCCCACTCTGCCGCCGGGATGCGCAGGATATCTTTTCCTACGCCTCCGATCCGGAAGTAGCCCGCTATGTTCTCTGGGAACCTCACCGCAGCCTTGCCGACACACGCGCATTTATCCGTTATGTCCGGAAACTCAGTTTTCGGGGTTTACCCGGTTCGTGGGCCGTAGTTCTCCGGGAAACCGGCCGTGTCATCGGAACAATCGGATTTATGTGGTATTCTGAAGCTGACTGCTCCGCCGAAATCGGTTACAGTTTGTCGCGCAGACACTGGAACCGCGGTTATGCCACTGAAGCGCTTCGCGCCGTAATCTGTTCTGTTTTTTCTTCTCTTCCGCTGAACCGTCTGGAAGCTCAGTATGATCTCCGCAATCCCGCAAGCGGTCGGGTTATGGAAAAATGCGGTATGCGAAGAGAAGGTATATTGCGTCAGAGAATCCGGAACAAAGGAGAATTCGTGGATGTGGCTGTCTGTTCTATCCTTCGCAGTGATCTTGAAGCATAATTTATTTTGTTATATAATTAAATGTTGTGTTGCGGACCGGATCCTGTCCGTTTCATACTGATTTGAGAAGAAAGGGAGACAGGAAGATGAACGAATATCGCGGAAAGCATGCTCCTTCCGCTCCCTGGGCTGTAGCCTCCACCGCCTCTGTGCCTGTCCGGCATGCGCGCCATCTCCAGAAGCGCAGACGCCGCCGCGTATGGATTGCCTTTTTATTCGTTGTACTGCTGGTTATTGCCGTATATCCTTTGGTTGAAGCCCGCATCCTGACAACAGACAAGGTTCTGCTTCATTCAGAGGCGCTGCCTTTTGATGCAAACCATCTTCGTATCGTTTTTCTCAGCGATATTCACTGGGGATTCTGGTTTTCCGACGCTGATCTGAACAATCTGATCGTAAAGATCAATTCTCTGCGGCCGGATCTCGTTCTTTTCGGCGGAGATTATGCCACGGATCATGAAAGCGCCCTGCAGTTCTTCCGTAAACTGCAGGGAATGACAAAAATTCATTCCAGATACGGAATCTTCGGCGTTCCCGGTGAAACGGACTGCGGCGAGGACAGCCAGGACCGCGTGCTTCTTTCGGAGGCCATGCTCAATGCGGGAATTACACCGCTGCTAAACAAAGCGGAATACATCCAGATCGGATCCGGAAAAATCTGTATTGCAGGCCTGGACGATGTTTCCGCAGGAAAGCCGGATCTAAAATCTCTCGTATCCTCCATATCCGGCGCGGATTATGTTGTTTTTCTCGCTCACAATCCGTCTGTTATTCCGGACGCGCAGCTCACGCAGGATTCTTCCGGCAGCCTTAGTTGGTTTAATCTCGGTCTGTTCGGGCATACCCACGGCGGCCAGATGATGCTTCTTTCAGGATTACTGGGCATTGCGGACGATGTTCCGGGCCGGTATCTTTCCGGCTGGCTTACTGAAAACCGGGTAAATCTTCTTATTTCACGGGGAATCGGCACTTCCGTTTACCCGGGAAGGCTTTTCTGTCAGCCTCAGATTCATCTGATCGAAGTAGTCTGCAACTGAGTTTAATTGTATGCGGAGGTTTCCCGTTTATGCAGCATGATGCCATGATTTCCCTGGAGAATGTTTCCTTTACCTATGAAGAAGCATCTTCACCGGCACTTTCGGACATCTCCGCGTCTATCCGGCCCGGAGAATTCGTTGCTGTCCTGGGACACAACGGTTCCGGAAAATCAACCCTTGCCAAGCTGATCAACGCGCTATATACGCCTGCTGAAGGAAACGTCGTCGTCTGCGGATACAATACCCGGGAAGAAAAACTGGTATGGGAAATCCGCCGTCGTGCAGGGATGATATTCCAGAATCCTGATAACCAGATCGTCGCCACCGTCGTAAAGGAGGATGTGGCTTTCGGGCTGGAAAACCTTGGCGTGCCAACAGAAGAAATGCTTCCCCGGATCGAGCAGGCACTTTCTGCAGTCCGGATGAATAAATACGCCGATTCCGCTCCGCATACCCTTTCCGGAGGTCAGAAGCAGCGCGTCGCAATCGCCGGTATACTCGCAATGGAACCTTCTGTGATCATTGCGGACGAAGCGACAGCTATGCTGGATCCTTCCGGCCGGAAGGAAGTGCTGGATACCGTTCGCATGCTGAATCGTACAAAGGGTATCACCGTTCTCTGGATTACGCATTTTATGGAGGAAGCTGCCCTTGCCGACCGGATTTTTGTGGTTACAGACGGGAAAGTACAGATTGAGGGAACTCCTGCGGAAGTATTCAGTCATGTTGAAGAAATGCGGGAAATGCATCTGGATGTTCCGCCCATGACTGCCCTGTCCAATGCCCTGCGCATGGAAGGTCTTCCGCTCCCGGCAGGAATACTGACCGTTGAAAATATGGTACAGGAGGTGGAAAAGCTGATATGTCCATCGAAATCCGCCATCTGACTCATTGCTATTCTGAAGGCAGTGCTCTGCGTACCGTTGCGCTGGAGGATGTCAGTCTGACCATTGAAGACGGAGAATTCATCGGTATTATCGGTCATACCGGCTCCGGCAAATCCACCCTTGTGCAGCATCTGAACGGACTGCTGAAACCGACTTCCGGGCAGATCCTTGTGGATGGGGAAGATCTGAACAGCGGTAATGTAAACCGCCGGGCGCTGCGCCAGCGGATCGGCCTTGTTTTCCAGTATCCGGAATATCAGCTTTTTGAAGAAACCGTTGCGCGTGATATAGCTTTCGGACCGAAAAACCAGGGCCTTTCCGGAAAGGAAATCGATCAGCGGGTGCGCTATGCAATGGAATGCGTTCATCTCGACTATGAGAAATACAGTGAGCGGAGTCCTTTCGAGCTCTCCGGCGGGCAGATGCGCCGTGTCGCAATTGCCGGTGTACTGGCCATGCGTCCGGCCGTCCTGATTCTGGACGAGCCCACCGCCGGCCTTGATCCTCGCGGAAGGGACCGTATTCTCAGCATGCTGGAAGAGTTGCATGCCCGTGATCATGTGACCATCATCATGGTTTCTCACAGCATGGATGATATGGCGAGACTCGCCACACGTCTTGTTGTGATGGCAAACGGAAAAATACTGGCTTCAGGAACTCCGCGGGAGATCTTCTCACAGGTGGACATGATGGTTTCCGCCGGGTTGGATGTCCCTCAGGCCGCCCGTCTCTGCCATGCCCTACGTGAAAAAGGGTATGCTCTCCCGGCCGATCTTTACCGTCCTGAAGAGCTGAAAGAACACCTCCTCCGCCTCTGGAAAGAAGGAAAGACAGGAAAGGAGGGTCCGGCGTGCTGAATAATATTACTATGGGTCAGTACTACCCTGTGGACAGCGTGATACACCGTCTGGATCCCCGGATGAAGCTGATTCTTTCTATTGCCTATATTGTTGCTGTCTTCCTTGCGAATTCCTTTGCGGGATACATTCTTCTCGCGGCATTCCTTCTGTTCGTCTGCCATATGGCCAATGTCCCTTTCCGCCTTCTGCTGAAAGGGCTCCGCCCGCTGCGGATGATTATTGTCATTACCTTCCTTCTGAATCTTTTTCTGACGCCGGGAGACGAAGTATGGATATCCTTCTGGATCATCCGGATCACCCGGGAGTCTTTCCTGCAGGCTCTTTTCTATTCGCTTCGTCTTGCGCTGCTTGTCGCGGGAACTTCCCTCCTGACGCTGACCACTTCTCCCATCGCTTTGTCGGACGGTATGGAAGTGCTCCTGACACCGCTGAAAAAGATTCATTTCCCTGCTCATGAGCTGGCAATGATGATGACGATAGCCCTTCGCTTCATTCCGACGCTGCTGGAGGAAACCGACAAAATCATGAAAGCGCAGATGGCTCGCGGCGCTGATTTTGAAAGCGGTAATATCCTGGTACGCGCAAAAGCGATGGTGCCTTTGCTTGTACCGCTCTTTGTCAGCGCTTTCCGCCGGGCCGGAGATCTGGCAATGGCGATGGAAAGCCGCTGCTATCACGGCGGTGAGGGAAGAACCCGGCTCCGTGTACTGAAGACAACCCGGAACGACTGGATTGCGCTGGGAGTTGTGGCGCTTCTTCTCACCCTGATTGTGCTGGAAGGCATCTTCCTGAAGGGAGTACTGTTTTGAAACGACTTCTCCTGACGGTGGAATATGATGGTTCCGCGTATGCCGGATGGCAGCGTCAGCTGAACGGGCTTGCAGTTCAGCAGGTTCTTGAGGAAGCTCTTTCAGCAGCGTGCGGACACCCGGTCACGGTCACCGGTTCGTCCCGAACGGACGCCGGAGTACATGCCCGGATGCAAATGGTGCATTTTGACAGCGGCTGTACCATTCCGCCGGATAAATTTCCTTTTGTGCTGAACAATCTTCTTCCTCCGGACATCCGTGTCCAGGCTTCCCGCGAAGTTCCGGCGGGCTTTCATGCCCGTTTCCTGACCTCCGGAAAAACCTATACCTACAGGATTCTGAACAATCGTCACGGCAGCGCGCTGCTGCGGGCCACACGGTGGCATGTTCCCGTGCCCCTGGATTATCCCTCCATGCGGAAAGCGCTTGAATATCTGCCCGGAACCCATGATTTCGCTGCTTTCCAGGCTTCAGGCGGTACGGCTCGTACAACAATCCGCACAGTTGAACGCGCGGATCTGGCCGCAACCGGCCCTGAATTCACGCTCACTGTCAGCGGTAACGCTTTCCTGTACAACATGGTTCGTATTATTGCCGGAACCCTCGTTGAAATCGGGCTCGGCAAGCGTGAAACGGATGCTTTTTCACGTGCCTTCATTTCCCTGAACCGGCTCGATCTCGGAATGACGGCGCCTCCCTGCGGACTTGAACTGACAGAGGTCCGCTATCCTGAAAAAGCATTCTCTGATCCGAACGCTGTCAGATGGCATGAGGATGATGCTGCGCAATCCGGGGAGGAATGAGGATGCTCCGTCTTACCAATCTGTCTGTTCCGCTGGATTATACGGAAGAAACTCTTTTTGCCGCTGTCCTGAAAAAATGCGGTCTCCAGCCGGATCAGCTGCTGTCACTGCATATAATTCGCCGATCTGTGGATGCCCGTGACAAAAGCAACGTACATTTTGTCCTTTCCCTGCATCTGAAAGTCCGAAATGAGCCGCTTCTCCTGAAAAAATGCCGTTTTCTTTCACCCGCCGTATCCCCTGCTCCAGCTGATCCGGTGGCAGCACGCTTTTCCAGGCCGCCGCTGGTCGTCGGTGCGGGCCCGTCCGGGCTTTTTGCCGCGCTGACCCTTGCCCGGGCCGGTGCCAATCCGGTGCTTGTGGAGCGCGGACGCCCGGTGGAGAAAAGAATTCCGGATGTGGAAAAAATGTCTGCGGAAGGCGTGCTGGATCCAGAATCCAATGTACAGTTCGGTGAAGGCGGAGCCGGCGCGTTTTCAGACGGAAAACTGACCTGCGGCATCAAATCCCCCTGGCTGCATACAGTTCTGGAAACTTTTGTCTCCCACGGAGCTCCGGAAGAAATCCTTTTCGATGCCATGCCGCATATCGGAACAGACCGGCTTCGCGGTGTGGTAGCCTCCATCCGCAGCGAAATCACCGCGCTCGGCGGCAAAGTGTTTTTTGAAACAAAACTGGAAAAACTGCTTATCCGCGGCAGTCATCTTGAAGGAGCGGTCCTTTCACGTGCAGGGGAAAGTCATGAATTCCTCTCGGACACCGTCCTCCTCTGCATCGGCCATTCTGCCCGGGATACAGTAAATATGCTTTTCAGCCAGGGAGTCCGGATGTCACAGAAACCCTTTGCAATGGGCGTGCGAATAGAACATCCGAGGCTGTTTATCGATCAGGCCCAGTATGGTGCCTTTGCCGGCCATCCCGCGCTCGGAGCGGCATCTTACAAACTTGTCTGTCATACGCCGGACAGCCGGGGAGTTTATACTTTCTGCATGTGTCCGGGCGGGTACGTAATTGCCGCTGCTTCCCAGCCCGGAGGCATCGTAGTGAACGGTATGAGTTTTCATGCCAGGAATGCTGATAACAGCAATTCCGCCCTCCTCGTAGGAATCCGTACGGACGATTTCGGGGACGATCATCCTCTTGCCGGCATGATCCTGCAGCGACAGATCGAAAAAGCCGCGTATCTTGCCGGAAACAGCAGTTTCCGTGCGCCCTGTCAGCGGGTGGAGGATTTTTTCATGGACCGGGCCACAAGATCCTTCGGGGAAGTACAGCCTTCCTACCGACCGGGAATCACTCCTGCGGATCTTCGCGCTGTTTTCCCTTCCTTTATTACTGAAGACCTGAAAAAAGGCATCCGTGCCATGAATTCCCAGCTGCCTGGTTTTGCTATGCCGGACGCGGTCCTCACCGCTCCGGAAACACGTTCGTCTTCCCCGGTCCGCATCCTGCGAAACGAAACCGGTGAATCCGAATCTGTAGCCGGCCTCTTCCCTGTAGGAGAAGGTGCCGGTTATGCGGGCGGCATTGTCTCCGCTGCCATTGACGGAATCATAGCTGCCCGGAAAGCGATGGAAAAAAGCTGCCTTCTGTAACGCGGTCCCGGCTGCATTTCTCCGCGAACGGGTACAAAAAAACCTGTCGGATGTCTTTTCCGGCAGGTTTTTACTGTGCATTCCGAACCAGTCTTTTTATATGATCCACAATATCCTTCGTTCCTGTGTTCTGGTTCAGTGCTGCTTCCACGGTTTTACAGCTGTGCATGACGGTTGTATGGTCTCTCCCGCCGAACACACTCCCGATCTGCGGCAGGCTCATTCCCGTCATTTCCCGGGTCAGAAAAATAGCGATCTGCCGTGGCACTGTAATTTCGCGCTTCCGTGTCGGTCCGACCAGATCGTTCAGTGTTACGCCGTAATACTCGCACACTGTCTGCATAATCAGTTCCGCCGTCACCTGCTTATGTCTTCTCTGATCGAATATTTCCTTCAGCGCCTGTTCGCACAGTTCCGTCGTAACGGGCTGCCCTACCAGCTGCGAATATGCGAGCAGCCTGGTCAGACAGCCTTCCAGTTCCCGGACGTTGCTGTCAATTTTCACAGCTATCAGCGACAGCACCTCTTCCGGAATCGGCATATTCTCCTGCCTGACTTTTTCCCGCAGAATCGCCAGCCGGGTATCTACATCCGGCCGCTGAATATCCACAACCAGGCCCCATTCAAACCGGGAGCAGAGCCGCTCCTCCAGCCGCTGAATTTCCTTCGGAGGTTTATCGCTCGTAAGTACAATCTGCTTGTTCTCATTGTGCAGCTCGTTGAAAACGTTGAAAAACTCCTGTTGTGTAGCCTCCCGCCCTGCGATAAACTGAATATCGTCCACCATCAGCACGTCCACTCTGCGGAGCTTTTCACGGAATTCGTAAGTCTTCCGCTGCTGAATCGCGTCAATCAGTTCATTTGTGAAGCGTTCGCTGGTAATATACATGATTCTTTTGTTCGGTCTGTCATCATGAATGCGGTTGCCGATCGCCTGCATCAGATGTGTCTTTCCCAGACCGACTCCGCCGTAAATAAACAGCGGATTATAGGATTCCGCGGGATCCTCCGCAACAGCCAGCGCCGCTGCCCGGGCAAAGCGGTTTCCATCACCCTGAACAAACGTATCAAAGGTGTACTTGGGATTGAGATGCGGATCGTTATCCTCACTGTCATCATCATCGCCAGTAAGCTTTTCCGCTTCGCTTTTGCTCACAATCAGCGCCTTCATCGGGCGGGCTGCTGTTTCACTCAGGCATTTTTCTATGAGACTGAGATATTTTTTCTGTATCATGGTAATCACGCCTTCCATCTTGGAGCAGATTACCACGGTGTCTTCCTTAAGAATTACAGGAGCCATGTTCTCTTCCACCCAGGTGGAATAGGATACATAGTTCATCTGGCTTTTCAGCAGGTCACAGGTATTTTTCCATAGCGGTTCCAGTTCCATCCCTGTACCTCCTGACTTTCTTAATCCTGCCGGCGAAAAAAAAACCACGATATTTCGTGTGCTGTGGATAACTTGGCTGTGGATAATTCTGTTTCCAGCGCCGGCTTGACTATAATATCAAATAAAACAAAGTATTTCAAGGTGCGGTAACCTGTGGAAAAGTTGATAGAAATGTAAGAATTGTCCCGTCTTTTGTTTCAAGGTTTTGTGGTCTTTTTTCGTTTCCGATACAAGATTTATGATTTCATCGGAAGCGCTGAATCGTTTTTCTTCTGTATGCTGCCCTTTTTCTAATTTTTTGTCAAAAGAATTAACACATAGTTTATAATCCGGATTCTGTCTTCCGTTTCCGCGGTCCCGTCCGTGTTCCGCGCTTCCGAATTACAAAATCTGCGTAAACCACTTTATGAATCATACAAAATATGGTATAATTCCGCATCATATCGGAGGAATGATTCAGTATGATCGAGTCATGGCACGTTCGTGAAACACTTCGCAGCAGACTGGGATCTTCCCTGGTGGATGAACCCGGGTTTTCAGATCCCCTATCCGCGCTTCTGAACTCCTACGCATCCTATAAGGACACGCTTCCCGGACTGGCATCACGGGTGGAGGAAACACTTTTCAACATGCTCTATAACCGCCTCGGTCCTGGCATGGCTGTCCGCATGAATGATGGCTCCACCCGCCGCATCCGCACTTCAGAACTGAAAGACGCCGCGGATGACGTGATGGGAGTTCTATTTGAAAATATGAAAGTATACTCGGTAAGTTATGACGCTTTGCATGCATACATGATGGAAACCGGTTCTTTTTCAGCTATGAAAACGCTTTACACACGTTTCGCAGCTCTTATGCCGCCCGATGAAAGAGCATTCCTTATCAGGATCATCCGTGATTCCCGCCCCCGCGCCGAATGGGAAGAGTGGCTGATTCCGGATCAGCGTGATACAGTCCGCACATACGGAAGAAGTGAGGATACAGAATGAAAAGATTCGCGGTTCTTTTGCTGGCATTGCTGTTTATCCCGCTTACCGCTCCGGCGGAAACAGTTGTTACCAGTTTTTATCCGGTATGGCTCATTACCCTGAATCTGACAAAAGGGCTTTCTCATGTCAGCATACGCAATCTGGCTGCCCCGACAGTCGGATGCCTTCATGATTATCAGCTGCAGACTTCCGATATGAAAACGCTTTCCGGTGCGGATGCTTTTCTTGTCAATGGTGCCGGGATGGAAGCCTTTCTCCCGGAAATAATCCGAATGTTTCCCGGGCTTCCGGTAGTTTCGGCGTCAGATGGAATTGATCTGCTTGCGGAAGGAAACGCGCTCCGGATCGGGGAAGAAGACGAGGAAGAAGTCAACGCCCACATCTGGCTGGATCCGCTTCGTGCCGTCCGGATGGCTGAAAATCTGGCAGATGGCCTGTCGTCCATCCTGCCGGGGGATCGTGAAGTAATCCTTGCAAATCTTGAAGATTACCGCACCCGTCTCATCAGTCTGGATCGTCAGCTGCGCGACGGTCTCAGGGATCTTCCCCGCCGTGATATTGTCACCTTCCATGAAGCGTTCCCTTACTTTGCCGCGGCCTATGGTCTCAACGTTGTAGCTGTCGTCGCTAAGGAACCCGGCGAGGTGCTGACGCCGGCGCAAATGAGCCGGCTGATCGTTGAAATCCGGAATCTCGGAAATCCCCCGCTTTTTGTGGAGCCGCAGTATGAGGATCTTTCCGCCCGTACGCTCTCCGCTGAAACCGGATCACCTGTCTATTCTTTGGATCCGGTTGTAACCGGTCCGGAGGAAAATGTCCCCCTGGATTATTATGAAACCGTAATGCTGCAAAACATGAATACACTGATCACAGCACTTTCGGAATCCTCGGAAGAACAATAACCGGCGGAACTTCTCCCAGGAAAGGAGGTACGCAGGATGCCTGTTGCATCTGAGAGTATCTTGCGCATTCTGTTTGCGGTTTTTCAGTACCTTCTCCCTTTTCTCGCGGTTGTAACAGTCATTCTGATCTTTTTTTATCTGCTTTCTGAAAACCGGATCCGCTGTGAAAAAGCCGCCGGACTTCCGGGGTTTGGTACCATAGGAGAACTCGTCGTACTTTCCGGCAGCCGCAATCTGGATACCAACACCTGGTTTCCCGTTCCACGTGAAGGCGTCCTCGGCGCTGTCCGTTCCTGCGATCTTGTTATTCCTTGTTCGGGCGTGCATGCCAAGCACTTCGATTTTTCCTGGGAAGACGGAACAGGCCTGCTTATTTATCCGCGGACCGGATGTGAAGTGCTTGTCAACGGATATACTGTAAACTGCCGCACAGCTGCCGCTGACTATCCTATGACCCATGGATCGGTGCTGCAGGTTGGCTCGGCAACGCTCCGGCTGCATCTTTTCGCGGCATTGGATAACACCGGTACCAGAATTGATGGACCGGTCCGGAATCAGACTGCCCCGCCTCCCATCGTTCCGCCGCCCGGCAGTTTTCCGCCGGATTTACAGCAGTTTCCGCCTCTGCCTGGTTCCTTTTCTCCTGATACTTCGGTTTGTTTTCCGCAGCCTTTGCAGCAGCAGTCAGTTTCGTTCTTCTCTGAAACGCCGGAATTATCACAGCAGGACACGCAGTCGGTGTCTGGAGAATCTTTCACCTCCGACAGCGAAGAACATAGCAGACCGCGCAGATCCGACCGTTGGAAGGAGGATCTCGGCGAATGAAGAAACATGCTTCTTCCCGCGCCAGGGTCATGGCTGCCCTGCTGGTTTTTTTTGCACTGGCTTTTCTGATTCCCGCGCTTCAGACCGGAAGCTCCGTTCTCTGGTCTCTCACCATAGCAGTCCCTGCCGCAATGCTTATCCTTCTGCTTTTTCCCGCCCGCGTGTTTTTTCTTGATAAATCTTCCTTATCCTCTGCGCTCACCCTTTGCGGTCTTGGAATCATGGCTTCTTCCGGTATTTCGCCTGATGCTGCGCTTTCCCAGTCGCTGCGCTGTGTTTCTGCAGTAATTTTTTTATTTGCCGGTGCGGTTATGTCACGATCCTTTCGTCCTTCTATACCCGCTGCAGTGCTTGTGTCATTGTTCGCACTGGGAATGATTGCCTTTCCTCTTGTCTCAGGCAGTTCGGTATCCCTGCTGGATGGCGGACTCGCACTGCTGATGTTTGCTTTGGTTTCCTTTTTTTCTCTGCGCAGCTGTCTTCCCGGTCTTGCTTTCGCGTTTGTAGGTCTCCTGCTCCTGCTCTTGCAGCAGGAAATCATAGCAGCCGCTGTATGGGGGCTTTGCACTGTCCTGCTGTTCTGGGTCGCTTCCGGCCGTGGTCTTTGGACCTGGATTGCGTTTGGAACCTTTTGCGCCGTTTTTGCCGTATACCTGGGAATTTTCTTTCATCCTTCCGGAATTGCTTTTGAACCGTTCCTTCCTCGGATTTCCGCCCTGCCTCTGATTGTGCCGGAACCGGCGAACCTATCAGAAGCATCCTCCGGTTCACTCTACTTGCTCCTGGGCAGTCATTACGGAGGAATCGTCCTGTTTTGTGTTCCTCTTCTGCTTTCCCTGATTCTTCTGCGGGGTGCTTCTGTAGCATCGCACGCCAGAAAAAGTTTCCATGCCGCCCTGGCCTTCGGCACAGTTCTGCTTTTAGGGCTGCGCACTATTTCTGTGTTGCTTATGCTCACAGATCTGCTCCCTTTATCCGCAGGCTGTTTTCCCCTGTTGACAGATTATGTTCCGCAGATGTTTGCAGATTTCTTCCTGCTGGGAATTCTATCAGGGATTTCTTCCCGGAATGAAGCCGATCTGCTGGAAGACGCCCGCCTGTCCATGTTGGCCCGTTAACCGTTGCCTGGTTCTGAAAACCCGAAGGGAGATATGGAAACCATGAAAATTATGCGATACCGGATACGGATTGTTACGCTTTTGCTGGTTTCCGCCCTTCTGATCCTTCTTTTCTGGACAGTCCGGGCAGCATGGATTCCTTCTCTTTCCATTTCCCTGCCCTCCGTGGCAACGGATGCCGCTTCCGTTTCTCCGGCCGTTTTCCCTTCTCCAGCTGCTTCTGTCTCTCCGGACGTTCTTCCTTCTCCCTCGTCGTTTGCTGCGGAGCCGACACCGTCGCCCGCTCCGCTTTATGACACATTCGGATTGTAGGAGGCGTGAATCATGACTGATTTCAGGCGCATTATACTCCTGCTTTGCTCCCTGTTGCTGTTGTTCGCTGCCTTCAGCGCTTTTTGCGAACAATCCGGACCCACCGCGACCCCCGTCCCGGTTATAATTGATGAAAATCTTTCTGAACCTCCGGACGCAGTACAAAATATGATATCTGTCGCACATGCTGAATGGGAAAAACTGAAAGGAAAAGCCCTCGCCAGAAGCAACAAATACACAAAATGGGTTAACAATTCCGAATGGGGTTGGTGTGCGGGATTTACTTCCTGGTGTGCGATGAAAGCCGGCATGCCGCGCGCTGTCCTGAGCGAGGTGCTCAGGATGCTGGAAGGTGAATCTGAGCCGGTTTTCACCTGTATCGCTGTCAGTCCGGCTAAACAGCTTCGTGCATTTCAGCATATGCACCGCACAACGATGATTCCCCGTAAGGGTTTTTTCGTCATATACGGAGACGGCGATAATCGCACTGTACACATCGGACTTGTCAGCGATGTATACCGTCTTGAAAACGGGACATACCGTATAACGACAATCGAAGGAAATATGAAAAACACAGTCCGTATGTATACTGCGGATTATACGCCTGTTAACGTCTGCAACGAACCGCAAAAGCCTTCGGGAAGGAATCTCACCCGTGTGCCGGAAAATGAGCAGAATGAATCTGAGTCTGCATCCCGCAGTTGGCAGCTCCGGGTTTCCGACAGAGACGGATCAGATTGGTATATAACCTGTTTTCTCATGACCTGGATTCCTGAAGAGAGTATTACAGTGCTGGATGAGGAGGAACTTCCATGATCTGGTTAATCGGGATTTGCTGTATCTGCCTTGGTGTATGTATGCCCATGTATATTCATTATAAAAGAGCTATGCATCTTGTTCTTGCCTCATCTTACAAGGTGGCCGGAACATTGTGCGCTTTTTCAGCTGCTCTGATCGCTTCCATACGTCTTGATCCGCGTTGCTGGGTCTGCGCAGCCGCAATCCTGATCTATGCTTCCGCTGATTTTGTGCTGGAATTCAATTTTATGCTCGGAGCAGGTCTTTTTCTTGCAGGACATATCTGTATTCTTTCCTTTTTTCTGAATCTTGTTCCGATTTCGATGATTCATTTGGTCTGCATGCTAGTACTTAGCGGTTTTTGTCTTCTGGTATTCTGGCATCTTCGTAAACCGATTGGCAGAAAGATGCCCTTATTTCTTGTTTATGGTTTATCGTTATCAGCTATGTGCGCTTCTGCACTTGGCTGCTTTACTGCAAGTTCAGCCGCGGGGATTCTGATTGCGTGCGGAGGAGCGCTCTTTTGTATCAGCGATCTTATCATCCTGCGTAAACTGTATTTTCCCCCAAACCGTATAAACGACTGGATTGTTATGTTAACATATTATTCCGCTGTACTTCTCTTTGGCATAGCATGCATTTATATATAATGACTGTATGATATTTCCTGTACAGCAAAACCCGTAAATGAATAAATACCGGTAAGATGGATAACCACAAAAAAACTCCGCCGTCAAGCGGAGTTTTTTTATGGAATCCGGCGGCGACCTACTCTCCCGGACCGTTACCAGTCAAGTACCATCGGCACTGAAGGGCTTAACTTCTGTGTTCGGTATGGGAACAGGTGTGA
>ONJM01000045.1 GCA_900318145.1 uncultured Eubacteriales bacterium
TGTTCCGGCCGGGGTTACGGAAATTGGCAGTTACGCGTTCTATGAATGCGAAGCGCTGAAAACGGTGACGATTGCGTCCGGAAGCAAACTGAGCGCCATCAGTTCAAGTTCCTTTTATAACTGCAAGGCGCTGACAGCGATCTCTGTCCCAGCCGGGGTTACGGAAATCGGCAGTTACGCGTTCTATGGATGTGAAGCCCTGAAAACTTTTACGCTTACGTCCGGAAGCAAGCTGAACGCGCTTGGTTCGAGTGCTTTCAGCGGCTGCAAGGCACTGACAGCGTTTACTGTTCCGGCCGGGGTTACGGAAATCGGCAGTAATGCGTTCTATGGATGTGAAGCGCTGAAAACGGTGACGATTGCGTCCGGAAGCAAACTGAACACTATTGGTTCAAGTGCTTTCTATTCATGCGGAGCGCTGTGCGAAGCGCTGAAAACGGTGACGATTGCGTCCGGAAGCAAACTGAGCGCCATTAGTTCAAGATCCTTTTATAACTGCAAGGCGCTGACAGCGATCTCTGTCCCAGCCGGGGTTACGGAAATCGGCAGTAATGCGTTCTATGGCTGTGAATCCCTGAAAACGGTGACGATCGCGTCCGGCAGTAAACTGGAGAAGATTGGATACGACGCTTTTTACGGCTGCAAAGCTCTGGCGTCGTTCACGGTTCCCGCCGGCGTCACTGAAGTTGGAAGTTCTGCATTCTATGGCTGTGAATCCCTGAAGACGGTGACAATTCCATCCGGAAGCAAGCTGAACCTGATCGGCGGCAGTGCTTTCCATGGGTGCAAAGTACTGACTGCGGTTACGGTTCCCGCCGGTGTAACGGAGCTTGGTGATTTTGCGTTCAGGGGCTGTGAATCCCTGAAGACGGTGACGATCGCATCCGGCAGCAAGCTGGAGAAGATTGGATACAATGCCTTTTACGGCTGTACAGCGCTGACTTCAGTAAAAATACCAGCCGGTGTTACGGAAATCGGGTCATACGCGTTCAGTGACTGTGAATCGCTGAAAACAGTGACGATTGCGTCCGACAGCAAACTGGAGAAGATCGGATTCGACGCCTTTTACGGCTGCAAAGCTCTTACGTCATTCACGGTTCCTGCCGGTGTCACCGAAGTCAGCAGCTGGGCCTTTTACGGCTGCGAAGCCTTGAAGACAGTGAAGATCGCATCCGGCAGCCAGCTATACAGGATCGGAAGAGAAACTTTCTATAGCTGCAAAACACTGGAAGAGATCACGATTCCCGCTGGCGTAACGGAAATCGGGGAGTATGCGTTTTATGAATGCGAAGCCCTGAAAACAGTAACCATCGCATCCGGCAGCAAACTGGCCAGCATCGGGAAAGAGGCTTTCCATAATTGCAAAAAGCTGACTTCAATAAGCATTCCCGCCGGCGTAACGGAAATCGGGGATTACACGTTCTCCGACTGTGAAGCCCTGAAGACAGTGAAGATCGCATCCGGCAGCCAGCTAAACAGGATCGGAAGAGAAGCTTTCTATGGCTGCAAAACACTGGCAGAAATCATGATTCCTGCCGGCGTAACGGAAACAGCATACGGGGCATTTTGGGGATGTGCATCCCTGAAAACTGTCACGTTTGCTTCGGGAAGTAAACTGAGCACGATCGGGGAAGCCGCCTTCTATCAATGCGGTTCCCTGACTGCTATCACGATTCCTGCGGGTGTTACAGAGATCGGAACTTTCGCATTCTATTATTGTGAATCCCTGAAAACAGTCAAGTTTGTTTCGGGAAGCAAACTGCGCACATTGGAGCACGGAGCTTTCTATTGCTGCAGAGGACTGTCTTCCATCACGCTGCCCGCGGGAGTTACCGAACTTCAGAAATCCGCCTTTGCCTATTGTTCAGCCCTGAAGTCGATTACTTTCAAATCTTCAGGTATTGCTTTGGGCGAAGAAGCGCTGTACTATTGTCCATTAATTACCAGTATCAATGTACCCATCACGGCATTGGGGGAAAGAGCCCTGTACCGCTGCAGCGCGCTCAAAACCGTTGAGTTTGCAGACAGTGTAACGACGCTGAGCGACGAGACCATAAAGTATCTCAAAGACAGCATGTATATCGTGATTACCGTGGGGAAGAACGGGGCGGTGTATCCCCAGCTGAAGAGCAACAACGTCTGCTATATTGTAAAGGAAACCGGGGAAACCAACCAGGGCAACCTCCCGCGGGATACTATCCGCGGGCAGGTGGAAGCAATCTTCCGGGAACGCATTACCAGCGGAATGACAGAGTATGAAAAAGCGCTGGCGCTGCACGACTGGCTTGTGGAAAACGCGGAGTACGATTATTCCTATACAATCTATTCACCTGACGGCGTGCTCCTGCAGGGCACAGGCGTGTGCCAGAGCTATGCGACGGCATACAAGATTCTGCTGGATTACGCAGGCATCACGAACGACTATGAATACGGCGACGACCATATCTGGAACATGATCCAGCTGGACGGTGACTGGTACCATATCGATGTCACCTGGGACGATGACGGCGACGCTTCCTACTATGATTATTTTTGCCTTTCCAACTACGCGATTGAGAAGGCTTCAAACCATGAATGCTACAACAAATACCATGTAGCCACAGCATATAAATACAATTACTGGTACCGCAACGGAGGCGGGGCGGCAAAGGTGGAGAATTACAGCAACAGCATTGCTTCAGCGCTGAACGCGGGGCAGGGGACATTCCGGAGTGATTATTTCGGTTATCTGAAAGCCTATACCGGCATCCTGGTGCTGCGGGAAGGAACCTATACCGCATCCGGCAGAGCGGCCCGCCTGGACTTTAATTATAACAACGGATATATAACGGCAAAAGTCCTCATGGAGAAACCGGACTTTGTTCTGCCGGATTCCATGAACACGATCGGTGACGAAGCTTTCAGCGGAATTGCGGCCAATGTTGTGCGCGTTCCGGATAAAACGAAAGCAATCGGCTCCAAAGCTTTCGCAAACTGTCCCAACCTTTGGCAGATTGAAATCCCAGCTTCCGTGACGTCCATCGCGTCGAATGCCTTCAGCGGCCTGACATATAAGCTGATCATCTACGGCGACGCCGAAAGTCCCGCCCAGACCTTCGCGGAGACTAACGGATACGGATTCGTGGCGAAGTAATCCGGCAATCAGGGCAATAATATGCGCGGCAAGAAGCAGGATGATTTCGTCCGTACCAAGACGGAAACCGCAAATGCACTGAAAAGGGGCTGTGATTTTTCACAGCCCCTGAAAAGTTTGTCCGCGTATCGGGAAAATTACTTCGCCTTCGGGATATAGAGCCAGTATCCGGTGCGGATCAGGCGCTTGTCCTTAATGGAAGGATTCGCTTTCACAATCGCGTCCATCGTCACGTTATATTTGCGGGAAAGTCCCCATACCGTATCCATCGCGGTGATCTGGTGAACGATATATCCGGCCTTGGGAACGGGCTTTTGCTTTACGCCGCCCGCGGGAACGACGCCGCCGTTTACAGCTTCCAGTTCGCTGGTGTTCAGTTCAATCGTGTTTTCCATTTTATTTTCCTCCTGCGCTGCGCGCCTGCTTTCTTATTTCCGCCAGGTTGTGTTTCACCTGACATCAATTGATACGCACAGCTGATCCAGGCTGGCAGAAAAATTTTTTAACACAGCAGGAGGAAACAGAGTGACGGCTGCTTTCCCTAATCGTCCGGCAGCCCGTTTTCCGCGGCCGCGACGGGGCGGCCCCAGGGATCGTAAAGGATGCCGACATCACGCTTCTTGTTGGACCAGACATATTTCTCATCCCAGGTCTGATCGACCGGCACCGACGCGTTTCTGCCGCCGATGATCCGGCTTTCACCCGGTGCCAGCGTCAGGTCTTCCAGAAGGAGCGTTTCGTCGCCTTTCGTGGAATAGATCGTATACCCGTCAAGGGAAACGGAAGCAGCGGCGGTGTTCGTCAGCGTCACGGTGTCCGTTTCAAAACGGATATCCATGGTAAGCCCTTCAAAGCGGGGTGGTACGCCGTTCCATGAGATATCCTCCACATCAGCAACCTTGCCTCCGGAGAGTGTGAAAAGAACCGCGTCGCGGAAGTCCTGGGTTACATAGACGGCGCAGCCGGCGTTTTCCAGTTTCCGCAGCGTGGAAGGCGCGGGGGTGTCCGGTTCTTCCGCCGTGGAGGTTGAGATCACGGCCGCTTCGGGCCGGACCGCTGCCAGGAAAGGATCCGAGAGCGTGTTCTTTCCTCCGTGGTGTCCGGCTTTCAGCAGTGTGCAGGGGGCGATGTTTCCGGCGGCCAGCAGATCCGCCTCTTCCTCCGTCTTCATATCGCCGCACAGGAGAATACTTCCGGCAGGAGAGGAAAAGAGCATCACGAGGGAATTGTTGTTTTCGTTTTTCTCATCTGTCCGCAGGGGACCGAGCACGGTGAAGGACGCGCCGCCGCCTGCGGGAATAACATCGCCCGCAGAGAGCAGGACGGCTTCTTCCCCGCATTCCCGGGCGGCCCGTATGGCCGGATGCTTGTTTTCCTTGACATCGTACCAGACGGAGGAGGCGTACCAGGCATCCACAATTGTATCGCTCCGCGCAAGGGAAAGGAGTCCGCCCTCGTGGTCGTCATGGCAGTGGGTGAGGAATACGCCGTCCAGCCGGTCTACCCCGTACTGGGCCAGCGCTGTTTCCAGAGCGTTATAGTTTTGCTCATAGCCGGTGTCGATCAGCCATCGCGTTTCCCCGCAGAAAAGCAGCAGGCAGTCCGCTTTTCCGATGTTCAGGCAAAGCAGTTTTACTTCACCTTCAGTGTTTTCCGCCATACTGCCCCCTTTCTCCGGCGACTCCGCCGCGGCGGCAAAAAAGCATCCGCAGGTCATGCAGAGAACAGCGAACAGGCACAGTGCGTTTTTCATTGTGCGGTCTCCTTTCTTCGGCTGGTGCGTTTTTGCTGCGGAAAGTCTCCCGGGCGCTGCCCGCCCGCGGCAGACAGCGTGGATCAGAACAGCGAAAGGAAAATTCCGAGCACCGCCCAGGCGGCGAGGGAATAACAGTTTCCGTGCCTGTCCCTGCCGGTCCGGTAAATCTCCTGCGCCTGTTCCCGGTTCAGCATTTCAAACCCGTCGAACATTTCAGTGCCTACCGCGCCGTTCTGGTTCAGGTCCTCCAGGCTGTCAAGGGTGATTTCCGCGCACAGGAACGCGTTGCTTTCGTCCGTCATGCCGGGAGAGGAGAACGCGCACGGATTCAGGACGAAAACCCGGTCGCTGTCCTTCACGGTCAGTCCGGTTTCCTCGTGAATCTCCCGGACCGCGGCGCTGACCAGGGGATCCGGGTCATTTCTGTCCTCCGGATCCAGCAGCCCGGCAACAGGGCTGAGCAGGAAACGGCCAACCGGATACCGGTATTCATAGGACATCAGCAGGCGCGTATCATTTCCCGGCAGGTGCAGCACGACGGCGATCGTAACGGCGTCCGGCAGCATTTCCCGGAATTCGCCGTCTGTCTTTTTCGCGACCAGGTCTTTGATTTCACGGCGGGACGCTTCAAAGTAGTGCTTTCCCGGCGCGTACCGCAGATCGTAGCATTTCAGGAATTTTGTTTCGTACAGCGTTTCGATTTTATCCCTGTTGATTTCAGTGCCCATTGTCCGTATTCTCCTAAACTTTTCTGCTGTTCAGCCCTGAATCCGCGTTCAGTAGGAAACGCTGATACCGCTTCCCTCCTGTGTAATGACCAGTGGAACGTTGTATGTGTTGCCTTCCAGATCCTTCAGAATGATGCCGGCCGGACGGCTGATATCTTTGATCACGACATGGCAGTTCGGCGCGACAACGCCGTCTCCGGGCGTTACGGAAACCTGCCCGTTGTCCGGATCCTCCAGCTCCGCGGTCCATCCTTCCGCAACCGGGTATTTGTCCGCATTCAGGTCATTCTGATTCCGCCAAAGATTTTTCTGAGCATGAATTACTCCTTTGTGAATGCTTTACCGGTTCTTCTTCCTGCTTCTCAGGCCGCTGACAAGGTTAATGACAAACATGACTGCCGCAAAGACAATCGTATCCGCTCTCAAGAGAGCCTCTCCGTAGGAGTCCTGGTTAAACAGCGTGCAGAACAGCGCAAAGCAGAGCCAGGTGATAACTGCACCCAGGAAGGCCAGCAGAAACGGATTCATCTTTTTAAAGTTCATGGTGTGTTCCTTCCCGCTCAGACGGAGCTTGTTTCATCTTCTGAATTATACCATTATCCGCCATCTGTGTGAAGCGGTTTATCCCCGGACAGATATCACCCGGCCGGATAAAGCGGGTTCCCTGGTGGATTTCTGTTTCCGCTCTGTGCTGATTGCTGCCGTATCAGCCTTCTTTGCGCAAATGCACGGGGATACGCAGAAACGCCCGAGAACCGTATCCTTTGTTTCAATGCTGCCGGGCAATCCAGACAGCCATGCTCCGGATCCTTCCGGCTGTTCCGGTGCCCCGCTATTGCAGCAGTCTCAGACCGTATGTTTTGTCGCTCTTTTTCAGTTCGGAGAAAGGAATCAGCACGGGCCACAGCGGTTTGTCCGAATAATTCTCAATAAAAACATACGGCGTTCCGTCTGAAGCGATCAGAATGACCGGGCTGTAATCTCCATAAGACGGATCGATCTTTCTGACATCAAGCCGGCTGACATTCAGATTCTCATCAATCTCCATGGCAAAGGCAGTATAGACCTTTCTGGAATCAGCCACAGCGGTGCCGTAAACCGTACAGATCCCGCTGCCGGAATCCGTCGCTGACGCATGCGCGTGTACCACGACGTTATCGCCAACCAGTACAAGCGTCCGGTCATACTGACCGTCCTCCCGATAGTGCATCAGGTATTCGGGTTCATAACCGCCTCCGCGAAAACCATCCATACAGAAAAAACCGCCATTCTTTTCCTGCAGCAGGATCCGATTCGGGTTGAGTTCATTTTGCGGAAGCGTAATCCGATACCGTTCTCTGCCATGATCCAGACAGACGGCCTGGCTGCGGTAATTTACGTTATCCAGCACCTTCAGCAGAGCAATGCCATTATCAACCGGAAGGACGCGGACCACATTTTCCTTCAGATCTGCGGGGACGCTGTCAGGCAGGATCGTTTCGTTTCCGTTATATATGGCGGTCCGGCCTTTGCTTCCGCTGTAAACAACGATTCTCCGGAAATCCTGATCGTACTCGTCAAACCACGCGTCCGGCAGTATATGCAGGTTTTCAAGACCATTCTCGGTCCAGTCCGCCATATAGGTATCAAAGCTGCCGGGATCATGCGCGACGATCAGGGATCCCTGCGTGTACGTTTTCAGTTCTCCTTTGCGGACGCAGAAATACATGCTCAGGTTTTCTCCGTCCCAAAGCGCGGGATAAGGTATAAGAAGCTTTCCGGTCCTGTCGTCTTCCTGATCCGGGATCTCTCCCGTCAGTTCCCTGAACAGTTCACCGTCCCTGTACCAGCATACGTACCAGGGATCCGGCTCTGAATCCCCGTTCCAGAGGCGGGCGGCAACGACCGTGTTGTGCGAATCGAGCGGAAAGCAGTCCCACCAGTTGCCTTCCGTGATCTGATAGTTTTTATATTCCGCGCCTGCGGACGCGATCACGGCCAGCATGATTCCGGCCAGAAGAATCAATAACCATTTTTTCATGATGAACACACCTCCGGTATAAAAACGAAGCTGCTGTCCCTTTTGTTTCTCTGTTTTTTGATCCGTTTACCCATTGTGTTTCTGTGTTCAGATTCATCGCACCGGCAGCCTCCGCGGAACAGGAATCACGGCAGTTGCTCCAGGGCTTTCTTTGCTGATGGCCGCAAGGATACCGTCCGCATATTCCGGGAGGCCTCCAGACCCTGCGCAGCGGTCTTTATACGTCGCCGCCCAGCCCGAAGACGTCCACGGCGTTCTCCCAGAAAATACGGCGGTATTCATCCTCCTCCAGCCCCATTGCAAGCAGGCAGGAAATATCCGGCTGCGGCTCCCACATGGGGTAATCCGTGCCGAACAGAACCCGGTCCGCTCCCCATTTCCGGATCAGCTCCCGGCCTTTTTCAAGGCCCAGGGCATAGAAAGAGGAGGAAGTGTCCACGAAGATATTGCCGAAGCCCGAAAGCAGCCGGACGGCGTCGTCCCACACGCTCCAGCCGCCGAAATGCGCGCCGACGAACTTCAGCCTCGGGAATGCCCGGAGGACGTTCACAATCCTGTTCGGGTTGGAAAAGTCATAGCGATGGTCTCCGGTGTGCACCAGCACCGGAAGACCGGCTTCTTCACAAAGCCGGTAAATGCGCATGGCCTTTGGGGAATCGGCCGCGAAGCGCTGGACATCCGGATGGAGCTTTACACCCTTCAGCCCCAGGGAAACCAGTTCCCGGAAATCCTCCTCCGTCTGCTCCGAATCCGGGTGCAGCGTTCCCAGGCCGGTAAAGGCGCCGCCAGATCTGGCCGTTTCAGAAGCGATGAAGCGGTTGATGCCGGACACCTGGCGGGGCGCCGTGGCGACCGAATGAACCAGGAAATGGGAGATCCCGGCTGCCTGCCCGCTCCGGAGCAGCGTTCCCACCGTGCCGTCGCAGTGATCGAACGGCAGCCCGCCGTAGAACCGGTCTATGCCTTCCACGGCTTTCTGTGCGATTGTGTCCGGATAGATATGGCAGTGCGCGTCAAATATCCTGTACATGGCTGATCTTTTCTTCCTTCCGCAAGCATTCCGCGTGTTTGGAGGTTCCCGGTCAGATCTGCGCGGATAACCCGCTGTCCGTCCAGAGATAGTACAGCAGCGGCATTGATTGGGCCACGTATCCCAGCAGGATCAGGCTTCCGTCCTTCCTCTGCCACTGCCAGTATTTCACGCTGTCGCCGCGCTGCTCCTCCGGGGTGCCGTACAGCTTTGTCAGTTCTTCCTTCAGCTTCAGGAAGATTTCACCCGGATCCGCCGTGCCGTGCTTTCCGTTTTCCTCAAAGACATGCGTCAGCTGAAGCTGTTTTTCGCTTTCCTGCTCTTCCGCCACCAGCATGGAATAGGCCGGTACGCAGCCAAACAGGATCCTGCTGTCGTAGGTCCGGTATGTCTGGCTCCCGTTCCGGCGGATCCTGTCCAGCGGAATGTAACCGGATTGCTGAAGTGTGCGGTCCGCTTCCTCAAAGGACATGGAAGCGCGCAGCTCCGCCTCGCCGGTTTTCTTTTTATGCGCCAGGGACAAATACAGGCAGACCGTGCCGGCCGCGATGATGAGCAGGATCACGGTGAGCAGGCGGAGGCCGGAGGACCGCGCCTGCCGGTAGGATTCTTCCGGATCCCATACTGCGTTCTCTATGTCTGGTTTCATCTGTTTCCTCCATCGTTCAGGAATGATCGTACAAATCGGATGATATTCAGCGGGAAAGCCTTTTCCGGAACCTGAAACGCTTCAGGCTTGCCAGCAGATCGGAAAGCAGCTGCCCGGGCGTCCCGTCCCGGTCGTTCTTCAGCGGAGGCACAAGCAGGAAGGTTACCAGAAGGCGCAGCACGGCGCCGAGGATTACAAGCACCTGGAGGCGGTCCGGGCCCGCGGGGAACATCCCGGTGTTTTCCCAGGCTTCCAGGAGCGCCCCGCCGCAGAGGGTGCCGACAGCAACACCTGCCAGGGAAGTGATGCAGGCGAATACAGCGATATAGGAAGGGCGCGCCTCATCCGGAGAGGCGGACAGCTGCATACTGTTGGCGGACAGGTTGCAGCCGCTCCAGCACGCGGCGCCGAAGAAATTGCGCAGCAGCACGGGCCAGATGCTTCCCGGCGCGGAAAGCAGGTAGAATGCGTCTGTCAGGGAAGCGGCGCCGGCGGAAACCAGCATGACGCTCCGGCAGCCGTAGCGGTTCAGCGCTTTTCCCCAGCGGGACATGACCAGGATCGTGGACACAGCGGCGGCCGCGGTGCCGAAAACTGTCATCTGCAGGAAGGAGAGCCCCATCTCGTTGATGGAGTACCTGCCCAGGTAAGGGGCGGTCAGGTTGGAAGCGAAACACCAGGCGGTCCACATGACGACCAGGCGGCAGAAAGGCTTGTTTTTCCGGATGCTTTTCAGGACGGCACGGAAATGCAGCCGCCGCGGGGCATCACTGTACTGCTCTTTGCACAGACCGAAGCAGAGCATATCCAGCATGCCCAGGAAGCCGCCCAGGGCGAATACGATGATATACCGGTTGTATACAGGAAGGGCGTCCAGCATCCATGCGACCAGCAGTCCGAAGGCCAGGTTAAATCCGGCGACCAGCATGTCCCGGAAAGAGAACCATCTTCCCCGGAGCCGGGACGGCGCCAGATCCGAAAACCACGGAAGCCAGCAGACGTTGATGACGGAGCCGCAGCAGGCGGAAAGCCCAAGCAGGAAAACCAGCGTCCAGAGCGGCAGCCATGCCGGGTCGGCCGGAACGATCAGGGGGATCAGTCCGAAGAGGATCCACAGCGCCCGCGAGAACAGGCCGATCGTCAGCATATACCGTTTCCGCCGGTGGGTGCGGTTTACGAGCATGGAAAAAGGAATCTGCAGAAGGGCGGCAGCCTGCGGGATTCCGTTGATGAAGCCGAAAGCCAGATCGCCGGCGTGCAGCTCGTTGGCTAGGCCAACCATGGCTGTCGTGCCGCCGCCGCAGACAATCCCGTGCAGGTTGCCGAACAGGTTTGCCAGCAGGATCAGGTTCAGACTCCGCCGGATGGCTTTCGGCAGCTGAAATTCATCATAGAGCAGGGAAAGCGAAGACGGTCCCGGTTTCTGAAAACGGATCCGCATAAGAGCAACCCTTTCATCCTGAGATTCGCGTAATCGGAGGGATTATAAGCTTAATTGCCCCGAACGTCAATAATGAATGGCTGATATTCCTTTGACCGGTGTGCAGTTCTGTGATACAATCGACGCAGAGGACACATGCAATATCCGTTCTGAAGGATTCTGTTACGTTCGGGAGGGACAGCGTATGAAAACCAGGCTTCCTGTA
>ONJM01000041.1 GCA_900318145.1 uncultured Eubacteriales bacterium
TGTCATTGCTAACAGCAGCTTGCGGTTCGCTACACTTGGCGGTAAATACCCGTGGCGGGACTTTCACCCGCTAGAATTGTGCCATGCCCGGCACACTATAAAAAACCTGCAGACGCGAATCTGCAGGTTCCGCATTGAAGCATCCCGGCGGAGCGGCCGCGGCGCGCTTTGCCTGCCGGTTCAGGCAGGAGGATTACGGCGCGGTGAAGGTCACCGTATCACTGTATTCGCCGCAGAAGACCTCCGGCACCCCCACGAGCGCGTTGGCAGCGGTCACCTTTGCCCGGGCACGCGCTTCATAGACAGCGCCTGCCTCCGTCTCCGGCAGCACGGCTTCCGTCTGCCCGTCCGTCAGCGTAACGGTCTGCCAGGTTTGTTCGTCCGCTTTCCGGTATTCGATTTCATATCCTTCAATTCCTGTCGCCCACTGGTCAGCGACCGTAACCCGGACCGTTCCGTCCGCGTCCGTCACCCCGGTGATCTCCGCCTTTCCGGGAGCAATCGCAAAATTCACAAGGAGTTCCCCACCGTCCTCGCGGGTCGAATATACCAGCAGATTCGCGGTGCCGCAGAGGATGTTGTTGGCATATCCCAGAGTATAATCCCTGCCCTCCGTCAGGGTAATCCCCTCGCTGGTTTGCACAATGCATCTGGGAGTAACCGGTTCGCCCGTATATACGTTCACATAGGGAAACGCCATTCCTGACGCGGGAGTCACCGGCGCCACTTCCAGCCGCAGGACGCTCGTTCCCATCGATTCATGGCCCCTGAGACGGACCGCGACGTATACAGTGCCTTCCTTCCTGGCCGTCAGGAGGATCTGGGAGCCCTCCTTCTGCGTCACAAAATCAGCAATCTCCTCCGATCCGTTCAGCAGCATCCATTCGATCTCCGGGTTGCCCATTTCCATCTCGGGCACTCCGCGGAAATACAGCTTGATCTTGGTGCTGTTATGGCCTTCCATCGCTACCATCTTTTTGTTCAGGACATCCGGAGTCATCGCCATATCCCCGGCAATATAATTGCAGTAGCCCTTGATGGCAAAATTGTCGAAGAATGTCTGTCCTCCCATAAATGCCAGCACTTCCGGACTGACCACTTCGATTTCCTCGGTCGCGTCCCGGTAATCCTTCCATGCGCCGTCCCGGTAAATAAAGCTTTCGTTTTCATTGATCACCGCGACACCACTTTTCGAACTGCCCGGGACGCTGACGCAGGCTGTCTCATTGACCATATACTGTCCGTCCTGATTTTTCATCTCCAGCACAATGGCATATGCCTGCCGGTTCTGAATGAACACCTCATCCTCCAGCAGGATCCGGTGATAGCCGCCGTACGCAAACCTGGCGCTTCCGCTGCTCACGCACAGGCCTTCTTCCGGTGAAGTGAAGTCGTCGCACAGCAGGTAAATCCAGTAATTGACATCCGTATCCAGATCCTTCGTCAAACAGGAGATTTCCGTCAGGATCCTGGCATGGCCTCCGGCGAAAACGTTGGCCATTTTTGCAGGATTGTCATATTTTCTGCACATCACATCCCCGATCGGCAGATAGTCATACTGATCGATGTATTCCGGGGCAACCGCATCCTCGTACACGAAGGATTCAGGATTTGACAGGGACTGATCATGATAGGACAGCCAGAAATACCCGGAGCCCACCAGAACAGGATCGCCGTTTTCATCAAAGACAGGTTCACCGTTTTCATCCTTCTTCTGTACCTGGATGCCCCAGTTCATTTCACCGCAGTCCGGGAACTCCTCTTCCCCGGAACCCCAGCTGTTGCGCACGAGCCAGGCGCCGTCCTCCGGCGGCTGATGCTCCGCGAGGAAGTTCTCCTTCGGGTAATTGTCGTCCCATCCGATAATGGTGACCGCGTGATTGGCAGGCTGGTTTTCCCAGGTATAGTGCGCCCATGTCACATTGTTCAGGTAGACGCCTGTTTCCGAAAGATCCTGATCGGGGCGGGAAACATCCGCCATGAATGCGATACTGACACCGCGCTTCTGAAGCAGCTGCTCCTTGATCAGCCGGTTCGCCTCAGGATTGTATTTGTACGGCCCGAGTTCAACTTCACGGGCGGGATTCGGCAGCATGACGGATTCCTTCAGGTAATAATCCCTGGCAAAGCGATATTCCTCCGGAATGGACCAGTCGTCCCGGTCGCTGTAGCAGAAATTGCGGTACGCGCCGCCGATATACCGCTGCAGGGTGTTCTTTTCCTTGCCGTAGTACCTGAAATAATCACCGTATTCCCCGTTGTCCTCCTTTGAAGGCCCGATGCCCTGCGCGTAGGCGCTTGCGGCCAGGAACAGGCCGCCGCCGGTATTGTAAATGTCAACCGCGTCATTTCCGACGGGCTGGAGGCCTTCGCCTTTCTGCGGGTTATTTTCGTCCGCCAGCGGCACATGGGTGAAATAGGCCAGCTGTTTTTCCGAAAGGTTGATGGTTTTCCACGCGTCGGGATCATAGTCAAGGATCGAGCCCAGGATGCTGATCTCCGACGCGGCGGTCGCCGCAAACCCCCAGCAGGTCCCGAACGGGTTCTGCTGCCTCACCGGGGGAACATAGCACCGGTCCCCCACGCCGTCGCCGTCCGTATCCACGCTTCTCAGGTCGAAGGCGGCAGGCAGCGCTTCAGCGCCTTCCACCTGCTCCGCGAAGGACGCGGCAAGCGTAAACAAGATCGCCAGGGCAAGCAGCCAGCTCATTGCTTTTTTCATGTAAACAGCTCCTTTCAAATTCCGGTATCATCCGGCATTCAGCGGCGGAAAAGGACCGTATCCGTTTCGCCGAAAAACTGGAAAATCTGGAAGGGAAAATCATCCGGCAGTGTTTCCCGGAGCTTCTCGTGCAGCGCCCGTGTGTACTCCTCGGTTTCCCCAAGGGTAAGCATTCCGTCCCCGTCCGTGTCCGCGGGCATGGTCCCTGTATAGGAGCCTTCCGGAGAGCAGCCCAGCGCTTGCAGGATGCAGTAAGTAAAAATACAGTTCTTCCGCGGATCGTCATCCGGGAACGGGTACGACCAGTCTCCGTGTTCACAGGAAGTCAGCACCGAAAACCGTTCCCGCCGCAGATCTCCGACCCGGGTTGAATCGTCGGAATTCAGGAGGTCCAGATCAACCCCGATATTTATGATCCCCTCCAGCGGTTCGCCGTTCCAGACCGCGGAACCGCTGCCGCAGGAATCCAGGATCACGATAACCTCTCCGGGACAGAGCCGGCTGAGCGTATCTCCCAGTTCCTTCAGCGGCATGAAGGCGTCCATGAAATTTTCCCCCAGCGTGTACACGTCGATCCCTTTCAGCGCCCCGGGATAATTTTCCGCGTCAAAGCCGCCGTGTCCCGAATAATAGAACAGGCAGACATCGTCTTCGGACGCGTCCCTGAACGCTTCCTCCATGGCCGGCACAAACTCGCGCCCGGTGAGATCCCGCGCCTCTGTCACGGTCCAGGCAGGGTTCATCCCTTCCAGCGCGTTCTTCAGGGCCGCCGCGTCCGTATACGTTTCGGGAAGCGGGTCCAGTTCGTCGCTCAGATATTCCCCGTTGCTGATCAGGAGCGCGAAAAAGCGGGGACCGTCCGCGAAGGAAGGCGCGCATACTCCGGTCAGCATGGTACAGGCAAGCAGGAAAACAAGCAGTCTGGTGCGGCAGCGCATCAGCGTTCCACCTCCGGCAGTCCGGCCCGGATATTCAGGAACCGGTTATTTTTTCACACATGAGTCTGTATTATTATAATTGCATCGCGCGAAATAATCAAACAGCTTTTTTGAAACGGAGGTGAAACGGAGGGACGGTCTTTTTCGTTTCACCGCCCTCCTGCGATTCGGACTCCTTCCAAAAACAAAAGCGGAAGCAGGATATGACTCCTGCTCCCATATATGAAAGCCTGGCCCCGTTTCCGTTATTGCGGGCGCGGTCAGCATTTGCCTCAATCGTTCATATAGCGGTACCGGGGCTCTTCAATCTCCGTCTCAACCGCTTCGCCGTCCACGGTGCCGCCGCTTTCTTCCTCCCGGGCCGCGTTCCTCTTTTTCATCTGGAAGAAGAGCGCAAGGCCAAGCAGGATACCGATCACAACACCGCTGCCGGAGAACGCGCCGGATGCGAGAGAACTCAGTCCTGAGAAGATCCCGCCGATAACGGAACCGATCAGACCCAGCACTCCGCCGATGACAGCAATCGCAATCCAGCCGCCGAACATCAGTGCGGGCAGGATAAAGAGGCCGCTGAGGAAACTGCCGCCGCGGCGATGACGATTGTCGCCGAAGATCATGTTTCCCAGAGCCAGAATACCAAGCAGACGCAGCATTGTAATGTTCCTCCGTTCAGTCGTTTCACATGTACCGGTCATTCGGTACGTGCATAAGATACTGCAATGAAGGAGAAAAAAACAGGACCGGAAAGGAAAATTACAACTTCTTATTTCTCTGCAAATCGAAAAAAGCAGCCTCATGGATTACTCCCGTGAAACGAAAAAGACCGTCCCTCCGTTTCAGATCAGCGCATCCACCGATACGTGAAACAGTCCGGCGAGTTCCATGATATACGGGAAATCCGGTTCAGAGCTTCCTCTCTCCCATTTGGAAACCGCTGCCAGCGTGATGCCGGGCCGCTCCGCAAGCTGATCCTGAGTGAATCCCAGGCCCTTCCGGAAACTGCGGTTATTTTCAGCCAGGTTGTTTTCCATCCGTTTCTCTCCGTTTTCCTCCGCCCGCTCCTGATCTTACCTGTTTCTGCGGCGCTTACTGTATTCATCGGGATTGCAGCGTTCATCCGCGTCACCTCCGTATCGGACATTCAGTCTGATTACCTGTTCCACGGTCATTATATGCAATCCGCTGATCAGGTTGAACACCGGATTGGTATAGTTTGTCAATTATTTTTTCAACGATTCGTTGAATTCATTTTACATCGTTGACGACCATACCGGCGAGGTGCTGAATTATGATGAGGCTGTCAACGAATCATATGCCATTATACTGGCCCGCGGTCACGGTGTATCCGAGAAGCTCATCACCAAGGATCAGTATTACCGGCTCAGGGAAACCGGTTCAATCTGAAATGAAACGGAAAAGACCGTCCCTCCGTTTCGCACGTTCCTGTGAAACGAAAAAGACCGTCCCTCCGTTTCAGTCCTCCGTTTCATAATTGCTTATGCAGAAAGCGGGATGCCGGTACGCATCGGCATCCCGCTCCCTTTGGAGGTAAGGTTATGGTATATCATTCGGGTTGCCCGACCCGATTGATATCTTTCTTATGCGGCGTTTTCAGCCTGGCCATGGCCGGCTCACGGTTCGTTAGTTAGCCGCATCTAACATTTATACGATATCATGATCATACAGCGTTTGTCAATTGTCTGACTGTTCTGTTATTGGTTTTTACTGCCCGAACAGGGAATCTGAAACTGATGCTGCCACCCTGTTTTATTGCTGCGTATTAACAGGTGAAAGGAGCAAAAAAGCTTCTGAAGAAAGAATACAAGCGCACAGCGCAGGGAGGAAAATATAATGAATACCAATACGAAAGAGATCAACATGAACGAACTGAACCTGAATGAAATGGAACAGATCACCGGCGGCGATTTCGGAGATCACTTTGCCGGCGCGGTTATGGGAATGGGCCTGGGCGCGATTTCAGGCGGTCTGACAGGCTGTGTCATTGGCGGCCTGGGAGGCGCAGCGAACGGCATCGCCATCGGTGCTCCTGTCGGCGCAGTTGTCGGCGGAGTCGTCGGTATCAGGAAACTCTGCAACGGAGCCGATTCCGTCATGCGGAAAATCGTGAATCTGTTCTGATCCGCCCAAAGAGCGGGAAGCAGGACAAAACGGGCAGCAATGCCCGTTTTTTTACGTTCCCCGGTATTCCGGGCAGCCTGTGCAGGTGTATATAAAACCAAGCCCTGACCTGCCCCTTCCGGTACCTTCCGAAGAAAACACTGTCATCCGCATTTTTCCCTGTTTCTGAAATCCGCATGGAAAACTGTCCGGTGACCCGGGCCGTCTGTCCGTTCAGCATGCCGGTACGGAAGGAAATGCGGCGGAACCGGCGGAAACGCTCAGCGTGTATTCAGCTCAATACAAAACATCAGAGATACCCGGGTAATCAGTCAGTCCGGATTTTCCGGGTCTGTCTGGGTTACAGTCAATCATTCTTCTTCTTTCGTAATCTTGTGGGGGTTGCCTTCGCCATGAACAAGGTAAATGGCGGCTGTGCATTCCGGACACCAAACCATCTGATGGAACCCGTGAACGATAAACTGTGTCTTGCAGGAATGGCAT
The DNA here is from genome assembly GCA_900318145.1 of uncultured Eubacteriales bacterium. Taxonomy (GTDB): domain Bacteria; phylum Bacillota; class Clostridia; order Christensenellales; family Aristaeellaceae; genus Aristaeella. The sequence continues at coordinate 6,283 of ONJM01000041.1, forward strand.
GAAATCAGCCAGTCGGCGTCATAATACTGCATCGGGCCCGAATCATCATACCAGTCCCAGCTTCTTCAGCCGGCTTCGGATCGCACCTGCTGTCCGCTTATGAATCTCTGACAGTTCTTTCGTTGTTTTCCCGCTTTCGTGTTCCCTGATCAGTTGCTGATCCTCTTCTTTTGTCCATGGCTGATAGGCTTCTGTGCTGCCGGCTTCGATCACCTTATCCCTGTATGCCGCAAAACTGCCTTCTTTCGAAGGAATCCTGCTGCCCGTTTTTTTCTTTTCTTTCCTTTTCCCCGGGGCTGCCGGTTTGAAAAGGTGAATTACCCGCAGGATCTGATCACCGTACCGGTTCGCCTTGAACACACCCATTCCATCCACAGCGGCGAGCTGTTTTTTGTCCTTTGGAAGGATCCTGCACAGATCCCGCAATGTGCTGTCAGAAAAGAGCGCGGACGCCGCGACATATTCTTTGGAGGAAATCTCATACCGCAGCTTCTGAAGCGCCTGAAAGAGATCCTCCCCTGTAATATCCCTGCGGTTCCGCAGTCCTCTCCGCATCGCCGCGCGCTGTTTGCCAAACAGAATCTTTTCAGACTGTCTGTTCAGCTTCAATATGCTGTCATCATCCTTCTCCAGATATCCCTGATCCAGTAAAGCCCGGATGATTTCGCGGATATTCCCCTCTTCAAAATCATTCATCAGGCCGAAAGTGGTCAGTTCAGCCGGATTAATCCCTTCCGGCGGAGGATAAGGCAGCACGCCGAGCATCAGCTGAACAACCACATCGTCTGAGTACTGTTGTTTTGTCCTGGCGACGCAGGACAGGATCATCTGCGCTTCTGTTGTGATATCCACATGTTCGCAGTCCGGAACACAATTGGAGCAATTATTGCATGAATCCGGCGCGTTTTCTCCGAAATAGCGCAGCAGATCATGCCGCAGGCATTTCCTGGACCTGGCATAGAAGGTCATCCATTTGAGACGTTCCTCATCCTTTTCGCGCACCTGTGCCTGTTCCTCCGGCGTCAGATCCGGGTTCGGTTCAGAATGCTCAATCAGCCAGCGCGCGGTAATCACGTCCTGCGGCGCGTACAGCAGAATGCAGTCCGCGTCGCAGCCGTCCCGTCCGGCCCGCCCCGCTTCCTGGTAATATGCTTCCAGGCTCTTGGGCATATTGTAATGAATTACATAGGATACATTGGATTTATCTATTCCCATCCCGAAAGCATTTGTTGCCACCATAATCCGTTTCCTGTCAAAAAGGAAATCCTCCTGATTCCGGCGGCGTTCGTCCGGTTCCAGTCCCGCGTGATATCTGGTTACTGAAAACCCTTCCCCGTCCAGCCGGGAGCAAACCGCTTCCACATTTTTGCGGGTGGCGCAATAAATGATGCCGGACTGGCGGTATCTGTCCCTCAGCAGATCTGAAAGGGCCTTGTCCCGATCCTTCGGACTGTAGACGGAAAAGGAAAGATTCGGGCGGTCAAAACCAGTGGTTACAGTAACCGGTGCCTCCAGTTTCAGATTATCCAGAATATCTTTCCGGACCCTTGGCGTCGCGGTGGCCGTAAACGCGCCGATTACGGGACGTTTGGACAAAGCTGCCGTAAATTCCGGTATTTTCAGATAACTCGGACGAAAATCCTGCCCCCACTGTGAAATGCAGTGTGCTTCGTCCACCGCCACAAGCGGAATATCCATATGCCGGCACATTTCCAGAAATCCCGGAGCCTGAAGCCTTTCCGGAGCGACATAAAGAATTTTATACGCGCCGCCGGCAGCCTGATAAGCCGTTTCGCGGTATTCCGCTTCCTCCATGGCGCTGTTCAGAAAAGCGGCGGATATTCCCCGAAGCTTCAGCGATGTCACCTGATCCTTCATCAATGAGATCAGCGGAGAAATAACCAGCGTTGTTCCGGGAAAAAGCAATGCCGGAATCTGGTAGCAAAGGGATTTGCCGGAGCCGGTCGGCATAACGCCGAGTACATCCATATGCTCCAGCAGTCCTTCCACAAGTTCCTGCTGGCCCGGCCGAAACTGATGATGGCCGTATACCTTCGTTAAGATATCATGCACTTTTGCTTTCATACGCAGCCCTCGCAGACGGCAAACTGATCATTGTCAAAACCTATACAGCGGAAAAATCATAACATGCGGAGCCGTGGGAAGCAAGGAGAACAAAAAGATTTCCGTCCGTTCCTCCGCCGCCTGTCACCCCGCTGCCATCCCGGCCCGGGATGCGTATATACCTGTGTGCAGGCCGGGGAAGCCGCCGGCCGGAAAGACGCGGGAACGCGTGAAAGATCACTGAACGAAAACAAAGGAGAAAGAACATATGGAAAGCATTCGGAAAATATACGAGGTACTGAAGGACAGCCCGGAACTGCAGAAAAAGATCGCGGAAGAAACAGCCCGCTTTGCGGAGAACGGGGCCGCGGACGAGAAGGAAGCCCTCATCAAAGCCGTCCGGGAGAACCTGGACATCGAACTCACCCTGGAGGAACTCGACCGCTTTTTCGCGAAGGCTGAGCAGCTGGATCCGGAGCAGATGGCGCAGGCCGCCGGCGGGCAGTCCGACTTCGTGCAGGCAATCACAAGGATCGTCAAGTCTCCCGGTATGTACGGACTCACCGGCACGGCAACCGTTGCGGGCGCCGGCGCCGCGCTCGGAACGGTTTTGCTCCCGGTTCCCCTTGCGGGGACAGTCATCGGCGGCATCGCCGGCGGCATCGTCGGCTCGTTAATGTCAGCCGGTCTCGGCCTCTTCGGCGGCTGATCCGCGTCCGTTTTAGCATTCTTTTCCCGTCATGCATCTGTTCCGATATGCCAGCCGGCGCATTTGCCGCATTGCCCGCATAATGCGCCGATACATTGTCCTTCGTCCCGCAGGCCTTGCCCCAGCAGCGGGAAATCATGAATATGATGCTCACCGAAGCCCCGGTGGGAATGGGCGTCGCCACCATCGCCGGCGGATTCAGCGATCTGCTGACAAACGCCCCGGAAGAAGCAAATCTGTCCCAGGAGAACGCCGTGCCGGTCAGTCCGGGAACAGCGGCACAGTAGGTTTTCCTTCTATTCCGATACAGCCATCCCGTACGCAAACAGCCTTTTCAGGTCCGTCCATGCCATGTTCCGGCCCTGGCATCCCATCACCGCGGCGATCAGGGTAACGCCGTTTTCCTGGTACGCGCCGACGTAGCAGAACCCGGCCGAGGACGTATACCCGCTTTTTATCCCTGCCGCGTGGGGGATATAGTATTCGGATCCGGGATCAAAGATCTCCCGTTTCAGGTTCAGGACCAGCGCGCCCCGCTTTTCCGTGGCCGGCAGGGTGTATTTCAGGCAGGTCACAATCTCGCGGAACGGCGTCTGCGTCAGCCCGTACCGCGCCGCAATCACGAGATCCCTTGCCGTTGTAAAATGCCCCTCCACCGTATAGCCGTGCGCGTTGACAAAGTGCGAATGCTCCATTCCCAGGTCCGCCGCGGTCCGGTTCATCGCTTCCGCGAAAGCCCCCGTACTCCCCGAGCAAAGCACCGCGACCGCGTTGGCCGCGTCGTTGCCCGAACGGATGATCATCGCGTAGAGCAGGTCCCGCATGGTCATTGTCTCCCCCGGGAAGACCGGCACAAGCGTGCTGTCCTTCGGCACGTCTTTCGCGGCATCCGGAATGACGACTGTTTTATCCGGATCACACAGGGAGAGTGCTGTCAGCAGCGACACTATTTTGGTCGTACTGGCCGGTTCCGCCGGCTCGTCCGCCGCTTTTTCCAGCAGCGCTTCGCCGGTGACCGCGTTGATCAGGCAGGCGTTTTTCGCGTAAAGCCAGACGCCGCTCAGCGTTTCCGGACGCGCGTCGTCAAAATAGACCGGCGCCTCATACCCGTACCGGCTCAGGTCGCTCATCAGCAGCGCGTATTCCGTTTCGGAGAGCCTTCCGTCCGGATCGGCCTTTTCCGGGACCTGACCGGCCAGCCAGGTTTCAAAAGCAATGACCGCTTTTTCCGTATTTGCGCCGTACTTTCCGTCCGCACTGTCCCAAAGCAGGTTCAGTCCGATCAGTTTCCGCTGCGCTTCCTTTACCCGGGAGCCCCAGCTTCCCCGCAGCAGCGTCCGCAGCAGTCCGCTGTTTTCCTCCCGCATGATCAGTCCGGCGGTATTCGCGTCCGGGACTCCGGTCAGCGGCACGTCGTATCCTTTTCCGGCCAGCAGCGTCTGGGCCAGCAGGACCGCGGCTGTCGTTTTCTCTCCCGGAATCCCGTCCGCTTTTCCGATTTCGAATCCCAGGGAGAGCAGGCGTTCCTGCAGTTTCCTGATGTCTGTTTTCTCCGCGCCTGCCGTGAGGGAAAAGAAAAGCAGGCCGACGGCCAGGATCACGCACGTCAGCCTCCTGAAGCGAAGAGTCATATCGATCACCTCCCGTATATGAAACGGAGGGACGGTCTTTTTCGTTTCACCGCTCAGCGCATTGGTACTGCCCGATCGTCAAAACCCGGGAAAAATATCACCTGGACAGTGAACGGACGATGTCTTCATCAATCTATTTTATTCTGGTTAATGTTCTCGGGTTCGTTGCAGTAATATACCATATTCACCTCATGGCAGTCCGGTTCATCCACCACATCCGTTTCTGTAAAACCCACCTTTTCATATACATGTTTCGCTTGATCGTTGCCGTAGATGTATGTGGTTGTGATCTCTTTGGCATCATAGCGTGTTTTCATATAATCGATAAACTCAATCAGCACCCGGGTGCCTTTATGCTGATTCTGGAAACGGATATCAATGGCATATTCCCACAGGAAATACTTCCGGTCTTCAAAGCGATGCACCAGAACGAATCCGATCAGACTGTTTTCATCCATGATGTCAAAAGCCATAACGGTATCAGGATTATTCCTGATAATGAGTTTTATGTTTTCCTTTGTGGACAGCATTTCGGACTGCTCCGGAGTCAGTTCTATTTTCATTTCTGCGGAGTTTACAAAAATCATATTTGACCTTCTCCTGCTCAGCTGACTTCAAATTAGGATGTGTGCCGCTGATCGTTCGTATCTTTTTCGTTATCAACCGGTTTTGTTTTATTTTATTCATCAATAATCCCCGCTTCATCAGGCAGACTCCGGATGAATATGGCCGCAGTATCAACAGCTTCATGTTCTCAGCCGGCGGGAAGAAAATACTGCCGGTGTAACCGCCAGGGCAGTGATGAATGATCAGGGAATCATGATGCCAAGCAATTTGCACTGTTCTTCGTTCCAGACCGCCCAGTCGCGATACAGTTCAGAAAAAGTCTTTCCATACACCGTATCCATACTGTCCGGATCGAGATCCCAGTTTCCGAAAACAGTATCTTTCCCGTATTCGTCAACCAGATACGCGATCATGCCGGACGCCTCGCAAAGGGAAAGCTCTTCCGGCTTCAGGTTCTGATCCATCTCATCCGTGCGCACGATCGTTTCATTCATAACGGCATAGTATCGCTGTCCGACCAGTCCGCCGTTTGACGCAAGCGCGCCAAGCCCGAAATTCAGTTTCCGCGGATCAATGCAATTTTCCGCTTCGTCCCACGACTGATCCCACATCACCGGAGGATATCCGGCGATTTCAAATCCCATATTTTCGGAACGTCCCAGCCGGTTTTTACAAGCAAGATCGGCAACGTACTCCGCCATGCCCTCCGCCCAGAAACCGAATCGCGTGCGGGGTTGAGCACAGTGCATGGTTAAATAATGCACATACTCATGCAGCAGCGCAATACGCGCTATATTCCATCCGTTGAAGAGCTTGATGTAATTACCCAGTTCGCGGTAGAACGCGTCAGCAGCTTTTGAGGCTTCTGCTTTGTTGCAGAAATCAGTAAAAATATCAATCGGCTGAATCTCATCAGGAATAAATCCCGCAAGTGCTGCACGCGCGTCGGCAAAGTCCGCCTCCGCATCATCAAGAATTGCATACAAACCTTCATCGTACGCATCTTCGCCAAGCAGTTCGATATCTGCTTTCGAAATATACCATACAGCATAAGGTGTCCGGATGATCCAGGGATAACTGTCTTTGTTCCTGCCTGTGTTTTCTTCTTTCTGATATTCTGTCTGTTCCGCGCAGCATATAACAGGCAGCGAAAGAAGCAGAATCGCAAGAAGAAACGCGGTTATTCGCTTCATATTCCATTCCTCCGCAAAGAACTTCTGATGCCGGGATAACTTGAAAGCCGGTCGCACTGACTTCACTTATAATACCTTTTTTTGAGATGAAAAGGAAGTGCTTTGAGATACGCGTGAAATTGAAACGGAGGGACGGTCTGAGACCACTGAAAAAGTCCGAGAGCAACTAGCAACCAAAAACAATTTCAGTGCATCCAGAAAGCCCTCTGTTCCTTTAAAATCAACGGGTTTCGTGGTATAATAGAAGCATCAAACGAGAGGAAAAAGAAAGATGCTTCGACCGAATCAGAGCCAGACAAATTTCTTCAGTGTCCTGTATGACAGGATACCGGAAGACCATCTGCTCAAACGGATAGCGAGTGCTGTAGACTTCAGCTTCATCAATGAACTGGTGGCTGACAGTTACTGTGCATCCTTCGGCAGACCGGCTAAGGAGCCGGAACTCATGGCCAAACTGTGCATCCTTGAAAGGCTGTACAACCTGTCGGATGTCAAAGTAATCGAGGAAGCCAATTGCAATCTGGCATACCTCTGGTTTCTGGGACTGAATCCGGATGATCCGCTTCCGGATCCGAGCCTTCTGGCAAAGTTCAGGACGCAGCGCCTCAAGGACATTTCCCTGGACGAGATTCTTTCAGAGATCGTCCGGCAGTGCGTGGAAAAGGGAATCATCAAGGGAACGACGCTGGCGGTAGATGCGACACATACGGAAGCCAACTGCAAAAGGCAGATACCGGAGAGAATCATGAAACATCTGGCTGCCAAGGTTTTTGCAGCGCTGGAAGCGGATCATAACGGACAGCTTCCGGTCAGCATAGATACAAACATCCCGGATTACAAAGAGATTCAGGATCACAAAGAAGCCAAGCGGACCATGAAGGAGTATCTGGAGAAAACCGTTGAAGCCGCGGAACCTTTAGCCGGAAACGTCACCAAAGGAGTTGTTGAGGAAGTAAAGGATGTTCTTTCGGACGATAAATTCATGCTCCAGAAAGGTCTGCGTTCTCTGGCGGACCGGGATGCCCGGGTGGGATACAAATCAAAGGAAGATTCCTTCTTCGGCTACAAAACTGAGTACACCATGACCACAGATGAGCGGATCATTACAGCGGTAAAAGTCCATGACGGCGCATACGTAGATGGCACTGAGTTCCATGAACTGCTTGAAAAAACCGAGGAAGCAGGGGTAAAGGTTGAAGCAGTTACCGCCGACAAAGCCTACTTCCGGAAAGACATCCTGGACGAACTCGAGCAGAAAAAGATTGAAAGCATTATCCCGGTCAGCAGCGTAGTTTACCATGTAAACGAAGATCTTTTTTCCTATAACAAGGACAGTGACGAATGGTTCTGCCGCATAGGTAACCGTACAGTCACGAAAATGAGAAAGACTAAGAAGAAAGACGGTAAACCATATCGGGTCTTCGTGTATACCTTCGATAAGGAAGGGTGCAGGAACTGTCCGCACCGGGAAGAATGCATGGGGAGGGCATCCGGAGGAAGACGCTTCCTGATCGCTGAAAACACTCCGGCATATTACCAGGAAAGCCAACGCCAGAAGTCACCGGAATTCCTGAAGAAATACAGGAAACGCGCTTGTGAGGAATGGAAGAATGCCGAGATGAAACGCTTCCATGGATTAGCCCGGGCCATTGGCTGGGGCTTACGAAGTATGACTTTCCAGGCAAAGTTCACAGCAATTGCGGTGAACCTGAAGCGAATAGCGAACCTGATCAGGGAAAATGAACGGAGAAATGCGGAGAGTATTGCTCTCATTTCCTGCCTTTTCCTGAAAATCCGGATATTCCGGAAGCTGAAAATCGCAGTTTGACGGTTAACGAAAGTAAGAGGAACAGAACGGTTGTTTTGAGGTCACTTCTTCAGTGGTCTC
>ONJM01000002.1 GCA_900318145.1 uncultured Eubacteriales bacterium
AAATACTTGAAACCATGTTTCGATGTAGCGCCGTATACCAGACCGGTACGTACGGTGCAATGGGAGGGGCGAGGGTTAACGCCCTCCCTCTACCCTATTATATGCTTTCTGAAGGAGGCAAAGGTCAGTCGTAAATAGTCCTTCCGTGCGTGTCATCGGCGCCGGACAGCCGCCGGAAGAAGGTATTGATGATGTCGCACCATTCCTTCGCGTCGTACAGCTGCCGGTCCATCCGGGACAGAATGACGTTTCGATCCGGCTCCGGGAACGGCAGGGAGCGGAGAATTTCCGCCATTGCCTTCGTTTCCTCATATCCTTCAAAGTGATCGTCGTAGATCCGCTGTATCAGCGTCCGTCCGTCCTTCATGCGGAAGGAATAGGGCAGGCGGTGATAGAAAAGCAGGTACAGGTCCGGACAGGTTTCGGGATCTGCGTATTTATGCTGATAGGCTTCGGGATACTGCAGCAGGTATCCTGTTCCGGAAGCAGTCCTGTCAATGCCCACCGCGTCCCGGTTGGCTTTGTGGTAGGTGCCCCACAGGTCGTATTCGTATCCGGAAGGATTCGGACCATAATGATCGTGCGGGGAAACCATCCACCCGATACCGAGAGGCGCCGTGTATTTCTCATATGTCCGGCGGCTGGACAGCAACAGGGAAGCCAGGGCCCGCTCGTCCTCAGGGGCGAAATGATATGTCAGCCGGATCCATTCGGTTACGGCGTCCGCCGCGTCTGTCTGAGGATTCCATGCCAGCAGACCGTATGTAAAGAAGTTGACAGCTGCGAGAGGATGCCCGGTATAATTATCGTCCCGGCCCAGGTTGGAGACGGCGGCAACGGACATGATATGATCCTCGGGAAGCTCATCAAACAGCTCTTTCCACATCGGAATCATCGTATAGATATCGATCTGGTGCCCGGTGTATTCCTGCGCGAGCTGCAGTTCCATGGCAAGATTTGTGTGTTTCATACCGAGCAGGAGCGGAGAAAGCGGTTCACGGACCTGGAAGTCAAAAGGCCCATGCTTGACCTGCAGGATGACATTGTCCGCAAACTGCCCGTCGAGCGGACTGTAATGCTCCCAGGCGGCCATGGGACGGTCGGTCTTCGTATCCCGCCAGTCCTGACGGCAGTTGTATACGAAACAGCGCCAGACGATTTTTCCGCCGTAGGGAGCCACGGCCCGCGCCAGCATGTTTGCACCGTCAGCGTGGTTCCTGCCGTATGTAAAAGGTCCTGGACGACCTTCGCTGTCCGCCTTGACCAGGAAACCGGCCAGATCCGGGATGGCCCGGTAGACCCGGGCGGCAGTTTCGTTCCACCAGGACTGCACCGCGGGATCAAGAGGATCCGCTGTGGGGATACCGTGCCGCATAGGCTGGGAGAAGTCCACGGAAAACATCAGCCGGACACCGAAGGGACGGAAAAGATCCGCAAGGGCGGCGGCTTCCGGAAGGTAATCCTCCAACAGCAGCTGCGCGGGGAAATGCACATTTACGTTGTTGATGCAAAGGACATTCAGGCCGACGGAAGCCATGAAGCAGCCGAGCTCGCGCATCCGGAGCGGATCATAGTGAAAAGCGCCCGCTTCAAAAAAAAGGCTGGATCCGGAGTATCCGCGTTCCACGGAGCCGTCCATGTTGTCCCAGCAGTTGATCATTCGCAGCGGGTAACGCGGCGCGGACTCCAGGGAATCCGGAAGCTCCTTTCCGGAGAAAACGCTGCGGATCAGGGCGAACGCGCCGTACAGGACGCCCGTTCCCCCGCCGGAGACTGTGAAACTTCCATCCGGATCGTTCCGGATACGGAAGCTTTCTTCCAGCGCAGGGACCGTTTCAATCCTGCAGCGGAAATCCGGACTCACACTCGCCAGCACAGTCCGCGCCAGTTCTTCCGGGGAGGAAGGGGCAGCGGAAAGATCAATATTCAGCTTTGACAGCCAGGCTTTCATATCGGCAAAACTCCTTTACAATCAGTGGATGAACCGGTATGATTTTATCATACGGAAAAACGAAAGACAATCATTCTTACAAGGAGGCGGAATAAAGCATGAAACAGCCGGAATATCCGGAAAACAGACTTGATATACGTGTTGATGAACAGGGAAACGTTACTTATCATCAGAATCCGCAGTTCGCGAAATACTACGCGCTCACCCGGGAAGAGCTGGAGGAGGAGCTGGAAGAGCTGGAGCATCAGTTGGAACTGCTGGAGATCGATGAACCGGATGACAACTTCGGCGGGGAATACGAAGACTGGGAGGAAGAAAAACGAAGGCTGGAAGAGGAAATAGAGGAGCTTGAGGAAGAGATCGCGGGAATGGAATGATCAGGAATTATATACTTCTCAGTAAAAAATAAATAATTTAACAAAATACCTTGACAGACGATGTATGTAGTGATATAACATGCATCGGGAGGTGATTTGATGATGATTTCTGCTGACCTGCTGCGCGGTTATACGGATGCCGTGATTCTCCGTCAACTGGCGGATGAGGACGGATACGGATACCAGATCAGCAAGCAGGTTGCCAATGCCAGCGGCGGCCGTCTCGAACTGAAGGAAGCGACGCTCTATACCGCTTTCCGGAGGATGGAGGGCGCAGGCTTTATCCGTTCCTACTGGGGAAACGAGGAGATCGGCGCGCGCCGCAGGTATTACAGCCTGACGGAGGAAGGAAGAAAGAAACTGTCCGAAGAAGTGAAGGCCTGGCATGAAACCCGGGAGGTACTCAACAGACTGCTGGAGGAGGAAAAACAGTTATGAACGCAAGCATTCGCGGAATTATCGACCACATGTTCAGGGATACAATTGTCAACGCGGAAACAAGAGCGCTGCACGAAGAGCTGCTGAACAACTGCCTGGAGCATTACGACGATCTGATCGCCAGAGGCATGAGTGAAACGGAAGCCATTGACGCGGTCGTGGACAGCCTGAAGGGCATGAAGGAAGTCATTGACGAATATCCGAAGAAGCCGGGAACCGGGGATCAGGAGACGAAAGCGCAGGAGGAAATCAGGGTTCCGGAAAAGCGCACTGAAGAGCCGGATCAGGAAGCTTCTGTACAGGAAAAGCCTTCAGAATACGTGTTCGCACCGGAAACGGTTCGCAGGCTGAAGACGGATCTGAAGAGCAGCGACCTGAAGATCAGCCTCTCCAATGACAACCGGATTCATGTGAGATGTGAAGATATGGACCAGCTGATCTGCGATCAGGACGGGGATACCCTCGTTATCCGCCTGACGGATAAAACGCGCGAATCCATTGCGGCAGCCGGGAAGGAAATGAACAGCGGCGAATTCTCTCTGAAGGGCCTGATGAACTTCCTCGGTAAGGCGATCGGCAGTGTGGCATCCAGCATTTCCGTGAGCTGGAACGTATATATCGAACTGCCCGCGGCGGCTTTCAACGAATTTGACCTGAATTCAAAATCGGGTGAAATTGAAATGAAAGCAGTGCTTCCCGAACGGCTTACAATCCACAGCATGAGCGGGGATATCGACGTGGAAGCAGCCGACGGGCGCGCAGCGGCAAAAGTAATGCTCAGCGCCATGAGCGGAGATATCGATTTCAGCGGAAACGCGGATCAGATCATTGTCAGCAGCATGAGCGGTGATGTAAAGGCGTACGGTGTATTCCATACAGTCGAAATGAAATCCACCAGCGGCGACGCGGATTTCCGGGGTGAAGCGGAAAACGTACGCATGGCTTCGGTCAGCGGCGATGTAACAGGCGAACTGCGCAACACAGATGTTCGTTCGGTTGACGGCAGTTCCACCAGCGGTGACGTCGAGATTGATCTGGCAAACGGTACGGACAGCGTACATACTGCCATGTCCACAGTATCGGGATCCACTTCCTGCAGAATCCCGGATGCCGGCCCGGCGGCACGGCTGCAGATCCGGGCAAAGAGCGTAAGCGGCGACGTAACAGTAAGATAAACCATATTGATTCCTGAAATCCCGGAGCACGCCTGTGCATCCGGGATTTTTCCGAAAGATCTTGCGTTTTTTTCTGTGCAATGGTATCATACAATTGTTGTATTGAAACATATTAATACAACAGAGAGGAACGCAGGCGTGAAAAAGCTTCAGTCTGAAAGCTCCAGTCCTCTGTATCATCAGCTGATGCAGCGGATCGCGGAGGATATTGAGCGCGGGACGTATCCGGTAGGGAGCCGTATTCCGCCGGAACACCGCCTGGAAGAACTGTACAACGTCAGCCGGGTAACGGTCCGCCGCGCACTGGCGGAGCTGACTTCCGAAGGGATGCTTGAACGCAAGCAGGGGAAAGGGACTTTTGTATCAACCCCCAGGATCAGTCAGGATTTAAAGAATATCCACAGCTTTCACGACGCCTGCAAGCAGAACGGTTTCCAGGGAGGAACCATAGTGGTACACGTATGCGAGGCCAACGCGGATCCCAATGATATAAACGAGCTGAATCTTCGTCCGGGAGACCGGATTCTTGAGACGCTGCGGGTGCGTACCGCCGACGGGGTGCCAGTTGTGCTGGAAAAAAACCATTTTTCCATGGCGTATGCATATCTGGAGAACGAAAATCTTGCGGGCAGTCTGTATAATATCCTCCGGGATTACGGGATTGAGCCGAAGCAGGCGTCCCATGATATCTCCATGGCGTTTGCCACGGAAAGCCAGGCGAAACTGCTGGATATTGAAACGGGCGCTCCGCTGATGCGCCTGCATGAAGTTGTATATGACCAGAAGGGCAGGCCTCTGCATAACAGTCTGCAGCTGATACGCGGCGACCGGTTTGTTTTCAGGATCTGACCGGCGCAAGGAGAAAGGACATGGCAAGGCAATGGCAGAAAATACGAATCTGACGGAAAAAACGGCGGTTGCAGAAAAACCGAAAAAGATCTGGAACGGTGCGCTGAAAATGGTGCGCGGGGATAATTCCGCCCAGCTGATCGAAAATTTTACAGCGGAAATGACGCTTGTGGCGGAAGGCCTTTGCGAGGACCAGAGCAATCTGCGCAGAGAAGTTGACAGGATGACGACCGAGGATGACCGTCGGATTCAGGCCCTGCAGAGCCGGGTGGATGCCGCGGAAACATCCCTGGAGGAAGAAAGAAAAGCGCATGACCGCGACGTAACGGAACTGCGGAACAGACTGGCAGCCCTGGAAAAGAAAGCGAACAGCAGTACCAGAAATGTGAAGGAAAAGCCCCGGAAAGGCAATATCATCCGGGATCTGACGGTGCTTGTCGCCATTGCCGCGGCCGCGTGGGTCATTGTCACCCTGGTCAATAAACTGCTGTAATAACTGCAAACAGGCGGAAAGGAGGAATTCCGGTGAAAACATATGAGGATCTTGTGCGTGAATACAGAAAAAGGCAGCACGATACGGTGGTGGACACCATCGCGACAGGCCTGACATATGTGGACGAAATTGCCGTTGATACAGGCCTGCTGGAGGAGACCGGCATTCTGACGGAACTGAGTCAAAGCGTTTCAGGGCTCCTTCCTTTCGCGATTATCTCGGCCACGGAAGGAACCAAGGTGCTGCTGAAGAAAAAACCCGGGATAACCGGACTGAAGGACAGCGCTTTCCGGATGGCCAAAAGCGGAGCTGCCCTCGGTGTCGGGGCCGCGGTATCCGGACTGGCCGGGTTCTGGGCAGCTATTCCCGTCACCATGGGCGTGCGTGCCCTGTTTGACCGCTACCGGAGCAAAACTCTGACCGGACGAAGAGTTCAGGGAAGAATTCAGCGGCTGCAGGAGCTGAACCGTTTTATCAGGAGAGGAATGACGGAGGAAGAGGCGGGGGAAATTCCGCTTCAGCCGGGAGAAACCCTGCATGCAGCAGGAAAGGTTGAATAAGGCAGGCTGGAACAGAATGATTAAGTTTACTAAAATGCAAGGCATCGGAAACGATTATATTTATGTCAACTGCTTTGAGGAAAAAGTGGATCACCCGTCTGAAACCGCCCGCCGGATCAGTGACAGGCACTTCGGCGTCGGCAGCGACGGGCTTGTGCTGATCTGTCCGGATCCGGCCGCGGATTTCCGTATGCGGATGTTCAACGCAGACGGCAGTGAATCCGAAATGTGCGGCAACGCGGCGCGATGCGTCGGGAAGTATGTCTTTGAAAGGGGACTGACAAAAAAGACCGAAGTCTCCCTGGCAACAGGTGCCGGACTCAAAATGCTGGAAATCCGGCCGGACGGCGAAAAGGCCGCTTCCGTCCGCGTGGATATGGGAGAGCCGGTGATCCTCGGCATCGGGGAAACTGTTGAGGCGAAGGGGAGAACGTTTTCCTTTACCCGGGTCAGTACGGGGAATCCGCATGCTGTGATTTTTCTGGAAGGTGTAGAGGATCTGGACGTCGAAGGGTACGGAAAAGTCATTGAATGCCATCCACTTTTTCCGGACCGGACGAATACGGAATTCGCACAGGTGCTGTCGAAAGACCGCATTCGTATGCGTGTATGGGAACGGGGCGCCGGGGAGACCATGGCGTGCGGCACCGGTGCCTGCGCGACGCTGGCTGCAGCCGCTGCCAACGGACTGACCGAAAGGAAAGCGGTGCTCGATCTGAACGGCGGCAGTCTTCTGATTGAGTGGAATGCTGAAAATAACCATATTTATCAGGAAGGCCCGGCTGAATTTGTGTTTGACGGGACCTGGCAGGATACCCCATAATCTTGAAATAAGGCCATGAAAAAAGCCGCCCTGAACAGCGATTGGCGATTCAGGGCGGCTTTAATCGTGCTTTTTACAGCGTCGCGGCCATGACCGCCTTAATGGTGTGCATGCGGTTTTCTGCTTCCTCGAAAACGATGGAACGGGGGCTTTCGAACACTTCGTCCGTCACTTCCATGCAGTCGACACCGAATTTTTCATAGATGCTTTTGCCGATGACAGTATTCAGGTCGTGGAATGACGGCAGGCAGTGCATAAAGACACACTGCTCTCCGGCGCGGCTCATAATATCTGCAGTCACCCGGTAGGGAATCAGGTCCTGGATGCGCTCCTCCCAGACAGAGTCGGGTTCACCCATGGAAACCCACACGTCTGTATAGATAGCATGCGCCCCGGCTACAGCGGCAGTATCTTCCGAAAACTCAAGGGACGCGCCGGTTTCTGCCGCAATGGCCCGGCAGGTGGAAATCAATCCTTTGTCCGGCCAGTATTTTTTCGGCGCGCAGGCGACGAAATGCATGCCCATTTTCGCACAGCCGACCATCAGGGAATTGCCCATATTGTACCGGGCGTCCCCCATGTAGACCAACCTGATCCCCTTCAGGAATCCGAAGTGTTCACGGAGGGTCAGCAAGTCCGCCAGGATCTGGGTCGGGTGAAATTCATTGGTCAGACCGTTCCAGACGGGGACGCCGGAATACCGGGCCAGATCTTCGACGATCTGCTGACCGAAACCGCGGTATTCGATCCCGTCATACATCCTTCCCAGAACGCGGGCTGTATCCGCAATACTCTCTTTTTTTCCAATCTGGCTGCCGGAGGGATCCAGATATGTGCAGTTCATTCCGAGGTCGTACGCCGCGACTTCAAAGGAGCAGCGTGTCCGGGTGCTGGTTTTTTCAAAAATCAGCGCGATATTCTTTCCAGACAGGAAAGCATGGGGGATGCCGGCCTTTTTTCGGGACTTGAGATCTGCCGCGAGATCCAGCAGCCCGGAGATTTCTTCGGAACTGAGGTCGAGCAGCTTCAGGAAGTTCTTGTTCTGCAGATGAAACATGTCGGACACTCCTTTAGTATAACTGAAAAAATTATAGAATCTGTGGGCAGGCAAGTCAATGGATCCGGCTTTTCCGGACAGAGAAAACACAGAAAAAAACAAAATAATTGTTTGTTCCCCTTTACAAGCACAAAATTATTGTGCTATTCTGTGTGTGCAGAAAAAGGAGGGTGCCCATGAGCAGGCAGGAACAGAAGGATAATGCCCTTGTCAACGCCGCGGGGGTGTCCTATGCGGACATTATCCGTACCCGGCGGAAACAATCCGGTATGAATCAGGAAGAACTCGGCGCAAAGGTCAATGTCGGGAAGAACGCGGTCGGTGCCTGGGAGTCCGGAAGAAGCCGACCGGATCTGAGCAGTGTTCCGGTCATCTGCGAGGCACTGGGCCTTTCACTGGACGATTTTTACGGCGTCCGAAGAAAAGCACCGCAGAAGCAGGAGATTCCGGAGTCTTTTGCGACGCGCTATAACGCACTGACGGAATACCACCGGCAGATCGTCCTGCGGGAGATGGATGCCCTGCTGGAGATGCAGAAAGCCGAAAAGCCCGCAAAACGCAGATTTATCCGGCTTTTCCGGAACGATCTGTCCGCATGTGCCGGTCCAAGTTTTGCTATCGGTGAAACACGCGGAGAGCCGGTCTGGATTGAGGAAACATCCCTGACAGTCCAGGCGGACGAAATGATCCGTGTTTCCGGGGACAGCATGGAGCCTGAGTATCATGACGGGGATCTGGTGCTCGTCCGGCACGGCGCGTCCCTCCGCCCCGGTGAGATTGGGATTTTCACCAACGGGGATGCCGGGTATATCAAGATCTATCAGCGGGACGGGCTGCACAGCCTGAACCCGGCTTACCCGACTATTGTCTTCAGCGAAGGGGACGATGTCCGCTGTATCGGAAAAGTGCTCGGCACCGCGGAGCCTGAATGGTTCGCGGCCGATGATGAACTGGATGAACTTGAAGCAGAAAAGAAAGGATGAGGCGAATGAACAGCTGCAGACCGCGCAACAGGAAAACAAGGGATATTATTCTCCGCTACATGGTGTCTTTTGCGGATGAGCAGGGAAGGCAGCCAAGCGTACGGGAAATCGGTGAGGCCGCCGGCCTGATGTCCACGTCCACCACCGCCGGATATCTGCGGCGCATGGTGAATGAAGGCCTGCTGACGCAGGGAGAACAATCCAGGAGGAACTACTTTGTCACTCAGAATGCCGTGTTGCTCCTCCGGCGGGCAGGCTGAAGTCCGTTTAATCCCCTTCGGGGATTATTTGTTACATTGTTTTTCCGCTCTTTTCGTGTTAAGATAGCAGAAAAAACGGGGAGCGTGAACAGCAGTGGAAAGACCCAATGCATGGAAAAACTATAAAAAAACGGAACTTAAAAAGGTGGAAGCGCTGGCGGAGGCCTACAAGGACTTTCTGAATAACGGAAAAACGGAGCGCGAATGTGTCGCCTATACGGTCGAAAAGCTTGAAAAGGCCGGATATATTTCGCTGGACAAAGCTGTCGCGGAAGGGAAAAAACTGAAGGCCGGGGACAAGGTGTACCTGAATCAGATGAACAAGGCGGTTCTTGCTTTCCATCTCGGCAAAAAGCCGCTTGAGGACGGCATGAATATCGTGGGCGCGCATATTGATTCTCCCAGGATTGATCTGAAGCAGAATCCTTTCTATGAGGATACGGATTACGCACTGGCGGACACACATTACTACGGCGGCATCAAAAAGTACCAGTGGGTTGCAAGACCCCTTTCCCTTCACGGCGTTGTTGTCAGGAAGGACGGAAGCATCGTGAATATCTGTATCGGAGAAAAGGAAAGCGATCCGGTCGTGGGCATCAGCGATCTGCTGATTCACCTTTCGCAGGAGCAGTCCGCCAAGAAACTGAGCGAGGCGATCACGGGCGAAAACCTGGATATCATGCTTGCAGGAAAGCCGCTGGCCGGAGAGGAAAAGGAACCGGTCAAGGCGATGCTTCTGAAGATTCTGAAGGATGAATACCAGATTGAAGAGGAAGATATGCTTTCCGCGGAGATCGAGGCGGTCCCGGCTGAAAAAGCGAGGGATTTCGGACTGGACCGTTCCATGATCATGGGATACGGCCATGACGACAGGAGCTGTGCTTTCGCGGAGCTGGACGCACTGCTGAAGATCGGGTCGGTACCGGAATACACCTGCTGCGGCATGCTGGTAGACAAGGAAGAGATCGGAAGCGTCGGCGCTACCGGTATGCAGGCGAACTACCTGGAAAACGCGGTGGCTGAAATACTGAACCTGATGGGCCGGTACAGCGGACTGGCGCTTCGCAGAGTCCTTAAAAACAGCAGGATGCTTTCCTGCGATGTGAGTGCAGGCTTTGATCCTTTATATGCGTCAGCCTTTGAAAAGAAAAACGCCGCTTTCCTGGGAAGGGGCGTATGCTATAACAAGTTCACCGGCCGCGGCGGCAAGAGCGGTTCCAATGACGCAAACGCAGAGTTCATCGGGAAAATCCGGAAGATCATGGACGACAACAAGGTCTGCTGGCAGACCGCGGAACTGGGACGCGTGGATCTCGGCGGCGGCGGAACGATCGCGTACATCTGCGCGCTGTACGGGATGGAAGTTATCGACAGCGGCGTCGCGGTGCTGAACATGCATGCCCCGATGGAAATCATCTCCAAGGCTGACCTGTATGAAGCGGCAAAAGCGTATAATGCCTTTATGCTGAACGCGTAAAACCATCTGAAAACGAACAGGCTCCTCCGTGCGGAGGAGCCTTGTACTGTTACAGGAGAAGCTTTTCAGCTTCCCGCAGCGGTATACTCATTGCGGTCGGAAAGGGGAGCGCGTTCAGCTCCTGCAGGGATACCCACCGGTAATCTCCGGGAGCAGGCAGATTTCCGGAAACCTCCAGGGGAATAACCGTCATTTCCCAGATCAGATGCGTAAACACATGGCGTACATGCAGCGGACCGGAATCAATCAAACAGGCGCCGGCCAGGCGAAGCTTCTTTTTCACAGCGCTGCACACGTCCGCAGGATCACACTCCAGCAGCGGAAAACACCATAGGCCACGAAGCAGGGATTCGTTCCTGCGGCGTACAAGGACGCAGCTGCCGGAACGGATAACCGGCACAGTCCAATGTACCACCTTCTGCGGAACGCTGCGCGGCAGAACAGGCAGTTCTGCCGCGTCGCCGGCGGCAAAAGCGCTGCACATAAACGAAAGCGGGCAGACTGCGCATTCCGGTGTTCCGGGGATACAGACCGTGGCACCGAGGTCCATAACAGCCTGGTTGTAGTCTCCCGCACGAAGGGGTGGAACGGCATCGGCAGCAACGGATTCGAGACGTTTCCTTATTGCCGGTTCGCCGAGGCAGGAGCGGATCCCGAATACCCGGGAATAAACGCGGAGAACATTCCCGTCGACCGCGGGAACAGGGATGTCGTATGCGATGGAGGCAATGGCTCCTGCGGTATAGGGGCCGATGCCGCTGATTTTCCGCAGCAGCGCGGGATCATCGGGCAGTACGCCGCCGTACTGTTCCATGACCTGCCGGGCGCCTTTAAGAAGATTTCTTGCCCGGGAATAATAGCCGAGACCTTCCCACAGCTTCAGCACTTCCGATTCGTCCGCGGCGGCCAGGCAGGGCAGGGAAGG
This sequence comes from uncultured Eubacteriales bacterium, assembly GCA_900318145.1. Classification (GTDB taxonomy): domain Bacteria; phylum Bacillota; class Clostridia; order Christensenellales; family Aristaeellaceae; genus Aristaeella. Next base: position 11,369 of record ONJM01000002.1, read on the forward strand.
AAAACGGGACAGGAAACGGTTGTAATACGGAATCACAGTTTCGACGCGCGTCTGCTGAAGCATGGTTTCACTGACCCATGTCCTGTAGGAATCATGGATACCGCGCCAGGGCATTTCACGGGCGCATCGGTCATACCAGTCCAGTAAAGCGGCAGAAAGATTCTGCAGTCTATCCACAGTCGGCAGACTCCCTTCATCGCAGCAAAAAAATCGGGATCAGGATCCGGAAAAAGGCTGAAAAGATTGTATCATAACGGGTCAGAATGTAAAATTGAAGAAAAATGGAGAAAACAAGAGAGAACAGAAGAAATCAGATTAAATATGCAGAAAAACAGTGATTTCAGATACGCTTCTCACTTGCGCGAAAGGGGTAAATGCATTATATTACATACGGTTGTTAGCACTCTGGCAAGGCGAGTGCTAAAACACCGAAAGATGTAGTAACAGGAGGAATTATTCATGACCGTGAAACCGTTGGGTGACCGCGTTGTCATCAAAAACTGTGAAGCTGAGGAGACGACCAAATCCGGTCTGATTCTGACCGGCACCGCAAAGGAGAATCCTCAGATGGCGATTGTTATCGCTGTCGGTCCGGGAGGAAACGTAGACGGCAAGGAAATCACTATGCATGTGGAAAAAGGCCAGAAGGTGATTTATTCGAAATATGCCGGAACAGAAGTCAAAGTGGACGGGGAAGCACTGATGATTGTCCGCCAGAGCGATATTCTGGCGATCGTGGAATAATTTCCCGGCAGGATAATAACAGGACAAAGGAGTAGAGAAATATGGCTAAAAAGATTCAGTACGGCGAAGAAGCGCGCCGCAGCCTTGAAAAGGGAGTTAACGCATTGGCGGATACTGTGAAGATCACTCTGGGACCGAAGGGCCGGAACGTAGTGCTTGACAAGAAATACGGTGCTCCGCTGATCACGAACGACGGTGTGACGATTGCCAAGGAAATCGAACTGGAAGATCCTTTTGAAAATATGGGCGCTCAGCTGGTGAAGGAAGTTTCCACCAAGACCAATGACGTAGCCGGCGACGGCACCACCACCGCAACCCTGCTGGCGCAGGCCATCATCCGCGAAGGTCTCCGCAATCTTGCGGCCGGTGCAAATCCGATGATTCTGAAGAAGGGAATTGAAGCCGCAACGGAAGCCGCTGTGGAAGGCCTGCGGGAGCAGAGCCAGCCCATCAACGGCAAGCAGGCGATCGAGCAGGTCGCATCCAACTCTGCCGCGGATGAAACCATCGGCAAGCTGATTTCCGACGCCATGGAAACTGTAGGAGCGGACGGTGTCATTTCCGTTGAGGAAAGCAAGACCATGAACACCGGTATGACCACGGTGGAAGGCATGCAGTTCGACCGCGGTTATTCTTCCGCCTACATGGTTACCGATACCGAAAAGATGGAAGCGGTTCTGGATGATCCGCTGATCCTGATCACGGACAAGAAGATCAGTGCCATCCAGGAAGTCCTGCCTGTACTGGAACAGGTCGTGCAGACCGGCAAGAAGCTGCTGATCATTGCTGAAGACGTTGAAGGTGAAGCCCTGAGCACCCTGGTTGTGAACAAACTGCGCGGAACGTTTACCTGCGTGTCCGTCAAGGCCCCGGGCTTCGGCGACAGGCGCAAGGAAATGCTGCAGGACATCGCTATCCTGACCGGCGGTACAGTGATTTCCTCCGAAACCGGTATGGAACTGAAGGAAGCGACTGTGGATATGCTCGGGAAAGCCCGCCAGGTGAAGGTGAACAAGGAAAACACCACCATTATCGACGGCGCCGGTGACAAAGCCGCGATCGAGGCCCGCATCGGCCAGATCAAGGCACAGATTGCTGAAACCACCAGCGACTATGACAGGGAAAAGCTGCAGGAGCGTCTGGCCAAGCTGGCTGGCGGCGTAGCAGTTATTCAGGTCGGTGCCGCAACCGAAGTTGAAATGAAAGAGCGCAAGATGCGGATTGAAGACGCGCTCAGCGCTACCCGTGCGGCTGCCGAGGAAGGCATCGTTCCCGGCGGCGGTATTGCACTGCTGAACGTGATTCCGAAGGTTGCCGCGCTGCTGGACAACTATGCCGGAGACGCCAAGACAGGCGTACAGATCGTGCTGCGTGCGCTGGAAGAGCCGATCCGCCAGATCGCCCTGAACGCGGGCATCGATGGCAGCGTTGTGGTTGACCATATCAAGAACGCCAAGAAGACCGGCTTCGGATACGACGCACTGAAGGGCGAGTATGTGGACATGGTCGAACGCGGCATCATCGATCCTACCAAGGTGACCCGGAGCGCGCTGCAGAATGCCGCATCCATCGCCGCGATGATCCTGACCACAGAATCCCTGGTTGCGGATATCCCGCAGCCCGAACCCGCAGCGCCCGCCGGCGGTGCCGGAATGGGCGGCATGTATTGATTCCAGGTTTTTCCGACAGTATCCGCTGCAGGCAGCGGATACTGTTTTTTTCATGCATGGAAACGCCCGCGGGGTTCCGCTTTCCTTGAGTAATCCCGGAAGATGTGCTACACTTACTGCTAATTACGATTCCCGAAAGGAATGAACAATTGTGCCGATAAAAATACCGAACGAGCTTCCTGCCTGTAAAACACTGACGGAAGAGAATATATTCGTTATGACGGAGACCCGCGCACTGACGCAGGATATCCGCCCGCTGCAGATCGCCATTGTGAACCTGATGCCAACGAAGATCGATACGGAGACACAGCTGCTGCGCCTGCTGGGAAATACATCCCTCCAGGTGGAAACCGAGCTGGTGAAAATGCAGTCCCATATTTCCAAAAACACATCGGCAGAGCATCTGACCGCGTTTTACAAAACTTTTCCGGAAATCCGGCACAGGAACTTTGACGGTATGATTATTACCGGGGCTCCGGTGGAGCACCTTCCCTTTGAAGAGGTGGAATACTGGCAGGAGCTGTGCGAAATTATGGAGTGGAGCAAGGAACACGTGCATTCAACCTTCCATATCTGCTGGGGCGCTCAGGCAGCGCTGTATTATCATTTCGGAATTAAAAAGTATCCTCTGGAGAAAAAGCTTTTCGGGGTTTTTCCGCATCATGCCGAAAGGAAGAATTACATTCTCCTCCGCGGGTTTGACGATGTTTTTATGGCGCCTCACAGCCGCCACACCACCGTCAGGCGGGAGGATCTGGAAGCCTGCGGAAAGCTGAAGATCCTTGCATCCTCCGACGAAGCCGGCATTTACGCGGCCACCACGGAAAACGGCCGGCAGGTCTTTATCATGGGCCACAGCGAATACGACCCGCGGACGCTGGAAAAGGAGTATCTCAGAGATAAAAATGCCGGACTGCCGATCGCCGTTCCTGAAAACTATTATCCGGATGACGATGACACCCGGGAGCCTATAGTTACCTGGAGAAGCCACGCCAACCTGCTGTATGCCAACTGGCTGAACTATATGGTATATCAGACGACGCCGTATGACCTGAATGAGATTTCCACGGAAGAGCACAAGCCGGAGAAATAACGTACAAAGGAGCCGCAGAATGCGGAGAGGGGAAACGGAACTGTTTTCTGAATCAGAACTGCAGATATACGCGCTGATTGCCGGGAATGAGGGCATCAAGGCGAGGGAAATTGCCAGACGTCTGAACTTGGACAGAACGGAAATCAACAGGCTGCTGGTATCCTCCGCTCTGATGCGCGAACTTTGCTATCAGGACAGTGAATACCGCTGGCACGCTGTTGTACGGCAGAAACAGCCGTACGAAGGCCTGTACGAGTTTTCCGCCTGGTACGGAACCGTCGCTGAATTCCGGAGTGAAACAGAGGAACAATGGCTTCAGGAGCTGGAAGATGGGTGCCGGCGGATCGGAAGAAACCTGAACGATGCCCGCGGCCTGATTCACTCTTTCAGAGACTGCCGTGAAACCATGCGGACGCTGTTCACGGATCTGGAGAATATGTCAGATCTTCCGGTCGCACAGTGGGAAATCGTTTTTGAGCTCCGTATCAATCTGCGGCGCCGGATCCGGATTTACACAGACGTCCTGGTGATTACAGGGGACAGCGTGTTTTCCCTGGAATTCAAAATGAAGGAGAGCATCGAACCGGACGAGGTGCTTCAGGCCGCGAAATACGCGCCTTACCTCGAAATGCTTTTCGGAAGGAATATGAACGTCTTTCCGGCACTGGTGCTGACCGGCGCGAAAGAGCTGTTCACCTTTGAACCGATCGGGAATACGGATTACGTACTTCCTGTCTGTGCCGGATCCATGCTGTTCAACGTGTTCAACGAATATCTGGGTTTTCTGGATTAACCGTTTCAACATTGACATCACAGGTAAAAACGAGTATAATCCTGTTCATTCTCAGAAGATTATCTGAAAACACCTTGTCTCCCGCCGGACGGTTGCAGGGTGTTTCTTGTATGTGAAAGGAGCCTGAAAAGGAATGTCTGAGGAAAAAGGAGCCGTACTGACTGAAAGCGGTCTGAAAAAGCTGCAGGAAAAACTTGACTATCTGATTTCTGTACGACGCAACGAGATCAGCGAGCAGATCGCGATCGCCCGCGGGTTCGGGGATCTGAGCGAGAACGCCGAATACGATGAAGCAAAAAAGGAACAGGCGAAGGTAGAAGAGGAAATCAACCGCCTGCAGGCGACGATCCGTACGGCCACTGTTGTTGCGGATGATGAAATCACGACCGAACGTGTTTCCATCGGAACAATTGTCAAGGTAAAAGACCTGGACGAAAACGAAACCTACGAATACGCTATTGTCGGTGCGAATGAGGCGGATCCCGCGGCGGATAAAATTTCCAATGAAAGCCCTGTTGGTGCCGGACTTCTTGGAGCGAAGAAGAACCAGACCGTCACGATCGCCATCCCGGCCGGCACCATCCGTTATAAGGTTCTTTCCATCAAGAAGATGTAAACAGACTATATACTAAAGGAGTACGAACATGGCAGAGACCGAAACCGGAAATGTAAACGAACTGCTTCAGATCCGCAGAAACAAGCTGAAGGAACTGCAGGAAGCGGGAAAAGATCCGTTTGTCATTACGAAATATGATGTAACGCATCACAGCACGGACATCAAGGACAACTTTGACAAACTGGAAGGGCAGGAAGTTCGCATTGCCGGACGGATGATGTCCAAACGCGTGATGGGGAAGGCTTCCTTCTGCCACGTTCAGGATCTGAAGGGAACAATTCAGTGCTATGTCGCCCGGGACTTTGTCGGCGAAGAGTCCTACAAGGATTTCAAGAAAATGGATATCGGCGATATCATCGGACTGAAGGGCACTGTTTTCACCACAAAGACAGGTGAGATTTCCGTCCACGCCGTAGAACTGGTACTCTTATCCAAGAGTCTGCAGATCCTGCCGGAAAAGTACCACGGGCTTACAAATACCGATCTGCGCTACCGCCAGCGGTATGTGGACCTGATCATGAATCCTGAAGTGAAGGACACCTTTATCAAGCGGTCGAAAATCATCAGCACGATCCGCCGTTATCTGGATGCCCAAGGATTCATGGAAGTGGAGACTCCGATGCTGGTCTCCAACGCCGGCGGAGCCGCCGCCAGGCCCTTTGAGACACACTTCAACGCGCTGGACGAGGATTTCAAGCTCAGGATTTCCCTGGAACTGTATCTGAAGCGCCTGATCGTGGGAGGCCTGGAGCGTGTATATGAGATCGGCCGTGTGTTCCGTAACGAAGGCCTGGATACCCGGCACAATCCTGAATTCACCCTGATGGAGCTGTATCAGGCATACACGGATTACCACGGCATGATGGATCTGACGGAGAACCTTTACCGCTACGTGGCACAGGAAGTGCTCGGAACCACGAAGATTGTCTATAACGGCATTGAAATGGATCTTGGGAAACCCTTCGCCCGGATGACGATGACCGAGGCTGTCAAACAGTATTCCGGTGTTGACTTTGACGAAATCCATACGCTGGAAGAAGCAAGGGAAATTGCGAAGCAGCATCACGTGGAATTTGAGCCCCGTCACAGGAAGGGTGAGATTCTGAACCTGTTCTTTGAGCAGTTCTGCGAGGAACACATGGTGCAGCCCACATTCATCATGGACCATCCGACGGACATCAGCCCGCTGACGAAAATGAAGCCCGGCCATCCTGAATACGTTGAACGCTTCGAGTTTTTCATGAACGGCTGGGAAATGGCGAACGCATATTCCGAACTGAACGACCCGATTGACCAGCGCCGCCGCTTCGCACTGCAGGAAGAACAGTTTGCAGCCGGTGACGAGGAAGCGAATCATACGGACGAAGACTTCCTCAATGCCCTGGAAATCGGTATGCCTCCCACCGGCGGCATCGGATTCGGAATCGACCGGATGTGCATGCTCCTCACAGACTCCGCCGCCATCCGCGACGTTCTCCTCTTCCCGACGATGAAGACGCTGGGAGACAGGAATGCGGAAGAAGCAGCCGACGGGGAATAACCCTTAGGACAGAATTGTAAAAACGCCCGTTTTCCGACTACATGGAAGACGGGCGTTCTTCTGATCATGAACATATTGCGATCGCTGGCTGCAAAAATTCAGACGAACCCGGTACGATTTCGGATTGTGTCATGTATTCAATTCCTTCATAACCCAGGCAAATCCCTTGGCTGTTCTCCGGTCCGGATCCATGAAATGATTTCCTTCATTCCATTCCAGGCGGCAGGGTATGCTCTGCGCCTGAAGGCGTGCATACAGTTCACGGATCCGGTCACCGACCGTGGCCATGACCGGATTCCTTGTTTTTTCCTCACGGCTGCCGAGACTCAGATACACACGGCCAGTCCGCAGGCAGTTTGAAACGGTATATTCCGCGAATCCGGGGAACCAGACGGAAGGGGAGACGGCAGCAACGCCGGCGAAGGCGTCGGTCTGGTATGCAGCCCATAAGGCGAAAAGGCCGCCCATGGAATATCCGCCGAGAATAAACTTTTTTTCCGGATCACCGGTAAGCTCCAGAATCCTTTCCAGCGTTTCCCGTGCTCCGTTACCGAACGCCATATTCCCGGATACCGGAGGAACAGTCCAGGGGGAAAGATCCCGGAACCAGTCGACATTCACAGCTCGCAGCAGAAAACGATCACCGGCAAGTTCCCGGATGATTTCCGCTTCATGCGCCATTCCATCAACTGTATGGATCGGTTCGATCAGCACAATGGAAGCGTCCGGATTTCCAAATTCATGTATCTGCATATCCATTCCAGTCTTCCCTGAAAGATTGAAAACATAATGAAAACCGCGCGTTTCAGTCCTGATACTGTTTTAGGCGGGTTCCGGAACAAACAATGAAAATCTGCGTTTATTCCAGATTGATTTCTTCTCCGGCGGGAATGATCAGCCGGCCCGGAACGTCAAATTTTTCAGCCCGTTCCTGATCAAACAGTTTTCCGGGAGACATGTGATACGGAATGCTGTGCTGTGCGTTTACAAGTTTGGCGCAGGCGATTGCTTCATCATTATCCATATTGTAGATTCCGTCGCAAACATAAAACGCGTAATGGATATTGCGGGCAGCCAGTTCGGCCATCTGGTCCGTCATGGAGGTGTCGCCGGATGCGTATACTGACACACCATCGGAGAGTGTAATCAGCCAGCCGACACATTCCCTGATGTCGTGATTTCGGTTATTGCCTGCCTGGACAGCTTCAATTCCGGCGTATCCAAGGTCATATGATTTGTATTCTCCATTAACCAGCGCGTCTTTGTATGTAATGATCCGGCAGTCATCACTCCGATTCGTGATCAGATTGACTGCAGTGTGATCCTGATGGCCGTGAGTAACCAGAATAAGATCCGCGGGAAGATCATATCCGTCTCCGGCATATGGATCAATATAGATGACTTTTCCTTCGCGTGTAACGATACGAAGGCTGCCATGCCCCTGGTACAGCAGCCTGGCACCCGAGCCTTCCGCAATGGCGGAACTCATCATGATCATTGAGGATAAGATGCCGCATAGCGTTTTTTTCATTATATTTCTCTCCTTTGTTTCTGATGGGATTATTCTACAGCGCAGCATATTGAATGGCAACAGGAATTAATGACTGAATTCCGGTTCATACAATGACGAGAACCGGATAAAAGATTCATTGTAAAACATCCTGCCGTATGCTATATTCAATAAAGAAAAAGGAACAGGTTTTTCATACCTGCGGTTACAGGACAACCATGGGAATGCCGAATCAGAGAGACGACAGGAGGAATCCCGGATGAAAAAGCTGTTGTATGCCCTTCTTATACTCACATTAACGCTGCTGCTGTGCGGTGCCGCGTCTTCGGAATCGGAGCTTAAGCTGCCGGATGACACAAAAAGCATCGGCGCGCAGGCGTTCTACGGAGACCAGAGCCTGGACACCGTGATTCTGCCGGAAGGCCTGGAAACGATCGGAAGCAAGGCATTTGTCAATTCTACAGTCAATGTGATATATCTGCCCGAATCCATTACGAGTATCGCGTCTGACGCATTTTCCGGCTGCAAAGTGATCGGATACGGGAAAAAGGACGGCACATACGCTGCAAACTTCTTCAGTACGCACAGCGGACTGATCTATGTCCGGCAGACAAGTGCCAGCTTTTTTACCTATAAGGATATCGGAACGGACACATGCAAAATCACCGGATATACAGGCAGTATTAAGGAAATAATGATCCCAAAGACATCTCCTGAAGGCAAAAAGGTGATCGCCATCGGCTGGCAGGCGTTCCAAAACAACGAGGTGATTACAAAGGTAGCGATTCCTGAAGGCGTCACGGATATTGAGACAAACGCGTTCTACGGCTGTCCGAACCTGACGCAGGTGTGTTTTCCAGAATCTCTTCGGAAGATCGGTTTTGCAGTTTTTTACGGCTGCAGCAAACTTGCTTCAGTAGAACTGCCGGAACATATCACGGAAGCAGAAGAATGGAGTGCAGCAACAATACCCTATACCGTGATGGGTTCGGAAACCGCAATGTCACTGGGAAAGGCAGACAGCAGATTCCGTATACACGGGTTAAACGCCGATCTGCGTTATATTTTCAGCGGGACAGATACCGTTGAACTGGCGCTGATCAATGCGGATAATGACATTGTTACCTGCAATGTTCCGGAAGGGGTTAATGTCATCGGATACAGAGAGGATCCATTTACGCTTTACAAAGCCTTCAACCAGTGCAAGAATCTCGAAACCGTGAAGCTTCCCAGCACCCTGACCCGGATCGAGGAACAGGCATTCAGTAAATGCACATCTCTGCAGTATATTGCGCTGCCGAGTGGTGTCCGGTCCATCGGAGAAAAAGCTTTCGTTTATTGCACGTCTTTATACAGCGCAGTGCTTTCGGTCAATCTTGAATCCATCGGCGATCTGGCGTTTGCATATTGTGAAAACCTGAAGAGTATTACAATTACCGCGAATGTAACAGAAATCGGAGGGTCTGCTTTCTGGAACAGCGGAGTGGAAACCTTCTGGATTGTCGCGGAACACCTCACCGGCATTGACAGCACATCCCTGGTAACGGATTGTATGGAAGCGATTTACTGTTATACGGATACGGCCACCTGGAATAAACTGAGCATCTATAAGGAATATGCCGATCTTCTGAAACCGTACAACGCGCAGGGATAACTGGCTCCTGACTGGCGGATCTTTGATGTGAACAGTTTGCGGGAAAACACAAAAATGAGCCAGACCGCACGGGTCTGGCCGCATATTGTGATCAGGAAGCCTGCTCATTACCTGTAAAAATCGTCCACTTCTCCAGGATTGACGTATTAAGTATCCTCGCCGATGGGATCAATCTGGACATATTCTGGCACAGCAGTCGTAGCTGAAGTCGGAGCAGTGGCAATCTGTGTTGGCAGCATTCCATTATCGATGATATAATCAGGATCATAGAAAACGACTCCGAGCCAGTTCACAGCGTTTCCGGTAAATGCAGTCGAATAACCCCAGTAGCTGCATGATGTATCCAAAGTATCAACGACGGAAAAATGCAGATGTCTGCTTCCCGCGGCGTTACCAGTGGCTCCGATAACACCGATTTTCTGTCCGGCATTCACCTGCATTTCTTCCTTGATGCTCACACTGGCCAAATGCGCATAGAATGAATAGACTGTCTTCGAAGAAATAGTGTGCTCAATTATAACGAAATTGCCGTTCGCGGAATCGAAAGATGCTTTTTTGACGGTACCGGCGCAGAACGCGACAACATCCTGGCCTTCCGGTGCTGCATAGTCAATCGCAAGATGATATTTTCTTGGAAGGTTATCTGATCCATATGTATAGCTGATAGTCGTAAGACCATCTGGCAGACTGAATGTTTTATGCAGTAATTGCAATAGTTTATTTATGCCTGTTGCCGGTTTTTTCGGGCATCTTTTTGATGCCAAAAGGGCAGAATGACTGTTTTATACTCATTCTGCAGTGGTGTTATTCAGTTTCAGGCATTAACTTGGTTTTATTTTTCTTTATGTGTTATAATTGCGTATCGCCTGTTCACGGTGATAAATATTCGCATTGATAAACAATTATCACAACTATTAAGTAAATGATAAAAACCTGATTCAAGGAAGTCATGAAGTCCGGATTCTTTAAGAATGAAGAAATTTCTACAACTGAAAACACCATATGATTTAAAAGAACGGAGCAAATACATAATGCCTGAAAAGAACAAAAAAGATATTGCTATGAAAGAACCACCAAAGCGATCCATACCGGAGGAAGTGGGAAACGCCATAACACACGGAGTGGGGGCATTGCTCGGCATTGCCGGCTTTGTACTGCTCCTGCTCCGTTCGGATACGGGAACCAGGATTTGCGCTTCGATTGTTTACGGGAGCTGTTTCTTCCTTATGTTTCTGATGAGCTGCCTGTACCATTCCTTTAAATGGGGAACGAAAGTCAAAAGGCTTTGGCGGCGGTTTGATTATATTTCCATATATCTGCTGATCGGCGGGACTTTTACGCCGCTGTGGCTGCTGTACTGGCAGGGAACGGCCGGAACCGTCTGCTGCATCGCCGAATGGGTGCTGATTCTTACCGGAATTACGCTGATTGCCGTATTCGGAGCGAACAAGGCACGGAAGGTACACATTGCGCTGTATATTATTCTGGGCTGGTGCGGGCTAATTTTTATGCCCGGCATGATTCATGACAATCTTCCGTTGTTCTTTTTCATCCTGGCGGGGGGATTGTTCTATACATTCGGTATCATTCCTTTTGCGATGAAAAAGAAAGGCGCGCATTTTATATGGCATTTTTTTGTGCTTTTCGGGGCAGTAATTCACTGGTTCGGGATATACTGCTTTTTGTATTAACTGCTTTTTGTATTAATGATTGAAATGGAGAGAATATCCGATATAATGGATGCAGACAGGGTTTTTTACCGGCATTCAGAATATTACAGATTGAAGCTTGATGCAAAAAAAATGTATGAAAGGAGAGAAAACGAAATGAAGATGAAGGACTTCGGGTTTTACAGGGGCGTGGATCTGGGCGGATGGTTTTCTCAGTGCGACTATTCTGAAGACCGGATGGACAATTTCATAAAAGAAGAGGATTTCAGCGTTATCGCCGGATGGGGATTGGACCATGTCCGCATTCCTGTGGATTACAATGTGATGGAAAAAGATGAAGGAGGATGGAAGACAGACGGATTCAGGAGAATTGAAAAGGCACTGAAATGGGCGGAGAAAAACAGCCTGAAGGTTGTGCTGGACCTGCATAAAACCGCTGGCTTTTCCTTCGACGCGGGAGAAAAAGAGGACGGCTTCTTTGTCAGCGAGAAATACCAGAACCGGTTCTATTGCCTGTGGGAGGAAATGGCCAGGCAGTTCACCGACGTGAAAAACGTGGCGTTTGAACTGCTCAACGAGGTTACAGATCCGACCTTTATCGACGCGTGGAACAGAATTTCCCGGGAATGCATCCGCCGGGTGCGCGGCATTACGCCGGATTCCCTGATTCTCCTCGGGAGCTATCATAACAACGCGCCGGACGCGCTGAAGGATCTTGCAGCTCCGGCTGACAGCCGCGTGATTTATAATTTCCACTGCTATTCACCAGTGGAATTCACACACCAGGGCGCATACTGGGTGCCGTGGCTGGATCCGAAGGCGCGGGTGCCTTTCGATAAGGCGGGCGTGGATGAGAACTTCTTTGAACGCGTGTTTGCTCCCGCAATCGAAGTCGCAAAGGCGAGGGGTACTGCTCTGTACTGCGGGGAATACGGTGTGATCGATATTGTGTCTCCTGAGGATACGGTGAAGTGGTATAAAATCATCCATGACACTTTTGAAAAGTATGAGATCACCAGAAGCGCATGGAGCTACCGCAAAATGGACTTCGGTCTGGCGGATGAACGCCTGGACGGCGTACGGGAACAGCTGATTCCGCTGCTGTAAGCAGTCTGCCGGAAGCAAAAAGGAAAAAGCACAGGAGGAAATGCCCGGAACGGCGTTTCCTTCTGTGCTGTATATGCTTTTTTCAGGCTGTGGAGTATTATTCTGCTGGACGGAGGACGCCGCCGATTTCAAAGGCGACTGCGTCATCCACGTAACCGGCGAGACGGTACTGCAGATCCCGCTGGATCCGGTGGAAAGTGATCCGCTGGCCGGGAAGGATTTCATGATTATAGTTGAAGATGATCTTTTCCGGTTCTGAGCGGGACATCTGCTCAATACCGAGGGTGTTGCAGAGCCAGTCCGCGTAGCGGGTGTTGTTCACATGGCCGTTTACGTCCAGATCTGTATAGACCGGGGTATATTCGGTGACGAATTCCTCGCCCTGAAGATTGCCAACGGTGGCGGGAAGGTTCATGGGGACGGCCAGATCCCGGTTGTCGGGAATCAGATGGGCGATATCGCCGGGGGGCAGCATTCTCCGGGTCTCAATATCCAGAAGGAGCCAGAGTGTTCCGGCTTTGCCGATCATTTCGCCGCGTTCATCCGTAAAGACATAATATCTTGGAAAAAAGCTCAGCCGGTTCGGCATGGGGAAGGTGTGCAGCGTGACTTTTTCTCCGATACGGGGATACCGGATCATATGAAGTTCGCTTCTTGAAAGTACCCAGACAATATTTTTACGCAGCAGTTCCTCCCGCCCGCAGCCAAGCAGCAGGCTGTGGGCGCCTGCTGCTTCCTGCATAAATTCCAGAACTGAACTGAGCCGCCAGGTGCCCTTCATGTCGCAGTCGCGTGAAAGGATGGTAAAAGTCTCGTCGTAAGTTTTCATCATGGTTTTCATCCTCCCGGGGGTAATGTGTTAAGTTGCTGAGCCGTCCGAAAACGAATCAAGGTAGGGAAGCAGATCAGTAAACGGATCCAGAGACGAATCGCTGCGCAGGTACAGCGGGTGGTGCGGATGGCCTGCCTTGCTGCGGGGGCCGGCGGTGACCCAGCAGACGTTATACCGGTTTCCGATCTGCACCATTTCCCGGACACAGACCGGAAGGTAAGGCCTTTTTTCGATCAGGGAACCCCATGCGGCCCAGATCGTACAGGGCGGAGCACAGCGCCGCAGTATCCACTCGAAGGCTTTCATATTCTCACGGTGCAGTTCCGGATTCAGCGTCTTCTCCATGTCGTCCGGCAGGGTTGCCCGCTGAGCGTATACGTTGAACATGATAAAGGAATCGAAGCCGTTGAAAAGGGCGATGCGCTGCGCACTCTTCAGGGTATTGTCCAGACGGTCCGGAGCGGCCGTGGACGGGTTGATTCCGATACAGATCAGGGGACGGGAACCTTTTGTGCCGAGAATATACCGGTATTCGCTGTAATGATCCGGTACATAGATCCAGCGGTTCCGGTCATAGTCATCCGCAGATGGAACTAAGGCGTCCTCAAAGGTGAGGACACCGGCATGAAAAGTATCCGTGGAAGGAATATGTCTCATTTCTCGTTGCTCAGGGGCCGGATCAGGATCAGGGGGGTAAGTTCATCGCCCTGACCGGATGGGTTGTCAGCCATTGCGTCCTGAATTTCCTCGTCCGTAAGCGGGAAATCGGAGCATTTGCCAAGCTGATTCTGGTCGATATCATTGGCGTCCATCAACACGACAGGAATGCCGGTATCCTTTTCCAGCTGATTGCACAGTTCCACCGGGTTCGGCGGGTTGATCAGGGCGAGTTCCTTATATCGGTCAAAACTGGAACGGAAATAAAAACCGTCAATACCCGCGACGCCTTTACCGCAGATTTTATAAAAAAGGCCGTGGACGCCGAAGGGCCGGGTAACCGCACTGACAAAGGCGGCAAAAAGCACCCGGGGAAGACCGCACATATCAATGACAAGCTGGAGCTTGTAGGGCTCATGCATACCGACGCCGGTGGTGTTGATACCGGCGAAGGGCGCCAGTTTTTTCGCCCAGAAACCGGGATGAACCTCATCCTTGGTTTTCACATTCCGGGTGCACATTGCCATGACTTTCGCGCCGAAGGAAAGGACGTCGCCTTTCTGCGCAAGGGGCAGCACATATCTGCGGACCAGTTCCGCCTGATCTTCCCCCACTTCGACAAAATGCGTCTGTATAGCGAACCGGTCATAACGTCTGCCGTTTTTACCGGTCAGCGTGCCCCGGTCAAAATACGTGATCCCGTTCACTTCACGTTTCTGCTCTTCTAGATTCCTGGATGCAATAATTCCCATAAGACACCTCCGAACCGCTGGCGTTTAAAATATTATAGCGGTACAGGTATTGTATGTCAACGATGGAAACACGCCATATATATTGTGTTTTTTGCGATTGTTTAGTATAATAAATAAGTTATATAAAGTGAAACCTGCGAAAGGATAGGTCAGGAACGGATGTGTGAAGAAAAAAGGGCTGTCGAAGAAGCTGCCATTCTGATTCCTTCACTGGAACCGGATGAGAAGCTTCCGCCGTATATACGCTCTTTGTCCGAAAACGGATTCGGACATATCATTGTAGTGGATGACGGCAGCAGCGAGAGCTATCAGCAGATTTTCCGGGAGATCGAAAAGATCGGGCGGACGGTTGTGCTGCACCACGATGTGAACCACGGAAAAGGCGTGGCGCTGAAAACAGGGTACCAGTATATTCTGGACAATCTGCCGGATGTGAAGGGGGTCATTACAGCAGACTCGGACGGGCAGCACACGGTTCCGGACTGTATCCGCCTGGCAGAGAAGCTTGAGGAGGACCGGCACGCAGTATACCTTGGAAGCCGTGATTTCAACCAGCCGGACATTCCGCCGAAATCCAGATCCGGAAATAAAATCACTTCTGTTGTTTTTAAGCTGCTGTACGGCGTGTGGCTTCCGGATACTCAGACCGGACTGCGCGCTTTCCGGCGGGAAGATCTTCCGTTTATGCTGAATGTGACGGGAGAACGCTACGAATACGAGATGAAGGTGCTGATCGCCTGCGCAACGTCAAAGATTCCGCTGATTCCGGTTGACATTGAGACGATCTATGAAAACGGAAACGAAGGAACCCATTTTCATCCGATCCGGGATTCCTACAGGATTTACAAGGTGATTTTCGGCAGTTTCATAAGGTTTATGGGCGTTTCTCTTTTCTGCTTTGCTATTGACCAGATTCTGGCACTGATCCTGCGGACGTGGGTTCTGCCACCGGCCGGTCTTGCGCGCGGCAGTATGATGAACCTGCAGGTAAGCGGCTGGTGTGCCAGACTGGTCAGTTCCGTGGTCAACTTTTTCCTGAACAAGAATCTTGTTTTCCGGAGCAAGGGAAAGACCGGCAGGACCGCACTGAAATACGCTGTTCTGTGTGTCTGCATTATTACGGTTTCAAACGCCGGCGTATGGCTGCTGGGGCAGATCGGCATGGTGGACTGGCTTGCGAAGATTCTGATGGACGCGATGCTGTATTTTGTCAGTTACAGGATCCAGCAGCAATGGGTTTTCAAAGAGGAGGCCTGATATGCGAATCCTGAAGGCCCTGCTTCACACATTGCTGTCGCTGCTTGGAGCGGCAATTGTCGCTGTGCTGGCTTCCCGGCTGTTTGACCGTGAAGGAGGGGACATTCTGTTTTCCGTCCGGGAAGTGCGCATTACGGTGCCGGGGATCGGAGCGGCACTGGCGATCCTGACGATGCTCCTGTTTGCGCTGATGTTTCGTTCAGATCAGCGCAAAAGAAATCTTTCTTCCGGGGGAATCGGGAACAAGCTGAACGCGCTCGGGTTCGGGCTGCTGCCCGGGACCGCCGTATGGAAAATTTTCGAACAGCAGACGATCCTCGCGGAAGGGAAAGCTGTGTTTGATCCGCTGCCGGCCATGGAATTCTTTACGGAGAACAGGCTGTTTGTTCCCTCCAGGATTGAGATGGTTCTGGCTGTGGCAGCTTTTGTTTTTCTTGTGATATGGCTGATCGCGCGGAGAAACGATATACCCGGGAACGGAGATTTGTTCTGGACCGTACTATGTGTGTGGGGGCAGCTTCGCGCTTTCACAGAATTCTTTCGCGGAACGTCTTTCCTTCGCATCGGGAATATACAGACCGCGCAGGTGATTCTGCTTTTGCTGTCGATGATTCCGCTGGCTGTATGGACTTTCAGAACGGCGGAAAACAAAAAAAGTTCCGCGCTCAAACTGGCTGAGTGGATGGCGGTGCTGATCTGCGCTACCGCCACGGTGCTGATTACATCCGGGACACTGACGGTGGATATCCGGATCGGCGACCTGGCTGTTTGCGCGGGTTGTATGGGGTTGAGTATTCTGCTGATTATCCTGGCCGGCAAGGACAGCCGGACGTAGAGAGATTATTTCCGGTTCGGACAGTTTTGTTTTTTGCAGGCGGCGCAGGAATCCAGCTCGATGTTTTCTCCGGAAATCATCATTTCAACGGTTTCGGCGCCGCGGCTGACAGGCAGAAAGCCAAGACGGGCAAAAAAGCCTTCCGTTTCAGCCGGGCAGACAAGACGTACTTCACGGGCAGCGTGGGACTGCGCCTTGAAAAGGAGCAGGCGGAGCACAAGATCCCCGAGCCTGCGGCCGCGCAGAGATGGAACGACACCGATATTTCCCAGCCAGAAAGAACCGTCCTGCCACCAGATTCTTCCGGACGCGGCCGGTTCTTCATCCATGAAAACCAGTGTGTTCCAGCCTTCCGGATCGTGCGCCTTCCCGGAAACGCCGAAAACTTTTTCCTGTACTGAAAGGAGATCCTTCGCAAGAGGCTCTCCCGGAGCAAACCATTTTCCCTGAATCATTGAATTCCTCCAAAATATCCAGTAATCCCGAAGGTGAGGTGAACGGAATGGATCCCAAGAAAATCGAACGGATCAACGAACTGGCGAGAAAAAAGAAGACAGCCGGACTGACGGAAGCGGAAACGGCAGAACAGGCCGCACTGCGAAAGGAATATCTGGACGGATACCGGGAAAACCTGAAGGCAATGCTGGACGGGATTATCGTCCAGGAAAAGGACGGAACCAGGCATCCGCTGAAAAAGAAGGAGCTTCCGCCTGTTCAATGATAGGGCAGCAGAACCGGAAAGTCAACTTGTCAAAAAATGGCGGGTTGTATATAATCTCCAGGGAAAAAAGAGAAAGAGGTGTACAGACATGGATCAGAAGGAAATGAACAACATGGAAGGCATGGAACCTGACACGATTTTTTTTGAAGATGAAGACGGCAACGAATATGAATTTGCTGTCCGGGATTATTTCTTCTATAACGGCGACGAATACGCCCTGCTGACGGAAGTCGGGCAGGAAGCGGACGAAAACGGCGAAGAATGCATCGTCTGCAAGGTTGAGGCAGTTACCGGCGAAAACGGGGAAGAAGACGAGGAGTTTGTTTTGATCGAGGACGAAGGACTTGCGGAAAAACTGATCGAAATTGCCAATACCAGGCTGGCGGACGATGAAGAAGAGTAAACAGGCCAATGCAAAGGAGCACTGAACCGATGAAGCTTCCCGTTAGAATTATTCTGATCGCGCTTTGCGCAGTCATCATTGCAGGAATGCCGTTTTTTATTTCTTCTCCCTCCCTTCTTCACGAAGCGGCGGAGGAATGGCAGGATAACGGCGATGGCGATGACGAGGGCATCGCCCTCGATTTCGGAAAGATCTTTCTTTCTTCGGCGGCAGCTGAAGAGGAATTTTTCTTCGAATCTTCCGAAATGGACATCAACGACGATCCTTCCACACTTACCGTTCCGGACGCATGGGCGCTCCCGTGGGATTTCAGCGTTCCGCCGGTACCGGATCCCGACCGGTTTACGGAAAACGGATATGAGGACCAGTCCATCCGCGTCCGCATTGAAACGATTGAAAAGTTCGGAGCCACAGTGCATGTCGCGCATGTGGAAATCGCGCATGCTTCCCAGCTGCGCACTGCGACGCGGGACGGTGTAAAAAGCATCCGGACGGACCACCTGGACAAGATTGCCGCCACGAATAACGCTGTTATTGCCATGAACGGGGATCTTTTTGTTGAAGTTCCGGAAAAGAAACGGTTCGAAGTGCGCATGACGCAGGTTGTTACCTACAGCTATAAGCGAAACAGAACGAGCAAGGTAAAGGATACGCTGATCATCGATAAGAACGGTGATTTTCATCTTTTCATCCAATCACAGGGACTTGAGTCTTATGTGAAGGAAAACGGCGGTGAAATCGTGAACGCGTTTACCTTCGGACCCGCACTGGTTATCGACGGCGAGATTCTTTCCCTGAAACGGGAATACGAATGGAACCCCAAAGGCCACGAACCGCGTTCCGCCATCGGGCAGACCGGGCCGCTGAGCTACGTCATGGTAATCGTTGAAGGAAAAGGATCCGAGCGCGGCGTATCCCATGCGGAGCTTGCAGAGATCATGCTGGAACTGGGATGCAAACAGGCCTTCAACCTGGACGGGGGAAACACTGCCGAAATGATTCTGATCGGATCGGACGCAGAAAATCCGCTGATGCATCTCAAAGGAAACAAGGTGGCAAACCTGCGGTCGCACAGCGACATTATTTACTTCGCAACTGCAGTGCCCGAGGAAGAACGGCAGTAAAACCTGTGGGGCTGAGGAGATTTTCAAGATGAACCTGTGGGAAGAAGCACCGAAGATTTCACTGTTTGGTTTACAGGTATATTCCTTCGGATTATACTGCGCCATCGGCGCTGTTGCCGCCGTTGCTGCCATTATGATTCTGTGCAGAGCGATGAAAATGAAAAAAGGAAGCGCGCCAGCGCTTTCATTTCTGTGTCTTTTTTTCGGCCTTGCCGGATCGAGGCTGTTTTTCTGCGTGCTGAATCATCCCGGCCTGGGTGGTGTTCCATTTTTATCCTGGTTCCGGATTTCCATTGGCGGATACAGCATGTTCGGGATGATTCTCGGGACTTTTTTCGGCGCGTGGATCTGTTCGCTGGTGACCCGGGAGAAGAAGGAAATTTTGCTGGATATCACCGCATGCGCCATTCCGCTGATGATTGCCGCGGAACGGTTCGGTGAAAAACTGTTCGGAGAATTCAATATCAGCAGGCCGCTGAGTGAGGATTTGCTTGAGGGAACGTTCCTGGCCGTATATGATTCCGATTACGGTTCTTCCTTCCTTGCCACATATCTGGTATCCGCGATCCTGTCGCTCGTGCTGTTCTTCACTTTGATTTTTTTTCTGTCGCGTACAAACCGGGAAGACGGGGACATATGGAATCTGTTCCTGCTCCTGTGCGGAGCCGGCGGTATTTTGCTGGAAAGTCTCAGGTATGACTACCATCTTGAATACAGCTTTGTTTATCTGCAGCAGGTGATTTCCGCACTGATGCTGATATGGGGGGTTGTACTTGCCGGAAAAGGCAGCCGCGGGTCGTTAAGAAAGATGTACTGTGCGGCGCTGATTTCCGTGCTTCCCGTAATCGGCATCTGCGGGGGGATTGAATACGCGCTGGACAAGGTCAATGTCAGCCATATCCTTCTTTACGCGATCATGGCCGCAGTCTTATCAGTGCCTGTAGTTTTGGGTATTGTGTTGCTCAGAAACAAAGAGAAAGGACCGGTTAAAGCTGAATGACCAGGGCAGCCGAAAAAATGCCGCTGCGTGCGGCTATATCACAGCTGTACGGCTATATCTACTGCATGATCCTTTCAAACATGCTGACAGATATGCCTGTTTTCGGCGGCGTGCTGTACCTTTGTGGTGAAGCAGTGGTTATTTTCTCGGGAACAATTACAAAAAACAGGAAATTCCTGCCCGCATATGTAAAGCGGTGGATGATTCTGCTGCTTGTGGTTCTGCTGGTGATCGGTCTGATTCTTGCAGGTCTTTTTCCCGCGGATATCCAGAGTGAAAAACTCTGGATCCTCTATGCCGCGGTCGCTCTGTGCCTGTGTGCGGAAGCCAATACAGACAGGCTTTCAAGATTTCTCAATGAGAATGAATCACTTTCTTCCCGCGCCAAGCTTTTCAGTTTTTCACTCCAGGTGCTGATTATGGGCGGCATGTCCGCAATCATCTTCTACCACTTCGGATGGGAAAACGGATGGGCACCCGCTGCGGGTTTTCTGCTGCTCGTCCTCAGCCGTGTATATGTGATGAACCGTTTCCGCGGCACCTTTGAATTTGCCGATCTGAATGCGGGAGAACTCGGTGAGACCGACTTCCGCAACGCGCACGCGTATCATACAGTGGAATGGTTCAGCCTGCTGCTGGTAATGGCTGTTGAACTTACGGTCACATCCATTTACGCGCTTCTGGCGACAAACCGCAATGAATTGCTGCCGGCCATGGCGGTTGCTGTAGTGTGTACGGTGCTTTCTGCGGAAGCCGGGTATCTTCTGCTCCGCAGGACGGAGAAGAACGGGCTGAAGGATCCGACCTGGCTGATCTGCTCGGGGCTGATCCTGTGGCTTGCAGGGATCGTTCTGTGCATCCAGATGCTGATCGCGGGGAAAATTGAGTATATCCGTGTCTATATTTATCTGGTGATCTGTACGGTCGGCGGTTCGCTGAGTATGACCGGACTCGGGCGGATTGAGGAACTGATGCCGGAGGCAATGAATGCCAGCGGCGAAGAAATCCCGAAAGGTTACTGGAAGCTGCGGGTCACAAACTGGAACCTTGCCAGGCTGCTGGGGGATACGCTCTCCCTGATTGCGCTGGGGATTTTCTGCATTGTAAACAGAAAAGGACTGCCGGAGACGGCGGAACAGCTTGCGTCCAGGTTTCAGCCTGTGATGGCCATTCCGGTTTTTTTGGTTGTGATCGGCGCGCTGATCAGCGCTTTCCGTTTTCCGCTGAGCAGAAGATATATTGAAAAGATCCGTCAGCTGATGAAACTGCAGGAAGCGGGACGGGAAAACGAAGCGCTCCAGAAGCAGGTTGCGAAGGTTATCAGCGAGCCGTACCGCCAGCCTTATCTGTCCAGATTCCTGATGATACTGTGCAAGCTTCATTTCCGCTGCAAGGTTTACAATACGGATCATATTGTTTCAGATGATGAGAATCCTCTGGTATTTTTGTGCAACCACGGCGAGTTTTACGGCCCCATGGCATGCAAGATGTATATTCCCGTTCCAATCCGGGCGTGGGCAGTGTCATCCATGATGCACGACAAGAAATCGGTGACGCAGTATATCTATGACAATACGACCAGTCGACAGAATATGCCGGAGTTTGAAAAACGGATGCTGGCCAGGATGGCTGCCTGGCTGAGTGTCAACGTTATGAGCCAGCTGGAATGCATTCCAGTTTACCGCGATTCGCCGGCGAAGCTGCGGGAAACCTTCAGGCTTACCATGGAGGCCATGGAAGCAGGGGATAACGTACTGATTTTCCCCGAGAATCCGGAAAACAAGTATCCGAGCGAAGGCATCGGAGAACTGTCTCCCGGCTTTGTGATGCTTGCGGACATCTACTGGAAAAGGAAGAAGAAACGGCTGAGAATGCTGCCTATGTACGCGGACAAAAAGAGGCGCCGTGTTACCTTCGGCTCGATTATTGAATATAATCCGGAAAGCAATCTGAAGGATGAAACAGAGCGGATTGTGCGGGAAACGCGAAAGCAGATTCTCGCGATGGCTGAAGCGGGAACGGAGGCGGGAAGCAAAGCATGAACGGGAAACAGGTCAGAAGCTTTTTTTGCGCAGCGCTGGCGGTCTTTATGCTTGCGGGCGCAGCAGCGGAAAACGGGGAAGCAACCAGTATCAGGGATCTTTTCAGGCTGGAAAAGAAGGCATTCTCTTTCCGGAACGGTGTGGAATGGGGAATGAACCCGCAGCAGGTTGCCGCAATAGAGAATGTTCCCATGGAGCAGCGCACATCTTCCGACTGGACTGTGATGCTGACAGCTGAACCTGTTTCGGTCAGCCGTTTTACAGCGGATCTGGTCTATATTTTTTATCAGAACGCACTGCGCATGATCACCTACGAGTTTCAGACGGACTGCAGCACACTGAATTATCAGTACCTTGCCGGTGCACTGAGTTCTCTGTACGGTGAGAGCAAAGACGCGAACACTGTGATCATCAAAAGCTGGATGGACCGGATTTATCAGAATTACTACAATCAGGAACTGATGCATGACGCGCGCGTATGGACAACGGAAGACGGAACAACAGTATACCTGTATTATTTTACTGGCGAAATGTACGCGATCCTGTATATCTGTCCAGGATCGGACAGCCCTGGGGCGGATTACGAAACAAACGGTTTATAAGAAAAAGGGAAGCTTTCCATAGAAGGCTTTCCTTTTTCTTCACTTTGGACCGATGTACCGTCCGCGGACTGTCAGCTTTCCGCTCCGGGCAGCATTGATACAAGTGATTCGTAGGTAACACCGTATTTCTCCGCAATATTCCGGGCGAAAGATTTGCCTTCCGGCGCCGCAAGGCGGACATGAAAGGAATTCTCTCCGTTGATGGTTTCCGCCACAAGAGACAGAGCCTTGTGCGGGCAGTCCGGACTGTTGATTCCGGCATCCAGATCCGCAGCAAGCTTGTGCATATGCGTATTGTATACTGTGCGTGAACCGCGTTTCAGGATAGCTTTTACGGAATCTACGGCAATAAAGTATCCTTCCTCAAAGGATGTCGTCGAAAAGGTTTCATTCAGCAGCAGAAGGCTGCGACCGGACGCGGCGGAATAAATGGCCTTGAAACGCTTGCATTCTTCACCGAGACGCCCGAGATCCAGCGTGCGGTCTTCATCCGCGGGAAAATGCGTGAGCACGAGATCTGCAGGTGAAAAGACAAAGCGGGACGCGGGAACGAAAATACCTCCCTGAGCCAGCAGGAACAACTGCCCCAAAGCTTGTGTGAAGGTAGTTTTGCCGCCGCGGTTTGCACCGGTCAGGATATAAACGCGTTTTTCCGGGTCAAAGCTCAGACAGTTACGGATCACTTTTGCGGGGATAAGATTGTCGACCAGTTTCAGGTTGTAAAAAGCTTCGGCGGACATGACGGATGTTCCTGTATCCTCCGGCACAGGTTCGGGCTTGGAAAATTCCCAGCCCTGCAGGCGGCATTTTTCAATATATTCTGCCCAGCGTGTATAATACAGCAGTTCGGGGATCAGGTCCGATATTTCCTTTACGCTGATATTCAGATATTTGCCCAGCATATCCTTCAGGCGCCGCGCTATTCTGGAAGCAAGCATAGAAGCAGCGGAATCCATCTGGCGAGGAACAGATGAGAGACCGTCAGCATCAGCGATTCTTGCCATGGACAGCGCTGCGATCGGATTGCGCATGACCATGGATTTTTCGGCAAAGCGGGCTGCTCCGGCAAGAACGGAAGGCTCCGCAACCGCAGGATAATAGGAGAGGGAACCGTTCCAGTCCGCCTCGGATTCAAGATTGTCCCTGGCGGATACCGCGTTGATAAAGTTCTTCAGCAGACCTGAACGGGTAAACGGTTTTTTATTTACAGAGATCAGGCCCATGCTTACGGCTTCAAAACGCTCATTCAGGTTGATTCCCACGGTAATGCTCTGGAGCTCAGAGGCAGAAAGGCGCATGTTTTCAACATCCTGTTTAAGCGCGGCAAATCCCTTGTCCTCATAAATACGGTTCACAGCCGCAAGCAGATTCCGCAGACCGTCCGATACCAGGGCATGCCTGGACAGGCATTTACGCAGTGCTTCCACTGTGATGATATAGCTGTGGTATTCTTCCAGACGGTGCATCAGGTCCCAGAGACCGGCTTCGTCGCCCATACCGCGGTTGACAACACCGTAATCATAAAAGGTTTTAACTTCTTCCAGAAGCTTCATCATTTCTTCCCGGATATCCGGATGATTCAGAATGTCATCGAAGACATCACAGCGGAAGGTGCTGACATCCGGATCATCGGACAGGCTGCTCATGATACGGCGGATCAGTGCTGTTTCAACAGGTGTTTTGGAAATCTTTTCGATAATTGTATCCAGCCCGAGGTCATGCAGAACGGTTTCTGGAACCTCATGGTAATTATCAAAGTTCCGGTTCGGGAAGAGAATGCTCAGCGGTTCGTTCGTACTCATGCGATAGCTACACCTTTCAAAGCTTTTGCCGGGGTCGGCGGAAATGAGAGTTGCTGAAAAAGAACATATGAAACAGTAATATCAGATTCCATCTTACACGTTTCATGCCGAAAAGCAAGCAAGACTTGTAAAAAAGAAACAAAAAACGGAAGTGGATTTTCCACTTCCGAACGTCTGGGTGAGAAGATTCGAACTTCCGGCCTCTTGAACCCCATTTAAGGCACTACATGAACCGCAAACGCTTATTTGTCAACGTGTACACGCTTCGAGATTTTGCTCTGCATATCATTTTGCATATGAAAGACCTTCCGATTGAGGTTTTTGACGGTCCTCTTAACCCGGTCCTCCGGAGGATGATCATAGATCCGGAGGATCATTTTTTCATCCGCGTGGCCCATCCATAAAATGGCTAATTTGATATCGACACCGGCGTCTCTGAGCATGGTGCAGTAGCTGTGCCTGAGGTCATGGGGCCGGATCGTGACTTTTTTCCATTCGCGCAGCCGGTACGCCTCTGCGTCATTAGGATCTTTGCGGTACCTGCGCTGGTATTCCTTCCATTCCTCCGGATGGTCCTGGATCCATTCTTTGGTTTTGTGGAACCATCTCCGCTGGGAGCAGCCGTTGATGTGCGCTTCCAACTGCATCTTGTAATGATTCCACATGGACCGCCAGGAGCTGGACGTCATGGTTTCCACCTGCTTCATAGGGCAGATCATGCCGTGCTGATCCTTCAGTTCTTTCTCCAGGATGTCCAGCAGCGGGATTTCCCGCTTTCCGGCTTCCGTCTTTGGATCTGACTCTATTCCTTTGTTTCCTTCAAAATGGATCGCTGTTCTGACGGAGATGATATCCCGTTCGAAGTCGACATTATCATCAATGTTGAAAGCCATTGCCTCGCCGCGCCGGAGCCCGGCATAGCGCATCAGGAGCACCGCCAGCCGCAGGTCCGCAGGGCAGTTGAGTATCAGGTCATCCTCTTCTTTGGACAGGGCTCTGTGGGTCCCTGATGTGCCGTCATGCGGCTGCGCACCCTTTGCGCGACACGGATTGAATTTGACAACGCGGTCCTCGATCGCACAGTCCCACATATCAACATAGAGCATCCGTGCCTTTCGGATCGTACTGGCCGACTGGCCCAGGAAGAGGTTGTACACGTCCTTGATGTCTGACGGCGTGACGTCCTTCATCGGAATGCTGCCGATCTTCGATACAAGTTTGTTCAGATAGTTCTTGTATGAGTTGTACGTGTTCGTAGCCACAGAGGCCTTGTGCACCGGGAGCCAGTCGTAGGCATACTCAAACACCGTGGTAGGAGATTCGATGTAATCGCCGCCTTCCATGGCATCCTTATAAGCCTTCCGCATGGCCAGCGCTTCTTTTTCATCATAGGACATGAACTGCTTTCCCTTATAGACAGCGCAGTATCTCCCGTCTTTGCGCTGCTTCAGGTGCTGTTGTTTTTCGCGCGGCATTGTGGAATCCACTCCTGTTCCGATACATCATGTTGTTGTTGACAACAAAAATTCGAAGTACTATTATTTAATTACTGCATCACCTCGTCCCGCATGAAGGCTTGCCTGATTGCGGGCCTTTTTATTTCCCTTGACAATACGTATTATACGTGTTAAGATACATACAGCCAGATGAAACGAGGTGACGCAGAATGGTTTTAACTGGCAAACAACTTGTGAAGCGACTGCTGGAAGAGGGGTGGATGCTGGACAGGATCTCCGGAAGCCATTACATCATGGTTAAGGGCGAGAAGACGATCTCGGTTCCCGTCCATGGCAACAAGGATCTTCCGCAAGGTCTGCTAAACAAGTTACTTAAGCAGGCGGGCCTCACCTGAGGCCCGGTCCTGCACATCATAAAAGGAGGTATCCTGATGAAAACTGCGTATCCCGCTGTTGTGCATGAAGAAAACGGTTCGTTCTGGGTCGAGTTTCCAGATCTGGAAGGCTGCTTCAGCGAAGGAGGGACAATAGCGGACGCAATCTCCAATGCCGCGGATGCTCTGGGCGGGTTTCTTTGCTCCTTAATGGACAGAGGCATCGAAGCTCCGAAAGCGTCGGACGCAAAGGAGATCGACCCTGAAGGTGGCTTTGCGACCATCATTGTCACCGATCCGCTTTCCTACAAAAGAAGCACCAGATCCGTGAAGAAGACTCTGACTATTCCGGAATGGCTGAACGATGAAGCTGAAAAGCGTCACGTCAACTTCTCGTCAGTCCTGCAAAAAGCCTTAATCGCCATCATTCAATGACCCGGCCCCTTACGCCGTCCCTGATCAGGGACGGCATTTTTCTTTTGGGTCCGGAAGTCGGATTATTTTCCCTGGCTTCCGGTTTCTTTCAATAATAATGTATCTTCTCTTAATGCCGCCGAGACCTTTTCGACTATCCTATCTTCCATTGCTTCCAGATAGGCAGTCTGCTCCTGGGTAAATGGTGGCTTTTTGGTCGGTTTGAAATCTCTGGGCTGCTCAGCGGCTTTTTCGTTCTGGTGGATTACTTCATTATATTGTACAGGCGCGATGTGATCCGGATAACCTTCCGGAATAGGAGCAAGCCCGACAACGCAGTCAATAGAAACGCCAAAAATCCTCGACAGCTGGATAGCCGTCTCGAGAGATGGAGTTTTCTTTTCGCTTTCCCACTCGCTGATCGATGCTTGCTTAGATCCGAGCCTGTTTGCCACATCTTCCTGACTTAGATGCGCTCGTTTACGGAGTTCCTTCATATTATTCACTCAAATCACCTACATAATTATATAGCTCACAGCAATAATAAAGCAAGATAAAAAAATATAGGGAAATGCTATTGACAGTACCATAGTAAAATGCTATATTATAGCAGGACACTATGAAAGGAGGAAAACAGAATGATCAATGCGCGGGAAATCCGGAAGCAGAGAGGGCTGAAGCAGTGCGAGCTCGCTCGCATGGTAGGTCTTGAGCAGGGCAGTCTTTCTGACATCGAAAACGAGAAGAAAAATCCGAGCTTCGATGTTCTGATTCGTCTGGCCCTGGCGCTCGATTGCTCCCTGGATGAGCTTGTGGATGTGAAGTCACATCCCGCTGCTTCCTAATTAAAAATACGACAAAAAGAGGGTATCAAAATGGCTGTATTTTCAGGAATGGACCTGCGCAACTGGCGAAATTCGAAGAATATCAGCGCAGAAGAGCTGGGGATGCGGATAGGCTACGATGCCTCGACGATCTACCGCATTGAAAAAGAAGTGCAGACGCCGGGCCCCAAGGAAATGATGCTGATCTGCGACGCGCTCGGAGACAGATCCAAGTGGGATGCCTGGATGCGGACCGTTTATCCGGAAAGCTACGGAAGAATGGTCCCGGAGCCGGTTCCTTACGGACTGGAAGGATCCATCCTGACGTTGAAAAGCGAGATGAAGGATCTGAAAGGCCTGATGCAGGAAACGATCCGGGACGGCGCGGACGGAAAGATTGACAGCGTCATGTTGCGGGAGAAGCTGCTGAAGGAGCTGACAGAGCTCATGAGCGCGGCCCAGGGCATGATCCAGCTGCTGACGGAAAGGAGCGGTGGAAATGGCGCTTAGAAAGCTGTACTTCGTGGATGACGTCGTTGAGAGGTACCGCTGCGGATCCAAGGATACAGCCAGGCGGTACATGCGGCAGATGGGCGCTAAAGGATGTCCGCTCTTCGTTACGGAGGAAATGATCACCGAATGGGAGGACAGCAAGCGGGAGAAAGAGGTAGAAGCTCCAACTCCGAAGAAACGCAAGCGCCGCAAGCTGCTTCCGAGCGAGATGATAATCCCCGGCCGGAAGGTTGGGTAATTGAATAAGGAGGGTATCAAGATGGGCTACGTGATTGAGAAGGGCACGATCCAGTGGGCACGGAAGCGGGTCCAGCAGCTGCAGGAAGCCAGGCTGGAAATTGGAAACGCGGTCGACAGAGCGGAAAGCATTCCGACGGATCTGAGAGGCGGGGCGCTGCTGATGGATGATCAGCCGGACTCCGACGTGATGCGTTCATTCGCGGATGACTACGATAAGCTGAACAAACAGCTGCAGAAGGCGTTCTCCGGAATGGAAAAGGATCTGAAAGCGCTCCGGACCGGAATCCGGAAGTACGAGGAGGCCAGTCATGACTATGATTCCTGACGCGCCATGGATCCGGGATGCGGAACTGAACGGAGTTCCCGCGGACGATCCGATCATCTGCCCCTGCTGTGGGGCCGAAGCTGAGAGGTTTTTCTTCTACAACGGCGGGACTGACATTATCGGATGCGACAGCTGCATCGAAAGCAAGGACGCATGGGAAGTAGAGATTGAAAAGGAGGACCGTGACTATGACTAACGTTGGACGCTACTGGGACTGCCCGGCACACATCAAGATCCGCGGGAACCACAGGACATTCCGTCAGTGGTTGCTCCGGAAGTTCTTCCGGCCGGTGGAATATCCGGATCTTCTGATGATCAGTGATTATCATCCTGCCTACTATCCGTCCGGATATAAAAAGTGACCTCCGGAGCGGGCACTCCGGAGATCGAGGTCAATCGAGGGTATCAATTGGACCAAGGTTATTATAACCGGTTTCCCGGTTAAAAACAAGAAGGAGGGTATCAAAATTGGAAAACGAGCTGATTATTGTCAAGCAGCTGCCGGTGATCGAGGATCAGCTGGCCGCAGTCAAGGCGAGCATTACTGAGCGGGTCAATCAGGCGCTCTCCCTGGTCTGCACGGAAGAAACCTACAAGGATGTGAAGAAGGTCCGCTCCGATCTGAATAAGGAATACGCGGAGCTGGAGACCAGGAGGAAGGAAGTCAAGGCCGCGGTCATGGCTCCCTATGAGAAATTCGAGGCAGTTTACAAGGACTGTGCCGGAGATCTGTACAAGGACGCTGATCTGAAGCTGAAGCAGAAGATCGCTGAAGTGGAAAACGGCCTGCGGAAGCAGAAGGAAGAAAAGCTCCTGGATTGGTTCAACGAGTATCGCGAGAGCAACGGAATCGAAGCTGACTTTGTGGCCTTCGATGACACCGGGATCAAGGTTGGCCTGACGGACAGCCTCACCAGTCTGAAGAAGCGGGCCAAAGATTTCCTGGACCACATCGTGGATGACCTGAAGGCGATCGCTACTCATGAGGACCGCGACGAGATCATGACGGAGTACAGGCGTGGATACAATCTGGGTGTTTCCATGTCGACTGTCGCAGCCCGCCACAAGGCGATTGAGGACGCCAGGAAAGCCAGGGAGGAAGCGGAAGCCCGCCGGAAGGCCCAGGAGGAACAGCAGAAGTCCCTCGAGGCCGTGATTGCTGCTCAGGTTGCGCAGGAGGCCCCGGTTGCTGCTCCTGTGACCGTGGAGGTCGTAGAGTCCGTCCCGGAAGTGAGCCCTGTTCCTGAGGCTCCTGTGACCGAAAAAACGTATTCCACTTCATTCAGAGTTACCGGAACGCTGGAAAAGCTGAAGGCGCTGAAAGCGTTCCTGGTGGAAGGAGGCTATGAATATGAGCAGCTCTAACATTGTCGCCCAGAAGCAGCGCTTCTCTGTCGCGATCACGACGGACAGCTACAAAAAGCTGATCAACAACACGCTGCAGGACCCTGCCCGCGCTCAGCGGTTCGTTGCTTCCATCACTTCCGCAGTGGCCGTGAATCCGGCCCTGCAGGAGTGCACCCCGCCGACCATTATCGCTGGTGCGCTCCTGGGAGAGAGCCTGAACCTCTCTCCCTCTCCGCAGCTGGGTCAGTACTATCTGGTGCCCTTTAAGACGAAAGTAAAGGGACCCGACGGGAAGCAGCTGTATCAGACCGACGCGGCCGGGAACAAGGTCCTGGACGCGAATGGAAAATGGATTCCGATCACCGAGTCCCGCGCTCAGTTTGTCCTCGGATATAAAGGTTATATCCAGCTGGCGATCCGGAGCGGGCAGTATTCCGATATAGATGTAATGGAAATCCGGGAGGGAGAGTACCTCGGAAAGGATCCGCAGACCGGAAAGCCCCGCTTCCTGTTCATTGAGGACGATGAGCTCAGAGATAAGCTTCCGGTTGTTGGATATATGGCGTATTTCGAGTATCTCAACGGATTCCGGAAAGTTATGTACTGGTCCAAGGAAAAGATGATGGCCCATGCGGACAACTTTTCTGCGGCATTCAGCGCGGAGGCTTACAAACGGATCCAGGCCGGTGAAGTCTCTGACCAGGACATGTGGAAGTATTCCAGCTTCTGGTACAAGAACTTCGATGACATGGCAAAGAAGACGCTGCTGCGGCAGCTGATCTCCCGCTGGGGAATCATGTCCATCGAGATGCAGCGCGGATATGTTGGAGACTCCAACTTCATCCAGGTTGAAAACGGCGAATTCGTGAATGTACCGGAGGAGCGTGTGGAGGGGCTGCAGCCTCAGCCCCGGGA
Organism: uncultured Eubacteriales bacterium; assembly: GCA_900318145.1. Taxonomy (GTDB): domain Bacteria; phylum Bacillota; class Clostridia; order Christensenellales; family Aristaeellaceae; genus Aristaeella. The sequence continues at coordinate 42,202 of ONJM01000002.1, forward strand.
GGAAGCGCCCGCTGCTCCGACAGCACAGGCCGAGAGCGTTAACCTTGCGGATCTGTGATTGATTATCAAATCCTCTCCACGGGATCCTCCGGGAACGCCGTAATCGTCAACAAGGCTGTGCTGATCGATTGCGGCGTCCCGTACAGGGCCGTGGAGCCCTTCATTAAGGACCTGAAGCTAATCCTGCTGACGCACATCCATGGAGACCACTTCAAGGCATCCACGATCCGGAAGATTGCCGCAGAACGACCGCTGATCCGGTTTGGTGCCCCTGAGTGGCTGATCATGCCGCTCAGGGATGCCGGGGTCAGTCTGAAGCAGGTGCTTCTTCTGAAGCCAGGATTCCGGTACAGCATGGGGATCTGTGACGTGATCCCAGTCCCGCTGGTCCATGACGTTCCGAATCAGGGATACAAGATCCATTTCCCAGGCGGGAAGATGATTTACGCAACGGATACGGTCAACATGAATGGGATCACGGCTGAGAACTTTGACCTGTACATGGTCGAGGCCAACTACGGAGACGAGGAAATCCAGCAGCGGATCAATGATAAAAAGGCCAGCGGAGAGTACATCTACGAGAAGCGCGTACTGAAGACCCATTTATCCCGGGAGAAATGTAACGACTGGATCTACCGAAACGCAGGTCCGCAGAGTGAGATCATTTACCTGCACGGTCACAGGGAGGACGAGACGGATGCAGCAAGCGATGATAGGGGAGCTGAAGGGGCTGTCTAAAGACTTCGACGGCCGCCAGATCATCTCTGTTGCTGTCCAGGCTGACTTCCGGGAAGAGTACGACGATCTCAAGGATGGGAAAGTGACCGTCGTTATCAAGAAATACCGAAAAGGCCGAAGCCTCGATGCGAACGCAATGGCGTGGAGTCTCATAAACCAGATCGCAGCCAAACTGCAGGAAAAGGAGCCGAGGCACGGATGGACTCCGGAGGAAGTGTATCGGACGGCAATAAGGGACGTCGCAGGAGCTTGTACAGTGCACTGCGTTCCGGATGATCAGATCCAGCAGTTTATAGAGGACTGGCAAAGCCTGGGAATAGGATTCCAGGTCGAAACATTTCCCAGCCGGATTGATGGCTGCACGAACGCAAAATTCTGGAAGGGATCCCACCTGTACGACACGCAGCAAATGTCTACACTAATCAACATTCTTATCCAGGAGGCCGAGCAGCAGGGTATACATACGATCACAGACAAGGAGATCCAGAAAAAGCTCGAAGGGTGGCAGAAGGCGTATGACAAGAAGCATTCTCCAGGATGAAAAAGTCTGCTACCTGTGTCCCAGGTCCTTTGGGCTTGAAAAGCATCACATTCTATCAGGGGTGGCCAACAGAAGGCTGTCTGAAAAGTACGGTCTCTGGGTCTACCTCTGCCAGGAACATCACACAGGAAAGAAGGGAGCGCAGTATGAGAAAGATCTGAACCGGTTGCTGAAGCAGCAAGCACAGATAGCGTTTGAAGCCATTCACGGTCACGATCTGTGGATGAAGGTTTTTCGAAAAAACTATTTATGAAGAGAGGGTATCAAAATGGAAAAGAAGATTCTGAAGGTCCGCGTCACGATGTTCGAAGAGATCCTTGGAACCGCAAGCGCAAATCCGGAAATCCACGAGGAGTTTATCGCCAGTAAAGCGCCGGACGCTCCCAGCCGGGAGGAAGAGGTCGCCGCGATCGGCGCGGAGGAAGTGTTCGAGAAGGGCATGACGGTGTTCCCGCGGGGCGCGGATGGAAAGCCCATCGCCTGGGATTATCAATGGAAAGGTTTCTTCAAGGACGCCTGTGCGGCTCTGCGGAAGGTGCCGAAGAGCGAGTGCGGAAAGATCAAAGCCTATAAAAAAGAGATCGATGGCTTAATTTTTCCGGAACCCAGGATGATTCCGATCAAGTTTGACGGCGAAATTGGCATCTGCCAGCGTCCTCTGCGCGGCCAGACGGCCCAGGGCGAGCGGATCGCGCTGGCGAGCTCTGAGAGCATTCCCGCGGGCGCTACGATGGAGTTCACAATCAAGCTGCTTCTCCCGGATCACGAGAAGGCCGTTCTTGAAATGCTGGACTATGGTCAGCTGCGTGGATTTGGTCAGTGGAGAAACAGCGGGAAAGGCCGTTTCTGGTTTGAGGCATGGGATGAAAACGGAAAGCTGATCTCCAGCAATCTTCCCGCTGATGAAGCCGCTTCGTAACGGACAAGCTCGGCTTCCTTTTGAAGGGCATGGGAGCGGCACGGACGAGTTCCGAGCTGCGGTGGCAGAGTACAGAGCAGTCAGCCCAGCGCAGATAGGCCGGGAAGGGAGCTGCTGAGGCACGGAAGCGAAGCAAACGGAGATGCGGCGGCACAGCGCCGGATCGAAGGGCCGGGATTCGCACAGCAGCGGAATGGAAAAGATCAGGAATGGACAGCACCGGCATGGAAGCGCAGGGCAGGGATCAGCAATGGATGAGCGGGGCCTATCATCGCAAAGCACCGGAAGAGTGAGGAGAGGCATAGTACCGGATGAAAAGGAAGAGGAGAGAACCGCATAGAGCTGCACGGGGCGACGAGAAGCTGGGTATTGAAAAGAAAAGGAGATGCGATGAGCGGACCAGCGTGGGAATAGCTCAGTTGGGATACGCTGGGAATCGAAAAGATCAGTTGCGGAAAAGCGTGGAAGGGCATCGTGCGGCATAGGAGTGCTGTGAACAGAAATGGAAAGGAGAGGCGGCTCAAAGACATGAGACGAAACGGATCTGCATGGTGCAGAAAGGATGCGCTGGGTAAAGCGTAGGTTAATGGAAATAATACTGTAGGAGTAGGCCAATGAAAGAGTGGTTCAAAGCTCAGAAGAGTTGGGGTGCAGCGATTCAGAGCCTTTCCGATGTCGAAGTGGGACGTCTGATGAAAGCAGTGTGGCATTACGCTACTACTGGTGAGCAGAGGGATCTTTCTGGAGGAGAAAAGGTGATCTTCGCTTTAATCACAATGGAGCTGAGCCAAAATGAGGCTAAGGATGCTTTGATATCAAAGAAGCGATCGGAGGCTGGTTCACTCGGAGGAAAACAACGGGTAGCAAATGCAAGCAAATGCTATCAAATTCAAGCAAATGCTACTTTTGCTAAGCAAAATGTAGCAAAAGAATCAAATGCTTCTAATAAAGAAGTAGTAGTAGAAGTAGTAGAAGACGATAGTAGTTTATTTATCAACAGTGAAGAAGCAGGGATTATACGTAGTGAACATGAGAGAGTACTTGATGCTGCAGAAATAGCTGGGTTTGATAGAACAGACTACGTAAGGAGTAAGCTGATCGACCTGTATGCAGACAATGGCCTGGAAAAGATGCTGAGCGCTATAGAAGCATGCGCGGAGCACGGAGCTCCGACCGTCGCGTATCTCAAGGGCGTCCTCAAAGGAGGCCCCAGGAAGCAGAGCCAGAACAAGGCTGTTCCTGCGCAGCAGTACGCGCAGCGAGACTACTCCGGAGCTGACGAAGAGGCCATGAAGCGGATGCTGGAAATGGCTGAGGAAAACCGCGCATGACGGCCGTGGAAACGCAGTGCGGAACCTGCGAATACTCGAAGAAGAATGCAGGGAACATGGTCTACTGCATTCTCTTCGGGATTATCATTCACGCCAGGCACACAGGGTGTAAGTATCACAGCGGAGGACATGATGAGCAAGTACGGGAACAGGAAAACGACGATGTTCGGATTTACATTCGACAGCAAGCACGAAGCGGAGCGGTATCTGGAGCTTCGGGCCATGGAGCGGGAGGGAAAAATCATGCACCTGGCCACGCAGGTCCCGTTCGAGCTGATTCCGATGCAGCTGGACAAAAACGGGAAGATTCTGGAGAGACCTACCCGTTACATCGCGGACTTCACGTACTGGGTCCGAGACGGAAATGACGCCAGCGGTTTCCGGTATGTTGTCGAAGACGCCAAGGGATGTAAAACCGAGGTTTACCGGCTGAAGAAAAAACTGATGCTGCTGATGCACGGCATCCAGGTGCAGGAGGTTTGAAATGGCAAAGTCGCTGAGGGAAATGAGACGGATGCAAGCGAGGAAAGACGCGCATCTTGTCCGCATGATGGAAGCCAGCCCGGTTGAAAGGCAGAAGGCGGCGCTCTTCCGGAACGGGATCACGTTCAAGGACGTGGAGACCGAGAAGAAAGCGGCGTTTTCGGAAGGGCGAAAGCTCGCGGAGGAGTTTTCATTCCACACGATCTATGCAGCCGTTCTGATCACCATGGTAGAGCATCATGGATGGGATCCGGACGCGGCTGCGGATCTCCTGCGGGAGATTGATAAACAGGTGGTTCTCTGCGTCGAGGATCAGGATCTGGCCAACGAGGCCTTTGAAAAAACGGGGATCCATCTCCAGTGGGATGATCCGATCGAAAGAATACAGGAGGGATGACTTATCAATAAGCTCACTATCATCGGAAACCTCACCCGCGATCCGGAATTGCGGACCACAAGCGCAGGGATCAATGTGTGCTCTTTCTCGGTTGCCGTAAACCGCAGGAAGACGCAGCAGAACCAGGACCCGGGAGCCGACTACTTCAACGTGTCTGCATGGCGGCAGCTGGGCGAAAACTGTGCGAAGTGGCTGATCAAGGGGAGAAAAGTGTGTGTTGTTGGTCCCGTAACTGTCCGGATGTACACACGCAATGACGGCACACCCGGCGCGAGTATGGAAGTCACAGCGGAAGATGTCGAGTTTCTGTCATCTGCGCAGGACCGGGAGCAGGATTATCATTCTGAGCCCGCTGCACCCGCAGCGCAGGAACCGAAGAAAGATTCATCCGGAATGACACCGGTGGACACACCGGATGATCTGCCGTTCTAAAACTGTTCCGGAGGTAGGTTATGAGCCCGCAAACACTGACGGAGATACTGAAGAGGTACAGGGTGTCAATCATGAGGTGCATCTATCTGCAGGATCAGCTGAAAATGCTGGACGGGTTCCTGAGAAAGTGCCAGGGTGAAATGATAGAGGATCAGGTGACCATGAGCCAGGCGATCACCGGCATGCCGCATGGAACGACCGTTGGAGACCCTGTGAGTCGGCTCGCAATCGACATTGCCTCCGGGGAGATCACACCATTCGTCAAAGAGATCCAGGAGGAAATCCGGCAGGTTAAAGCGGAACTTGAAAAGCTCTCCGCTGAAGTGCGGACAGTGGAAACTGTCCTGAATGCACTGAACGACCGGGAACGGAAGCTGTTCGAGATGAAAATGATCGACCAGTTTTCATGGCCGGAGATCCTGAGCCGGATGAACCGGGAATACAACAACAGCTACTCAAAACGGACCCTGCAGCGGCTCCTGGAACGGGCGATGGATAAAGCGCAGGAAACCGTACAGTAAGGAGGAACGATGATGTTTAAGCAAGTGGAACCGAAGAAGCAAAGGCACTGCCCACCGGCCGGAACAGGAGCTTATGTCCGGGTTGCTCCCAGGTTGATCCTGATTAACAGCGAAGCCGGGCGGCAGTGGGGAAATCATATCACCTGCAATGTGAGTATTGATGCTCCGAATAAGGTGATGGTGTTCTCGCCGGATGGACCGTGGAAGCTGTCAACCGTCTGTGAGACGAAACACGCAAAGCGGATTGAGAACCGGACCGCGGTCAACTGTTTCCTGGAGGCGGGCTTTCCGAAGGGGCTGCTGGGCCATTATCTCCCGTGTCACGTCGGTCTGGACGGGTCGCTGATTGTCAGCCTTATGGTTGATTACGACAAGATCAAGAGCGCATAAGCGCGGAAACGGGCAATATAATCCGCGTTTTTGCAGATAATCAGCAAAAACGGCAAATAAAATGTTCGAAATGGAGGGTATCAATCATGAGACTGTTTCCAGCGGAAAACAAGTGTCCGGAGTGTGGGAAATACTTTTATGCCAGAGATCCATGGGGATACGTCAGGAATGATAAAAAGTACTGTACGTGGACCTGCTTCCGGAAACACGACAACCGGAAAGCCCGCTCGGAGGGAAGCAGCAAACGCCTGGGAGAGCGGGAAAAGAAAGAGATCATGGCGCTGCTCAGCGATGGAATGAGTCCGCAGCGGATCTCTGACATGGTGGGTGTGACAATTCAGGCGGTCATTTACTACCAGAAGAAGATTGGAGCGTGATGGAGATGACCAGCCTGGAGCAGAAGCGCGTCAGGGCGATCAAAGGCTTGGAGTCCTGCATCGAGTCAGAGAAGAATGTGTTCTGTCCGGAGGACTGCCCGTACAGCGATATGTTCGATCAGCGCACCTGCCAGCAGCATTTGTACGAGGATCTGCTGGAATTGATAAAGCCGCGCATCATGACCCTGGAGGACCTGGTGAACTGGGACGGCGCGTTATGGATTGAAACTGGAGACGGCGGCAAATGGGCCATAATTACCGGCACGAACGAGTATGTTGCTTTTATGAATCAGGACGCGTTGCGGTTTGCGCCGTACAGGCTCGAAACATACGGAAAGGAATGGCGCTGCTGGACGAGCCGTCCGCTGGAAGGACAGGAGGTGCCCTGGACGTGACGCGGGAGGAATACGAAGCTGAACAGAACAGGAGACGGGCCGATAAAGAAAAGTATCCGTGGATCTGCTACCAGATGTTTGGCTGGCACAACATCCAGTTCCTGACCGAGAAAGAGGCAAAAGAGACGATCCGGTTCTATAAACTGCAGAAGCATAGGAATGCATGGATCCGGAACGGAAAACAATCAATCCATATGTGCAGGAGGGACGGCAATGAAACCGTTCAGTGAGATCAGGAATGATAATAGGTTCCAGAGCAGGGGCGCTTCCAGTGACGGCGGGGACGGATGGGTGACGATCAAAGGCGCTATCTTCGTGGTGGTTTATTCCAACGGCGGCGGTTGGGACCATGTGAGCGTCAGCCATAAGAGCCGGTGCCCAACCTGGGCAGAGATGTGCATCATCAAGGACATCTTCTTCGAAGAGGAAGAGTGCTGTGTGGAGTATCATCCGGCGAAATCAAACTATGTGAACATCCATCCGAACTGTCTGCACATCTGGAAGCCGCAGAACAGGTCTATTCCGGTTCCACCAAAGATTTTTGTTTGAGAGGGAGGGTATCGAGATGGCCATGAAGGCATATTCCGTTTCGGACGCAAACGGAGACACGGGATACAGTTACATCATTTACGCTGAAACCAGGGGGAAGGCGATCCGGTACGCTCTGGACCACTGCGACGGGGCTTTCGACTGGTATACATGGACCGAGATGCGGGCGATCAGGGAGCCGAATCTGGACCAGTATTATCATGGGAAGCAGGAACTGGACTGGTTCAATGATGCGGACAGGATCATCATGGTGAGATACGCAGGATTTTACTGTTCTTACGAATTTGATCCTGAGCCAGGAGAGTGCGAACAATGCCCAGCACACGAATGGTGCGGCCGGTACGAAAGAATGATGGAGGACAGAAAGCATGGTGCATAAGATCAAGATCCTGGATGTCTTTGCGGACGCTGTATGGAGTGGGGAGAAAACCTTCGAGATCCGGATGAACGACCGGAATTATCAAAAAGGCGACATCATCGAATTCAAGGTTGTTTATGAGACGGCGATTGGGTACCGGGAAAGCTACGGTCACCCGCTCAATGGAGAAAAATACCAGATTACCTACGTACTGTCCGGATGGGGCATGAAGGACGGCTACGTTGCATTCGGAATCAGACGGATGCAGAACGACGAAACCGATACACCAAGGAAGAGAAGAGCAAGGCCGGACCCGTAAAGAGGGTCGTAAAAATCGGGGGTGTAATTGATGGCCATTGATGCAAAGCAGAGCTTTTTGGGCCAGGTCGAGCGCGGATGCGCGGACCGGCTGACAGTAACAGATCTATCCGGTCTGATGGGGATCATCAGCGACGTGCTGCAGGGATTCCGAATGGAGGAGCTGCGGATAATAGACGGAACGAGTGAGAACGACGATCTGCTGGATGCTTTCATTGCATCCATGAAAATCCAGGGGAGAAGCCCCAAAACGATCGCCAGATACACATACGAGATCGGGAGGTTTATGAAGTTTGCCAAAGTCCAGACCAGGCAGGTCAACGTTTACCATATAAGAAACTGGATCACGGCAAACAAAAACAGAGGGCTTCAGGACTCTACGCTTGAGTCTCATCGACAGGTGGTGAGCGCGTACTTCGGGTGGCTGTTCCGTGAAGGATTGATTGAAAAAAATCCAATGGCGAATGTGGGAGTTATCAAAGTTCCAAAGAAACAGAAAAAGATCTATTCAGATATCGACATGGAGAAACTGAACGCAAACGCCAAGACACTGCGAGACAGAGCGATCATTAACTTTTTACGGTCCACCGGATGCCGGATCAGCGAAATGACAAGCCTGAACAAGGACAGCGTGGATCTGAACACTTTGGAATGTGTTGTACACGGCAAAGGGAATAAGGATCGAGTTGTGTACCTTGACGAAGTCACCGGGATGCTGCTGGAGAAATACCTTAAAAAGCGGAAGGACACAGAGGATCCGCTGTTTATAGGGAAACGGAAAGAGCGCCTGGAACCGGGCGGCGTAAGAACGATGCTGAAAACGCTTGGCAAGAAATGCGGTGTGGATCACGTCCATCCGCACAAATTCCGTCGGACGCTGGCGACGGAATTGGCCCGGAAGGGGATGCAGATCCAGAAGATCGCCGGGCTGCTGGGCCACGAGAAACTTGACACGACGATGAAATACGTAATCAACAACCGCGAGGACATGAAAGCGGATTATCGGAGGTACGCATGATCAAAGACCTGACAAATCTGGTCCAGGCAATCAAATGCTGCAGGAACGAAAACTGCAATAAATGCCCGATGCAGTTGCAGATCTGCGACGAGTTGTTTGTTGAAATGGTAAGCATACCGGTGGAGCTGCTGAAAATGATCGAAAAAGAACTGGAGCGGGTACAGAAACATGTCACCATGTAAAGACTGCGGGAAGCGCTGCGTCGGATGTCACGCGAACTGTGAGGATTATGATGCCTGGAAAGAATCCAGGCGGCCGGGAATTGCTGAAAGGCAGCGGCAACGGGACGCGGAAAGGTACCTGCTCCAGCGGGTTCAGCATGATATCTGGCGGTACATGCGTCGCCGATAAATGAACAAATAAGCGTGAATGGTGGTGAGGAAAATGTACGATGAACACATCCAGATGATAAATGATTGGTTCAAGCAACACGATGATTACGGAACGTATCACGTAGATGACGAATATGCTGTACGGATTGGCGATATGCGTGAGTTCAGAGATTTGATTGCCGAGATACCAGATCTTATTTATATTCCGTGCGACTTTGGAACAGAAGGAATATTCTTCACAACTGAGGATTTAAACAAAGCGAGGTATTACTGATGAAATACATAGCAGTCTTTGATATTCCTGATGATTATGGCATTGGATGCGCTTTGGCGAAGGTTTGCAAAAAGGACAAATACCCACGGTGCGACAGCGATTTTGAAAACGCTTATGCACAGGTAGAACCATTGTCAAACGTAAACGCAGAAGTCCTTGAACGGTTTAATACGGTGGATAGAGTGCTTGCAGATTTGGGGCTTCAGAATGCCTATGATATGCCGAGTTTCTGGTACAACAACGGGAAAGATTACAAGGTCATTGATACGAAGTACCACAAAGGATATATGCAAGCATTGGCAGATGTGGAAAAGGAAATCAGATCACAATTTGGATTTGCGGAACGTGACAATGTTTTAGGCGGTTATTATCCGGCTGGCGATGTGCAACTTAAAGGCGGTGATTGAATGACAGAAAAATCGTTAAATAACTACTTTAGAAAATTTACAAAAAGCAGAGATGAAGCCTTTACACGGTTTGTACTTTATGATGATTGGGATGCTGTGCTGAAGCATTTCAAAAAGTACGGTCTGGATATACCGCCAAAGGAAAGAGAAACAGTAGCAAAAGCCGGAGTGTTAAAAGCTGTGCAAGAGTGTACAAAAATTCCGGTTGAAGTAAAAGCTGAAGCGGCAAAAAAGTGCATTTTGTTGGGATTCAGACCAACTATGTTCTAATTTAAAGGCAACAATTCGAGCGAACTGGAAGTGATGAAAATGGCTAAATTGCCAGATGGTCATGTATTTATTTACAAACCGAAGCGAACAAAAATAGAAATTGAGGAGCATGAACTGGTTATGTGCAAGAACTGCAAGCATCGTGACCCGGAAGATCACAAATGCGACCATCATTGGCATGCATATAGTCCTCTTCCAGTTGATGATGACTTCTGGTGTAGATATGGGGAGAAGAAGTAGAAATGAAACTTGAAGCAGGAAAAGAAATGGACAGAAAATGTGTATTGGATTGGCTAAACGAAGTTTTTGTTACACCGAGTTTATCCTACAGCGAATATACAGACGAGGAAATAAGAATATTTGCACATGATGCGTTGGTTTTGCTGAAAGAGCAGGAAGCGGATAAAAACAAGTATGAATACAAATACGACCACACAGACTGCCTGTGGTATGGAAGTGGCAATTGCCCGTCAACGTGTTCTCAATATCGTGACGGATGGAATGATGCGATGGATTATATCTTTAAGGATGGAAAAGGATATCAACCGTATAGAAGGTCGGTGAAATTGGATGACAATGCTTGAATATCTCGAATTTCTTGATCAAGGATGTCCATATTCCAAGAATGGCAAATGCGAACTATGCAAGCAATTGTATATCCGATGCGATGGAGAAAGATTCATCAATTGCTATGAATTTGAACATTCAGAAATCGGGAAGGACGTGAAAGTGGAATGAAGGGCAAACAGCTGGCATTCGACTCCGCATTGCAGGATCTGGACCGGTACGAGCTGGAGCAGGAAAAGCGGGAAACGGACGCGATCCGGGACCGGCTGGACACGAAATACGAACGTGCGGATTACTGGAAACTGCGGAACATGGAATACCCGGAGGGCAGTGTGGTGATCATCGCGCAGAACCTTTTCCGGGACGGGCATTACAAATGGCACTTTTACCGGACGGTGATGACCTATCACCCGAAGGGCATGGAATCCTGCAGGGCATTCTTCGTGGAGGCCAGGAACGATGAATTCCCGGAGAGACCACCATGGGCAGATACGGTCGGGCATGAGGGCGAGCCGAGGGACATCGACTTTTATCCGAGCATGATTCACTGGTTTACGGGCGAGGTTGTCGAGCCGGTAAAGACCTGGCACATGAAGGATTGGGAGAGATTTATATGAGCGAGCTGATCAGAAGGTTTGAGACGGCCACGAAGTTAGCAGCGGCTGCGAAACGGGGACTGACGCAGATTCCGACGATGGACGCACAGGCGTTGTTGCTGATGCTCCATGGGATGACAAAGGTTTACTGTGCGGATACCAGCTGCAAGTTCAATAATGATAAAGGCGTATGCACACAAAAGAGCATTGCTCTCAGCTGGCATTCCGTTGTGACGGTCAATGACGGTCGCCAGGAATTCAGCCGGTGCAAAACCTATGAGAAGTCCGAAGTGTTCGAGAAAATTGAGGAGTTCATGGCAGAACATCCGTTTATACCGGAGGGAAAATGAAAGCCAGTAAATGCGAAAAGTGTAGCTGTTTTGAGTGGTTACTTTCCTACTGGCGAGGAGAGAGCGGGGGAAGAATGAAAGGACGGCTGCGGAAAAAACTCCTGAAAAAAGCCTGGACGGAGATAGCCGTGAAACTCCCGGCAGTCCTTCCGACCAGGAAGATCAGAGAGCAATGGGTTTCGCTGAACGTCAACTTCCTGATGAAGGACAGGCGAAACGCGAAACGGAGGAAGAAATCCGGAGGTGCCAAATGAGTTTTATCCCGAACGACATACAGTGCTTCTGGTGCGGCGGGCACATGAAGCGCGGAACGTGCTTTTCGAGCTTTACCATAAACCATGTCACGTACTTCTGCGAAGACTGCGGAGCTGTTTCTCATTTCGCCGTGAACAATGAAAGGACGATCAGCTCCGTCGAAGTCATGTACAAGACCAACAGCGAGAAGCCGGACAAGGTCCATGGAGGCACGACGATCCAGCTGGATCCAAAGAGAAAAAAGTCCTCGGGGGGGGGCAGTTGGAATTCTCCCGGGGCAAATGAGCATAGATGATTTTATAGGAGGGAAACACAATGACGCTGGATGAGTACCAAAAATACGCGAACCGGACCTGTAACCTGGGGCTGGATAAGCAGCAGATGCTGCAACACGCGCTCTTCGAGATGTGCAGCGAGCTGGGCGAGATCCACAGTTTTTTTCAAAAACAGTACCAGGGGCACAAGATCGACGAGTACGATCTGAAGCTCGAGGTTGGAGATCTGATGTGGGGAATCGCGGAATTCTGCTATGCCAACGACTGGTCCATGGAAGAAATAGCGGAAATGAACATTGAGAAGCTGAAAAAGCGCTATCCGGAGGGATTCACCACCGAGAGATCTGTTCACAGGGAGGAGTAACCATGAAAAGGTCCATGAAGCAGCGAAGCTTTGGGAAAGGCGAAATGCCGAACATCGCGACTCAGTGCATGAAGGAGATCTACAACGGCCGGGACGTGATCAATTTCCTGATTCAAAGAGGCAGCACAGATCCGATCAACGAGTGGTATGACATCCGGCGCTGGATCAAAAGCAACGATCCGACCAGCTACGCCAGCATACCAATGAACCTGAGGCTGGAGCTGCCGGTGCATAATGATAATCCGGCAGAAGAAAAGAAGGAGGAAGTCAAAGTGGAGACCGTAGAAGAACCGACAGAGAATTTCGAATCTGCCTTAGTGAAGAAGAAACCAGGAAGAAAGCCGAAGCAGAAGGAACCGATAGATGTTGCTGTGCAGTTAAAGCGCTACGATGAGCCGAAAATCATCTCCCGGGTCCATATCGACTCCGTAACCGGCAATGCAGCGAAATACGAATGGTGCGATGCCAAGATTAAGATCACGGCCAATGACGCATGCGGTGAAATGATCATCGACTACAGTGCACTCAAGGACATGCTGGAGGAGCTCCCGGAGGTTATAGACTTGCTCGGAAGGTGATTTGGCACAATTTTGGCACACTTTTGTCCTATTGACAGCCGTTTTTTGGTGTGGTATGATACACTCAAGGAAAGTTGTAAGAGAGTACCGAAACCGTCCTGCAGACCGCAGGGCGGTTTTCTTTTGCAGCCGAGGAGGAAAACATGAATAAGCAGGAGATTGTCTACCTGCCGGTCAGCAAACTGAAGCCGTACAAGAACAATCCCCGGAAGATCTCAGCCCAGGCCGTGGACGCGGTGTGCCAGGCGATACATGACGTCGGCTTTAGGAGGCCGCTGGACGTCCGTCCGGATATGACGCTGATCAACGGTCACACCCGCCTTAAGGCCGCAAAGAAGCTCGGCCTGAAGGAAGTACCGTGCATAATCTGCACAGACCTGGACGATGAAAGGATCCGGAAGTGGCGGTTGGAGGATAACAAGACCGGCGAATATTCATCCTGGGATGCCGACAAGCTGAAAGCAGAGATCGCGGACCTGGATTTCGGAAACGCGGATTTCTTCCCGTTCGACTTTGAAACAGACACGGAGAAGAAAAAGCGCTGGGAAGAATCCAAGGCCCTGTGTGATCTGAAGGACCGGACAGCGCTCCACAAAGCCGGGGATCTGTATTATCAATCCCTGATGAAAGTGGGAAAGACCGGCCAGCCTCTGGCAGAGATCAAGAACAAGGGAAACACCTGGATGTTCGCAGACATGGCGCTGGAGTTTATCCGGGCTACGCTGGGAGAGAACCTGAGCGCGGGAGACTGGTGCATCGTCACAACACCCAGGCGGCGGCACAGTAACGGATTTCACTTTGCAACGGCCATCTGCCAGATCATGGCAGACGCTCTGCAGATCCCGTTCTACAAAGACGCAGTTACCTGCATCAATCACAACCGGGTCAGTCCGATCTTCGAACTGAAGATCAACCCGCAGCAGAAGAACGTGATCCTCTACGATGATATTCTGACTACTGGCTGCACACTAAAGGCCACGAGGGACCTGCTGATCGAGGCGGGATACACAGTTGTTAATCTGATCTCCGTCGACAATCACTGAAGGAGGATGAGACCATGGCAACAAAAAAGACAAGTCCTCCGGAAGAGGCAGGGAAGCCTGTCAAGAGGACGGTCAAGAAGCAGACGCCAAAGAAATCAACGGCTCCAGCGAAAAAGACGTCTCCGAAGAAGGAGCCAGTCAAGAAAACTGTCAAGAAGCCGGAAACGCCTCCAGTGGTGCAGAATGATAATCCGCAAGCGGATCAAAAGAAACCGCGCCCGAGGTCACCAAGGAACGGAGTGGAGCTGCCTATTGGTAAACCCTTCCAAGCAGGGGAACAAGCGCGGGAACGGGGACGCAAGGGCGGGATCAGATCCGCACAGGTAAAGAAGGAGCGCAAGACGCTCCGGGAGGAGCTGCTGGCGCTGCTCCAGATCACGTCCAAGGACTCAGAAGGTAAAGAGCACACCCAGCAGGAACATATCTCGGCAGCACTGATCAAAGAAGCCCGGAGCGGAAACGTCCGGGCTTTTGAAACAATCCGGGACACGATAGGCGAAAAGGCACCGGAGCGGATTGAAGCCCAGGTGGCCGGACCGAAGTTCGAGAGCCTGGATGAAGCCTTCTCAAAGATGACCGGTGATGCGCAGTGACAGAGCAAGAGAAAGCGGCATGGTTCATCCAGCACCCGGTTGCGTTATGCCATCAGCTCGGTTACAAGCAGATGACAGAAATGCACGGCAGATGGATCGTGAACATGGTCAACGGCACCGAGGACATGACGCTGCAAGCTCACCGCGGATCCTATAAGACAACGTGCCTGGGGGTGGCCATCGCATTGATGATGGTCCGATTCAGGGATAAGAACATTATCTTCCTGCGGAAAACAGACACGGACGTTATCGAGGTTATCAAGAATGTAGACCGGATTCTGAATGAGCCGGTTTTCAGGGAGATATGTGAGGCGTTGACGGGAAAGCCGCTTGAAGTGGTACGGTCCACGGCGAGCGAAATCGTCACCAACTACTACTGTGCACCCAGGGGAGCGCCGCAGCTCCTGGGCATTGGTATTTCCGGATCCCTGACCGGTAAACACGCCGATCGTGTGATCACGGACGATATTATCAATCTGAAGGACCGCGTCTCCCAGGCAGAACGGGAGCACACCAAGGCCGTATATCAGGAGCTGCAGAACGTCCGGAACCCTGGTGGTCGGATGATCAACACCGGGACGCCATGGCACAAGGATGACGCGTTTGCGCTGATGCCGCCCGCGGAGGTTTGGGACTATAAGCGGACCGGCATGCTGAGCGATGAAAAGATCGCTGAGCTTCGTCGGAGCATGACGCCGTCACTGTTTGCGGCCAACTACGAGCTTCGGCACATTGCGGAAGCCGGTGCACTGTTCACAAAGGCACCGGAATACTTCGATGACGAGGAGCTGATCCTGGACGGCATGAGCCATATCGACGCCGCCTACGGCGGTGAGGACAGCACAGCGTTCACCTGCGCAAAGCGGAAGGGAGACATGATCTACATGTACGGTCGGATCTGGCACGGGCATGTGGACACGGTCATGGATCTGATCATCGCAGACGCGCAGCGCTTCCGCTGTTTTCCGATCTACTGCGAGCGGAACGCTGACAAGGGATATCTCAAAAAAGAGCTGTTCCGTCGGGGAATCTTCTCTACCGGCTACGACGAGAAAGAAAACAAGTACGTTAAGATTGCAACGTTCCTCCGGAAATGGTGGCCGAACATTCTTTGGCACCCGCAGACAGACCCGGAGTACCTGGAAGAAATCCTGGATTATACGATTCAGGCCCAGCACGATGACGCGCCGGACAGCGCTGCTTGTGCTTGCAGAATCCTGGATAAAGGACTTTTTGGATAAAGGAGAGTGAGCCGCATGGCGAAAAAGCGCAGACCTGCAACAGGGACCGTCCAGCAGACGGCTCCGCTGCAGAAAAAACAGACCCCAGAGATTCGCCGTGCGGTTGACGGCTTTATCAATACACTGGCCTACCTGGGAGAAGCGTCGGAACTGAATAAGGCAAACGACTACGAACGGCATTCGATCACACACGACTATGAAACGCTGACGGTTATGTACCGTGAAAACTGGCTCGCGAAACGGATCATCGATACGCCTTGCGAGGATATGACCCGGGCATGGTACACAGTTTCCTCCGAGCTTGAACAGGATAAACTGGACGAGCTGGCAAAACTGGAAGCGAAGCACAATATCAAGCAGGAAGTCACGAACATGCTGCGCTGGGCGCGTCTGTACGGCGGCGCTGCGGCTGTGATGGTCATAAAAGGCCAGGAAGACATGCTGGATCAGCCGATGGATTACGACACGCTGATGCCTGGTTGCTTCCGGGGCCTTATCGTTGTGGACCGGATCAGGGGCCTGTATCCGTCGCTGGAACTGGAAGACGATATGGATGATCCTGAATTCGGTTATCCGCGATATTACGACGTTGTGCTGGACGATACAACCGGCGAGACGCTGCGGATCCATCACAGTCGGATGCTGATGGCCAGAGGCCGGATGCTGCCGATTCAGGAAGAAATCAACGAAGAATACTGGGGAGCCAGTGAAATCGAGCACGTATACGAAGAGCTTCAGAAACGGAACGCTACCAGCGCCAACATCGCGCAGCTGGTCTTCCAGGCGAACGTATCAGCCATGCGCATCGGAAACTTCGGCGAAGCGCTGGCGATGGGCACCGAGGAACAGAAGCGCAAGGTGATGGAGTCCATCTTCAACGTGAACCGGATCAAAAACAGCTTCGGTCTCCTGCTGATGGGCAATGAAGACAGCTACGAACAGCATCCGTACTCATTCGCCGGAATCGCGGAGGTTTACGAGTCCTTCATGATGGACATGGCCGGTGCGGCTGAGATCCCGGCCACAAAGCTGTTTGGTCGGTCGCCTCAGGGCATGAACGCTACCGGCGAGTCCGACATGAAGAACTATTATGAGATGCTGGCACAGCTGCAGGAGCGGAACCTCCGTCCCGCAATGGAGAAGCTGCTGCCGGTAATGGCCATGAGCCTCTGGGGCATGATTCCGGAAGACATGGAGATCGTGTTCGAACCTCTGATGACCACGACACCGGACCAAAGAGCGGATATCATGACCAAACAGGCCGGAGCGATCATCCAGGCGTTCAGCGCCGGATTGATCTCACAGAAAACAGCGCTGCTTGAGCTGCAGGAACAGGGCAAATCAATCGGAGCCTGGACGAATATCACCGATGAGGACATTGAGAACGCCGACGATGAGGTTGACAGCGGTGAAGGGATGGAAGATCCGATGGGCATGATGGGCCCGGGAGGACCTGGAGCGGGTGGAATGCCTCCGGAAGGCGCTACACCGCCGGAAGAGGGACAACCGATGCCAGAGCAGCCGATGCCTGAGCAGGAAGAATCCCCGGAAGCCGAGCAGCCTGAACAGGATGAAGAAATAGATCTGGACAAGGTCCATGAGCTTAAAGAGCGGATCCATCGGATTCTCGAGGAAGGCAAGGAAGAAACCGAAGACGGCGGTCCCGGAAGCGGCCCAAGGCCCGGGTACCATAAAAACGGAACGAACCTGATTGAACGGGCGAAGTTCATCGCCAATCCGACGGCCGGGATGCCTGAAGTAAAGTCGGCTCCGCGGACAAAGGCCAGCGTGAACCAGGCAAACCGGGAGCGCGAGCAATGGTCAAATCTCACGCTGCATCAGAAGGTTGCCGGAAACGCCCAGCAGGAGCGGCACATGCGGAAGATGAAGCGCCAGGTCATGAAGGCCGCAGCCAAGGGTGATCTGGAAACGGCTCGCGCAATCGTGAAAAAGAACCGGCACTACTGGTCGAATGATCCGGAAAGCACCCAGAAGGTCCAGAGCGAAACCCTGAAGCGGCAGAGAGCTGTGAAAAGCGGATTTCTGAATGATCTGATCGGATCCGTGAAGCGCTTCCTCTCCGGAGACGCGGAATGGAACGAGGGAGATCATCCGCGTGGACAGCCCGGGAACGCTGGCCAGTTCGCACCGAAAGGCGGCGGCAGCTCAGAATCTTCGAAAAACGAAGAAAATTCGTCCTCTGGAACGGTTGCTAATAGTCCGCAAGCGGGATATAATAAAGCAGAGTCTCCGAAACAGTCTTTCACAAAGACGGTTGCGAAGAAATTCCGGGAGACGTTCCATGCTGCGAAGGCCGCAGTTGCAAAGGACCGTCCGCAGGATGCATGGCGCGTAGACAGCACATACACGGATAACGATTACGAACACATGGACTGTTTCACAACACAAGGTGGATCAGCGGTCGCTGTCCATGATGGAGATATTGTCAGTGTGTGCGCAAACCCAAATGACAAGACAACCAGAGGGCGAGACCTTCTGTCTCATGCGGTTAGCATGGGTGGAAAGAAGCTGGATGCTTTCGGAAAGCTCTACGGCTTTTACATCAAAAACGGGTTCGAGCCCGTGAGCTGGTGCGAATTCGATGAGAACTACGCGCCGGATGGCTGGACAAAGGGCAGAGACGATCCAGAACCGGTCATCTTCTTTAAATACACCGGCCGCAGCCGCGATGAGATTGCGAATGATTTCGGAAACGACCACTATGAGTACGTGAAGCGCGTCGATGCCAGCGCGGATTATGACGCCGCAAAGGAAGTCAGAGACAAAAGCCTGAAAGGATGATCAGCATGGCGACTTATTCCCAGTTCTACGATGCCGTCAGGGAGAACGTCAAGCAGCGCGTTGCTCGTTTTGGCGAGCCGGAAGCGGTGGTGGATGAATTTCTGAAAGCAGAGGAAGAACAGATCAAAGGCGAATACCGTCATTACACAGAAGACGAAGTTCCGGATGGAATGACACCGGAAGCGTTTCTGAAATCCTGCATCGAGAGCATATCCTACTGCCTCGAGATGTGTTTCTGATACCAAAACAACAACCGAGAAGCTCGACAGTTCGCTGCCGGGCTTTTCTTATACCTTAAAACAGCCCCAGCCAGATCCGGGTGTTCTTCTTCCTCCGGCACCTGTGAAATGGTGCGTCAGCGGGGAGGCTGGGGCCTGGTAAGCCTGAAGCCCGCCCAGTTGCCTGTCTGGGCCTTTATGTGGTGCGCAACGGAAATTGTCGACAGCGACTTTCTTCATGTTTCAGATACCTCCTGATCATATATGCGCTTAAATGGGCACGAATTCCTGTGCCAGCCACATTTCAAAGGGAGTGATCGGATGCCGAGCGTCAGCAAGCACGAAGAGCGAAGGTTCTGGAAGGACCTGTGCAAGCTCTTCAACGGTCTGTTGGATGCCGTAAAAGAAAGAGGGTCCTCCGCGCTGACGGAAGATGGCCCGGAATTCAGGCAGCTCATGCAATCAGATCGAATGAGCCAGTTCCTCAACAGAATCGTCGGAAGAATGGTACGGACGCAGCGGAAAGTGAGCGCCAACTCCTGGAGAGAGGCAGCATCAAAATCCACAAACGGACAGGAGCTTTTTAATCTGATCTCCGGAGAGATGAATGGTCCAGTCGGAGCACGTGTGCAGCAGCTCATTGCCGAAAATGCCGCGTTTATCAAAACGCTGCCGGAGCAGTGGGCGAAATACGTCACACAGTATGCTTCCCGGGAGGCGCTGAAGGGCAAACGGCCGGAAGCGGTCGAAGCGGAGCTCAGGAAGATCATACCGGAGCACATGGCGAAAAACCTGAAATGCATCGCCAGAACGGAATGCGCAAAGGCGAATGCGGCCATTGTACAGGCGAGAGCGGAAAACTGCGGAATCCGGGCGTACATCTGGCGCTGCGTGAAGGATGAACGATCCAGAGACTCACACAGGGGAATGGACGGGATTCTGGTCTTCTATGATGATCCACCAAATCCGGAAGCATTATTCGGTGGAGAAAAGCCATACGGGAGCTATCATGCGGGGAACACGTTCAACTGCAGATGCTACCAGGAGCCAGTAATAGACATTTCATATCTTCCGGACGTCCTGTTGGTTCATGACCACGGAGCGATCCGGAGGATGACAAAGGGCCAAATTATGAAAGGATTCGGGAAAATAGCGTAAGGGGGTGGCCGGATGAGCGCAGGGAAAGTATTTCGCGGGATCATGAAACTCCTGGGGAAAGATGAGGCTCTCCGGCTGGCGAATCGTATCCTGAATCTTGATGGAGGTCCTGGATCTGGAAACTTTGGACATAAAGGAAGACCGGGGAAGGTCGGCGGCAGTGGAGAAGGCGGTGGATCCGCGTTCAGAACACAGAGCGCTTCCGGAGCCTATATCGGTATTCAGAAAGCTGCAGCCTTCCAGGGAATTAAGAAGATCGCGCAAAAGTCGAAGAATGCAAAAGATTTCATCGACAGTCTTGATAAGAAACAGCGTGACATGGTCGCAGCGCAGCACAGGCAGTCCGGGACGAAGGAACGAATCATGGACTATGTGGAGCGCATGCGGCAGCTGATGTGCTCTCAGAAACCAGAAAAGACGGTTCCGTTTAAGATGGTTGAAGGGAAGGACATCTCAGAAACGGCCGAATGGGACGGGAAGACCTACACGGAGCCGAAATTCGGACAGGTGATCGATACCGAGATCGAACACGCGATTGTCCAGCAGGGCTTTAATGGACCGCCGAAGGTTGTTTCCCAGGAAGAGATCCTGGACATCATCGAAAAACATCCGGAAATGCCGGTTCTGTTTCGGTCCTATGCGGCCCTGGGGGATGAAGCGGTTCAGGCGTTTGACGATATGCTGGAAAACGGCGAATGGTACGTAGACTGCTCGAATGGCGGTGCGCAATACGGGCAAGGCATGTACTGCGCTGGCGTATACGGGAGCTCCGATTACAGCGGAGCGCTTGAGGAAATGCGGCATTACAGGCATGTTTCAATGAAAAACGCGAGAGCCAGATGGTGCCCGCAGCTGGCAGATGATGAGGATCGGATAAATGTGGACGGAAAAGCGGTTGTATTCCGTCAGGCCGACATGAAGAAAACTGAGGAAGCAAAACCTCCGGAGGCTGCTGAAGTTGTTGCGATGGTAAAATCATCGTGGACAACGGAAACGGTGAAGGGATATTTCCTGCCGATGGATCCGGAAGACCCGGACAGCCCTTTGGAATTCACATACTACAGCGACGATGAAGGCCACAACACCATTCCAGCAGACAAGGTTCCATACTGGGGACCGATCAGCCGGACAGAAACGCCTCCTGCAGCGTCCGCTTCTACGCGCATGATGACACTGGATCCCAGCTCGAAGATCATTGCCTACAAAGATTTGCTTGAAATCAGGAGAAAGTCGGAAAACATCATCAGAGAAAACAAGAGAAGAGAAGCAGAAGAGGCAGATCAGTTCTTTGGCAAAGAGCTTACAGATGATGCTACATGCGAGCGGATACTGTACAGGACAATGATGGGAAGGGGAACGGGAGATCTGAGCCCTGAAGCAATAAAAAAGGTCCTCGCATGGAAGGAAAGCCACAAGGATCGGTTGGAAGAAATAAAAAAATTCGCAGAGCTGCAAGCTGAAAAAACTGACAAGGCCCGCGAAGAAGCGAAAAAATACGAAAGGTTCAGCAACATGGATCCAGGTGTGCTTGCGACGTATCTCGGATATGACGCGATCAACGCGGAAGGCCATGGATCAACGAACAGCTACACGGTCGTTCTGAACAGGACAAAGCTGATTCTCAGCCAATCCAGACTGGACGTAGCGTCTTAAGAAAGAAGGTGGACAGATGAAATTCAGCAGGAACCCTGAATCCGGCCAGCTGGAGATCTATACGGATGAAGGCGTTTACCTGGGAGTCATGTCCACCATGGGTGATGACATCGGAGAAAGATCCGCAGAGGACGGAGGCCCGGGCTCCGGCAATTATGGTCACAAAGGCCGTCCCGGGAAAGTTGGAGGATCCGGCCCTGGCGGCGGGAAGCAGTACCGAGGCGGCAGATCTGACATTGGCTATTATAACAGTCGGAAAGACTGGCTGAACGGGCTGCAGGGAGAACGGCAGCATGAAGCGGTCCGGAAAATTGCGAACGCGAAGAAGGATTATGAGGCGAAGCTTGCTGCAAAGCAGAAGATCGAACAGCTTCGCAATCGAGGATTCCTCACACACGCGGAAGCAGAAGAGAGGATCAAAGAAGGGAAGCTCGAAAAAGTCAGGGAAGGGATGACCCCGGAAGAGTACATTCTGACAGCTGGAAACCGCAGCGACCGCCAGGATATGCTGAGTATGATGAAGGAGGCAAGGACCTGGGACGAAACCAAACAGCGACTGGTCAACGAGAACCTTTCCGACGATGAAAAGAAGATCTATCAGGCTATCAGGGAAGCGGATCTGGAAAAAGTTGACGTTCCGACCGGTGCAAGGGTTATGGACGTCATGACGCTGCTTGAGGCGAAGGCCATGGGTATTATAGAATCCGAAATTGATGTGCCGGATGATATCCAGTATATCATCGGAACAAAAGAAGCCCCAGCGCCTCCGAAACCGAAAATCCCGCAGAATTCAGACGAAAACAACGCCTGGCTGGAAGGACAGCCGCAGGAAAAACAGGATTACATTCTTGGCATCGTCAGAGGCCTTGGGATCAACCCACAGGCTTTTGGCGGCGATATTGCCATGAATTACGCTGAAAAGCGGATGATGATGGACGTCTGGAACGGAAACGAAAAAGCAATATGGGAATGCAGACGTTATCTCGATGCGAAAGATGGAATGCTCGGAACGAACTTCTTTAAGCAGTGCCAGGAAGCCGCGGATCCGAACAGCGCATCAAACATCGGAAACCTCGGAGACAAGCCTTCGATTATTATGAGTATGTTCCTGGAATCTCTCGCAGACGAACAGCGGGAAGACAACCCGGCAACCTACGTTTCTTCGCATGGAGACATCCTGGAGTCCGGATTCCTGCATGATAAAGACGTCCCAAAGTCGGCAAAAGCCGCTTATCTGCAGCTGAAGGCCATTGCGCTTGGACAAGAGACGTATGCGGTCCGTCCGGATGATGTAGCCAAAGAGCTGCATAAGTACATGAACGAGCGGAAGCGGATCCGTCAGGAGGAAAAAGAATTCGGTCCGAAGCGAAAAGCCTTCAAACAGGATCGCGAGAAGCGCCAGAAGGAATACTCAAACGCAAAGAACGCCACAGAGGTCGGAGACGCGATGCGGAAGAGCGGCATGTTCAGAAATGGCGCGAAAACTGAGCTGAAAAAAGTAAGCCTGGAATGCGCGAAGGAAGTCGCTACCGCGTACGAAAACGTCATGGATAAATACCCGTTCCTGATCGGCCAGCTGAACGGAATTGATGAAGGGGAAACAGCCAACAGCTCAACATACGCCTCCTGCAACATGACTTTCGGCGGGAAGGTATCTCTGAACGCTCATGACAGGTATTTCGGAAACCTGAACAGTTTGCTGTCAACCTACAGCGAAGACGTGAGGACAGGATATCATCCGGCCGGAACAAACGGAACTTCCGTTATTACGCATGAAATCGGACACGCGCTGGACGGCTATCTGTCTCAGCGAGGCGTAAATGGTGCCAGACTCCTCAGCACAGACGCAAATGCTTTCTCTGGTATTTTAAGGCGAAGCGTGTTAAAATCATTGAAGATGACAAAAGCATCCGTAAGAACAGAACTCAGCCGATACGCGGAAAAGAACGCATACGAGTGGTTCGCAGAGTGTTTCGCGGAAGCCATGACATCGGAAAATCCGAGGCCTATGGCCAAGGAAATGATGCGTCAGCTGGACGAGATTCTGAAGAAGGAGGGGCTGATCAGTGCCTGATTACTACAAACAGTATTGTGATTGGATTGACTGGTCCGTGTACGACGGGCTCTCTCCTGAAGAGTCTGACGAGCTGGAAGCGGAGCATGTGGAAAAGTATGGACTGAATCACGTTCTCAGGCCAGACGCGCCGAAAGAGGCCGTAGAAGCTTGGGAAATGGATGCAATTCAGACGCGCAAGGCCAGACAGGCCGGTGAAATCATCAACTGATAACGGATAATACATAAAAGCCCGACACGCTGCAGTGCCGGGCTTTTATCATGCCCAAAGGAGGGGTGAAGCATTGAGCGATAAATACATCAGAATGCTACGAAAACTTGCTTTAGACCGAAGTCTGAATTCCGGAACAGCGGAAAAGCTCCTGAAAATGCACACGCGGGACGCAGAATTCGTTGAGAGCGAGCACCCGCGCGGAAAAGGCGGGAAGTTCGTCAAGAAAGGATCCGGATCATATTCTGGAGGCGGGAGCTCTTCCGGGAAATCCGAGGGAGGTCAAATAGGGTATAAACCTTTTAGTTTTGGCCAGAAGAAGCAAGAACTCAAAGTGAATAAACGTCCGGAAGAAAAGGAAGAGCGGAAGTGGTACGATCCGGAGGCTCAGTGGGAGCGGCATAAACAGGCAGAGAAGGTTCAGGTTGTCGATCCGCAGGGGAATCCGGTCAATTGGAACCCGAGCACAGAATATAACCGGGGCCCTGTCGGTAGTACTACAAGCGGAAAATGGTCATTGACAGGGAAGAAAACGCCCGAGGAGCTGGAGGAACTGAACAGGGTCGCAAAGGAACAAGGATTTGCGAACTATGAGCACATGCGTCTGTGCGCAAAAGGGCTTGCGAATCCGAGGGACAAGTATCCCAGGCTTCCGGACAGCGATGGCGTAGTAAGCGCGGTCCGAGCGCAGAAAATCACCAAAGCCGGTGACAAGTCCATGCAGCATAAGGTTTCGGAGATGGATTCCGGCAAACGGTTTGCACCAAAACCCGGAGAGATGCGCGAAGGAAATAAGTTTGCTGAAGGATCCGCTTTCAACAATCCAAAGACCGGCAGACCGTCCAAAGAGCTGACCAAAGGCACCGGAGCAACGAAGCTCAGTGTTGATGACCTTTATAAAGAGAAAAGACCGAAAGACAGACATACGATCAATCAGTACCTGGATGACAATGGAAACCTGACGCCAGAACGAGAAGAACTTCACGCCCAGTCGGTTGAGAATATCTTTGCTGGTAAAAAACCGAAAGGTCCTGGTGAAAAGAAAACATTCACCATGTTTGGAGGCGGGTCCGCTGCCGGGAAAGGCGGTTTGAGCGATCCGAAAAGGTGCAAAAACTTCCAGAGCAGCTTCTTTGCGAGCGGTACGCCAGACAAGGATAAAACAGCGACAATCGATCCGGACGAACTGAAGAAGGATATTCCGGAGTATCGGGAGATGCAGGAGACAGATCCGGATCATGCGGCCGCTGTTGCTCATGAAGAAAGCTCTGCGCTTGCTAAGCGTGCTATGCAAGCTGCTTTTGACAACGGATATGACTGCACGCTGGATGGAACCGGAGACGGGTCTGTTGAAAGTGTAAAAAAGAAGATTCAACAGGCCAGAGATGCTGGATACGAGGTTAACGCATGTTACGTGACCTGTCCGACAGAAATGGCCGTGGAGCGGTCCATAGAGCGTGGGAAAAGGACAAAGCGCAACGTTCCACTGGAAGCTGTTCGGAGTATTCACAGCAAGGTTTCTCATATCTTCCCGAAGGTTGCCAGCGAGTTTGATCATGTGGCACTGTTCGACACTTCCAAAGATGGAAAGCCAGTGCTGATTGCAGAATGTCAGCGCGGTGGAGAGATCGACATTAAAAACCAGGAGCTTTGGGACGCATTCATCGCCAAAGATCATGAAACGGATGATTGACATTAGTCCGTTAACGGTATATAATTAAAGCGGAGGAGGTGGGCAAGATGCTGAATGAACACGATATGGTTTCGCTGGTGCAGTGCGCAGCGGACCGAGATGAAGAATCCGCGAAGAATTTCGGTCCGGAAGGCGTAAAATTCTACAATGAACTTGTCAAACAGATGGAAGAGGACAAGAAAAACGGTGTAAAATGCACATACTCGATTCCGTCAAGTTTAGACTAACCGAATAATACGCTTCTAAGCGTCCTGGAAAAAACCAGGGCGCTTTTCTTATGCAAAAAAACGAAAGGAGAATGCAAGATGGCTTCCGTTGATACTACTGCTGCAATCAATAAACTGACTGAAGAAATCAAAAAAATGGCAAAGGCTCAGGGGGCTGGTTTTCCGGAGCCCAAGGCCACCGATCAGGGGAAGGTCCTGATGGTAGACGAGGAAGGCAACTGGATCCTGGCCGCAATCCCCTCCCAGCTGCCCGCGGTCGAGGCGACGGATGAAGGCAAGGTCCTCATGGTGGACAGCACCGGCGCGTGGGTGGCTGATGATCTGCCGAGCGACGATACTCCTGGCACGTAATGCGAGGTGAAGAACCATGCTGTACTATGCGAGCCGGATATCGGACAACATGTGCAGACGGGAGCCGGAAGGCTATCTGTTCTGCCTGAATGTTCCGATTGCCAGGTCCGGCACTCAGGAATATGCCCGGGATGAAATCGGTCAGGACGGGGATGGGCTCGTGAAGATCTTCCGGCCGGAAGACGAGGTCTTTTCTACCGAGACAATGTCATCTTTTGAGGGCATGCCGGTTACAAACGATCATCCGGATACCGAGGAAGGCGTAAACATCAAAAACGTGCAGGACCTGTCAAAGGGCCACTGCCAGAATGTACGCCGCGGAACCGGGAAAGACAGGGATCTGCTGATCGCGGACCTTGTGATCCAGGATGAACGAACAATCAAAGACATCATGGATGGGAAGCGGGAAATATCCTGCGGATACACCTATGAACTCAGCGAAGAAAACGGGAAATATTTCCAAAGGCAAATACGCGGGAACCACATCGCCATTGTGGACAGAGGGCGAGCCGGTCACCGCGTTTGCATAAAAGACTCTGCCCCAAATAACGAAAGGAGAAAATCCAACATGCCGAAAACCAAGAAAAATCACGTCGGCATTCTCTCTCGGATGCTGGCAGCTCTGGTAGCGACCGATGCTGAGCCGGAAGTTCTCGAAGAAGCGGTTGATGCCATCGAAGATATCACCGAAGGCGCTGCCGTCGTGGCTCCCGCTGAACCGGTCGCTCCCGAAGAGAAAACCGAGGACGAAGCCCCCGCGGATCCCATGGCCGCGATTATGGCCCGCCTGGACAAGCTGGAGGCTGCTGTAGCCGCCAAGGGTGCTGACGAAGAGCCTGAAGAGGAAGTTGATCCTCTGAAGAAGCTCGAGGATGACCTGGACCAGATGGAGAAACAGGCCGAAGAAGAGCCGGTTACCCCGGATGAAGATCCTGACGAGCAGGAATCCCATTTCGTGGATCCTGACGAGATCAACGAGCAGGACGAAGACGGCGAGGAACTGGAAGAGGAAGTCGAAGAAGAATCCGTTGACTGCAAGGCCCGTGACGCCATGCGCGAAGCGATCAAGACCATGCGTCCGTTCCTGTCCAAGCTTCCGAAGGCTGAGCAGAAAAAAGCTTCTGACGCCATGGCCGCTTCCCTGCGGAAAGCCTATGGAATGCCCGAAAAGGCCACGAGAAATGATTACCTGAAGCTGAAGGGCCGCAAACGGTCCGCTGACAGCGCGAAGGACACTTCCGCGGACCTGGGCAAGTCCATTATGGCCAAGCGGAACCCCAACTACAGCAAGTAAGAAAGGAGAATCATCATGGCTGGTAAAGTTCTGAAATTTACGAACGGCTATCCCGGAGCGGTATCCCGCAGCATCGATGACATCATCGAGAGCTTTGCGAACGGGGAAGCCTCTGATCCGATCCTGTTCGGCGCTCCTGTTGCGCTGAATGCGGGCAAGGTGGTCAACGTCTCCACCACGTACTATGACGTGATCGGCGTCGCCGTCCGGACCGTGAAGACGGAGGAAACCTATGGCGGCAATGATCCGAAGTACAAGGCGAAGGATATGGTCGACGTGATCAAGCGCGGTACTGTTGCTATGGTCGTACCCGCTGCGCTGACCGTTGCCGCGGGAGATCCTGTGCACATCGTCAAGGCCACCGGCGCTCTGGCTAAGGCCGCTGACAGCACCAATACGGTTGCTACCGGCTGGAAGTTCAAGGGACCGAAGGATGACAACAACGTTGTCGAGGTCGTTCTCTGCGAACGCGCCTTCTAATTCTGAGAAAGGAGAACAAACAGTATGAATAAGTTTCCCAAAACGCCCATGCTGGCGAAAGACAGCCGCATCCGGGCAAACGACGGCCTTGCCTTCCTGGAAAAGGAACTGGAAAAGGTAGACAGCAAGCTCCTCGAGCCGCTGGACGCTACCCTGTGGCCCCGTGACATGCCCGTGAAGACCGGCGGCGGTTTCATTGAGAATATCGCTGCGATCGCTGTGGAGTATGCCTCTACCGGCGGCGCTGAAGGCGACGGCAACCTGATGTTCGATAACGCCAATGACATCCCCGTCATGCAGGCGAATTTCGACAAGACCATCTGGCGTGTGTTCAACTGGGCCGAGTATTGGACCCTGTCCTACATCCAGAAGGAAAAGTTCAAGAAGCTGGCCCGGAACGCCGAAGACATCCTGACCAAGGGCATCCACAAGCACTTCGATCAGTTCTGCGATACGAATGTGTACAAAGGATTCACCAAGGTCGGCACCACTGGTCTGCTGAACAATGCCAATATTACCCGTGCTGACGCGGCCAACAACGCCGCCAACACCAGCAGCGCCTGGGAAGACAAGTCCGCGGATGAAATCCTGGCTGACGTCAACGACATCCTGTCCAAGGTCTGGGCCGCTAACGAAATGGCCGAAGATGCCCTGCCGAATCACATCCTGATCCCGGTCGAGCAGTTTGGCTCCATCGTCACCAGGAAAGTCGGTACCACCGGCGATAAGTCCATCCTGACTTACATCCTGGAAAACAATATCACCACCCAGCAGGGCAAAAAGCTGGTCATTTCTCCCTGCAAGTACTGCAAGGGCATCGGCACCAACAGCGCGGATCGTATGGTCGCGTACATCAACAAGGCCGAAATGGTCGAGTTCGAAATGACCGCTCCGCTGCATCGCTGGGAGACCGAGCGCGTGAACCTGTCCTACAAGACTCCGTTCGTCGCTCAGATCTCTGAAGTGAAGTTCAAGTATCCGACTACGGTCCGGTACGTGGACGGCATCTGATTTACCACAGAGAGAGGGGAGCTGTTCCCCTCTCTCTGTTTTCAAAAGGAGGATACAAATGGACACTTTTCTGATGATCTGCCGCGTCTGCGCTGAATTCAACGGAGGAAAGGGATTCTTTTTCTCGATCACTCCGGTCACCCGGGGCATTTTTGTCCAGGCACCGGCATGGATCAAAGAAACCCGCATGTTCAAAGGCCTTCTGGCTGACGGCTCTATCACCATCGGAGTTGAGACCGCTGAAAAGAAGAAGCTCGAGAACGATCCGAACGAAGGAATCGGCGCTGACGGGAAGGCGGTAAACGAAGCAGAGGATACTCCAGCGGACGAAAAGCCGAAGCAGAAGCGCGGAGGGAAGAAAACCGCGGCTGCAGCGGAATAACCGCCTCGAAGGGGGACGCCTATGAAAATAACATGCAAAACTCCGGCAGTTTTTGTTTCTCCCGGAATGGTTCTGTTCCAGGTTAAACAGGAAGACGTCGGAAAAGAGATCGAAGCGCCGGAATGGGTGAAAAATACGCTTATGTATAAGATCCTGGCCGGTGAGGGAAGCATTTTAACCGGTGAATCCGAAGTAACCGATGAACCTGCTTCCAAAGAAGAACCTGTTACGGAATCGGAAGCTCCGGGGGAAACCAAAGAGCCCGTGAGCGTGGTCGTAAAGAAAACCAGTCGAAAGAAAAAGGATGATGCAGTGTGACTGCAAACAGTTTCATCGAGTTCTACCCTCAATTCAAAGTCATTCCTGACGCCGTTCTGGAAGAATATGTAACACAGTCAAACCAGAGGTTTGAGGACTTTCTCGATTCCGCGGAAGAGGCTCGAAGGCTTTATATCGCGCACAAGCTTACTCTGTACGCTCAGACGTTCCTTCCGGACACCTATGAGCCCGGATCTGTAGTTGGAATGTCAGCTCTGAGGGGTGCTGGCGTAGCAGCTCAGGCACTCAGTAAGAGTGTTGGCGGGGTAAGCGTGTCCAAGTCGGAAGGATCAGCGATATCCTCAATTTCCGGGTTTGGCGAGTGGAAGCAGACAGCATTCGGTTTACAGTTGATTACGCTGGCGAAGATAATAACAGCAGGAGCCCGGTACGTTCCCTGATGGGGGTGAGTGAATGTTATTCAATGGAGATGTTGTTGTCAAAGAGAACCTGAACATCGTCAAAAATCTTCTTTTCGGGTTCAAGTTTATATGGGAAAACGAGGTTGTGGTCGGAATCACGGAAGACTCGAACGCATTCCGGGAGAACGGGATCTCGAATTCTCAGCTGCTCTATCTCCACGAAAACGGAGTACCATCTCACAACATCCCTCCGCGGCCGGTTCTGAAACCGGCGATCTCCCAGGATGGAGTCATGGAGCGCATCGAGGATCAGATGAAAAAAGGCATGAAGGAAGCGCTGCTGCACGGAAATGTGGATGAAGCCAGGAAATGTTATGAGAAAGCGGGCATGCTGGGCAGAGATGCTTGCAAGAATTATATCGTTTCCGGCGACAAACTCGCTCCAAACGCGCCTTCCACCATCGAGAAAAAAGGAAGCTCAACTCCTCTGATTGACAAGGCCTCTATGCTGAATTCAATAACCTATGCTGTCAGAAGAAAGAAGTGATGAACAATGTTGCTGCCGGATGTAACTGAAATCCTGAATGATCCTGAAGTCGGCGGCGGTGTAGCTTTCCAGGTAAAAAGGGTCCTGAATGTCAGAACGCTTGGGAGCGTAACGACAACGCCAAAATACTTCAATGTTACGGGAAATATCCAGCCGGAATCGAAAAGTGTTCAGACGTCCACATCTGAAGACACTTTGAACGAGGGCATTGTTGTCAGAGCGATCTTCGACTTTCAGACTGGAACGAACAATGGCGCTGAATTCACCGGGCCGGACGAAATCATCTTCGCCGGTACCAGATGGCGGGTAACGAGCGTTGAAAACTGGTCTGATTGGGGGTTCACTGTAGCCCACGCGACAAAGGTGATGGGGTGATACGATGGCATGGTTTCAGCATGTATCGAACGCCGTTTATACGGCTGCTTGCAGAGCCTTTAACCTTGACCCAGCGAGTCAGGAAGGCCTTGCAAGATTCGTCCCGGCGTATCTTCCAAACGCGACTACTCCCCAGGCAGACCGGGATGTAAATGTTTGTTATTATGCCGTTTCTGAAAGACAAGGAACAGCATGGGATTACACAATGCAGGAAGCAGGAAACAGCAAAATCTCCGTCACAAAGACGATCCCTGTGACCGTCTTGTTCACCTTCTACGGTCCGAACGCGGATGATGACGCGGAATTTTTCTGGTCTGCATTGCGGATTGACACGGGTTACGGAAGCCCCAGGCAAGTGCTTCGCGGTTCGAGGATCGCGCTGGACGGGACTCCGCAAAGACCTGTCTCCATTTTTGAAGTCGAAGGTACTTTCCATAGGCGTAGATGTGACGTCAGAGTGGACCTTAGTTATCTCGATGTCGAGGACAAGGCCGCTGCAATGGTCACAAGCCCGCCGGATATTACTGCTCGGCTGAATCAAGATTAACAAGAAAGGATGAAAAGGATGCTTAATATTGATCCTGTAGTAAAAATCAATGTGGAGGTCGGTGCTGTTACAGTTACCGATGGCGTCTTTGATATCGGAGCTATCATCGGACCGACTTCCGTTACTGGCAAACTGGATTCAACGCACCGGTTCAAGGCATATGAGAACATCGCCGCGATGGTGACAGATGGATTTGCCACGACAGATCCTGAGTATCTGGCAGCGCAGAAGTATTTCGGCGTTTCTCCTGCTCCGAACCGGGTTGTGATCATCCATTATGATGCCACGAGCGAGAGCGATTCTCCCGTGATTGCGCTGGTAGATGCGATCGATAAAGGCGCTGAATTCTACGGCGTGTATTACATTCCCAAGGCCAGTGAGACGGCTGCGAACATCAAGCTTTACATTGCCGGAATCGCAAGCGCTCTCGAATCCATTCAGCGTGGCGTCGTGTTCTATGGCGTTGCTGACACGGTTGCGAACGCGATTGCTTCCGGCGGTCTGTTTGATGCCATGGGTGGCACAAAACGTGCTTGCGGCCTGTATTGCACTTCCAGTGCTGACGATGCTGCTGGTCTGATGGGTGCCGCGATGGGCCTTTCCCGGACGAATCAGAACAGCGTGTTTGCGCTGTGCTACAAGACGGTTGCCTCTGCTACCGAGAACGCCATTTCTCAGCAGGAAGTCGAGAGCATTAAGGCCATGAACGCGAATGTGTACGTCCGTCGGACGAGGGCTCGCGCTTATGTTGAGAATGGTTCGGTTGGTTCTGGCCTCCGTTTTGACGATGTTCTGTATCTGGATCGGATCACGTATGATATCCAGCAGTCCATTTACACGATGATCGCGGACAGCCCCGTGAAGCTGCCCCAGGAAGACAGCACCTCGCTGGCGTTCCTGGCTGAAATCGGTGGAATCCTGGACAGCTATTACACCATGGGTGTTCTGGCAGAAAACGCGTGGAGAGGTCCCGCGATTGGCGGCATCGAGGTTGGCGATATTCTGGAGCATGGCCATGCGGAATTCGCTGAAAGCTTCGATACTCAGTCTGTTGCGGATCGGGCCGCTCACAAGGCAATGCCTGTCACCGTCCTGCTGAGTCTGTCCGGCTCTGTTGAGTCCATTGAGATTACGGTCTATGTGCAGACCTGATAAGGAGATGAGAAAGAATGGCAAATCCTACGTTTAGTGTCTATTCTCTCGCGGACGTTGAGACCATTATCCAGCATAAGAATGTTGGCAAGTGCATCCTGTCCAAAGAGGGCGGCGGTCGGATTACGATCAGCTATTCCGGCGATCTGTCCAGCGTTACCACGACCGCGACCGGCTTCCCGGTGATCAACAAGCTGGTTGCCAAGAATGGCAGCATCGGTCTTGAAGTCCCTGTGAATTCCAATGCCGATATCTACATGCGGAAATGGTGCAGCTATCTGAAGAAGGCCAAGACCAGCGAATTCGCGCTGTCCAGGCTGGAGCTCGCGGACAATGCTGCCGGTCGGCGTCTGTCCATGACGGGTGTTGTGCCGCAGAAAGAGCCGGATGAAGCTTATGATCAGACGGCCGGAAACCGGATGTACAACCTGTTCTTCGCGGAGCTGACTACCACCAGCTTCAAGGCGAAGGCTTAATAATGCCATGCCTCCCGGAGTCTTTTCCGGGAGGCTGGTTTGGTTTAATTAGGAGGAGGAGAAAAAATGCGGGAAGTAACAAAACAGGTCAAGCATGAAGTAGACGGCGAGGAAATGACTTTTCAGGTCCGGAAGATGAATGCCCTGGACGGAAGCTATCTGATGAAATTCTGTGCCGAAAAGCTGATGCCGATCTTCAGCGCGATGAAGGACACTTTTAAACCGGTCGGAGAAGACGAGGACGAAGAAGCTGTTGTTCAGGCGCGTACCGCAGAGGTTCTGAATATGATCCCGGTAGCCCTGGCCTCTCTGAGCCGGAAGGATCTCGCGGAGTTTCAGACAATGTGTCTGAACACCGTTGACGCGCTGCTTCCGGCCGGTTGGCAGCAGATCATGGACGGAAATTCGTTCTGCGTCGAAGAAATCGAATATGATGCAGGTGCTGCCTTGGTGCTTTGCTATGATGTCCTGGAGTTCAATCTTGGCGGTTTTTTCGGAGGAAAGGGCTTGAGTTCACTCCTGCCCCAGCAAAGTACGCAGCAGTAAAGGCAATAAATTTGGATGAATGGGCGTATGCTCCGGTCGCGGCTGGCATGTGGAAACAACATGAGGTGTGGGACGGAACATACACTTTTGATGACCTGATGGACGCGATAGAGCTGATGCAGGTCAGGAGCGAGAATGAAAGACGCTCTTTAGAACAGAAATAAGGTGGTGGCAGTATGGCAGATGATGTCTTGCAGGAATTTGTAGTTAAGCTGACAACTCAAATCGACAACCCCGGAATGCAGCAGATCATGAAGTTCCTGGATTCCAACAAAATAAAAGCGCTTGGTCTTGCATCCGCTCTTACTGCCGCCACTACTGCGGTTTATAAATTCGTAGAGTCCTACACAAAGGAAGAATTATCCCTCAGGAATCTGGCAAAGCAGAAAAAGAAGAATCTGGAGCAGCTGCGGGCAGAGGAAGCGGCCCTGAAGCAGATGGGCGTTACTCTGAACGATATCAAAAAAGATAAAGCGCTGAAGTCCATGTATGATGACCTTGTTAAGTTCAACAAGGAAATGTCATTGCCGAACATGGACCGGGCCATGGAAAAGGTAAATGGGCTCCGGCTGGCGTTTTACAAGTTCAGATCCGCTGTTTCCTATGTGGTTAAGGCAATCGGCGCTCAGGTCCTGACAAATCTGGAAGCGCCAATTAACAGGATCACAGGAAAGCTGAATAATGCGGCAAACTGGATCAGGGATAATCTGAATCAGATCGCGGCAAAAGTGGGATCTGTGATCACGGCGTTTGCGAAAGGCATCATTGGCATTGCGGAAACGTTTGAAAAGATCGGAAAATGGGTAGCGGATCTCCCTGCTGGCATAAAGGCCGCTGGAGCGGCGATTATAGGCGTCATCGGATTGCTGAATTCCGGACCAATAGGGAAGATCCTGGCAGCAATCACGTTGATTGGTGATATCATCCATGACTATGAGAATTTCCAGTGGAATAAGCAGAACATGGAAGTTCCGGTCGTGTTCCAGACACCGGACGGCGGGCATACCAGCGACATCAAAAAGGCGCTGATCGGGGAAGATGGAAAGCCGGTCGCGTATCAGGTTCGTGTTGGGTTTACTCCGATTTGGGAAGCCGTAGACGAGGGCAAGGAAACCGGAGATATCTTCACGGTTATTGGCACGAGACTCACGGAAGCAATGAATAATGCTTTCCGGGATTACGACCCGTCAACTCTGTTTGGAGGCGGCGAGAATAACGACGGCCTGATTCCAAAGATCACAGCATGGCTCAACAAGCAGGAAAACAAAGAAATGCTCTCCGACTTTGGCGGTGCGCTTGTTGGCTTTATCACGAGAGGAATAGAGACGGTAGGTGGCACAGCTGGAGGCTTCCTTGCCCAAATCATAGACGCAATTTTCGGAGCTGGAACCGCGGACGATACTTTCTGGAATGACGACGGGGGAGCCGGAACAACTCTTGTCGGTGGTTTGGCAGGATTCTTCAAAGGGTTTGCAGAAAGACTCGCAGATCCAAAGAACAATAAAGGCTTGTGGGATGCTTTTAAAGAAGGAATGAGGGAGTTCTCCATCGGATCTCTTATTTCTGCGTTCCTGACGGCAATAGAAGAAAACCCGCAAACCGGTTCATATGAAATCAACTGGGAACAGTTCAGAGGATCTCTTACTGCCGTAGGCGGTACGCTCTTTAACATGTTCTCTCAGGCGTTGGCATTTGCCGCGCAAGGTGGGTCTACATTGTTTAGTCTCATAGGCAATGCGCTGTCTGATTCCAATTTTACGCAGATTGGAAGCGTTGACACGTTTATCCAAAAGATCGGAGGAGTTTTCTCAGAATGGGCCAGTGACAAAACATTGATGACCGGCATAACCACATCTGTCGTTACGCTGTTCTCTGGCGGGAATGTGTTCGAGGCAATCCTTACCGGGATCTTTGGGTCTTTTACAAGCGCGAGAGAAAAAGCCATGAGGCAAGCGCTTGTCAATGCCGGGAAATATCAGGAAGGGGATCAGAGCCTCGCAAAACTTAGCATTGGTGTGCTGGAGAAAGAATACGAATCGCTGGATGATGAGTTCAAAAGCGATTACTGGTCGAACATTTTCGGAGACCTTGGCGGCGCTGGAGCAAATCTTGTATCAGGCATTTGGAAAGCCTTGATGGCAGGTGTAAAAGGCGCTGAAAATCTTGCTGAAGATCTTTGGAAGATGCTGATGCAGACAATTTCGTCTGTGATGGGATTCGATTCTGAAGAAGTTGCGAACAATGTATTTGGCGGTGTTATCGTAAGTACAACAGCGGGGACTGTTCTTGGGAAAAACCTATTAACAGGCCTTCTTGCTGGTGTTGCATCTTTTATTACAGGGATAGAAGGCAAAATTGATCCAAACAATCCGGAATATAGTGATTTTATTACTGCGGTAAAGACAGAAGCCAAGGGATTCTGGGAACAGATCATGATGATCTGGTACGGCTCCGGCGAAATGGTGGACGGGAAATGGGTCGCAAAAAACGAGAATGCCGGTTTGTCTGCTATCTTCAGGGGACTGTTTGGAGAAGACAACGGTGGAATTGGGCAAACGATCCGGGAAGCTGTCGGAAAGCTTCTTGAGCCTATAAAGCAAGCCATTATCGACGTTTGGGATGACATCTGGCTTGGCGTAGATGAAGGAAATGGGAGAAATGGAGGACTTAAGGGGTTTGTCGAAAAAATGTTTTCCCTTGATGATCCTGAATCTCTCATTAACAAGGTAATAGCAGGACTCGAGCCCGTCGGGAATGCGATTGTCGAGTGGTTCAATGGATTATGGATTCGCATTTACAATTCTGGACCGCAGTGGCTGAGAGATGCATTTGGGTTTGCAGGAATAAAAGATCCGAACACTTCTACATTGTCTATGGACGAAGAGGGAAATTTTGTACTCACTTCTACAAATGAAAAGAGCAAGGTTCTTACTCCAGAGGAAGCTGCCACAATAAGCGGAATTGACGTGAATACAAACAATCCCGAAGCTGGCTTTGGAATAGACGAAAAAACGACTTTCAATCTGTCTATAGACGAAAACGACAACATTGTTGGAACAAACGGGAACATATTCACGATGAAAAGACCGTTTGCCGGAACGGATGATTATCTTTACTATAACTGGCACTTGCCAGAAAAGACTAAGGAAGAAAATCAGAGACGCAGAGAAAGAAATCAGAGAAAGATAAAAAAACGTGAAGATCTGATGAAATGGGAATCGGATTGGGAGGATCAGATCGATCTTGATTGGTATTCCCAGACAGTACCAGACGGAGACGGACTCAAGCCGGATGGATACCATGTTCCCGTTAAACCCGATGTGGACACAAAGGAAGTTGATGATCAACTACAAAAAGAGAGATATGAAATAAAGGTTTATGGGAAGCTCGAGTTTGATGCTGGCATGGGCGATGACGATAATGGGAGTCTGTCTGGATTTGGAGGAGCCCTTGAGCATGAAGCTCTCGGCGGCAGGATGGATCATCGGCAGATAGTAGAAGTCGCTGAAGACGGAGCAGAATACATCATTCCTGTGACCAAAACCGAACGCGCTATAAGCCTGATCATGCAGATGCTGAATGAAATGGGATCTTCCGCTGTCAGCCGTATCTTTGACGGCCTTGGCATTGGCCAGAGCGGGACCATTGGTGCGAATACAGCCTCTCTGAGCAGCGCGATGCAGGGCATGACGATCAACAACAACTACAATATTTCTGCTCCGGTGAGCATCAATGTGAATTCCAGCGGGGCGAGTGCTGAAGACATCGGAACAACGGCTTACAATCTCGCGGAAAGGCATCTCGTGAACACATTGAGAGGAGCGTGGGCATAATGGAAACGAAACGGTTTTTTTTCGCAAATTTCACACTCACATCTCAATGGACCGGCATGAAGATCACAACAACAAGAACAGTAAAAGTCAACAGCCTTTCGCACAATCCTCGCAATCGCATAGACGCTTATAATCTTTTACTCCATTCAGAGGGCGACGAAGCCATAGTGTATGATGTGTCGTATAAATTCAAAGGACTTCCGACTACGTCAAAAAGGGATGTAACGGTTCAGTATTCTCTTCCGTCTGGCGTGAAGATTAAGAGTGCAATCCTTTGGGCAACGATAAGTTCCCCGTACACCGGATGCTCGATCCTGAATGTGAACGGGACCGGATTCCTGCAGAAGAGAGGTGGGGAATCCGGTGCTCCGGTTACGCTCTACTCTACATCTGGTGGTTACAGGGCAGTATTTACTTTCCGGGCGAATGGAGATCCGCATGATGTGAATGGCCGGTCTGTTGGCATAAATTTCAGCAACGTCTATCTGGAGATCATGTATGATGGCGTGACGACGGCAAGTCCGACAAGTCCTGCTGCTGTACCGAAGCCGCAGACGCCTTCCATACCTACGCCGAAGCCAGATCCTGACTCTGTTTTTGAGGTTCCTCCGCAGAGCGTATGTATTTACGATGAAACGACTGGAGGCGTATATCTCTTTGATGGTGTTGTGAAAATTCAGCACACCATGAGTGTGAAACTTGAAGAAGAACCGGACAAGAAAAAGGAAGAATATGTCAACAACGCCAGAAATGAGCCGGACAAGGTCACTCTGGATGTGGTCATGTCGGATGTTTACAGTTCCGGTGGCACAAAAGCGCGCGAATCCTCGCTGAACGCAGCTCAAAGCAGAGCATTCAACGCAGCACAAAAGGCATTGATTGATTCAAGGAGTTCAAGATCTACGCTGGTTTATCAGGTCTTCCATTGGCTGAAAGAGCAGCGTAGGAGGCTTACGCTGATCACACCGCAGTATATTTACGTGAATATGATTATAACCGGAATGACGGTTACTCAGGATGATTCGTGTCCGTTTGGCTGGCAAGGGCAGATCACGCTGCAGAGCGCGTATCAGTCTTCCGCGCAGCAGCAGAACAAGACTGGCACCGGGAAACCGACCGAAGTCCAGCCGCCGTCAGAAGCTATGGTTGCTGGGTTTTCTGGTTTGTTTAGTGGGAGGTGATCTGCATGATGAAACTGGATATTCATCCTGAGCTTAAGAGCCAGGCGATCATAACCTCCATCGAAGTCAAAGGAAATGCGAAGCGGGTCCGGTTTGAGTTTGACTACATGGAAAAGCCAAACAAGTGGTTTATGTCCATTTACAACACTCAAAGCGGCGAGTCTTATGTGCTGAATGTTCCGCTGGTGGCATCCTATTACGCGAAAAACAATCTGCTTGCTCCGTATGCGTACAAGGATATCGGAGAGGTTGTGTGTGTTCCGGTTGTTGACGAGCCGTCAAGCGTAGATCCTGAGGGAGAAAACCTTGGTGAGTTTGCCGTGATCTGGGGTGAAGAAATTGCCTGATGATCTGAGAATACTGAAGGTTTACGCCGACTCCGTACAAATAGCAATAGAAAGCAGAGTCAGGGTGCAGGGCCGCTCAAACATGACCTTGCTCCCTGACTTTTTCGCGATCGATGTCTACAACATGCCAGACGAGGATCTTGGCAAGGTGCGAAGCAGCAATATCCTCTTTGTGAACGGTCTGGATAATTCAACGATCTGCTATGGGCAGATAGAGGATATTTTTGTGCGGCCGTCAGAAAGCAATGTGGTCACTACAATTTCGATATCAGATGGCAGCGACTTCTGGAACGCTCAGATTCGCAAAACAATCGGCCGCGGGGCCGGAGTCCGGGAGTCTATCAGTGCGATCCTGAAAGGGGCCGTTTTGGGCTCATATTTAGCCGAAAATCCACGTCTGATCCGTGGGCAGACAATCAGTGGAAAGCAGCCTGAAATCATCCGCAGCTACGCTCAGAGCCTGAATGCGAGGGCTTTTTTGTCTCATGGAGTGCTGCACATTGTAGAGAAAGGAAAGGCCGAGAACACCGTAATAATCCCAGAAAGCGAACTGATCGAAGAGCCGAGCATAGCAAACGGGGTTTGCATTTTGCAATTAAAGGTCAAAGGATATGCGGTCGGTTCTATGGCAATTGTCAGAGGAAAGCAGTACAGAATCGCGGCACAGTCCGTTGATGCGGACAATTTCTCAGGCATGTGGAGGACGGAGCTGATTCTCGTGAATGAGGACATGCTGTCTTGGATGGGAGGCTGAGAAATGATACTTGAGGAAGCAATCCAGCAGCCCGGGCAGCGGGAACAGATGCTGAAGGAATCGGTCATGGAATCGTTGCATGTGGCGATTCCGTGTGAGGTTGTTTCTTACAACGAAACGGACAGAACAATCAGGGCCCAGCCGCTGATCCGCGGATTCAGAGATCAGGAAAAGCCGCAGGTCTTGGAAGATGTTCCAGTTTTCTTCCCCGGAAATTTCACATTCGATATAACTCCCGGAGACGAGTGTTTGGTGGTTTTTGCGGATTCGTGCATAGACGGCTGGTTTCAAAACGGAGTGGTTTCAAAACCGCTTACGGCACGAAGACACGATTGGTCGGACGGGTTCGCGCTGGTTGGGTTTTCCAGCCGGAAAAAGATCGTTCCCGGAATAAACCTGAACGACAAGTTTTCGGAGATAGATGAAAAGTTTGAACACATCGTCAGCGATGTAACGGAGATAGCCACAGTGGAAGAGACCCAGGCGATCATTGATGAATACGGGGGGTGAGTTTCGTGAAGGTCAGGCCGGAAGACGGAAACGGAGACATGATGCCGATACAGTCTCTGGATCAGTTGATTGAGGACGCTCCCGCCGTTGCTCAGATCATGAGAAGCAGGGTCCGGTTGGTTCATGGCGAATGGTGGGAGGATGAAACATTGGGCTTCAAAGCTCCGCAATTCCTTGTGGACAATGTAAGGCAAGGCAATCTTGGAATGCTGGAGCAGTATATTTCGACATATCTTGCGGGGACGCCAGGCGTCGCGCGGATCAGCGACGTGGAGCTTACATTTTCAAATCACAAGCTCCGATATTCGTGCATAGCGACAACGGGGACCGGCGGCAGTGAAGTTGTGGAGGTGGATCTTAGTGGCATACTTTAGTCCGAATATTGACGCGGATGGCATTCATGTTCCGACATACGCGGATGTCATGGATTATCTAATGGAACAGTACAGAGCCATTTTCGGAGC
This sequence comes from uncultured Eubacteriales bacterium, assembly GCA_900318145.1. Classification (GTDB taxonomy): domain Bacteria; phylum Bacillota; class Clostridia; order Christensenellales; family Aristaeellaceae; genus Aristaeella. The sequence continues at coordinate 83,080 of ONJM01000002.1, forward strand.
GGATATCTATCTTGGCGAGGAAACGAAGGACTATCAGCTGCTTTCTATCTTCGCGAAGTGTATTGCGGATTTTGGAGAATTGTGTGTGGACAATTATAACAGCCGGAATCCGAATTACGCAGCCGGAAATTCTTTGGACATGCTCCTGCCGCTTGTTTCCATGACACGAAGGGCCGCGACATGCTCCACGGCGGTTCTGAAACTCACCGGAACGGAAGGAACCGTAGTACCGGCAAAAAGCAAGGTCATGGACGCAAGCGGTTATCTCTGGGAGACAGATGAAGCGGCCGTGATCGGAAGTTCCGGCACAGAGGTTTCGGCGACATGCACATTTCCCGGAATGATCTCCGCTCCTGCCGAAACAATCAGCTCCATTTATGATGTCGTTGACGGCTGGAATGGTGCCGTGAATGAAGCGGATGCTGTTGAAGGCAAGGATGCTGAAACGGATGAAGAGGTAAGGGTTCGCCGGAAACAGATGGTCGGAATTCTGAACAACGGGACCTATGACGCGCTGATACGGAAGCTGCTGGATGTTTCCGGCGTGGAGTTCGCGGATGTAATAGCGAATGATTCCGGCTCTACGGATTCTGAAACAGGCGTTCCTGCACACAGCATCTGCTGTCTTGTTCAAGGTGGGGATGAAGCAGATGTTGCAGAGGCGATCTGGAAAGCGAAAGCGCCCGGCATCGGAACGTCTCACGCGAGTGTTACCGGTGGTAATGCAAAAACCGTTACATACACGGACGATTACGGTCATGCAAATACAGTGAAGTTTGTCAGGCCTGAAGAGGTGGAGGTTTCTGTCGCTGTGACAATCAAGGCGCTTGCGGGTTATGACAGCACCAGGTGCGAGGAACTGATCCGCGGAGCGATCCGGCTGTCGATTAACGATATGGGAGTCGGGAAATCCTGGAGCGTCACGATGGCATACAGGGACATCTACAACACTTTCATCGGGGAAGTTTGCCCATTCGTTATCAATTCTGTGGTTGGGGATACAGACAATCAGTCACCGAGTTCTACGGAGGTCGTGTGCGCATTTAATCAGATCCTGACCGTAAAAGATGAAGACATAACGATCACCGTTGTGTGAGGTGAGCGGCATGAATATCGATGAATACAGGGCGTTGGTGACCGGCTCGAATTACGGAGAATACTCTCCGAACCCTGACGAGCCGGACCAGAGCGATCCTCCGGTTTATCACAAGAACACGGGAAATTATAAATTCGCTGGCGTTCTCGACTCAATCCTTACTCCGGTTTGCGAACAAGGTGTCGTAGTCGACGGACTCGGCACGGCATTTGACATTCAGAACGCATCTGGAGCGCAGCTGGATGTCATCGGGGAATTGGTAGGGATCAGCAGAATGCTTCCATACGCGCCGGAGACTCCGCTTATCGTTGACGGCGAATCGGTATATACTCGCGAAATGACAGACGATGAATACCGGATAATGATCAGGCTGAAGATCTCCAGGAATGAGTGGGACGGGACGAATGAGGGCGCGGCAAAAATGTATAGGGATGTCTTCAACGATGACGTCCGTATCAATTTTGTTGACAATCAGGACATGACCGTTACGTTGAACATTTCCGGCGATTTTTCGACGCGGCAGATTGAGATCCTGAATTTTGTGGATAGTATCCTTATCCCTTCCGGGATTGGAAAAACGGTTAACGCCATTGGCGGGAAAACAGAGATGAACAATTACTTTGGCGCTGCGATCACGGGAATTGAGTGGATTGACAGCGTAGACTGCGAAGGGGGAGAGTAAATCGTGAGTTGGTCTGGTGTTGTTACAAATGCTGGCACAAATTTGTTTGCACAGTATGCTTTGGGCGGCATGACGCTCTCTGTTGCGGGAGCGAAGCTTGGAAAGGCTGTTTCTTCTGAATCCGACAAACATAATGTAACGCAGATGGCAGATTATGTTTGCGACGGATCAATTGTTTCGCAAAGTTCGACTTCTGGCGGGATAACGTACAGAATCGAAGCGACGCCGCAGGAATCTTCCTATGCGCTGCATGAAATGGGGCTATATGTAACGGCGACGTCCGGCGGCAGCTCGTCGGATGTCCTGGTTGCGTATATGTGGGAAAATGATGGCATTCAGATCCCGTCCGCTGCATCGTTCCCTGATTTTGTCTATGTGCTTGCAGCGAACCTTGTGAACATCAGCGCAGATATTGAATTCACTGTTGATACGGCCGCTTCCGTTCCATTCTCTCACATTTACAACGGCCTCGACAAGACGGAAGAAGGATACGCGTTGGATGCCCGCCAGGGGAAAGCTCTCAAGGACGAAGTTAATATTTTTGAAAGCGGCATGGCGATCTACATTGAAGGGGACGAAGCGCCGGAAACCATCACAGTCGGAAAGTATCTTCTGATCAGAGGAAACAGCACACTGCCGGATGGCATTTATTGTTCGACAGGTGTCATCGCGAGCGGTGGAAGTGTAACAAGCTCAAAGGTCAGGGAGGTTACTGGTGGCGTTATAAATGACCTGGACAGCGCTATCGCTGGGAAACTCGTGAAAAAGGCAAAAGTGATCACTCTTACAGGAAGCACATGGAGCTCTATTTGGGATGCCATCAGCGGGCTTTCCAAGAATGAATGCGGAGTGTTTTATTCCATGAACAATGCGACGTACATACTTTCTGGTCAGGCACGTTCTGGCGTTTTGTACGGCACAATCGCGAGAATAGATACAGATAAGTTTATCCTCGTTGTTTGCGCAGGAGATACAGGAAGCCATATGCTTATCATAAGAATGACCAATGTTTCATCGAGCAGCGCTGGCACGTATTCTGAGTTTGATATTGTAAGCGCTATCTCTGGGAAGGTAGACACGTCCAAAGTTTACAACGGATTGGACAAAAGCGCTTCTGGTTTTGTGCTGGACGCCCGTCAGGGGAAAGCGTTGAATGACGCAAAGCTCGAAAAAACAAGCGTCTACAATGGTCTTGATAAAGCGGAAGAAGGGTATGCCCTGGATGCCCGCCAAGGAAAGGCTTTATCAGACGCAAAACTCGACAAGACAAGTGTTTACAACGGACTCGATAAGACAGCAGAAGGATTCGCTCTTGATGCTCGTCAGGGGGCTGCTCTGAACAATTCAAAAGCGAGTCTCTATAATCTCTCAGAAATCAGCGGAACCTCCGGGAGCGATTGGCAAGTTCTTTGGGGCGTGCTCAATGGGATTGCGGTTGGAAAGGTTGCCGCGATAAGTCTTTCCGGCCAGGCGTTATCCATGATGTCAGCTGTTTCGTATGATCCGGGAACACCTCCATTTAGCGGGACAGTTACGAAAACAGAACAATCTGGAAGCGGGGCGAAATTCAGCTTTATCGTTGCGGATAAAGAAGGAATTGTACGCTCTGTTGTGTTTAGTTCTACGAACGGAGTGCAGCCCGATGGAATGACGAATTCTTCTTATGCGGAGAACGTGTACGATCTGAGCAAAATTCAGCATCAGGCTATTCACACAACCTCAACCGGAGGGATTGTAACCAATCTGAATTCCGTCAAAATCGGGGAATGGGGGCGAGCCACGTTCAGCAAAGATTACAGTGGAGTCAGCCCCATTTCTGGAAGCAATACGACGGGGAATTACATTTGTTTCGGGCAGTCTGATGCTTACAAGACGATCATTTTGTTTGCGCAGACTACTGCATATTACAACACTTGTTATTCAAATACGTGGCAAGGCTGGAAAACATTTACCGCAACCTAAGGGAGTGATTGGATGGCTTGGTGGATCTTTTTCCTGGCGGTAGCCCTTGGAGCAATAAGCGGCAGTGTAATCACTGCCGTTTATTTGTTGGATCACAGCAAGGAAGGCGAGAAGCGGAAATGGTGGGAAGACGAATGATGGTCCAAGGACCATAAAATAAAAAGGAAGTGAGACTATGAGAACCGTTACGTATCGGTTGGTGGACCTGCAAAGAAGCCCCGTCATTGCGATAGGTTTTGTCGGAGAGAATGAGCATACGAGGATTCTTTTCGACTGCCTCAAAATTTTCGAGGAATATCCTGATTCTATTCCAAGCCTCACCGTAAGGCCTCCGGCTGGAGACACCTACCCGGGCATTGTGGTCCGGGACGGGGATATGGTGATTTGGGATATCATGAATTCGGACCTGATTGTTGAAGGTTATGGCGAGTTGCAGTTGACCTTCACATTGGATAATGTTGTGGTTAAAACCTACATTGCCCGGACAAAGATTTTGCGGAGTCTTCTTCCGGTCGGAGAAATACCGACGCCGATTGCAGACTGGATCCTCCGCGCCAACACGGTCCTTGGAGAAATTCCGGCAACAATTGAAGCGTCTGCCGACGCTGCGCTGGAAGCCGCGAAGGAAAGTGGCGATTTCGATGGCGTTGGCATTGTAAAGATTGAAAAAACCGGATCGTCCGGCTTGATTGACACATACACCATTCTGCTGACAGACGGGAATACTTATGAGTTCACCGTTACGAATGGCGAAGACGGTGAAGATGGATTCTCGCCTGTTGTGACTGTGACAGAAATAACCGGAGGGCATCGGGTTGTCATCACAGATGCCTCCGGGCCTCACCCGTTCGATGTCATGGATGGGAAAAGCGGGGATGTGATTGACGATGATGCCGGAGCCGGAGCCACAGACAAGACGTGGTCCGCAGACAAGCTTACGAGCGAGCTTTCCAATAAAGCCGACAAAACAGATACCGTTCTGAACACCACGCTAAGCAGGGGACGGAAGGCAAATTCAACTGTCGGAACGGGATCGTTCGCGTTTGGAGATGTGGTGGCTGCATCGGGGCATTATTCGCATGCCGAAGGTGTCGGAAGTTCGAGTGATATACAATACGGTTATAACCATTTAAAAAACGACAACAGCATTGGTCGTATTACGTTTTCTGGTTCTCCGGGAGCAAAAGGATATGGTTCTCACGCCGAAGGTTATGCCAGTTTGCCGTATGACAGTTTTGCTCATGCGGAAGGCTATGCAACTTATGCCGGTGGATATGCAAGCCATGCTGAAGGAAACAGCACTTATGCGAGCGGTGTTGATTCTCATGCGGAAGGTTATCAGACAACGGCGAACGGCCAAAATTCTCATGCAGAAGGTTCCGGAACAATAGCAAGCGATGTTGACGCCCATGCCGAAGGGACGTCGACAGTAGCTTCTCATCCAGGCGCTCATGCTGAAGGATATAGAACGAGAGCCCTTGATGATCATACTCATTCAGAAGGTGAAAGCACAATAGCCAATAACAATGCTGCTCATGCTGAAGGATCAGGAACTTATGCAGGAGGTTATGCCGCACATGCCGAAGGCGGAAGATTTGCATCGGGTGACACAAAAGCAATTGACGGCCAAGTTTATCGCTATGGCGCAACCGGAGGGTATTCTCATTCAGAGGGCACCGACACTATTTCATATGGCCAGAATTCACACGCAGAAGGATCCGGAACGAGCGCTATTGGCGAAGCAAGCCATACAGAAGGGGCCGGAACGAAGGCAACATCGACAAATGCCCATGCGGAAGGCGCTTCTACGACAGCGAGCGGAACACAGGCTCACGCTGAAGGGGCAGCCACAACCGCAAGCGGTGTACAATCTCATGCAGAAGGGGTCTCAACGACAGCAAGCGGAACACAGGCTCATGCAGAAGGCAGTGGAACACGAGCTACAAACGCAAGCGCACATTCCGAAGGATCTGGGACAGAAGCCTCCGGATTATACTCCCATGCCGAAGGCGGCGGAACACACGCAACCGGGGGTGGTTCCCATTCGGAGGGGGCAAGCACCCACGCGAATGGAGATTTGTCACACGCGGAGGGTAATTCAACATATGCAAACGGTACCGCATCACATGCAGAAGGTTATAACACTGTGGCCAACGCTCAGTATTCACATGTGTCCGGGCGTGACAATATACCTGATGATTATACAAAATGGGCAGAGTGGACTGCAAACACAGCTTATGCTGTAGGTGACAAAGTCAAGCGCACAACGACTCAGAATAGTGAAACCGTTGTCAAAGGTTATATCTGTAAAATCGCAAACTCTGATTCCTCTTTCAATTCTTCAAAATGGGATGAGGATTTCTGCATTAACTATGCGGTTATCGTTGGAAATGGTAAATACAACGATCCTTCCAACGCATATTCTCTTGACTGGGACGGCAACGGACATTTCAAGGGCGATGTGTATGTCGGATGCAATGCCGACGGCACCGGCGGGACGAAACTTAGCATTCCTGAAATTGCAACAACGTCTGAAACACAGGCGATTATTACTGAATATGGGGTGAGCGCATGAGCATACAGAACGACAAATTGATGAACCTCGCAGACGGAAAGGTTTTGTATGACGATCTGCGCGGAAGAGTGGAAACTGCGGTTTCTACGTTAAATGGAGCAATAAACGCCAACGCCGATGCCATTTCCGACCTGCAAAAAGGGAAAGCACCGATCATCCTCGACACGGCATCCGGTGCGATTGCGAGTATCCCTGACGGTGCTGACGGTCTGCCTGTTGAGCATCTGATTGTGGGGATTGAGCCTGTTCAGAGCGGTAGTGGCGATCCTTCACCGGAGAACGTTCGACCCATCAGCGGATGGACGGGGTGCAACGTTACGATAGCACCTACAACCGACCCGGATGACCCAGACAAGGTTGTGAAGTCTGTTTCGTGGGCGGACGAAGCCGGAACCGTCTACGGTGGCACGTTGGATGTGACAACGGGCGTGCTGACGGTGGATAAGGTTGGCGTTGATCTTGGCAATGCAACTTGGTCTGTAAAATCAACTGGAGATACGCATAAATCTGTTTATACCGCTTTGCCGTATGCTTATGTTGGACATCCAAGGTCAGCCGATAATGTATTTACAGCAATTGCAGAAAAGTACGTTGAATCAGGCTATTATTCTGGGACAAATGACTCAAAAGTAACAAACCCGGATGGTCAAGATATTGGGATTCTGTACTACTCAAACTCTTCAAATAAAACGCCAAGAACGTTATTTTTAATCATTGACAAAAATGATTCGCCAAGTGGGATACTTGTTTATCGGATTGCAGAACCGCAGACCTACCAACTGACCCCTGTCGAAGTATCCACCTTGCTCGGCACTAACAACCTTTACGCCGACACGGGGGATGTGGAGGTGCAGTATCGGGCAGACACAGCGTTGTTCATTCAGAAAACAGAGGTTTCAGGCGTTTCGGATGTGCAGGTCAACGGCACGAGCGTAGTCACGGGCGGCGTGGCGAATGTGCCGATGGCGGACGCTTCAAATTATGGTGTTGTCAAGATCAAAAATTCTAACGGGGTTATGGTTCATCCTGATAATTGCATCGGAATAAGCAGAGCATCAAACAATGATATAAAATCAGGAAATGCAGGATACAATCCGATAGTTCCGACAACGCAACACAGAGCAGTTTTCTATGGATTAGCAACTGCTTCCGGTGATACCACCCAGAGTAGTTCTTCCAACGCTGTGGGGGTTTACACGCCAGAAGCTTTAAAGTCAATTCGGAAGATGCTGGGCTTGGAGCAGGATTGGGAACTGATTGCGGATGTAACTACTACGGAAGATTTGGCAGAAGTATCTGTCAGCACAGATTTGAATGGGCAACCGTTTGAATTGAGCGAGATGTCTACAAGGGTAAGTTTGCCTCCTACAACGACAGGAACAAAGGATTTTGTTAAAGGGTCAACAATATATAAAACAAAAGCAGGAGTATTAATTACAACCGGGTCCCTTCCATCATTATCGTATGCGTCAGCAACGAGTGTTGCATATTTTCAATACGATCACAAAATAATTGATTACTTTATTAATATGTATGCAAGATCCGGCTCAAGTTACAACAATACTCAAAATGCCCAAAACTGTTGTTTCCCAGATATGGGAACTAACCAGAGTAGTGCAGTTGCATCATTAAATGGCATAACTTTGAAGCAATATAATGCAACATCTACATTAATACCATCCGGGACAAGAATTCAAATCTACGGCAGACGGATCATTTAATGAAAGCGAGGTAAACAACCATGAGAAACATTTTCATCGTAGACGCAATCATCGTAGACTCTAACGGCACCATGAACCATCTTTCCGGCTATCCAAAGCCTTTTGACAGCAACTCCTATGACGGAGATGTTGCCAAAGCACGGAAACGGGCAGACGGTGACTTCAGCGAGGTATACGGAGCCATGTGTAAACGTGATGACCGTCAGATTCAGACCGTCACGCTGACGAACATTTTCGGCGAATTGCTCGACCGGAAGAGCATGGGCAATTTCCCGGAACCTGCTCCGACTCCTACGCCGGACGAGAACGAAACGCCGGAAGAACCGTCTGAAGGAGAGTAAGGTTCACGTTTAAAGTGACCAATAAACGCCAACCTGGTCCCCAAAGACCAGGTTGATTTTTGGGTATAAATAACAGAAAGGGAGTGTTTTTTTATGGAAAAAATAGGCGAATGGCTCGGCGGTAACTGGGGCTGGGTCATCGCGGTGTTCTGTGTGTTTTTCGAGGTTGTGCCAATTAAGGTCCATCCGATCAGCTGGGCCCTCGGATGGTTAGGGAAAAAGCTGACAGGAGACATTCGAAAGGATATAGCAGACCTCCGGAAAGACGTTGACGAGCAGCGGATGTCAAATATCAGGAGCTTAGTCCTCGACTTTTCCAATTCTTGCTTAAACGGCAAACGACACACGAAAGAAGAGTTTGACCACATCATTGAGGAAAACAAAACATACGAGGAACTTGTAAAAAAGTACGAGATCCAAAATGAGGTCTATAAGGAAGCATACGCATACATAAAACGCATATACAGAAAGCGCCTGGATAAAAGAGATTTTCTGTCAACGCCGACCATCGAGATGGACGTTGACGATATAGACGTCGAATGAGGTGATTGCATGCCCGGGAGGAAAGTAGATCCACGGGAACAGTTTTCGAAGCGCCTTGCCGGTCGAGCGGAATGGTTCTGGTTTCTGTATATGATCCTCCTGGTAGCAGCCATCGTAATCACGCCAGACTCAGCGCTTCCGGCTGTCTATCTGGGGATCATGGTAACCGGGGTAATGATCATTTCCGTCCTGGCGTACACAAAGAACTCCATCGACGAGAAATGGTTCTTCTGGGCCGCGGAAATCGCAAAGGCTTTGAACAGCAAAAAGGACAAAGATATCTCTGAAACCGACGAGGGCGAGGGAGGTAATGGCTGATGCTCAGCATTCCAAAACTTTCGGAATCCGCAAGAGAGTGCCTGGGTTGGCCGTATGTCAGCCCGGGGACCAATGATCGGAACGGCATTGATTGTTCCGGCCTGTACGTGAAAATGTACCGCGATCAGGGCGCGAGCATCTATCACGGTAGCAATACCATCTATCATGAATACTGCTCTGAGACCGGCATGCTGACCAGCGAAAAACAGTTGCAGACAGGCATGGCGGTGTTCAAGCGGAAAGACTGGACGGATGCCGACAAGGGCAACAAATGGTACGGGAAACAGCCTGGGAACCTGTCTCACGTCGGTTATGTGCTCAGCACGAACCCGCTGCAGATTATTCATGCAAGCAGCGCGGCCGGATGCGTGACGATCGACACAAAGATCGGTAAATGGGCGTGCTGGGGCAAACTGAAAGATGTGGACTATGGTTATGATCCAGGTCCTTCTCCGGATCCAGGTCCATCTCCCGCACCGGAGCCCAGTAAAATCCTGTACACATACGCGGAAAACGGGAAACCGATCAATATGCGGGCAAAGCCAAACCTCAAGGCTGCGCTTGTGGACAGGGTTCCCGTCGGTCAGGCTGTTACCTGGCTGAAGGAAGACGGATCTGGATGGGCATACATAAAATGGTATAGCCGGTACGGGTGGATGCTGGATTGTTACCTGGTAGAGGAAACACCCGGGCCTGTTGAACCGGATCCAGTGCCAGATCCTGTTCCGGGGGCTCCTTCCGGAGAAATCATGACCGTATGGGCAGAGAACGGCATGCCGGTGAAAATCCGGATGAGGCCGTCGACCAGCTGTAATGTCTGGGAGCGGTTGCCGGTTGGAACAAAAGTCGAGCTGATCGAATACGGAACTGACTGGTGCAAAATCACCTATGGGAAATACAGGGGTTGGTACATGATGACCAAATTCCTGAGTCACGGATAAAGATGAAAGGAGATTTCCAAATGAACATTGATCTTACTCAAATCATCCTGGCCGTCATTGCTCTGATTAGCGCGATTATCACCGGATTTGTGATCCCGCTGATTAAAAGCAAGCTGAACACGCAGCAGCTGGATGCGCTGAAAGCTGCGGCTAAAATCGCTGTGTACGCTGCGGAACAGATCCATGTTCCGGAAGATTGGGCGAAGAAAAAGGAAGACGCCCGGAAGTATCTCGCGGAGCTCGGATACGATGTTGACTCCGTTGCTGTGGACGCTGCGATCGAGGCAGCTGTGAAAGAGCTGAAGATTATCCTGGCCGGAAAGAACCAGAGCCAACCTCCCTTAGCAAGCTGATATAATAGGAAAAGACCGCCTCCGGAAAAACCGGAGGCTTTTTCTTTTTATGCTTGACATAAAACTATGCGCATAGTATAATGATCATGGCCCCCTGAGAGGGGCTGGAAGGAGGCTCGGAAATGAGGGAAACGGCAAGGGACCGGATCGTTCGCCTGATTAAGATCGCGATCGAGAAAGGCAACTACGACATCATTCGCCGGGCGCTTGACATCGCCTACGACAGCGGAATTGAGTGCGCGATTGATGACGCGTGGATCGCAGTCGAGGACGAAGTTTTCTATTTCAACGGAGCATTCTGAGAGGAGGACACGCAAAATGATGATGGACAAGAACGGCCGCGAGATCCGGACGGGCGATGTGGTGCGCATCTCCGGAGCTTACTTCAAGAGCGACAACGGGCTCTACTTCGTTTCTCATTCTCCGGGAGATCCGTCATGGAACGGAAATGATTATTCGCTCCGCAAGCTTTGCAAGGACGGACGCGTCAGTGTTACGAAGTACAACGTTTGCTTCTGGCCCATTGTCAGCTACGTCAGCGACCGGGAGAAGTCAGCGCGGGCACGCGACTGGAACCGGGAGCATGCGGAGATCGAGGTCCTCGACGGGATCAACCGGGATGGGATCCGCGAGTACTTCGAGACCGAGGCGAATAACCTGCTGCCGTATATGGAAAGGGCAAAATGGGACTGGGGAAAGCACAGCCACTCCTACGTGACCAATCTCAAGATTCACGACCTGTACATGAAGGTGGCCGCGTCCTGCGGCTGAGAGGAGGATAAAAATGGGATTCAAAGATCTTCACACCGTCCATTCCAGCCGGTTTCATGTGGACATTGACTACTACACCGATGATCTGAGCAGCTATGACGATGGGCACATCAAAATCGCCTGGGGCTGCAGCGCCGATGACGGCCGCGGATACTACATCACATTTGCCGATGGCGTCTTCGATGACAGCGAGACAGAGGTTGCCTGAGAGGAGGATTGCAATGACCGATCTGATGAATATCGTAGAGAGCAAAGAGGCCGGGAGCGGATTCTATCCGACTCCCGCGCATCTTGTCTGGAAGATGATCAAGAAGATCAATTTCAACTATGTAGACAGCATGCTGGAGCCCAGCGCCGGGAAAGGCGATCTTGCGCTGCCGGTGATCCAGGCATGGAGGAAATCCGTCAATGACTGGGATAACAGGAAGAATCCGGACATGGACTGCATCGAGATTGATCCGAACCTGCGAGCAATCCTGAAGGACAAAGGGCTGCGCGTGGTCCATGATGATTTTCTGACTTATCAGACCATGAAACGCTATTCGCTGATCGTCATGAACCCTCCGTTCGAGGATGCTGCCAGGCACATTCTGAAGGCCATTTCGCTGCTGAAGCCGGAAGGACAGCTGATTGCTCTTTGCAACGCGGAAACGCTGCGGAATCCCTGCACGAACGTCCGCAGCATGCTTGCTGGCATGCTGAACGGCGCGAGCGTTGATTATCTGGAAGGCGAGTTCCTGGACGCTGAGAGGAAAACGGATGTCTGCACGGCGCTGATCTCCTACAAGGCACCTGCGGCAGATCTGAAGGACAGCCTGGTCCTGGAAAACCTCCGGCCCGGACACAAGTACGTTGACATGACTCCGGACGAATCCGCGGCGCTTACAAAAGCTGATTTTGTGGAGGCGATCATTGACCGGTATAATTACGAGGTCGAGAGCGGCATCCGGCTGATCCGGGAGTACAGAGCCGTCTCCCACATGATCAATGATACAAAAGGGAACCGCTCCGCGTCAATGAGTCTTACGATGGGCCACAACGAAGCGGCCAGCGAGAACGCCTGGGTAAAGGCCGTCCGGCACAAGTACTGGTCCATGCTGTTTGAGTCTCCGCAGTTCGTTGCGCAGCTCACCACCAACCTGCAGCAGAATCTTTACGCCAGGGTGACAGAGCTGGAGGACTACGAGTTTTCCTATTACAATATCAAGGAAATCATGATCCAGATGAACGCGCATGTTTCCGAGGGCGTGGAGAGCACCATCATGGAGTTGTTTGACAACTGGACCCGGAAGTGGCACTGGGACGAAAACGCGCAGAACCGGCACTACTTCAACGGATGGAGGACGAATGACGCCTTTGCGGTGAACAAGAAGGTGATCATCCCGCTCCGCGCCTATGATTACTGGGGATCGAAAATCTCTCCGGAGTTCCGGGCCTATAACGTCCGGGAGAAGCTGCAGGACATTGAGAAAGTCTTTAACTACCTTGACGGCGGCAGGACACCGGAAAAGGATCTGAGATCGATCCTGGAAGAGGTCCAGAACACCGGAAACGCTTCGAAGGTTGACAGCAAGTACTTTTACCTGACATTCTATAAGAAGGGCACCTGCCACGTCGAATTCAAGAACATGGATCTGCTGGCGAAGTTCAACATCTTTGCAGCCAGGGGAAAGAACTGGCTCCCGCCGTCCTTCGGCAAAAAGAAGTACCAGGATCTGAGCCAGGAAGAAAAGCAGACCGTTGATTCCTTCATGGGCGACAAGACCGGGAAGAAGTACGACGCCGTGTGTGACCATGCGGATTATTTCCTCCAGGCCGGATCTGACACGCTGAACCTGACAGCTTGACAATAGTCCGGTAACGGGATACAATCTCTCAAAAGGAGGTTGTATCCCGTGGCTCTTATATCAATTAAGGAATACGCCGAGCGGAACGGCATGCAGCATGACAACGTGCGACACAAATGCCTGAGGGGCTGCTATAAGACCGCACAGAAGATTGGCCGGGACTGGCTGATCGACGAGGACGAAAAGGATCTGGATCACAGGATCCGGTCCGGCGTTTATGTTGGGAAGGCGAGGAGGCGGTCCGATGAAGGACAAAGCGGACAAAAAGGCGTATGATATTCAATATGCCAAAGACAATGTTGTCAGGAAGTTCATTCCATTTAATAAGCAGGTTCCTGAAGACGCCAGGATGCTGGAGCACCTGAACAAGAAAAGCAATGTGACGCGGTACATAAAAGACCTGATTTCAGAGGACATGACAAAGACGGGGAAATAACCCCGTCTATTTTTCTTTATAAATGTAAAAAACTCTTGCAAAAACTATGCGCATAGTTTATAATTAAACTGTGCCCGGGGTCCGGGCCGGAAGGAGGATTGCGGATGCGCTACCTGGCGAGCGATGGCTGGCGTAAGATCTCCGAGGACGGTTCCTCTCTGATCACCAGCGTCCTGTTCAATGTCCTGACTGGTGAGAGCGTCAGTGTCATAACCCGCGATTACGACCGCGAGTGGTGCAATGATGCGGAGGCTTCCGAGTGGTACGATGTGGCGATCGATCACGACGCCCGCCGCGCCTACTGCCGGAAGAACATGATCATCACGGACGGCTCCCGCGTTCTGGTGGTCAAGGGCCGGAAGATTGAGCCTGGTTACGCTGGGGTTGTCGACCGGATCCGGAAGGTCCGCGATCGCTACGGCCGCTGGGTTGCGAACTATGTGGTGTTCACCGACGGCAAGGAGACAAACATCGACAACTGCATTCTGATTGCTGACTGAGGAGGGAACGGAAATGACGAACGCGATGATCATTTTCTGGCAGAGCGTGGACCTGATGAACGCCGGTGTGATTGGATCCACCGGCCGGGTCCTGACGATGGAGCTGCCGGACGGCTCCACTAAGGAGATCCAGGAGCCCGAACCGATTCACACTTTCGCTTGCTGGAAGGGCATGGGGTTCAGCGTGAAGAAAGGCGAGCATGCGATTGCCCGGTTCCCGATCTGGAAGGGCTCCGAAAAGGTGGTCAAGGACGAAGCCGGGAATGACACCGACGAGAAGAGCCTGACGATGTTCCGGAAAGAAGCTTGCTTCTTCACCGCTGCCCAGGTTGAGCCGATTGCGGATCGGAAGCCTGGAGACCGCCCGCGCCGCCGCCGCGCTCCGGTTAACCCGCCGATGGTTCCGGACCTTCCGATTCCGGCTCCTGCGGCCGGATACGGAAGCTGGTTGAGCTGACTGACTGCCGACCCGGGGCGGCTAATCCCCGGGAGAAGGAGCCCCAGATGGCAAGGACAGATCTCATCAAGTATGTCCGGACGGACAAGAACGGCACAAAGATTTACTTTGATTTCACTTGCCCGCGTTGTGCCGGATACGGCGAGGCAGACAAATGGATAAACACCGGAAGGGTTTGCTTCGCTTGCGGCGGCTCTGGCTTGAGAGCCGTCCCAAAGACCGTCAAAGAGTACACTCCGGAATACTGGGCGAAGCTGGAAGCCAGGCGGCGGGCAAAAGCGGAGAAGAAAGCCGCCGAGAGAGCGAAGTACGAAGCGGAACACGCGGACGAGATCGCTGCCGAGAGGGCTGAGTACGAACGCAAGACATTCGAGTTCCGGTGCGCTGAACACGGCTGCGGAAAAGACGGAGTTGGGTACGTTCTGACTGGCAGCACCTTCAAGATCAAAGAAGAGATTAAGAAGGCTGGCGGCAAGTGGATTTACGGTCGTTGGATCTGCCCGGTCGAGTTCAAGTGCGTTGGAGTCACCGCAAAGCGGATTGACATTTCCAGCCATGTCAGCACCGGAATGAACACCTGGAAAGATGACGGTTTTGACTTCTATGATGTAATTACGGATTGACGCCTGATTCCGACAGAAAGGATTGATGAGAATGAGGAAGCTCGGAATGATCGTGAATGGCGACAGCGCCTATATTGTTTGCTGGTTTGAAGGGGACCGTATCACGATTCCGGCAACTGGGACGCTGATCGCGACAAGCACTCGTGACCTTGAAGAGGCGCTAAGAATCTGCAGAAGGAACTTCAGCAATTTCATTGAGTTCTGATCCTGATAGAATGAGCCCAGCCGCCCGGGCAAAAGGGCGGCAGAAAGGACCTGAAGATGTACGAGCTGGATTATGTTTTCGACGGAGATTTTGAGAGGCCGGTTTACAGGAAAAAGTTGGTCCGGGCGACTGAGCGCAGCGACATGTACAAGATTGAGCATGCGCTCCGGATGAAGTGCAGCGCAGAGTCCACCAAGTTGTTCCGGCTCGCCTGGAAGATGGTCCGGCATGGATGCTCCGCTGAGAGCATCGAGAAGTGCCGCAACGAGGCCCGTGCGCTGCATGACGTTGGCGGCATTAACCTCTGGGAGGTCCTGAATCCCTTCGTTGTCTGGGAATATGCTTTCAAATGCTGAGGAGGTGCGAAGATGACAAGAAGTGCTGCGCTGAACAAAAGCCAGAAGTGGGTAGAGCTGATCCGGAATTGCTATCCGACCGGGACCAGGGTTGAGTGCGACGGCATGGAGGATATCCGTGCCGTCAGGCCTGGGACCCGCGGGACGATTGTCAATGTCGATGATGCCGGTCAGATCCATGTTGCTTGGGATAACGGATCTGCTCTGGCGCTGGTTCCCGGGATTGATCATTTTCACTGTGTAGGAGGGGAGATCAGATGAGCTATGTGATTGATAGTGTACAGGGAGAGCACTTTATCGTGAAGCGCGAGCCGGAAGCCGGAATCTATGAGTCCTGGCGGGTAGTGCAGAGCCTTGGAATGTTCCGGATTGTTCACCGTATCAACGATACGGTCAGCGGCAACTGGAAGCAGACCTATTCAGAGGAGATTTATGAGACGGCCGACTGTGCAATTGCGGCATTGAAGGGAGGTCTTGGAATTGATTGAGAGGTTTACACCAGAAGAGCTGGTCCAGATCCGCAAGGAGCTCAAGGAAATGGACAGGAGCACACAGAAGTCGAATCTTCTGTATGAACAGTATGTAAGAGCGATAAATGTTCTGGGAATTAAGAATGACGAAGAGCTGAGTAGGTCCTTTTCGTCCTTCGATGTCAAGAACGCCATGACGATGCTTTGCGACCATGCATTGAAGAATTACGAGCTGAACCAGAGGAAAAGCCTCCCCAACAAAAGGATTTGGAAACGGACAAGTTCGATTCCGACAGGGAAGGAGGAGCGGTACCTGGAATGCTACACCAGCCTGGTAGATGTTCTGGAAAAATATTCTGAGTTGTGGTTGGGAAGTGAATGATCTTTTCCTGGCGACTGCGGCCGAATAGGCCGCATTTTTTCTGCATATCATTCTGCATATGAAAAAGCGCCTAAAACCCCCTGTTTCTGCATATTTTCATGCAAAATGCACAAGGATCGAAGGCAACAGAAAACCCTCGGAGCCTTTATTCTCCGAGGGTTTCGAGTGTCTGGGTGAGAAGATTCGAACTTCCGGCCTCTTGAACCCCATTCAAGCACGCTACCAAACTGCGCCACACCCAGATATACTGCCGGGACAACCCGGCAACATTTAAATATTACCACAAAGAGGGAAATCTGTCAATGAAAAAATGAAATGCGGACAGAATGATGAAAAAGCAGGACTTACTGCTGAGTGCCGGACAATTTTTTATTCAGTTCGGCGATTTCCTTTTCCAGATCAGCGATGCTGTTTTCAAGAATGACAACACGTTCTTCTGATTCCTGAATTGTCAGTTCAGCGTCGCGAAGCACCTCCTGCGCTGCTTTCAGATCTTTTTGTATAACGAGTTTCTCTTCGTTGATCTGCTTCCAGCGGGCAGTGCTTTCGCTCAGTTCTGTTTTCAGGACAGAAAGGTCGCGGCGGGCGGAAAAATATCGTACGGAGAATACCACGATCAGCATGACGGCAATCAACAACACTGCGGAGAGCAGGATTTTCTGACTTTTACTCATTGTCTGAACCCTCCTGTGCCGGTTCTGCTTCCGCAAGTTTTTCTTCGAGTGCCTGTTTTTCCGCACGGAGTGCCTTTCTGCGCAATTTCAGTTCATTGACCTGCTTTTCAGCTTCCTCTGCCAGCGGTTTCTTTTCAGCAGCCTGATCCAGGACAAGCGGGAGTTCGGCTGCTGCTTTGTCATATTCATCCTGCTGCCTGTTTTCCCGGCCGCGGCTGGTGCTGAGGTTTGAACGTGTTTCCTCTGTCTTTGCAAGAACGGATGACATGGATGGAATATACCAGGCCATGAAAGCCGCGAAGATGAAGAGTACGCATACAAAGCATACGGAAAAAAGCTGATTTCTGTTTTTCATTGTTCTTCCTCCTTCAGGAATGAAAGAACCGTGTGCCACCAAGGGAAAAACACTTCATTCGCGGAACGGAAGATTTCATGACGGGAGTCTTTGACAAAGATGTGCTTTCCTTTGGGGACGCGGTCAATAAACTGTTTCTGAGGATCCGGCATGACAGAGAAATCATGATCCGCAGTGCTCAGGAGAACTGGGCATACAATGGATTCAGGGGCACCTTGGGCAAGGATACTTTTAGTCACACGAATGGCTTCCGCGGTCCAGCGATAGGATGGAACGGAATTCCAGAAATCCTGCCTGGAATGTTTTATGTTGTCATACCAGGCGAAACGGGCAGGGTCTGTTGCGCAGGATGTGCTGAAATCCTCCGGACCGCTGTAGTATTTCATGAAAAAGGGCTTGTGTTTTCCGCAGCCAAGGCTGCAGGCTGCCTGGCAAAGAAAGAGGGCAGCACCGGACGGGATGCCCGCCGTAGCCGGGGCGATCATGGGAGCGCAGAGGAAAGCCCGCGAAAACGTGGACGGAAAGCGCTCCAGGTACAGGGAAGCGACGGCGCCTCCCATGGAATGCGCGAAAATGCTCCATGGTTTCGGAAAATCCGGAAGAACAGTATCACAGACCGTCTTCAGATCGTCCACATAATCGTCAAAACGGTCGACATGCGTTAAAGATGGATGCTTCAGGCCATTCACACGTCCGGAACGCCCATGGCCGCGCTGGTCGTATGCAACGACGCTGAACCGGTTCATCAGCAGAGACCAGATGAGTTCAGCATATTTATAGGCGTTTTCCGTAAAGCCGTGCAATACCAGTACCGTTCCGCGGGAATTATCCGCGCGGTAAAGAGAACAGTGAAGCGGCAGCCGATCTTTTCCGTTCAGCGTTCTGGTTTCACAGCTTTTTTCAAGGGCAGGGATTATTTTCTCATTCATTACAGCGGAATAATCGGGAGAAGAAACCAGAAAATCCTCATTGAACAGGTCGCTCACGGTATTTCCCTTCTTTCTCAAAATACTGAAACGATGTTATCCTGGCATCAGCCGCCGCGGGTGCGGTAGTGCAGGCGCACCCGATACGGATTATGCAGGGTTTGGGGAGTATTTACGGGAATCGAAACGGAACGGTTGCGGGTTACATTCAGAACCAGACCGACGCCGCCCATGTTCGTCATCATATTGGACCCGCCGTAGGAAAGGAACGGAAGCGGAATTCCCGTGATCGGCATCAGACCGAGCGTCATCGCGATGTTTTCCAGTACATGGAACAGGAGCATTCCCATGACGCCGCAGATGATCAGCCGGCCGAATTTATCTCTGGTATACCAGGCCAGATAAAGCATCCGCAGCAGAATCAGAATATAGACAATGAGGACGGACGTGCACCCGACAAATCCCCAGGTTTCGCCGATTGTCGCATAAATGAAGTCTGTCCAGTCCGCGGGCACGAAATTCAGCTGTGAGATCGCTCCGTCCACAAACATACCGTTTCCGGAGAAGCCCCCGGAACCGATCGTCATTTTGGACATGGTCTGCTGGTACGCGTCACCGGAGGCGTACATATCCGGATTCAGCCAGCCGGCGATACGAGCAAGGCGGTAATCCGTGGATCCGGTAGCTTTCATGAAGCCATAGACGGACAATATGCCGAGGATCGCTATGGCGGCCAGAATCCCGAGCGTTTTCAGCGAAACGTTGGAGAAATACATCATAACCGCAAAAAGGAAGATGATCACCAGCAGGGAACCGGTTTCACCCTGCAGCAGGATAACAAGGCCGGGGACAACAACCATGAGAAAAACCCGGATGAAGGAGCGCATATCAGACAGCGGACGATCCTGTCGGGACAGACTTTTGGCAAGAATCAGAATCATTGCCAGTTTCGCGAATTCCGAGGGCTGAATTGTATAGCCCCATAGAATATCCAGCCAGGCTTTTACGCCCTGCGCGCGGTTGAAAACGGTTGTGACGGTCAGCAGAACAAAGGAAATCCAGTAGAACAGTTCAGCGCGCTGGCGCAGCATATCGTACGGAAACGCCATAATTACACCGACCACAAGGGGAGCCAGCAGCATGAAGACGCACTGGCGCGTGGCGTAGGACGATTCGAAAATATGGTTCAGGAAGGAGGTGTCAGGATCTGAACCGGGAGAGAAAGTGGCGACGCAAACGGCGACAATACCAAAAAGAGACAGCCCGAAAACAAGGGCAATCAGGATGATATCCACATGCGCCCTGGAATGCCGGTTCTCTTCAGTGACGGTCAAGCGGCGTAACCTCCTTCAGTTTATTCGGGAAAAACCTGCGCCAGAACGGAATCTGTTCCTTTCCGATTTCCGGGAAGGAAATGGTTTCGCCGGCGATCCGGGCGGCGATCCGGAGAACAGCCCGCCGGGCAGGACAGTCGTAGTCAATGAACAATGCGGTGCGCAGCTGTGCACGGTATACGACCGGGTCTTCCGGTATTTCTCCCAGCAGGGGAAGATCCACAACAGATGCGGCGGTTTTTGCGGACATCATCTCGCCGCGGCGGACCAGTTCTCCGTCCAGCCGGTTCACGATCAGCCTGGGGCGCGGAAGGTGCTTGCTTTCGAAAAGCTGAGCTGCCCTTTCCACATCGCGCACACACAGATTGTCCGGGGTGGTGATCAGGACAGACTGGTCAGGAACAGCGTTCAGCAGTATCCGGAATCCTTTTTCGATACCGGCAGGCGAATCGATCAGCACATAATCGCAGCTTTGCTTCAGTATCTTCAGCAGCTTTCGGAAACGACCGGAATCCAGGGAACTGATACGGGAAAACTGAGCCGCGGGAAGAAGCCTGAGGCCCGGAACAGCAGGAACCTCCAGCAGGGCCTGTTCCGGTACACATTCCTTATTGATCACGTCGATCAGATCATAAACCACGGAATTTTCAAGACCGAGCAGGGCGTCCAGCGCACGAAGGCCAATATCCGCGTCGATGACAACGACGGAGAAACCGCGGCGTGCCAGTGCAACTGCGAGATTGGCGGTCAGGGTTGACTTTCCGACGCCGCCTTTGCCGGAAGTGATGAGAACAGACTGCGACAACAAAGACACCTCCTCCGGTCAGGGAGCAATGGAATTGCCATAGGGCAGGTCATAATTCACGCTGCGAAGTTCCTTCTGATCCAGGTACCACTGAATAAAATCGCGCGGCGCCTTGCAGGCTTCAGAACCGGAATAGCCGTTCGGAATAAAACAGACAACAGCAATTTCAGGGTTCTCGTAAGGAGCGAAACAAACGAACCAGGAATTATTTTCAAGGTCGATGGAGGTAACCTGAGCGGTTCCTGTTTTCGCGGCGATTTCATTGGTATAGGGATATTTTTTAAAATACTTCGCAGCGGTACCGGATTCGTCAACCACGCCTTTCATGCCTTCCTGGATCAGGGGAAGATATTCATCTGCGTAATCCAGCCTGTGGATCAGCGTGGGCTCGCGCTGGGAAAGAATTTCGCCTTCGGGGGAAGTAATGGAATCAATCAGGGACACATTGTACAGATAACCGCCATTGGCGACTGTACATACGTAACGGGCGACCGCAATCGGCGTCAGAACGGTAACCGACTGGCCGATTCCGGTCAGTATCGTCTGGCCGCCGCCCCATTTGATGTCGTTCATGTAATTGTAAGTATCGCCGATCACGGACTGAAGGTAAACCATATCCTTGGTCATGTTCAGTTCTTCCATCAGGATCGTGCGCATATTGTCAAGCCAGTCGCTTTCGTTGTAGTTTACAGCCATGTCCATCAGGCGTTTTGCGCAGATGGAAAGGCGTTCGTCATCATAATCGATATTCCGGGAAGCACCGCAGTTGCGGAGATGCTTTTTGATGGAGTTGAAAACGATGATCGGCAGAGATGTATCCTGATTCGCTTCATTCACAGGCTTGGAGGGATCGTACAGTGTGTTCTGGGAACCTACCACAGAACGCACTTCACCGGGCAGGTCGATGCCTGTTTTGGAAGTCAGGCCGAAGAGAGAAGCGTAACGGTACAGCCGTTCCGGCCCCAGCCTGTCTGACAGCGTATAGAAGAAATAATTGCAGGAATGGGAAAGACCGTCGATAATTGTCTGGTTCGCGTGCTTGTAAATAAGGTTTTTACTGATCCAGCACTTCGGCGCGGTCGTAAGGTCGGCGTTGTATTTTGTGAAATAACCCATATCGGAAATGCGCTCAGTAGGCTTCAGTTCGCCGGTTGAGAGCGCGCCCATGGCTGTAACCATCTTAAAGATTGAACCGGGGGTACCCCGCGCGTGGATGCCGTAATTCAGGAGAAGATTCCGGGAATCACCCAGAATGGCCATGGCATCCTTGCCGCCGGCAACAAGGGCATTCAGGTCATAGGTCGGATAGTTCGCAAAGGCCAGCACACGGCACTGCATATCCAGGACGATCAGACAGCCGTGTTCGGCCAGAGCCAGCGGAAATTTTCCCCAGTTTCTGCTGTGAATATCTGCCTTGTTTGCTTCACGCCAGGCTTCGGACGCAAGCCTCGTTTCCTGCAGATCCCGGGTGGAATTGACGTTTTCAGCCAGGCAGCGCTCCGCCATCTGCTGATAGGAAGCGTTGAGCGTCAGTTTGACGTTGTTTCCGTCCTGGGGATCTGTGGAGGAGAGTTCCCGGACAACGCGTGACATCTGATCGCGTTCCACAACCCTGGAACCTTTGCGCAGAGAGGAATTCTGGGTGAGCCAGTCTTCCATGGAGGATTCAATGCCGTCCCGGCCGATGGTATCGTTGTAGGAATAGCCTTTCGCGTTCAGACTCAGCCACATGGACCGGGAAGGAATCGCCCCCGTGTATCCGATGATCTGGGACGCGAGCGTAGAACGGGGATAGACGCGTTTTGTGCCGACCTGAATTCCCATTCCCGGAAGCACCATGGAACGGGTTTCTATTTCAATAACGGTTTCATAACGAACGTCCTTTGCGATGACGATCGGCTGGGAATTGAAGATGTTCATTTGCATTTCCGAATAGATGGCCATGATTTTCAGCATCAGATCCTCAGGCGTATCCGGATCAATCTGGTATCTGGTCCGGAGCTGTTCTATGCAGTCCGCTGCGGTTTTGTATTTCGAACTTGTCGCATAGTTATTCTTACGCCACATCGTTTCGCGGGTTGTAAGGACGGATTCGGAGACACCGGTGCCGAAATTGAAAACCCATTTTCCATCTTCCGGACTGCGTTCGATCACATAGCTGATTGCCATGGTTCCGCCGTTTTTCTCAATAATATCAATGGTTTCAATGATGGATTGCGTATACTGTCTGTACAGCGCTTTCGAGTTCGCGGAGGCGTCCTTCTGGAATGTGACGTTATAGATGAGTTCATCCTCCGCCATCACGACGGAGTCGGAAGTGGAAATGGAGCCGCGTTTTCCGCGCAGAGCAATCGTATATGTACGTGTTGATTCAGCTTTTTCTTTAAACATATCGGATTGGCGGAGCTGGAGATTGATCAGTCCGGAAACAAGCCAGATAAAGATGATGAACAATACAATCAGAAACGCCGCGTAACGCCAGAATTCAGCACTTTTTTTTGCTTTCTTTTCACCTGTCTCCATATCTTTTCACTCCTTTCACAGGCTTTTTTCCGTTTTTCAGTTCTTGCTGAAAACAACAGGCGCCGGGCGGAGAACCGGGCGGTTCCGGTGACGTCCGAAAATGGCCAGACGGATTGGGAACTGAAGAATCAGGCATAGAATGGATGTGAGAATTACATCCGTTATGCCGCGGAGAAAATGGGAAACCGTCAGCACTGAGCCGCCGAGATAAATATAGGTAATCTGGACGGTTTCATAAATCAGTGTGTTCAGCATCGTGCAAAGCACAGTGCGCAGCCATGGAGGCATTTCCCTGCGCTGGCGGTTCACCACCCGCTCGTATTCCAGGGTTTTGAGTGGTTTATCCGCAAAGGCGAAGGAACAGAACAGGGAGGAAAGGGAATACAGGGCCAGATTCAGAAACGTGACGGAAGGAAGCATGGTCTGCATCAGGATGCCGTAAATCAGGCCGACCCAGAAAGCGCGCAGCTTTCCGTACGCTACCGTCACAATTCCGATGACAACGTACAGAAGATTCGGTGTAACGCCGAAAATCTTTATATACGGCATTACACAGACCTCCAGAAAATAACCCGAGAACACGAGGAACAGGAAGACGACGTACTTTCTTACAAATCCGGTCTGCACATCAATCATCCTCCTCGAAAGTCATCCCGCCGGGATCCGGAGTGAAATACGGCGTGGCTGTCGGAGCGGGAGTGGGCGATGGTGTGGGCGTCGGATCTCCTCCGAAGTTTACAACTGTATATTCATAGACGGTTTCGGTGGAGGAGGGTTCAGCAGTTACGCTGCTGTCCGGTGTCATCAATGGCGTTTCAGAGGGTTCTGATGAAGCAGACGGGGTTTCTTCGGCGCCGGGTCCGGATGTACCGTCAGGCGATACAGAAGGACTTGCAGAGGGCAATGCGGAGGGGCTTGCGGTCGGTTCATCGAAAAGCGAAGCGGCGATCTGTGGCACCTCCGGCGACGGCCTGGCGCTTTCAAGGGGAACGAGGTCAATAACGGTCCTTCCGTTTTCGCGGCCTTCGACAGCTTCGGCCTTTGGCTTGTAGCACAGTACAATCACGTATTCAAGATGCTGAAAGTCTACTTTCGGCTCCACAACGATATACTGCTTGTTGGCGTCCATGCCGCGGGTGCTTTCCCGGACGACACCGATCGGAATCCCTTTGGGAAAGGAAAGACCGACGCCGGAAGTGACGACGAGGTCTCCGGGCCGCGGCAGATTGTCATCCGGAAGGTAGTACATCCGGCACATCGGAGTTCCGTTGATACCCAGCGTGCCCCGGATCGTACCCTGGTCCCTGGAAGACTGGATCAGCGCGGCAATGGAAGCATCGGAATCAATGACCGTACGAACGGTGGATTTGTTGGCCTGCGTGTTTTCCGTATACCCGACAAGCGCACCAGAAATAGTAACTGCCATATAATCCTCCACGCCGTCCGCTGTGCCTTTGTTGATGGTCATCGTGGAGAAATAATTCGCGTCCGACCGGCCGATAACGGTGGCGACAATGGGACGCATGTTCCTGTTTGCGGTGATTTCATCGGACAGATCCTCGTACTGGGAAAGCGTCTGCTGCAGTTCGTCAGCAAGCATCGCTTTATAGACGAGCTGTTCGTTTTCTGCCCGCAGGGCATTGTATTCAGTCTCTATATTGTTCCGCAGCTTCATGGAACGGAAATAATCCGCGACCGATTCGGAAATGCCTGAGAAGAAAGACTGGATCGGGGTGAAAAAGGTGCTGATAGCACTTTCAGGCGCGCCGAGAATTGAATACTCCGGAACGATGCTGTGAAGAACATATGAAAATGCCGTCAGGAGAAGCGCCAGCGTGATAAGCGTAAGAATCAGCCCGCGGAGGAAAGGATGCGGACGGCGCTGCTTCCGGACAGGCTGCAGGTTATCGTCCAGCATGATTCCGGAGGAGTAGACTTTACGCTTATTCTGTTTCTGCGGATTATCCTGAACGTCGTCCGGGTTTTCAGTTGTACCGGTATCGGACACAGCGGAATCAGCGTCTTTGGTTTCAGGAACGGTCCGCCTGCGCAGCTTCCGGACCGCTTCGTCCGGCGTATCTGAAACAGGTGCGGACGACGAATCATCCGTATCCTCATAAATAAAATCGTTCAGAGCGACAGGACGGGGATCCTTCTCCTGTTTCTGCTCACGATGAAATCTGGCCATTCTTTCACCTCCCCGCACCGGGAATCAGAAGCATTACTTGTAGGACGGTTTTTCGGCACGCTTGTTCTGCGGAGAAACAAGCTGTATGTTTTCTGTAAGGTATCCGATCCCGAGAATACAGCAGTCGCCGGGATCACGGGCAAGCAGAACGGGAATACCAACATTCTCGGAAATGTAGCGGTCCAGCGCAAAGAGCCGCGCGGAATCGCCCGTCAGATGGATTCCGCCCCGCATGATATCCGCAGCGAGCTCGGGTGGCGTTCGCTCAAGAACCCAGCGAATTGCTTTGACAATGGCACTGCAGGGGCCTTTCAGAGCCTCATAGGCCTGCGCGGATGTAAAGGATACAGTGCCTGCGGATGTGTTCAGCTGACTGATGCCGCGCACCAGAATCGAGCGGTTTTCCTCCACCGGCAGAGCGGACGCAAGATCCTTTTTAATATTTTCCGCGGTCTGGCTGCCGACAAGAATGCTGCATTCTTTCCGCAGATAATCCATGAGTGCCTCATCAAACTTATTGCCGCCGACCTGCACGCTCTGGGAAACCACAAGACCGCCCAGCGAGATGACGGCAACATCCGTTGTACCCGCGCCGATATCCACAACAAGGTTCCCGACAGGATCGTAAACGGGCAGACCTGTGCCGATAGCGGAAGCGAAAGGCTTTTCAATGAGAAATACGTGCTTTGCTCCCGCGTAGCGGATCGCTTCAGTCAGCGCTTTCCGGTTTACATCGTCCAGATTGCACGGAACGGAAACGATGACACGGGGTTTGCCGAGGTAGGAAACGCCAATCGCTTTGCGGAAAAAGTATTTCAGCATCAGTTCCGCAATATCGAAATCGGCTACCAGGCCATTGCGGATCGGATACACCGGAGTCAGACGATCCGGAGAACGGCCCAGAAGGAAACCGGCTTCGTCTCCTACAGCCTGTACCGTATGGCGGTCCTCCCGGTCCAGAACTACAAGTGCCGGCTCGGAAATTACAACGCCCCGGCCGCGGACATAAAGGCTGACGTTTTCCGTGCCGAGATCAATTCCAATATCAGGAGCCCAAAAAGGCATATCAATACCATCCTTTTCCAGTTCATTCAGGGATCATACGGAAGGCAGAAAACGGTACCCGCTGCGAAGAAGCATTGTTCTGACAAGATAAAGCGGCAGTCCGATCACGGAGGAATAACTGCCTTCCAGGCGGGTAATCCAAAGAGAAGCGCGCCCCTGCAGCGCATAGGCGCCGGCTTTATCCATAGGCTCCCCGGAATCCACATACATGCGGATTTCCTCTTCTGTGAGGGTACAGAACGTGACGTCAGACTGATCAGCTTCTGTCAGGAGCGAGCCGGAAGGGGAAAGCACGCTTACGCCGGTGTATACTTGATGCGTCCGGCCGGAAAGCAGATGAAGCATACGGGCGGCGTCCTCCCGGCTGCGGGGTTTGCCAAGCGATTCACCGTCCGCTGCGACAAGCGTATCAGCAGCGAGAATAAAGCGGCCAGGGAAATGTGAGCTCACCGCTTTTGCTTTGCGGGCTGACAGTTCAGCCACCGCTTCCCCGACAGGCAGGGAACAGGATTCATCCACATCCGGGGCGAAAGTTTCAAAAGGAATACCCGCCAGAGTGAGCAATTCGCTTCTGCGGGGAGAACAGGAAGCAAGTACCAGTTTTTCCACCAAAGTCCATCCCTCCGAAAAACGAATTAACCATAATATTATACCATAATGTCAATTCGATGGAAAGCCGTAACTTGTCAAACTGTTAAAGCAACTCAACTGTCAAAGCAAAATTGACAAACAAAGGCACGGGGAAATATAATAATATGAATAAATATGTATCGGAGGAAATGAGATGACGAAAGCATTAATTTCCGTAACCGGACTCGATACAACCGGGATTATCGCAAGAGTAGCGACGAAGCTCTATGAAATGAATATCAACATTCTTGATATTACGCAGACGATTCTGGACGGATATTTCACAATGATGATGGTGGTGAACCTGGACGGCGCAAAACTCACCTTTGAGGAGATCGACAGGCGCCTCCAGCCTGTGCGGGATGAACTGAACATGACCATTCATATGCAGCGGATGGATATCTTTGACGCCATGCACAGAATCTGACGGGGGAAGAAATAATGATTGAGACAGGTGAAATTCTCCAGACGATGCGCATGATACAGGAAGAAAATTTCGACATACGCACCATCACGCTGGGGATCAATCTGCTGGACTGTTCGGATTCCGACGCGGACAGATGCGCGGACAGAGTGTATGAAAAAATATGCAGACGCGCGGAAAAACTGGTACACACCGGTGAGGAAATCGAAAGGGAATTCGGGATACCGATTGTCAACAAGCGGATCAGCGTCACGCCGGTAAGTCTGATCTGCCAGGCTGATCCGAGGCCCATCGCAAAGGCGCTGGACAAGGCCGCGGCGGAAGTAGGCGTGAATTTTCTCGGCGGATATTCCGCACTGATGCATAAAGGAGCAACACTTGCGGACGAAAGGCTGCTGGCGTCCATTCCGGAAGTGCTCAGCGAGACCAGTCTGCTGTGTTCCAGCGTAAACGTGGCATCTACACGGACGGGCATCAATATGAATGCCGTACGGGAAATGGGAGAAATAATTAAGGAGACTGCGGAGAAAACATCCGCGCAGGACGGACTGGGCTGCGCAAAGCTTGTGGTTTTCGCCAACGCGGTGGAAGACAATCCCTTTATGGCCGGTGCTTTCTGCGGCGTCGGAGAGCCGGAATGCGCCATAAACGTCGGCGTTTCAGGACCGGGCGTTGTAAAGGTTGCGCTTGAATCCGTCCGCGGTGAGCCGTTTGATGTTATTGCAGAAACCATCAAGAAGACAGCTTTCAAGATTACACGGGTCGGCCAGCTGGTTGCACGGGAAGCAAGCCAGCGCCTGAACATCCCGTTCGGAATCGTGGATTTAAGCCTGGCGCCGACACCTGCCAGAGGGGACTCGGTCGCCCGGATTCTCGAAGAAATGGGACTGGAAACCGTCGGCGCACCCGGTACCACCGCAGCACTCGCACTGCTGAATGACGCGGTCAAAAAAGGTGGTGTGATGGCCAGCAACCATGTTGGCGGGCTGAGCGGAGCGTTCATTCCCGTGAGTGAGGATATCGGGATGATCGAGGCGGCGGCGAAAGGCGCACTGACCCTGGAAAAGCTCGAAGCGATGACTTGCGTCTGTTCCGTGGGACTTGATATGATCGCGGTGCCCGGGGACACCTCGGCGGCAGCCATCAGCGGAATCATTGCGGATGAAGCGGCGATCGGCATCGTAAACAACAAGACAACAGCGGTGCGCCTGATTCCCGCGGTCGGCAAGAAAGCCGGAGACCTGGTGGAATTCGGGGGATTGCTCGGGTACGCGCCTGTCATGCCTGTGAATGCCGTAAGCAATGAAAGGTTTATCGCCAGGGGCGGCCGGATTCCGGCACCGCTGCATTCGCTGAGAAACTGATTTAAGCAAGGGGAAGATATGAGCAATTTTGTGGATCAGGTTAAAATCACTGTGAAGGCAGGCAACGGGGGAAACGGTTCCGCGTCCTTCCACCGGGAAAAATATGTCATGAACGGCGGACCGGACGGCGGGGACGGCGGAAAGGGCGGCAATATCGTTTTTTTCGCTGACGAAAACAGTCATACACTGCTGGACTTCCGCTACAAGAGCAAATACACAGCCGAAAACGGCGCGGACGGATCTTCCAACAACTGCAGCGGGAAGAACGGCGAAGATCTGGTGATCAAGGTCCCGGTGGGCACGGTGATCCGGGACGACGATACAGGGAAAATCCTCGCGGACATGGATCAGCCCGGTGAAAGCAGGATACTGTTGAAGGGCGGTAAAGGCGGCTGGGGAAACCGGCATTTCGCAACGCCCACGAGACAGGCGCCGAATTTCGCGAAACCGGGCATCAAAACGCAGGTTCGTACGCTGCGGATGGAACTGAAAACAATTGCCGACGTAGGGCTGATCGGTTATCCGAATGTGGGCAAAAGCTCTATTCTGAGCGTTGTTACCAGCGCACGGCCTAAAGTCGGGAATTACCACTTCACAACACTTACACCGAATCTTGGTATTGTACGGCGTTTCGGGAAGGATATTGTACTGGCGGATATTCCGGGACTGATTGAGGGAGCCGCGGACGGAGCGGGCCTCGGACATGATTTTCTCCGTCATATCGAACGGACGAGACTTCTGCTTCATGTAGTGGATATTTCCGGCAGCGAAGGCAGGGATCCGCTGGATGACCTGGACCAGATCAACACGGAGCTGGACCATTACGGGAATCTTTCCGAGCTGCCGCAGATTATCGTATGCAACAAAACAGATCTGCCCGGCGCGGAGGAAAACCTGAAAAGGATGCGGGCACTGGCCGGCGGGATGGGATGCAAGGTGTTTGCAGTAAGCGCTGCAACACATCAGGGTTTTGACGCGCTGCTGGACGAAACAGCACGGATGCTGGAGACGCTTCCACCGATCCTGCACTATCAGGAGGAAGCCGACGGAGACGAGATTTCAGTCGGACAGGACTCATTCGAAATCGTTATGGACGGTCCGGTGTTCGAAGTTACCGGCCTGGGCATGGAACGGCTGATCGAAAGTGTCAATTTCAACGATCAGGAAAGCCTGAACTGGTTCCACAGAATGCTGCGGAAAATGGGAGTCATCGATGCGCTTCGCGCTGAAGGCGCCGGCGAAGGAGCCACCGTCCGGATCGCGGATATGGAATTTGATTTTATAGAATAAAGGCGGGGTGCTTTATGACCGGAAAACAGCGGGCAAAACTCAGGGCGATGGCCAATACGATTGAAACGATTCTTTACATCGGGAAAGACGGGATTACGGACAATACGGTCAAGGAATGCTACGACGCGCTGGAGGCCCGGGAACTGATCAAGGGATGTGTTCAGCAGGGTTCACCGGTCGGCGCGAGGGAAGCGCTGACCATTCTGTGTGAACGGACCGGCGCGGAACCCATTCAGCAGATTGGAAGAAGATTTGTTATGTACCGGCAGAGCCGGGAAAACCCGAGGATCGTCATTGAATGAATATACCCACGGAAGGACAGCGGTACAGCGGATATGAATAAGAGCACACAGATCAGAGATCACAAAGGCGGACGGATCCATCTGATCGGTATCGGCGGGAGCAGCATGAGCGGTCTGGCTGAAATGCTGATCGACCAGGGATACCGCGTTTCAGGAAGCGACAGGGACGAAGGTTACCTGATTCATCATGTACGGGAAAAAGGCGGCGAAGTTATGATCGGCCACAGACCGGAGAACGTGCGCGGCGCCGATCTCGTGGTTTATTCCGCGGCGATCCCGGCGGATAATCCGGAAAGAGCTGAAGCGGAAAGACTCGGCATTCCTTCCATAGAGCGTGCTGTCCTGCTGGGGCAGCTGATGGAAGGATTCGGAAAAGCAGTCGGTATCTGCGGCGCCCACGGGAAAACAACCGTCACATCCATGCTCAGCCAGATTCTGCTTGAGTCCGGCAAAGACCCGAGCATTCATATCGGCGGCCGCCTGGACGCTATTGGAGGAAGCACGAGAGTCGGCCACAGCGACATTTTTATTGCCGAAGCGTGTGAGTTCAACCGTTCCTTTCTCCAGCTGCATCCCACAGTGGCTGTGGTGCTGAATATCGACGCCGATCACCTGGACTGCTATAAGGATCTGGATGAAATTGAGGAAACCTTCGGAATGTATCTCCGGCTGCTTCCGCAAAACGGCGCGGCCATTGGAAACGGCGATGATCCGCGGGTCCGGCGGCAGATGGAAAAGATCAGCTGCAGGAAGGTTTATTTCGGCTTCGGCTCCGGGAACGACTGGAAACCCGAAGAGATCACGGAAGACGACCAGGGACGGGCCAGCTTTCTGCTCCGCCGCGGGGACGGCGCACCTGTTCGGGTACAGATGGGTATTCCCGGTGAATTCAATCTGATGAACGCACTGGCGGCCATCGCAGCTGCGGCGGAGCTGGGCGTTTCCCCGGAAACATCCGCCGGGGTGCTGAAGCATTTCACCGGAGCGCACAGGCGGTTTGAAAAGACCGACGAAATCGACGGTGTGGAAATATTCCACGATTACGGACATAATCCCACGGAAATGAGGAACGCGCTTTCCATCGCGAGAAAGCGGTGCAGGGGAAAACTCTGGGCTGTTATGCAGCCGCATACTTTCAGCCGGGTAAGGACGCTGTTTGACCAGTATCTTACTTGCACGAAACAAGCGGATTATACACTGATTACGGATATCTGCGCAGCCAGGGAAAAGGATCCGGGAGACCTGAACAGCGGAATGCTCGTCGATGGAATGGTCCGGAACGGGATCGATGCCAGGTGGACTCCTTCGTTTGACGATACGGAGCAATGGCTGCGGACGCATTGGCAGCCGGGAGATCTTGTGCTGACCATGGGCTGCGGTGATATCAATCTGCTTAACGATCAGATTCACCGGCACGAAGCGGAAATACGGGCGAAAGGAAAGTGATTGAATTGCACCCGAGAAACCGACGCGTTATCCGGACAGACCTGCTGCGGAAGAATATGGAAAAAATCCGCGGCACCGTAGCGCCGCAGGTCAAGGTGATGGCGGTTGTCAAGGCAGACGCATACGGCCACGGCTTTTTCGAAGCTGCCCGCGCTTTTATTGAGGGCGGGGCGGATATGCTGGCGGTTGCGTCCGTAGCTGAAGGAACAAAGCTCCGGCAAAACGGGATTGCTGTTCCGATTCTGGTGCTCGGCGCCGTAACTGCGGAAGACGCGGCGGAAGGCGTTGCGGAAGGACTGATTCAGACAGTCTGTTCGGCAGAAATGGTACACCTGTGCGAAATGGCGGCCGCGGAACAAAACAAACAGACCGAAGTCCATTTGAAGATTGATACAGGTATGGGCAGAATCGGGGTGCGTACGGAAGAAGAGCTGAAAGCAGTTACGGATGAAATCAAATCTTCCGGACATGTGTTGCTGACCGGCGCGTTTACACATTTTTCCGACGCGGATGACGGACCGGAAGGAATGGAATATACGGAGCAGCAGTTTCAGAAATTTCTGCAGCTGACGTCCTGTCTGCCGGAAAGGCTTCTCCTCCACTGTTCCAATTCCGCGGCGATTCACCGCAGACCCGAATACGCGCTGGGCATGGTACGGGCAGGCATCAGTCTGTACGGATATCCGCCTGTAGCGGAAAGAGACCTGAAACTGGAGCCGTGCATGCGGTGGACCGCAAAAATCAGCTATATCAAGGAACTTCCGGAAGGTGAATATATCAGCTACGGGCGAACATTCAGGACAGAGAAGCATATGCGCGTGGCAACCGTCACGTGCGGGTATGCGGATGGGTATCACCGTGCAGCAGGTGAAAAGGCGGAAGTACTGATCCGCGGCAAACGGGCGAAAATTATCGGGCGGATCTGTATGGACCAGATGCTTGCGGATATCAGCGGTATTCCGGAAGCGCGGACAGAGGATGAAGTCGTACTGATCGGTACTGACGGCAATGAACGCATTACCGCAGAGGATATCGCAAAATGGAGCGGGACGATCAGCTATGAGATCCTGCTGAGCGTCGGCAGCCGTGTGGAACGGGTTTTTGAAAATCCCGAAGTTACTTGCAAGGGGGAATAAACCATGGCAAAAAAAACAAAGCTTCCCGAGAAAACCAAACCTTTTGTGACGGGGGCACCGACAGACGAGAATACATTCCGGCAGGCGCTGAAGTTTTTCGGGATTATGGTCATGATCGTTTTTATAACTTTTATTGTCTGCTCCATGGCAGGCGTAAAGTCGGATATTCTCCGGGTCGTGATCAATACCGTGGTGGAAGCGGCGGTTCTGCTGATCCTTTTCAGCAGGGGAGCGGATCTGGGCACTGACGCGGTTGCGCGGGGTGAAATTGTATACCAGCATAATGAAAAGGGACTGGATATCACGCAGAATGAAAGGAAGATACCGTTTCATAAATGCAAAGGGTTCATTATCGGACTGATCGGATCCGCGGTATTCTTTATTCCGGCGCTTCTGCTGGCTTTCACCGCGGAAAAGCAGATGACAACAGCCGGAACGCTGCCCTCCTGGATGGATGGATTTATGCGGCGTTCAGAGATCAGCGGAGGACTTGCAGCCTACTCGCAGAATGGCTCTCTGGGTGTTTTGGACATCATCCGTATTTTTGTCCGGGTGACGATTATGCCGTTTGTCGCCATGGCCGGAACGGAAAACCGGGATCTCCTGCTGCTGATTGAAAGAATCAGCCCGGTTCTGGTGCTGCTGCCCGCGCTGGCGTATGGAGCCGGATATCTTCAGGGCCCTTCCAGAAGAAAACAGGTGCATACGGAAATTGCGGCCAATACCCGCAAAAGAGTGACCAGGGAACGGCGGGAAAGACAGAAGAAAAAAAACAATGTTCCAAAGACTCCCCAGCAGCTGAACTGATTGTGAACAGGAAGGAAAGAGGTTTCATTCCATGCGCATCATTGCCGGAACCGCCCGCAGCAGACGGATTGAAGCCCCGGAAGGAAGGAACACGAGGCCGACCCTTGACAGAGTCCGGGAAAACCTGTTTAATATCCTGCAGACAAGAATCTTTTCATCGGTCGTTCTCGATCTTTTTGCCGGAAGCGGCGCACTGAGCCTTGAAGCACTGAGCAGAGGCGCTTCCTTTGCGGTTATGTGCGATCTGGATAAAAACGCAAACCGCATTGAACGCAGAAACACGGAGTCCCTCGGGTTTTCAGACCGGGCGGAAATCATGTGCTGCGACTGGAAAACCGCCATTGGAACACAGAAAAGCAAAGGACGCGTTTTTGATATCGTTTTTCTTGATCCGCCGTACCGCATGACAGATCTTCGGGAAGTTTCCGAAGCGCTTGTTCCGGTTATCAGGGAAGATTCACTGGTGATTGTGGAGCACGAAGCAGACAGTGATTTTTTGTTCGGAGAGCGCTTTGTGAAAACGGACGAGCGGAAATGGGGTTTCTGCGGAATGTCTTTCCTGAAGCTGTCCCGATCCGCTGATGCTTTGCCCGAACCGGAGGAACAGAAATGAGAAGTTGTATTTATCCCGGATCCTTCGATCCGATCACCTGCGGCCATCTGGATCTGATCAGAAGGCTGGCGTCCATGTATGATAAAGTTACGGTTACCGTCATGATCAACCGCGCGAAGGCCGGCTGTATTCCCAGTGAAGAAAGAGTGAAGCTGATCCGGAAGGCGTGCGCGGGTATCAGGAATGTGGACGTGGAATTATGGCACGGGCTGCTGGCGGATTACGCCGCGGCGCACCCGGGATCCGTGGTAGCCCGCGGAATACGGAATGCTTCCGATTTTGAAGCGGAAATGACTGCTGCTGCCGTCAACCGAAGGCTGAATCCGGGGATGGAGACAGTTTTTCTGCCGGCGTCGGACAAATGGGGTGATGTTTCTTCCTCAGCTGTACGTGAAATAGCTTCTTTCGGAGGCGACTACACACCGTTTGTACCCGGATGTATCCGCAGAGACCTGAAAAAATGGCTGAAACCGGTGAAAGAGGTATTATAAAGGAGGATCTGTTATGGCCAATGAAATCAACAGCGCGCAGCTCTGCCTCAATGCAGTCCAGGCGCTCCAGGAGCAGCTGAAAGGCGCAAGGAAAACGCTGATCAACAGCGAAACATGCATTGTCAACCGCAGCATCATGACCGCGCAGCTGGAGTATCTGAAGGACAATCTGCCAAAGACGGTGGAAATCGCCGCCAGGATTGTGGAGGAAGAAGAGACAATCCGCACCGAGACGGAGCAGAAACGTACGGAAATCCTCGAGAGTGCGAACGCCCAGGCTCAGAATATGGTGAACGACGCCACGCAAAAATCCCGCCAGATGATGGAACAGGCAAACCAGGAGGCGAATTCGCTGATGGACCGTGCCGGTCAGGAGGCGTCGGCTTGTGTGGAAGCCGCCAAGGCAGAAGCCCAGCGTATTGTGCAGGACGCCGAAAAGAAAGCACAGGAACTGGTTGAAGAGGAAAATATCGTGCGCCGCGCGCGTGTGGAAAGCGAGGAGCTGCGTGAAAACGCAAAAGCCGACGCGGCTAACCTGCACAAGAATACGCTGGACTATATCGATTCCCTGTTGGCGGAAACGGACCGGAAGATGAGTGAACTGATCAACAATATCCGGCTTGAAAGAAACGAAATACGCAATCACCGGTAAAGGATGGCCGGTCTTTGGTCATTTTGCACAAATAAACCGGCGAATGCTTGTGAAAACAGTCCATTTCTATTTTGCGCCTGCATGCGTATAATATGCGTATCAGGAATTCGTTCCGGAATGATTAAGGAGGAAGAAAGAATGGCAAGTGTATCCCTTCAGCACATTTACAAGGTCTATACCGGCAACGTAACGGCTGTCAGCGACTTTACCCTGGACATTGAAGATAAGGAGTTTATCGTTCTGGTCGGTCCTTCCGGCTGCGGTAAGTCCACCACCCTGCGCATGGTCGCCGGTCTGGAAGAAATCTCCGACGGCGAACTGTACATCGGCGACAAACTGGTCAACGACGTCGCTCCCAAGGACCGCGATATCGCCATGGTGTTCCAGAACTACGCGCTGTATCCCCACATGACCGTTTACGATAACATGGCGTTCGGCCTGAAACTGCGCAAGACTCCCAAGGATGAGATCAAACGCCGCGTGGAAGAAGCCGCCAAGATCCTGGACATCGCTCACCTGCTGAACCGTAAACCGAAGGCCCTTTCCGGCGGCCAGCGTCAGCGTGTTGCTCTGGGACGTGCCATCGTCCGTGAACCGAAGGTCTTCCTCTTCGACGAACCTCTGTCCAACCTGGACGCGAAACTGCGCGTTGCCATGCGTACCGAGATCACCAAGCTCCATCAGCGGCTGCAGACAACCTTCATCTACGTTACCCACGATCAGACCGAAGCTATGACCATGGCGAGCCGTATCGTCGTTATGAAGGACGGCGTCGTGCAGCAGGTGGATACGCCCCAGAACCTGTATGATTATCCGGCCAATGAGTTCGTTGCCGGATTCATCGGCAGCCCGCAGATGAACTTCTTCAACGTCAAGCTTGAACGCCAGGGACAGGATGTCGTCGCTCTGTTCGGCGAGAACAAGATCGTTGTTCCCGAGAAGAAGATCTCCAAGTTCGTGGATGAAAGCTACATCGGCAAGGACGTTGTGATGGGCATCCGTCCTGAGAACATCTCCGATGACGAAGCGAAGCTTGCTGAGTTCTCCACCGCGACAATCGATGTGGACGTGGAAGTTACCGAACTGATGGGTTCCGAGACCTACCTGTACTTGAGCACTACCGGCAAAGACGGAAACATCATTGCCCGTGTTGATCCCAGAACTTCCAGCCGCGCCGGCAACAAGATCAAGATCGCTTTCGATACAAACCATCTGCACTTCTTCGACAAGGAAACGGAGAAGACCATCCTGAACAAATAAGATCCGGATGCAGAGGACCCCGGGCAGTAGCCCGGGGTCCTATTTATATCAGTCGGTATTGCAGTTATCCGGAGACCGGCAGATTTTGAAATTCGGAATTTTGCTGATCTCCTCAGCTGTGGTCGGGAGGTTGTGGTATCCGTCCTGAAAGCCTGTCCCGACATAAATACGGTTATAGGTTCCTCCGGAGACCTGCATAAACAGAATTTCGGTTTCGGACACGGAGTATACTACCGCACTGTGGGCATATTTTTTCCCTTTCGCCTCAAATTCCGTACGGAAAACATCCCCCGGTTTCAGGCCGCCGGCAGCGTCCAGATTTCTGAAAACCTTCCAGTTTTTATACAGGTTATATTCACCGGAAAGCAGATAGCCGATAAACTGCGCAAAGCCAAAGCATTCGCCGTATCCAAGCTTGGGCAGTTCGGGAATCACCTTGTTGGATAACCAGCGGCACCCGTAGGTGTTTTTTTTGTATCCGCTTCCGCCTCTCCGGATGACGGAAGTATCTGTCCATCCCGGAGCGTTTTCCGCTCCGTGAAAAGTCTGCACGATAAATGGAGCGGTTGTCCAGTACCAGCTGTCATACAGTTCGTATTCCTGAATAATCCGGTCCAGGTTTTCAGTGGAGTAATCACCCTGGAAACGCTCGTCCTCAAAGGCAAAGGTGCCGTAGGAAGCATAGGCCGGAGACAGGGAAAGGAACGACAGAACGGTCAGAAAGCAAAACAGACGCTTCTTGAATCTCATGGAACCGAATCCTTCCTGAATCATTTCAAAAAGATTATATATCCGAATATAGAACGAATTCAATACACGGTTTCCTGCAAACTTGACGAAGCTGCCTGTGTTGGCTATTATTGTAAAGAACAGAGAAAGGGGAGGATCCAGTCATGTCGGAAAGCGTGCTTGTTCATATCGGATCATTCTCCGATCTCAGCCCGGAGATTCAGGAGGCATTGCAGAACAGCGGAGAAAGGTTTATCCGGGCAGACGGCGCCTGCTATTACTATGACGGGAATCATGTCTATTTCTGTGATGCGGGGGATGAGAACGCCAGATTGTTCAGAAGCCTGGTTCTGACGAAAACAAAGGGCGAAGGGCAGACGGAGGAAGACGCAGTACGGGAAGTGCTGAAAGGGAACACGGATCCGGAGACGATGAGGAGAGCCGGAATCGGTACGCAGGAAGAATACTGTGTGGTCCTTTTTCATGTGCCTTTTCCGCCGGACAGGCGCGCAATCATGGAACTGTTTCCGCTGGAGAAGAAGGATCGTATTGTGTTTATGGACGGTATGGAAATCGCACTGATCATGCAGACAAACCGGCGGGATCAGGATGAAGTATATGAATACACTGCAGCCGCTGTTGAGACGCTTGAAAGCGAAGCGGGCCTCACGAGTATTGCAGGAATCGGCCAGCCGGTTTCGTCAGCGTCTGCGCTGACAGACAGCTACAGAAAAGCAAAAGCAGCTCTGGCTATCGGCAGCAGACATTTTCTTCCCGGACAGATTTTTGCCTATTCCAAGCTGGCACTGGAAAGGCTGGCGGAGAGCATTTCTCCGGAGAAGGCAGAAGCGTTCAGGAGGGAAATCCTTCCCGCACAGTCCGAAAGACTGATGACCAACGAAATCCTCGAAACGATCCGGGTTTTTTTCCTTAATGATCTGAACCTGTCAACGACCGCGAGGCAGCTGTTTATTCACCGGAATACACTGCTTTACAGAATGGAAAAAATACGGAAGATTACAGGACTTGATCTGCGTAAATTTGAGGATGCCGCAGTATTTCGATTTGTAATGAGCCTTACAGATAAAAAGAAATACGATTATGAAAAAAAATGAAAGAAGGCACTGGAAATGAGAAAGAAAATAGCGCTGATAATGATCCTGACCGTGACAGTATGCCTGCTCAGCGGGTGCATGATGGTTTCAGGAGCAGGGCTTGAATCCATGTTCGGAACCGGAGAGAGCAAGGAACGTCCGGCAGTATCTGATCCTTCCGCTTCCGGAAATACAGTAACCATCAGCAAAGATGAATATGAGAGATACCAGAGCCTTCAGAAGTTTTCTGAGCTGGAAGAGCTTTATTATCGGGTACAGCAGGAATTCTATCAGGAACCCGATACGGAACAGATGCTTGAATACGCGTCAAGAGGATTATTGGCGGGACTTGGAGATCCTTATACCTTCTATTATTCTCCCGACGAGTTTGAGGAACTGTTTAAAGATGACGAAGGAAAATATGTGGGCATCGGCGTTATGATTCTTTCAGATGTAAAAAATGAGAGATGCGTCATCAGCAGGGTGTTCAAGGGAAGTCCTGCAGAGGAAGCAGGTGTGCTGCGGGGTGATGTTCTTTACCGCGTGGAGGACGATCTGTACGTTACACCCGAAAACCTCAGCGAAGCTGTAAACATCATGCGGGGAGAACCCGGTACATCCGTGAACGTCACCTTCCTGCGCAACGGAGAGGAGATTACATTCAATATCGGGCGGAGAGAAGTAAACGTCAATCAGGTTGAAAGTACGATGCTGGAAGACGGAATCGGATATATCGCTCTGTACGAATTTGCCGGCGAAGCGGAAAAGGAGTTTGAAAAAGCACTGAAAGAACTGTCTGCAAAAGACGCGAAGGGAATCATTATCGACCTGCGGGACAATCACGGCGGATGGGTCGTGCAGGCTGAATATATCGCGGATCTTTTCCTGGACAGCGGAGAGCTCTGCTATCTTGTAAACAGGGCCGGCGAGGAGGATCATGAGACTTACCGCACAGAAGACGGGAAAACGGATGTGAAGCTGGTGATTCTCGTGAACGAAATGAGCGCCAGTTCTTCCGAAATTCTTACGGGAGCACTGCGCGACAGGGGGGACGCCACGGTTGTAGGGACCCTTTCCTTCGGAAAAGGCATTGTACAGAGCCTCGCCTATGTAGGAAATAAAGGAGCCGGTTATCAGATAACAATCGCCGAATACTATACACCCGGCGGAAACAAGGTGCACGGCGTCGGGATCACTCCGGACGTGATCGTGGAACGTCCGGAAGATGACGCGGGTAACTATGATTTTGCTGATACCGTTAATGATGTTCAGCTGAACAAAGCGCTTGAAGTAATGCGGGACAAGTTGAAATAAATTTGCTGCCGTGATATAATCCCCCATGGATCCGGAACCAGGGCGAAGCCTGCGGGCGACGCTGAGGGAGGACAACAGATGATCACCTGATTGAGCGCGGAGAGAAGATTCAATGCGCAAGATGGAAAGGGGATGTTATGCAATGGCAGCATTATGCGCGGTTTAGCCTGTGGGCTGACCGCGCTTTTTTGCGCGGATGAACCTGAACACTATGGGAGGAGCAGCATGGAGGATTCACTGAGACAGGGATTTATCGGGATCGTCGTGCAGAGCCGGGAATGTATTGAGGAAGTCAACAGAATACTGACCCGGTACGGAAAAGTTATCCGCGGACGAATCGGTATCCCGAACCGGGAAGACGAGACGGCCGTTATCGGCCTGATTACTGAGGGAACAAATGACGAAATAGGCGCGCTTACGGGGAAACTCGGGAACATCCGCGGAATCATCGTAAAAAGCGCACTGGTGCCTGTGATTAAAAGAAAGAAGGAAAACGAACAATGAAAAAGGTTATTATTCTGATGATTGCTATGATGATGCTGCTCTGCACTGCCGCGGCCGAAGGAGATTATTCGGTTGTTACGCCGAACGGTGCGCCGGCGCTGGCTGTCGCCGCACTGGGCGAACGTGTGCAGGTGCTTGGCGATCCCAGCGAAATTGCCGGCGTTTTTGCGAAAAACGAAGCTGATTTTATTATTGCACCGCTCAACGCAGGGGCAATGCAGTACAAGAAAGGCAATACGAATTACCGCCTGGCGGCGGTTGTTACCTGGGGGAACCTGGTTTTCGCCTCCCAGACGCCCGATTTTTCCCTGGAATCCATAAATGGAAAACAGATTACGCTGTTCGGCGAAAACACCATCAACGCTTCTGTAGCGCTTTATATCCTGCGGGAAAAAGGAATCACACCCTCCGAAACCGAGTATAAGGCCGGAGCAGCTGAAACGCAGGCGATGCTGATTAAAGATCCGGATGTAATTGTTATGACCGCGGAACCGGCGGTTACAGCTGCAAAACTTACCCTGAAAAAGGAAGACAAAAGCGCTGTGTCCATTTCACTGTACGATCTGTACATGGAAATCACGGGCGAGGACGGATTTGCCCAGGCCGGGCTGTTTGTCAGGGAGGAAACGATCAGAAACGCTCCGGAACTTGTGAAGAAAGGCCTGGAAGAAATTAAGGCGAGCGCGGACAAATGCGCGGACGATATTGAAGGCGCAGCCGCGGATGCGGTATCCATGAGCGTTATCCCGAATGAAAACGTCGCCAAGGCTGCGATTCCGGGATGCCATATCCGGTACATATCCGCTGCTGATGCCAGAGTGCGGATTGAGAGGCTTGTGAGCATTGATCCCGCCCAGTTTGGCGGTGAAACCCCTGCGGATGAATTCTATTATGACGGAGAATAAGAACGGAAGACTCAGTTTTCCGGCCTTCTGCCTGGGGATTGTGCTCATTCTGGCACTGATCCAGGCAGGAGGCGCCCTCCGGGGCAACAGAATCGTTTTTCCGGACGTCCGGGAAATCGGACGTTCGCTGATTCGCCTGCTGGGAGAAGCAAAAACGTACGGCCTTATCGCCACAACGATGCTTCATCTCCTGGAGGCACTGGGCCTGTCAGTAGCGATCGGCCTGGTCACAGGCGTCACGGGAAGCTTTTCCAAAAGATTCCGAAGTCTGACAGCGCCGTTTATGATTCTGATCCGGAGTCTGCCGATGATTGTCCTTGTGATCCTGATCATGACGATGATTTCCTACGACCTGGTTCCTCTCGTCGCTACAACGGCGGTTCTCATACCGCTGATCAGCGAGGCAGCCGGCGAAGGATGCAGGGCGATTGATCCGGAAATGATCGACGTTTACCGGCTGAACAGCGGATTCAATATCACCGTTTTCCGGCGTGTTTATCTGCCGATGATCTCCGGTTATCTGCGGCAGGCTTTTTTCAATGCCGCGGGGATGGGACTGAAAGTAACGGTATCCGCAGAATATCTGGTACAGACGAAAAATTCACTCGGCAAGGCGGTCTATTCCAGCGGATACTTTCTGGAATACGCGGATATTTACGCCTATGCGGTCATCATGATTCTGATGATCCTGCTGATTACCGAAATACCTGCGATGATTATCAAAAAGAACTGACCGTATCGATTCTGAAAAATTCGGGAAATATTTGCATAATCTGGCTGAAAAGGGTATAATATGCCCTGCAACTGAACGATATCCTTTTTTTCTATGGAGGACTGCGGATGTACAAACTTTTGCTCGTCTCCGATCGGGAAGATGTGCTGAGCGCGTTTGGGCAGATTCAGAACTGGGAGCGGCAGGGATTCAAACCGCCTCATATCCGGCACGATTACGAGGGAACGCTGGACAGCCTTTCAAAACATCATGCGGACGGGATTGCCGTTGCAGTTGTTCCTGAGGAAGAAAAAAAGATTCTTGCATATCTTCAGGAATATTATCCCAATGTTCCGCTCTTTCAGGCAGGCACCACTCCGGAGGAAGTGCTGCGTTACCTGAACGAACTGAATATTCTGCTGAACCGTATTCACGCGGATTTTTCCAACGACGGTTTCCGCGAAATTGACATGCTGCAGGAATGCCGGCATGAGTTTTTCCGGAAGCTGATGACCGG
This sequence comes from uncultured Eubacteriales bacterium, assembly GCA_900318145.1. Classification (GTDB taxonomy): domain Bacteria; phylum Bacillota; class Clostridia; order Christensenellales; family Aristaeellaceae; genus Aristaeella. The sequence goes on from ONJM01000002.1 coordinate 125,719, forward strand.
ACGAATCAGCCGGAAGGAGGATCTCGTCCGGAATATGCGGCTGCTTCGCAGCCGGATGGATCCAGACCGGCCCTGCATCCTGGTGGAACTTGAACAACCTGCAGCTGCAGACCAGGACCGTCTGGAAGGTCGCTGGCATTACGGGCCGGACCGTCTGGAACTGGCTCTGCGAAATTCCTTCGGCGGCGATGTGGAAGGGATCCATATCCTACCGACCGTTCATACGGACGGAAGGATCCTTGTTTTGTGCTGTGCGCTGTATGGTGTAGAGACCGCGGTGACTGGGGACCGGATGACGGCCATGCTTACGGGGCATATTGCTGAAGGTATCGCTCATCAGAAAGAGTTTTTCGGCCTGGAACTTCATATTTCCGGAATCAGGGTATTACCGTCGCTGTACGCTTTATGTACGGACGCGGCGGAAACGGATAAATAATTATTAACGGGAGGTTTACGCAATGGGTATTCTGAACATGATCAAAGGCCAGCTGATTGATGTTATCGAGTGGACTGACAATTCAAACAAAACGATGGTCCATAAATATGACATGAACGGCAAGGAAATCATGATGGGCGCACAGCTGACCGTACGGGAGAGCCAGGTTGCCATCTTCGTGAATGAAGGACAGCTTGCTGACGTATTTGAACCGGGCCGCTATGAGCTGCAGACCAGCAATATGCCGATTCTGACTGCCCTGAAAAGCTGGAAGTACGGGTTCAACAGCCCATTTAAAGCTGATGTTTACTTTGTGAATACAAAGCAGTTTCTGGATATGAAATGGGGTACCAGCAATCCCGTGATGATGCGTGACGCCGAGTTCGGCATGATCCGTCTCCGTGCCTTCGGTATCTACAGCTTCCGCGTTTCAGATCCCGAAACCTTCCTGAAGGAAGTGTTCGGTACTTCCTCACTGTTCACGGTGGACGGAGTAGAAGGGCAGATCAAGCGCACACTGGTCAGCGGACTGAGTGACGCGATCGCGGAGAGCAAGATTCCGGCGCTTGACCTTGCTGCGAATTATGATGAAATTGCCAGTTACGCCATGCAGAATATCAATCCGAAGCTGGCAGCCCTTGGACTGACGCTGTGCAGCTTCGTGGTTGAAAACATTTCCCTGCCCGAGGAAGTGGAGAAATCCATGGATAAGCGGACCTCCATGGGTGTGCTCGGAAATCTGGATCAGTATGCGAAGTATCAGGCAGCGGAAGCCATGCGTGAAGCTGCCAACAATGACGGCGGAAACGGTATGGCCGGAATGGGCGTCGGGATGGGTGCCGGAGCGGCGATGGGACAGATGTTTGCCCAGGCTATGAATCCGGCTGCTCCCGCAGCTCCCGCCGCTTCTGCAGCTCCGGCTGCCGGAGCTGTCTGTGCTGCTTGCGGCGCCTCCATTCCTGCCGGTTCCAAGTTCTGTCCCGAGTGCGGCGCGAAACAGAATGCCTCCGCCTTCTGCACGAACTGCGGAAAGGAAATTCCCGCAGGAACGAAATTCTGTCCCGAATGCGGAGCAAAACAATAATCTGATCCCGTAAACAACATCGAGGGGACTGCGGCAAAAGCAGTCCCCTCGATTCATTTGAGGAAAGACAGAAGAATCAGGAAAGCATGGCTGCACCGATGATACCTGCTTCAGAGCCGAGCACGGCAATCTTGATTTCAGGAATAGGCTGATCATCATACAGAACGTATTTTCTGTATTCACGGCGGATCGGATCGAGCAGGAAATCTCCTGCCTTGCTGACGCCGCCGCCGATCACGATAACTTCCGGATCAACGAAATTGACAATGTTTGCAAACATTTGTGCAAGATAGTCTATGTACTGCGCATACACTTCCACAGCCAAAGGATCATTTTCGCGGGCAGCGTCAATCACAGTACGGGCTTCAACTTTTGTTATATCATTGGAAACCATCGCAAGCATCTTCGTATTTGTATTGCGGGCAATTGCTTCCCGGGCCATTCTGATCAGCGCTGTGGCTGATGTGTAGCGTTCCAGGCAGCCGCGGTTGCCGCAGGTGCAGGGAATGCCGTTCAGCTTGAAAACCGTATGGCCGAATTCACCGCCGATACCATGAAAACCGTTCCAGATCTTTCCGTTGATGATTATTCCGCTTCCAATCCCGGTTCCGATTGTAATAAAGACGCTGGAGGAAGTTCCGGCACTGACGCCCGCGACGCTTTCAGCGAGGGCTGCAACATTGGCATCGTTGTCAATATACACCGGCACGTTCAGGTGCTTTTGAAATTCTTCGCGGAAAGGCACGTGATGCCAGCCCATATTCGGGCACTTCACGACCACGCCTGTCGCGAGGTTCGCAATGCCGGGAATACCGGCGCCGACGCTCACGATCTGTTCGCGCTTCAGTCCGGCGGACGTCGCTGTGGAAACCACACAGGACGCTATCTGCGCAATCTGTTCTGAAAAGGGAATAGATGTCCGGGTGGGGATGGATCCTTCCGCAACAACCTTCAGGTTTTCATCAATCACTCCGATCTGAATACCTGTGCCGCCAACGTCGATACCTATCCGATACATGGGATAAACCTCCTGTTCATTATGCTTGAAATGCAGAGCTTAAACCGCGGACTGCATTATAGCCGGATCGTTTGAGACTGAGATTCCGGGAAGCAGCTTCCACAATGATGGCAAGATTCCGTCCGGGCTTCAGGGAAACAGACTGGCATGGGACTGAAACGCCGAGAATTTCAACCCTGTGGTCTTCAAGTCCGATCCGGTCAACGGGAACATCCTCATCTGCTGCTGTGAGCTCCAGGATCAGGTCAATGGATTTGCTGAAGGAAACTGCTCCGATTCCGAACATCGCCTGTACGTCAATGATGCCGATCCCCCGTATTTCCATGAGATGCCGGACGCGTTCGGGGCAGGAGCCGATCAGGCGGTCGTCCGATATCCGGCAGATATCCACCACGTCATCGGCAACCAGCTGATGGCCTCGCTTGATCAGCTCCAGCGCCGCCTCGCTTTTTCCGACGCCGCTTTTTCCGGTGAGCAGAACACCAACCCCGTAAACGTCGATCAGAACGCCGTGACGGACAACATGCGGAGCGAGGCAGCGGTTCAGATAATGAATGGCTGAAACTGTGAATTTACTCGTCACAGCGGAGCTCCTGAAAACAAAGATATTATGTTTCGCGGCAAGCTCAAGCAGTTCAGCAGGCGGCGTCATATTCCGGCAGATCACCACACACGGAATATTGTAGGAGAAGTATTTTTCGAGAATCCGGCGCCGCTCCTCCGCCGGCTGCTTTTCAAGGTAGCTCATTTCCACTTTGCCGATGACCTGCGGACGTTCAAACGCAAAATACTCATAAAAGCCGCAGAACTGCATACCCGGACGATTCAGGTCCGGCGTACGGAAATCCCACACGTCCTTCGTGGATGAAACAAGGCATTCAAGCTTCAGCGCTTCCTGAAATTCTGCGGCGTGAATCAAAACAGAGCCTCCTCAGTCCGTGATGACGGAATCCAGATAACGCGCTACTCCGTCCTCCATGTTTGAAAGACAGGCATCGCTGCATAAATCAATTACTTCACTGCGGGCATTGGCGACGGCGACGGAAAATCCGGCTGCCCGGAGCATGGAAGCATCGTTCAGGCTGTCCCCGAAAGCGATAAAATCGCTTTCCGTGAGACCCAGAAGCGCGGCAGCTCGTCCCAGCGCAATTCCCTTTGTCGCCAGCAGCGGCGTAAACTCAAGAAAGTATGGCTTGGAACAGGTGACGGAGACGCGTCCGTCAAACCTTGCGGCAGCGTCCTTCATCATTTGCGAAATTTTCTGCTCATCCGCCATCATCAGGATTTTGCTGCGCGGTTCCCGGATGTAAGTTTCAAGATCCCCGACATATTCTCCGGGAAGCATCGAAGAGGCCGAATATCTTTCAGAATATACTGAATATTCATTGAAAAAGAAACGGTCTTCGGAATACGTCTGCGCATAGCAGGAGTATTCCTTGCCAAATCGCGCGATCTCCCTGCCCAGTTCCGCAGAAAACGTCTCCCTGTGCAGCAGCTGATCCGTGGATGAATCCCAGATTTCTGCCCCGTTGCAGGAAATATACAGCGAGGTGCACCCCAGAAAATCCACAAAGGGTTTCATGCTCATTTGGGTTCTTCCGCTGGCCGCAACGAAGACAAAGCCTTTGGAATGAAGCCTGTGAAAAACACTTCTGGTGTACTGCGAAATGGAAAGATCATCGCGAAGGACCGTATCATCCAGATCAAAGACGGCAGCTTTTATCCGCATCATATTTTCAGGCCATCCACAGCGGCTTTCTGGGCCGGAATACAGCGCATGAATCTGTCCATGTAACAGTCGAATCCTTTTTCGTCTTCGGGATCGGGAAGCACGGTGGATTTGGGCATTCCGGCGAACACATGATTCTGGAGATAGTCTTCCAGCGATTCGCCTTCACTGCGGTAAAGAGCGTAATCGGCGAGGAGCGCAATGCCCCACGCTCCGCCTTCACCGGCGGTTTCCATGACGGTGACAGGCGCATGGATGGCGGCTGCCAGTAGATTCTGGGCGACTCCCTCTGTCTTGAACAGACCGCCGTGACCGTACACTTCGTCAATGGCAACATGTTCACGGTTCATGATTTCCATACCGGCTTTCAGCGTTTCGAGGCTGGCATAGATCTGTGTCCGCATGAAATTTGCCATATTCATTTTCGCGTCCGGCGTACGGATGAGCATGGGACGACCTTCAGAAAGGCCGGTGACAGGTTCACCCGCGAAGTAGTTGAAGCTCACAAGACCGCCGCAATCCTTTTCGCCCTCCATCGCCTTTTTGAATAGGCGGGTAAAGACTTCACCCGGATCGGTTTTAAAGCCCATAATGTCAGCGAATTCGCGGAAGAGGGAAACCCAGGCATTGATATCGGACGTGCAGCTGTTGCAATGTACCATGCCGACCTGCTTGCCGACGGGTGTGGTGACGATGTCAATTTCAGGATAAACACGGGACATGGGTTTTTCCAGAACAATCATACTGAAGATGGATGTACCCGCGCTGACATTGCCGGTTCTGGCCCGCACGCTGTTTGTGGCGGCCATGCCGGTCCCCGCGTCTCCTTCGGGCGGGCAGAGCGGACAGCCGGGAGCAAGATCCCCGTCAGGATCCAGCAGCAGAGCGCCTTCGGGCGTCAGACGGCCGGCGTCCTCACCGGCGGACAGTACAACCGGCAGAATTTCTTTCAGTTTCCAGGGATAGCCGCAGGATGATACGAGATCGTCAAACTTTCCGATCATCCCGGCATCGAAATCGCAGGTGGATGAATCGATGGGCATCATTCCGCTGGCATCGCCTACGCCAAGCACCTTCTTTCCGGTAAGCAGGTAATGAACCCATCCGGCCAGCGTGGTGAGATAACGGATATCCTTTACATGCTCCTCTCCGTTCAGAATTGCCTGATAGAGATGGCTCAGACTCCAGCGCTGCGGCATGTTGAAGGAGAAGAGCTCCGTCAGTTTTTCAGCTGCTTCGCCTGTGATCGTATTCCGCCAGGTTCGGAACGGCGTCAGGAGTTCCATGCTGCCGCTGAAAGGAAGGTATCCGTGCATCATTGCGCTGATGCCGATCGCACTGACCTTTTTCAGGTCGGTACCGAATTCCTCCCGGACATTCTTTTTCAGATCCGCGTAGCTGTGCTGAAGACCGGTAAGGATATCATCCGTACTGTATGTCCAGATTCCGTTCTGATACCGGTTCTCCCATTCATGGCTTCCCGAGGACAGAACACGGTGATCACGGCCGATCAGCACGCTTTTGATTCTTGTGGAGCCAAATTCAATACCAAGAACTGCAGTGCCATTTTCAATCTGATTTTTACTCATGCAAGGATCCTCCCTGTTTGATGAAATTCCTCTATTTAATCTATCACAAGGCTTTCAGCCTGTAAACACCCATTTGAAGACAGTATCATTTGACGTAACGATGCGACGGTTTCGGTGTTTTCATCCGGTGCGCGTGCTTTCTTTTACGGAGGAAAATCACAAAGAACAGCAACGCGCCGATGATTAACACAGGAGTGAGAAAGATCATAAGCAGATCAAAGGAAAACGGCGGAAGCGGATTGGGATCCGAATATGTTTCATTGATGATTTCTTCCAGTGTTTTGGGTACGTTCTCCCTGCGCGCGACAGAACGGGAAGCGGTCAGCAGATAAACCACAGGATCGCCGCGGGAGGGAAAGTAAGTCATCGTTCCGACGGTTTCTCCGGCTTCTACAGGAGCGGAAAAATCCCTTGTATACTGGAACATTACAATATTTTTGAGATTGGCCGCCATTTTTTTAACTTCCGCGTTCGTGGCGACAATTCTCGGAGAAACGGTATTCAGATCCTGAAGCTGGCAGGTCAGAAGGATTTTACCCCGGTTTGTATCGGAAGTCGAATAATTGTTTGTTTCGATCGTTATGGGATTCATGTTATACAGATCCACCGGCGTTACGCTGACATACTGGCTGAATCCGTAATCCATCATTTTGATTGTATCTGCCCAGCGCGCCCTTTTTCCGGTGAACATTACAACAGAGACAAGCCGCACGCCGTCTTTTTCCGCGGCGCCGGCGAAACAGTAACCGGATTTTGAGTGGGAACCGGTTTTAATGCCGATAGCGCTGGGATAATAATACTTATTGGGGCTTTCCTCGGAACCGGCCAGCATATATTCGGATTTTGTGGTAATTGTGCGGGCACGCTGCTTGTTCGTTTTCGGAATGGACCAGGAAAGAGCGGACGCGATTTCACGGAACAGATCGTTCTGCATTGCCTGCCGGCAGATAATGGAAATATCCCTGGCAGTGGAAAAATGATTGTCATCGTGATATCCGTGCGGATTGGCAAAATGGGTATTTTCACAGCCATACATCAGTGCGGTGGAATTCATGAGATCGACAAACGCAGGTATGGAACCGGATACGGTTTCCGCGATGACATTCGCTCCGTCGTTTCCCGAAACGAGCATTGTACCGTACAGCACGTCGATGAAGCGGATTTCTTCACCCGCATGAAGATGCATTGTGGACGAATCGGAAGGGACAGCAACCGCTGTTTCGGATACCGTAACATACTGGTATACATCGTCCACCATAATAATCCCCAGAAGGACAGTCAGGATTTTTGTCATAGAAGCCGGATAACGGATCGTGTCCGGATCCTTTTCAAAAATAACCTCACCCGTGTCTGCCGCCACGAGGATTGCGGACAGCGCGTACAACTGATCCGGCGCAAGGTTTTCCGGGTGTTCCGCGTCATATTTATCAGCGTTCGGGGAAAGTGTCGGCTCCGGAATTGTGTCTGCGGACTCGGCGCGGGATGGAGAAACCGTCATGAAAAGAACAAACAAAAGCGCAAGGAAAAAAGACAGACTCTTTTTCACTGACCGATATCCTCCTTTCCGCAGGAATCAGAAAAGGCCCTGAAATGAATTAGGCTTCAGCCAGCCGCGGCAACCGGAGAAAAAGCGGGGAACAGCGTGCTTCCGGCAAGCTGGAAAATCAGATATACAATACCGATGACAGCAAGATAGACGGCAAAGCGGCAAAGCGGTACACTGCTGACGATTTTCAGCATAAAGCGAAGAGCAAAATAACCCGAGAGTGCCGCAGCCAGAATGCCAACTGCTATGGGGAAAATCTCCATATGATCAAAAAGACCTTCTTCCAGCGCATCTTTCCCTTCCATGATCAGAGAACCGAGAATTGCCGGGGCGCTCATCATGAAGGAAAAGGAGGCTGCCTTTTTCTTGTCCAGTCCGGACAGCACGCCGCCCAGAATGGTGGAACCGCTGCGGGAGACGCCGGGAATCAGGCCGATCCCCTGAAAGATACCCATCACAACCGCCTGCAAGAAACCGACATTTTTCCTGGCGGATCCGCGGTGTGAAGCGACGATATCGCACACAAGCAGGAAGAAAGCCGTGATCAGGAAGGAAGCACCGAGAAACCATCCGCTGTCAAAAACCGAAAAGCCGTCTGCGTCCGGGAAAAGTTTTTTAGCCGCTATATACATCACCAGCGTAGGAAGGGAAGCGATAAAAAGATACAGCAAAGTCCTGTTCCTTACCGGATGGCGCAGCATATCCCACCAGTCCTTCCAGAAAACAATAATCAGCGGAATCAGCGTCCCGACATGCAGAAGGATATCCAGAACCTTGTACATGGACTGGGCCGGACCGGAATAATCCTGGATTCCCAGGAGAAACCTGGCAAGAAGAAGGTGTCCGCTGGAAGAAATAGGAAGAAATTCACCGAGTCCCTGAATCAGCCCGAGCAGCGCGCTGTGAAAAACGTTCATACGTAAACCTCCTGATCGACAATTCATAACATTTTATCATACGAACGCCTGTTTGGAAAGCTTGACTCAGCAGGACCGCTTCTATATAATGATTTTTCGATGCAGTCGGTTTTTCTGCAAACATCCCGAAGGAGATGCCTGAGATGAAGCTTGGCGTTGTCGGACTTCCAAATGTAGGAAAAAGTACGCTGTTTAACGCAATCACCAATGCCGGCGCGCAGGCGGAAAATTATCCGTTCTGCACGATCGAACCGAATACCGGCGTCGTTATGGTGCCTGACGCCCGGCTCGGCGTGCTGGCTGAAATGTATCATCCGAAAAAGGTTACGCCGACCACGATTGAATTCGTGGATATTGCCGGCCTTGTAAAAGGCGCAAGCCGCGGGGAAGGACTCGGGAACAAGTTTCTGAGCCATATCCGTGAGGTGGACGCGATCGTCCATGTCGTAAGGTGTTTTGAGAATGAAAATATTATTCATGTGGACGGATCGGTAAATCCGACCAGGGATATCGAGACCATTAATCTGGAATTGATTTTTTCAGATATGGAAACGGTGCAGCGCAGAAAGGAAAAAGCGGAGAAGAGCCTCCGGGGCGGGGATAAGAAAGCCGCTTCCGAGGCGGAACTCGCCGAGCAGGTATATCAGCATCTTGAAAGCGGGAAACCGGCAAGGACATATCCTGCGGACGACGATGAAAAGGAAATTATGAACGGCTGGTTCCTGCTTACGACGAAACCGGTGATATATGCCGCCAATATTGCTGAAGACGATATCGGAAAAGATGAAGCAGAAGTTCCTTTCCTGACGGAAGTGCGCGCAATTGCTGAAGACGAGAAGGCTGAAATGATTGTTATTTCGGCTGCCATCGAAGAGGAAATTGCTCAGATGAGTCCGGAGGAAAAGGCGGAATTTCTGGAAGAGATGGGAATCGGACAGAGCGGGCTGGACCGCCTGATCACCGCCTGTTACAGGCTTCTCGGTCTGATCTCATTCCTCACGGTGGGTGAGGACGAATGCCGTGCGTGGACCATTAAAAACGGAACAAAAGCGCCGCAGGCAGCCGGAAAGATCCATACGGATTTCGAAAGAGGATTTATCCGCGCGGAAATTGTACCATATGAGACGCTTGTGAGCAACGGAAGCATGGCCGCATGCAGGGAGAAGGGCCTGATCCGGAGCGAAGGAAAAGATTATGTAATGAAAGACGGCGATGTCACGCTGTTCCGCTTCAACGTCTGAGCAGGAGGAATCAAAATGTCTCGTTTACAGTATTTCTGGCACAGGCTTTTACGTATGGACTGGAAAGCCATGTGGAAGACCACCGGAATCCTCAAAAGGAAAAGCGGAAAGAGCAGACTTTTCCTGATGAAGGATATGCTTCACTGCGCCGTTAAATATAACGCCGGATATATGGACTATAAAATTGCGGAGATGTACAGACTGAATGAAGACCAGCGGAATACAGTCATTACAAGGGGCATTTCCAACGATATCGTCCGGAGGATGAACAATAAGGAATACTGGCATTATTTCGATGACAAAGCAGAGTTCAATGAAACATTCAGGGAATGGATTCCGAGAAAATGGATAAAAATCGGGGAAAACACGGATCCTGAAGCGCTTTATGCAATTTGCAGGAACCGGAAGGAAATGATCGGAAAACCGCTGGAAGGATCCAGCGGACAGGGAATCCGGAAATACCTGCCAAAGGATTGGGAAAACGGCGGAGCCGCTTTTCTGAAACGTCTTATGGAAGACGGAATCGGTATTCTTGAGGAAGTTGTTATACAGCATCCCAGGATGGCTTCGCTCTGCCCGACGTCCGTAAACACCTGCCGGATTGCCACGCTCCTGGGTGATAAGCAGCAGGGAATCGTTTACGCGTTCCTGCGGATCGGAAACGGAAAGGTGATGGATAACGTCGACTGCGGCGGCATGGCGGCCAGAATCGATCTGGACAGCGGGAAACTGCTGACGGTCGGCGCGGACAAGCAGGGGAACACTTTTCTCAAGCATCCGATGACAAATGCCAGCATTATCGGGTTTGAGATTCCATTCTGGAATGAAGCAAAGGCGATGTGCATGAAAGCATCAGAAAAATTTCCGGAGATGCGGTTTGTTGCATGGGACGTTGCCATTACCCCGGACGGACCCACTTTTATAGAAGGCAACAGTTTCCCGTCCCATGCGATTCCGCAGTTTGCCGCGCATTATCCGGACGGGATCGGCATCCTGCCGGAATTCAGGAAGTTTATCGACTGCTGATTCCGGCTGTTATGTCAAAGAAAAAACAGGGATGTATTTCAGCGCAATGTCCGCGGCGGGCGTTGCGCTGAACGTTTTCAAGGGAATTTTTTTACAAAACAGAAGAAAAATGTTGAATTCGGCGGCTGCCTGTGATATTATTCCAATGTTATGCGGACGGTCCTCTGGCCGGCAAAGATGTTTCATCCGTTCGGATGCGGCACCGGTGTACGAACGTCTATAAGGGAAGGAGGCACACATCATGAATGAGATTATCCGTTCCATCGAAGCCAAGCAGATCCGCAGTGATCTTCCCGCATTCAACGTGGGCGATACGGTTCGCGTATGGGTCAAGGTTGTTGAAGGAAACCGTGAACGCCTGCAGGCTTTCGAAGGCACTGTCATCGCCAAGCGTAACGGCGGCATCCGTGAAACATTCACGGTTCGCCGGGTATCCTACGGTATCGGCGTTGAGCGTACTTTCCCGATCAATTCTCCCCGCGTCGATCACATCGACCTGATTCGCCGCGGTAAGGTCCGCCGTGCGAAGCTTTATTATCTGCGCGAGCGCCAGGGCAAGGCGGCCAAGATCAAGGAAGTCAAACGTGTGTGATTTGTGTCCGCAAAGATTGCTGTGTATGAAGCAGCAATCTTTTTTTTTGAAGGAATTCTGCCTCCGTGTGTGTAATATATTACTGTTCTTTCAGATGAATCTGTTACAGGCAAAATAATGCAGACAGGAGTTGTAATCATGAGAAACAGAGCAGAAGCCGCCGCAAAAGCCCGCGAACTTGTCGGCAAAATGACCCTTGAAGAGAAAGCTTCCCAGATGAAGTACGACGCGCCGGCGATTCCGCGCCTCGGCATTCCTGCTTACAACTGGTGGAACGAAGCTCTTCACGGCGTTGCCCGCGCCGGAACAGCTACGGTATTCCCGCAGGCGATCGGTCTTGCCGCAATGTTTGATGAAAACATGATGGAAGAAATCTCTGCCGTTATCGCCGAAGAAGCACGCGCCAAGTACAACGGGCAAAGCAGCCACGGTGACCGGGATATTTATAAAGGCCTGACTGTATGGAGCCCGAATATCAATATTTTCCGTGATCCGCGGTGGGGACGCGGCCACGAAACCTACGGGGAGGACCCGTATCTGACGAGCAGGCTCGGAATCCGTTTTATCAAGGGACTTCAGGGAGACGGCAAGTATCTGAAAACGGCCGCATGCAGCAAGCATTTCGCGGTGCATTCCGGACCGGAAGCGCTGCGCCATGAATTTGACGCGAAAGCGAATCCAAAGGATATGACAGAAACGTATCTGGCTGCCTTTGAGGCGACTGTCAAAGAAGCCGAAGTGGAATCGGTTATGGGCGCGTATAACCGCGTCAACGGAGAACCGGCCTGCGGAAGTGAAACGCTTCTGAAAAAAACGCTGCGTGAAAAATGGGGATTCCAGGGCCATGTAGTGAGCGACTGCTGGGCGATCCGCGATTTCCACGTAAACCATAAGGTTACGGACACAGCTCCGGAAAGCGCAGCGCTGGCTCTGAAAAACGGATGCGATCTGAACTGCGGCAATACATACCTTCATATGATGGAAGCGCTGCAGGAAGGGCTTGTTACGGAAGAACAGATCACAACCGCCTGCATCCGCCTTTTCACAACCCGGTATCTGCTGGGGCTGTTTGACGAGAACTGTGAATACAATTCCATCCCTGTTACCGCCGCGGATACGGACGAACATGACGCCCTGGCGCTGAAGGCCGCCGAAAAGAGCATGGTCCTGCTTGAGAACAACGGAGTTCTTCCGCTTGATCCCGAAGCAGTAAAGACAGTGGCGGTAATCGGCCCCAATGCGGACAGTGTTCCTGCTCTCGAGGGCAACTACAACGGCACCAGCAGCCGGTATGTCACCTTCCTGGCCGGTATTCGGGCCTATTGCAGGGCGCACGGAATCCGTGTCCTTTACAGTCTCGGCTCGCATCTGTTCAAAGACAGGACATCCGGACTCGCACAGGCGGACGACCGGCTTGCTGAAGCGGAAATGTATGCTGAACAGGCCGATGTCACCATTGCCTGCGTTGGACTGGACGCGGGGCTTGAAGGAGAAGAGGGGGATACCGGAAACGAGTATTTCAGCGGTGACAAAAAAGACCTGCTTATTCCGGAATCGCAGCGGAAACTGCTCCGGGTGCTGAAAAAGAGCGCACGCAAACTGGTTACCGTAATCGCCGCAGGTTCCGCGCTGAACGTTCAGGAAGGCGATGCCAAGATTTTTGCCTGGTATCCGGGGCAGGCGGGCGGTACAGCCCTTGCGGAAATCCTTTTCGGGGAAAAGAATCCGAGCGGACATCTGCCGCTTACGTTCTACAACAGTGTTGAAGAACTGCCCCCTTTCGAGGATTATTCCATGAAAAACCGTACTTACAGGTATTATACCGGCGAAGTTCTTTATCCCTTCGGATACGGGCTTAGCTATACGTCATGGTCGGTTTCCGGAGCATATATGGAATCCGGCTCAATCACCGCTGAAGTCACAAACCGGGGAAAGATGGACGGCGACGCCGTTGTTCAGGTATATGTGGAATGTGACAGCCCTGATGCGCCGACATTCCCGCGGCTTTGCGGTTTCTCCCGGATCAGCGTTCCGGCCGGACAGACGGTTTCCGTGTCCGTGCCGCTGGACAGGCTTTCGGATACGGTTGTGAACGACGAAGGGGAACGTGTGCAGGTTCAGCATATGAAATTCTATGTCGGAATGAGCCAGCCTGACAGGAAGAGCGTCGGCATGACCGGAATTCAGCCGGTTGTGCTGGAGGTATAAAGGAAAAACATGTTTACCGGTTTTACGGAGCAGACCATACAGTTTTTTCTGGATCTGAAATTTCACAATAACACGGAGTATTTTCATCAGGAACATGGCAGATATGTGGCGGATGTCCAGCAGCCTTTTTATGAAATGATTGAGGAACTGGCTCCGGCCATGCTGAAAATTGATCCCCGTATGGAAGTGCGCCCGCACAAATGCCTGTCCAGGATCCATCGGGATACACGCTTCTCGCGGGATAAAAGCCCATACCGGGATCATCTTTGGTTTCTTTTCAGGCGTGCTGCGGAACCACGGGAAAAATCGCTGTTTTACTACTTTGAAATGGGACCGTCCAGATTAAGCTGGGGAATGGGATTCTGGGACGAAAACAGGGAAGCGCTGGATATTTTCCGGAAAAGAATGAGAGCAAATCCCGATGGTACACTCGCATTGATCGATGATCTGAATATGGACGGAAGAAAACTGATGCTCGACGGTTCCGTACACAGGAAGATGACAGTTCCGCCGGAAATACCGGAGCGTCTGAAACGCTGGTATCTGGCAAAGGATTTCTATATCGGAAAAATCGCACCGGATTACCGATGGATTTATTCCGACCGTATCCTGAAGGAAGTGCGAAAGGATTTTATCTCGCTTTCACCGCTGTACCGTATCCTTCGGGGATATGCGGATGAAACCGGAAGTATCGGCTGAAAATGAAATACCAAAACCGCCGTGTGCATAATGCATCCGGCGGCTTTTGCGTGCCGGTATGCCTTTTTTGTTCGTCTTGACGGTTTTTTTTCAATGTAATATATTAATGTAGAAACTCAGACAGACAGGCGGTGAAGCATTACGTGGAAAATTCCGCGAATCCCATAAACTGGTTTCCCGGGCATATGGCGAAAACGCGGCGGCTTCTCTCCGAACAGATTCGAAAAATTGATCTGGTGATCGAGCTGTGTGACGCAAGGCTTCCGCACTCCAGCCGAAATCCTGAAATTGACAGGCTTGCCGCCGGGAAAAAGCGCGTGGTTTTCCTGAATAAAGCGGATCTCGCCGATCCCGGAATCACTGGGGCATGGCTCCGCTCAATCCGGAAATCGGGGCAGGAAGCGTACGCGGCTGATTCCACAAAGCTTAACGGTAAAGAATTAATCGGACTGATTGAACGCTGCACGAAAGATATTGTCGACAGGGCAAAGGAACGAGGAATCCGGAAGACGGTACGTGTAATGGTGGCGGGCGTGCCGAATGTCGGAAAAAGTACATTTATCAATCGCCTGCGCGGCAAGGGAATCACACAGACAGCAGACCGGCCCGGCGTTACGAAAAGCAATCAGTGGGTTCGGATTTCACCTTATCTTGAGCTGCTGGACACGCCGGGTATGCTATGGCCGCGGCTGGACGATCAGACAGCGGCAAAAAGACTTTGCTATATCGGATCGGTGAAAGATGAAATAACAGACCAGTACGGTCTTGCAATTTCATTGCTGGAGGATCTGAAATCCCTTGCACCTGAAGCGCTTGCAGCCAGATTTCATCTCGGGAATACAGAACCGGAGGGCGCTGAACTGCTGGACGCAGTCTGCAGGGGCCGGGGGTGGCTTCTGAAGGGAAATCAACTCGATTATGACCGTGCCTGCAGAATCATCCTGGATGAATTCCGGGGAGGCAAGCTTGGGCGGATTTCCCTGGAGAAACCTGCAGACATAACGGAGGAACAGGTATGATCAATCGGGAGGAACGGGCGCGCAGCCTGCTGGAATTCGACCTGCAGTATCTTTCCGACGGGACTGTGATCGCGGGAATGGACGAAGTTGGCCGCGGCCCGCTGGCAGGGAATGTCGTAACAGCCTGTGTCGTTATGCCTGAAGAACCCTTGATCCGGTGGATTGATGACAGCAAAAAGCTGAGCGAAACCCGCAGGGAAGAAGTTTTCCGGGAGATTACGGCATGCGCGCTGCAGATCGGTACAGGGGAAGTTTCCCCGGGAGAAATTGACGAAATCAATATTCTGCAGGCAACAAAAAAAGCGATGCGCCTGGCCGCGGGAAAGGTGTCCGCAGATGTTTTTTTGATTGACGCGGTAAAAGACCTCGGTCTGAACGGACGTGAAGTTCCGATTATCAAAGGTGATGCGACGTCCTACTGCATCGCGGCCGCAAGTATCATCGCAAAGGTCACCAGGGACCGGCAGATGGCGGAAGCTGACAGGCTTTATCCGCAATACGGCTTTGCGAGAAACAAGGGATACGGAACAAAAGAGCACATTGAAGCGTTAAAGAAATATGGAC
The DNA here is from genome assembly GCA_900318145.1 of uncultured Eubacteriales bacterium. Classification (GTDB taxonomy): domain Bacteria; phylum Bacillota; class Clostridia; order Christensenellales; family Aristaeellaceae; genus Aristaeella. Next base: position 141,387 of record ONJM01000002.1, read on the forward strand.
CGTGTCCGCTCCACCGGAAAACTTTTATCAGGAATTTTATATGAAGACGACATATCAGACCGGCATTTGGGGTGAAAACACCGCGGAGCAGTACCTTGTGCAGAACAAGGGTATGGTCTGCCTGGAACGCCGATACAGGACCAAATGCGGCGAAATCGATCTGATTCTGACTGACGGCGACACGGTGGTTTTTACAGAAGTAAAAACCAGGAAAACAGCCGGTCCGGGCAACGGACTCGCCGCTGTGAACATCCGGAAGCAGAAACGTATCCTGAACGCGGCGCTGATTTACCTTATGCACAGGAAATGGACCAGCAGACCGGTACGGTTTGATATCGTGGAGATTCACGGTGAAGAGATCATTTACATTCCAGACGCGTTCCGGCCGTACGGGAAATACTATCACTGAAAGAAGGAAACCTATGAACAGCACCACAAAAAGAGGGTTTTCCGCGATTGCTGCCATCTTTCTGTTTTTGCTGATATTTCCGCTTTCCGCTTCAGGCGGACAGGAAGAAGAGAACCTGCTTTACAACGGGGATTTTGAGCTCCTGGACGATGAAGGATTGCCGGAGGGATGGTTTTCTGACGCCTACATCATGGATACAGGCTATTCAGTTTTCCGTGTCACGAAGGACGGGGAAAGCGGATCCCGCGCCGCAACCGTTCAGAACGCCGCGGAAAACGACGCCAGGTTTGCGCAGGTTGTATCCGTACAGCCGGGGAATCTGTACTGCCTGAGCGGATATATCCGGGCGGAGAACATTACCGGCGGACACGGCGCGAATCTGAGCGTTGAAGGTGTATACGCATTCAGTGAAAAGATATACGATACAGACGGGGACTGGAAATACATTGAGTATTACGGTGAAACAGGCCCCGGGCAAAACAGTATCACCGTCTTCGCGAGAATCGGCGGCTACAGCGGAGAAAGCAAGGGTACAGCTTCTTTTGACAACCTGTGCCTGAAACAGGTGGAAGGTCTTCCTGCCGGTGTGATTCCGGATCTCTGGTATACAGAAACTGAGTTTTATGATGAAGAGGATACAGAGGATCTGCACAGGACAGTTTCAGCATTCTGGCCGGCGCTGCTGGCAATCGGAATTTTTTATACCGCCGCTGTTTTTATGCTGCTGTATAGTTTTAGAGACGGAAAACGAATAACACGTATACCTGCCTTCACGGCTAAAAGCAGCGCTGTACTGCCAATCCTGTTCCTTGCGCTGTGTGCAAGGCTCCTGCTCAGTTATTTTGTCAAAGGATACAGTGTGGATGTCAGCTGCTTTACAAGCTGGGGCCATACCATGTCCATTTTCGGGCCGGCACAATTTTATCATAATTCCGGGTTCTGCGATTATCCCCCGCTGTATACTTATGTGCTTGGCTTCAATTCATGGCTTTGCGGAATCCTGCGCGCGAACGAAGGCATGACGCGTGTTGTTTTCAGGCTGATTCCGTCCTTGTGCGACGTAGCCGGATGCTGGGTACTTCTTCGTGTTCCGGAAAACGAATATACACGGAACAGCAGTTACCGGAGCGCCGTTCTGCTGCTGGCGTTCAATCCGGTAACAATTCTGAACAGCGCGGCGTGGGGACAGATGGACAGTGTGCTCTGTCTCCTCCTTCTGTGCGTGGCGGTTTTCGCCGTGAAAGGAAAATGGATTCCTGCGGTTCTGCTGTATGTGACCGCAATCCTGGTGAAACCGCAGGCACTGATGCTGGGTTTGCTCGGCCTGGTATTTATGATTCTCGCTGTGGTGAAGGAACGGTCTGTACTGCGGAAAATACTGATTGCGACAGGCACGGGTATCGTACTGATCCTTGTTTATATCCTTCCGTTCGGAATCAATCAGCAGCCGGGATGGCTGATTACACAATACCGGAATACACTTACCTCCTACCCGTACGCAACGCTGAACACGGCAAACTTCTATTATCCCCTTGGGGGAAACTGGAGTAAAATCGAATCAGCGGCGCATATCGCTGCCCCGCTGATTCTGGCCTGCGGCTGTCTGCTGCACGGATATTTCAGATGGATCCGGAACCGGAAAGAAAGAAACATGGCTGCTGAAACAGCTGCAGACGCCGTATTCGCAGGATGGTTTTTCTACTGCGCCGTAAGCGGCGCTTCCTGGACGTTTATCGGCATCGGTGCCATGGCTTATTCTTTCGTGATTGTGATTACCATGTCCGTCATCAGCAGGGAAAACCGGTTCCTGCCATACCTCGGTGCTCTTCTGTTTATTCTGCTGTATGTATTCGGCATCAAGATGCACGAGCGCTATCTTTTCCCCGCGTTCCTGCTGCTGATGTTTGCGTGGGCGCTGCATAAGGACCGCAGGATTCTCTACCTGTTATTGTTCTTCTCTTTCACTGTATTCGTCAACGAGGGAATCGTACTGGATAACAGTATCCGCCTGGGTGCGGAGCTCGGCCATCTGAACAGTGACACTGTCTGGATTGCGAATATTCTCAGCGTGATGAATACTGCCGGCGCTGTTTATGCTGTCTGGCTCGGATATGCTCTGATGCGCGGACAGCATCCGGAAGATATGAAGACTCTTCCGGGTTTCCTGCCGGTGCGGACCGTACCTGCCGGAAAGGATTCCGGATACAGCCCGGACAGCCGGCTGCACTGGACAAAGCGCGACACGATTATCCTGTGCTGCATCACGCTGGTGTATTCGGCAGTGACCCTGACAACTCTCGGAAGCACAAAGGCGCCGCAGACATACTGGACGTCATCCGGCGAGGATGAGCAGATCGTTTTTGACCTGCATGAAGCCAGGAAAGACGTGCGCATACTCTATTTTGCCCAGGTCAGCAGGAAGGATTTCTCTGTCGCCGCAAGTAACGACGGAATGCACTGGACTGAGGAAAAATGGGCCCAGATGGATCAGCAGCAATGCTGGAAATGGAAATATGTTACGCAGTCGTATCCCGGAGCGGACGGGACACGGATATATTCCAACGAACCGGAGAGTATCATCCGTTTCAGCGGCAGGTATCTGCGCATATCATCGCAGCAGGTCGGACTTACGCTGAACGAAATCATCTTCCGGGATGATCAGGGGAACGCGATCCCGGCTGAACCCGTATCAAGATCCGGAGGAAATCCCGATTCGGATCTCTGGTCCGATCCGGCGCTCCTTCTGGACGAACAGGATACAATGGAAAACCTGCCCGGGTTCCTCGGTGCAGCGCAGGAAGGAGAATCTGAGCCTTCCTGGTGGAACAGTACCTATTTTGATGAAATCTATCACGCAAGAACAGGGCATGAATTCCTGCACGGGACGGTTCCGTATGAAACCAGCCATCCGCCGCTCGGCAAAGTGTTCATCAGCTGGTTTATCGCCGTTTTCGGAATGACGCCCTTCGGCTGGAGATTTGCCGGCGCGCTGGCGGGTATACTGATGCTTCCCGGAATTTATCTTCTCGCGAAACAGCTGACGAAAAAGACAGCCGTTGCGTGCTTTGCGTGTATGCTGCTTGCGCTGGACTGCATGCATCTTACGCAGACACAGATCGCGACTATTGACAGTTTTCCCGTGCTGTTCATCATTTTCGCGTACTTCTTCATGCTTCGGTTTATACAGACCGATCTTTCCGCATGCTCAATGCGGCAGGCGCTGATACCGCTTGCGTTTTCCGGATTCTTTATGGGACTTTCGGTCGCAAGCAAATGGATCGGCGTATACGCCGGAATCGGACTGGCTGTTCTGTATTTCGGGCACTGTATTCGGCAGAGCCGCATAATTTCCCGAACAGACAGCACTGAGGGAACCGATATGTTCCGGCGGTTCCTGTACCTCTGTATGTGGTGTGTTCTGTTCTTTGTGATTGTGCCTCTGACAATCTATATTGTAAGTTATATTCCATATCTGGCTTACAATACCCGTATCCGCAGCATTTCCGATTATCTCAGCGCCGTATGGAGATCGCAGGAGAGCATGCTGAGCTATCACAGCACACCCGGCCTCGGAATGGATCACCCTTTCTATTCTCCATGGTGGCAATGGCCTATTATCGGGAAACCGATGTATTACGCCGCAGAACAGTATATTCCCGCGGAAGCAGCTCTGCATCACAGTATATTCAGCTTCGGGAACCCTGTTGTCTGGTGGGGCGCGCTCGGCGCTCTGATCATTGCCGTTATCTGCTTCGTCCGCACCAGGCACTACAGGGTTGAAGGCGAAATCCAGCGCTGGCATCTTACCGGAATAACGTACGATATCAGATACGAATTCGTGTTTGTCGGCCTGCTTGCACAATATCTGCCATGGGTTCTGGTACCGAGAGGAACGTACATTTATCACTATTTTGCAAGTATTCCGTTCCTGATTCTTATTACGGCGCTGTACTTTGATCACGGGACATCAATAACGGATAAAAGGAAAAAAATGCTGACTGCTGCCGGAATTATCTATTTATCACTGGCGCTTGCTCTGTTTATCATACTTCTGCCGTACGCTTCCGGAATGGCTGCTCCGTCCTGGTGGCTGGACGCCGGGAAAGCGATCCTGCGGATATGGTACTGATGTGAATGCGGAAGGAAGAGAATTGTGGGCACCGAAGGGATGATGGCGCGCATCTACAGTATGGGCGTAAACGGAACTGAAGGATATCCGGTACAGGTTGAAGTCTTTGCCGTGGGCGGTATCCCCGGTACGGAGATTATCGGCCTTCCGGACACCTCCGTCCGGGAAAGCAGAGACCGGGTGAATGCTGCGATTATCAACAGCGGAATTGAGCTTCTGCCCCGCAGAATCACAATCAACCTGGCCCCGGCCGATCTGAAAAAGGAGGGTCCGTCGTTTGACCTTCCGATTGCTGTCGGGGTCCTGATAGCGACAAGAGGACTGATTCCGGCGGAAGGGTTCGAGTTCGGCAAAACGGTTTTTTTCGGAGAGCTGAGCCTGGACGGAAAAATCCGTGCGGTAAACGGCGCGCTGCCTATGGTGATCAGCGCGAAGGAACGCGGCTTTCAGACCGTTGTTCTTCCGGAGGAAAACGCAAAGGAAGCGTCGTGTATCGAAGGCCTGCGGATCCTGCCGGTATCCACTCTGAAGGAAGTTATTCATTATATCGACGGATCGGAAATACCTGTACCGCAGCGGCAGATGACGTATGAAGAACTGAACCGCGAGAATATTATTACTGTCGATATGTGTCAGATCCGCGGACAGAAAGCAGCCAGGCGGGCAATGGAAGTTGCCGCTGCCGGCGGTCACAATATGCTGATGATCGGCGTTCCCGGAAGCGGGAAAACGATGCTTGCACGTTGCCTTCCGGGTATTCTCCCTCCGCTTACCTTCGAGGAATCCCTTGAAACCACAAGAATTCATTCCATCTGCGGGAGGCTTTCTCCCGGCTCCGGGCTGATGATCACCCGCCCTTTTTCCGCTCCGCACCACAGCGCTTCCGTAGCATCACTGATCGGAGGAGGACAGAACGCGAAACCCGGGGAGGTATCTCTTGCGCACAACGGTGTCCTTTTTCTGGATGAGCTTCCGGAATTCAGCCGTGCAGCGCTGGAAGCGCTGCGCCAGCCTCTGGAGGACGGGATCGTTTCTGTTTCACGGATCCGCCATCAGGCACAGTATCAATCCTCTTTCATGCTGATCGCGGCGATGAATCCGTGTCCATGCGGATATTACGGCAGTACATCACGCGCCTGCCGCTGTACGAAAAATGAAATCAGAAAATATCTGGACCGCGTTTCAGGTCCGCTTCTGGATCGTATTGACCTGCAGATTGAAGTGGACGCAGTGCCCGTACAGGAGATCAACGATTCGTTACCGGCGGAATCCTCAGCGACGGTCGCAGCCCGCGTTGCGGCGGCCCGGAGGGTTCAGCAGGAGCGCTACAGAAATGAGGAATTCTATACCAACGCCCAGCTGAATAACGCGGCTATCCGAAAATACTGCCGGCTGTCCGCGGACGCGGAAACACTGCTGAACGCTGCCGTTGAGGCGATGCATATGAGCATGAGGGGATACAACAGAGTCCTGAAGGTTGCAAGAACCATAGCGGATCTTGACGGGGAAGATATTATTTCCTCGTCTCATGCTGCCGAAGCCGTACAGTACCGCGAACTGGACCAGAAATACTGGAGATGAGACAGATGGATTATGCGCACTCTGTTTTTGACGCATGGCTTGCCGGCGGGGAAATACCTTACGACTGGCTGATTCCTTTGCTGCACCAGTACGGGGATTCGCGGGAAGTATTCGACAGGTTTGTGATCCGAAAAGCGCCCATGGAGGATATGATCCCCGCGAAATGCCGGAAAAAACTGACAGAGCTTTCCGCGGACGGACCGATGCAGACCTGTGAAACACTGATGGAAAAGCACGGGATCAGCTCCATGACCATTCTGGATGAAGATTATCCGGCATGTCTCAGGGAACTGTCGGATCCTCCGGGCATTCTTTTTTATACAGGAGATCTTTCCTGCCTGCTCCGAAGGAAGCGTGTTTCCATGGTTGGCAGCAGAACAGCCTCCTACCTTGGATTGCGGGCAGCACGGACGATTGCGCGGGATCTGAGCAAAAACGGCGTAGTGATTGTAAGTGGACTTGCCTGCGGAATCGATGCGGAATGTCATCGCGGCTGCCTGGAAGGAGGCAGCCCGACGATCGCCGTTCTGGGCTGCGGCCTGGATCAGGATTATCCGCAGGAAAACGAACCGCTGAAAAAAGACATTCTGTCGCGGAACGGACTTCTTCTCAGCGAGTACGCACCGGGAATAAAACCGCTCGGACATCACTTTCCTTACAGGAACAGAATCATCAGCGGATTATCCGAAATACTGATTCTGATGGAAGCAAAATTACGGTCCGGCAGCATGACCACCGTGACGCATGCACTGAAACAGGGGAAAGAGGTCTACGCCTATCCGGGAGACCCTGTTTCACCGATGTCGGAAGCAAACAGGACACTGCTGCGGGAAGGCGCCGGTTATTTCACGACGGCAAAAGATATTCTGGAGGATATGAACTGGCTTGACAATCAACCGCTTGTAGGGCAAAATATCGGTTGTTCAGCACCCGAAGAACCGGCAGACAGCACGGAAGCCGCCGTGTACAACGCCCTTCTGAAAGGGAATCTCGGTTTTGACGAACTGCTGCAGACAACAAAGCTGATCCCTTCCGAGCTGCTGAGTACACTGACCGTTATGCAGATAAAGAATAAGATTGAGGCGCTGCCCGGAAAACGGTACGCACTCAGACAATCTTCATCCTGCTGAAAAGGAGCATAAAAGACTGATGGCTACGGCAAAGCAAAAACTGATTATTGTTGAATCGCCCGCAAAAGCGAAGACAATCGGGAAATATCTCGGCAAAGGCTATAAAGTGGAAGCGTCTCAGGGGCATGTCTGCGATCTGCCCAAAAGCCAGCTGGGCATCGACCCTGACAAAGACTTTGAAATGAAGTATATCACCATCCGCGGACGGGGAGATATCCTCAGCAGAATCCGCAAGGAAGCCCGGAACGCTTCCCAGGTTTATTTCGCGACAGACCCTGACCGCGAAGGCGAAGCGATCAGCTGGCATCTGTATCATGTGCTCGGAGTGGACGAAAACAAGCCATGCCGCATTGAATTCAACGAGGTGACAAAAAAAGCCGTTCAGAATGCTATCAAAAATCCTCGGAAGCTCGACATGGGCAGAATAGACGCGCAGCAGGCAAGACGCGCGCTGGATCGGCTCGTAGGGTATAAAATCAGTCCTCTGCTCTGGGCTAAGGTTAAAAAAGGCCTGTCCGCCGGCAGGGTTCAGAGTGTGGCGACCCGCATGGTTGTGGACCGTGAGAACGAGATCAATGCCTTTATTCCTGAAGAATACTGGGACATCAACGCGGAATGCGTAACGGAAACCGCACGGAAACAGCAGGTTTTCAAATGCCATCTTTCCACGCTGGACGGAAAAAAGGCTTCCGTGACAAATCAGAAGGATGCAGATTTCGTACGTTCCCTGATTGAATCGGAATCATATGTCATTACCGACGCGAAAAACAAGGAAAGGAAAAGAATGCCGGCACCTCCCTTTACCACTTCCAGCCTGCAGCAGGAAGCGGGAAGGAAACTGAATTTTACCACGTCGCGAACAATGCAGATCGTACAGCAACTGTACGAAGGCGTCGAAATCGCGGGTGAAGGCATCCAGGGGCTTGTAACCTACATCCGGACCGATTCCGTGCGGATCAGCGATGAGGCGATGGAAGCCGTACGTGCGTATATTCCGGAAAAATACGGACAGGAATATCTTCCGGCGGAAAAAAACGAATATAAAGGCAGAAAGAATGCGCAGGACGCGCATGAAGCGATTCGCCCGACAAACGTATTGCGCACTCCGGAAAGCATCAGACCGTCCCTGAACCGCGAGCAGTATATGCTCTACCGACTGATCTACAACCGCTTTGTGGCAAGCCAGATGTCAGCCGCAGTATATCAGACGCTGACTGCGGAAATAACGGGAGAACGGACGGGCCTCCGGTTCTACGGAGAACACAAGATTTTCCCGGGATTTACCGTCCTGTACGAAGAGAGCGCCGATGAAAGCGTTGCCTCTGTCGAGATGAACCTGCCCGTTTTAAAGGAAGGACAGGCCGTAAAGATCCGTGAAGTAACGGAAGAGCAGCATTTTACGCAGCCGCCGAGCCGCTATACGGAGGCCAGCCTTGTACGGATGCTGGAGGAAAACGGTATCGGCAGGCCTTCCACCTATGCGCCGACGATTTCCACGATTATTTCCCGCGGCTATGTCTCCCGTGAAAAAAAACGCCTCTTCCCGACAGAACTCGGCATTATGGTAACAGATATGATGAACCGTTATTTCACGGAGATTGTGGACACGGAATTTACTGCGTCGATGGAATCCAGGCTGGACGCGGTGGAGGAGGGGAAGCAGGACTGGAAACAGGTGCTGCGGGAATTCTATCCGTCCTTCGAGGAAACGCTGAAAACAGCCGAAAAGGAAATTGAAAAAATCGATATCAAGGATGAAGTCAGCGACGTTGAATGTGATCAGTGCGGATCCCTGATGGTCTATAAAATGGGCCGGTACGGAAAATTCCTGGCCTGCCCGAATTTCCCGAAATGCAGGAACACCAAACCGCTGCTGACATATATTGACGCGCCATGCCCGAAATGCGGGAAAAGGCTGCTGGAAAAGGTGTCCAAAAAGAACCGGAAATTTTACGGATGCGAAGGTTATCCGGAATGCGATTTCGTCAGCTGGGACAAACCGGTTTCCGAGAAATGCCCGAAGTGCGGGTCCTATATGGTGATCAAAAGCAACGGCAGAGGCGAAAGCCTGTATCTTTGCTCAAATGAGAACTGCCGGTATAAATCCGATCCTGTCCGTCAAGAGGAAGAAAAAGATGAGTGACCTGAAAGCGTCGGTTGTCGGCGCCGGACTTGCGGGATCGGAAGCGGCATGGCAGCTTGCGGAACGCGGGGTCAGCGTATCCCTGTTTGAAATGAAGCCCGTACAGTATTCCCCGGCCCATCATTCGGGGAGTTTCGCGGAGCTTGTATGCTCAAACAGCTTCCGGGGGGACCGGCTTTCCAATGCAGTCGGACTTCTGAAGGAAGAAATGCGGCGCCTTGATTCCCTGATTATGCGCTGGGCTGATCAGACCCGGGTCCCCGCCGGAGACGCGCTTGCTGTGGACCGGGAAGCGTTTTCCGCTGGAATCACGGACACCCTGGAGCATCATCCGAATATCCGCATTTTCAGACAGGAGGAAAAAACAATCCCGGAGGGACCGGTTATTATCGCTACGGGTCCACTGACCAGTGAAAGTATGACGGAAACGATTCTGTCGCTTCAGGGGCTTACTACACTGAATTTCTATGACGCAGCAGCTCCGATCGTGTACCGGGAATCACTGGACATGGATAAAATCTTCAGACTTAGCCGCTACGGCCGCGGAGAAGATTATCTGAACTGTCCGATGAACCGGGAGGAATACGAGCGTTTTATCAGTGAGCTTATTTCCGCGGAGACCGCAGAAGTCCACGGATTCGAGGAAAAAAAGGTTTTTGAGGGATGCATGCCCATCGAAAGCATGGCGAAAAGAGGCAGGATGGTTCCGGCTTTCGGTCCGATGAAACCGGTCGGACTGAAGGATCCGCGGACCGGGAAGGAACCGTTTGCGGTGGTTCAGCTCCGGCAGGATGATTACAGCGATACGATGTACAATATCGTCGGATTTCAGACCCGCCTGAAGCACGGGGAGCAAAAACGTGTTTTCGGTCTGATTCCGGGCCTGGAGAACGCATCCTATGCCAGATACGGCATGATGCACCGGAATACATTCCTGAACAGTCCCGGTTTCCTGAACGAAAGATTTGAAATGATCAGCCGTCCGATGTGCTATTTTGCCGGACAGATGACAGGCGTGGAAGGATACGTCGAAAGTGCCGCCAGCGGCCTGTACGCGGGAAGAGCACTGGCGGATCAGCTTCACGGAAAGGAACCGTTTACGCTTCCTTCATTTACAGCTATTGGCGCAATGGGGAAATATGTGTCCACGCCAAACAGCCATTTTCAGCCGATGAACTGCACATTCGGAATTATCGATCCGCTTCCGCCCGGCGGAAAACGTATACGGGACAAAAAAGAACGTTATGAAGCGGTTGCGGCGAGATCGCTGGAATACATCGGACAAATCAGATAATCGAATACAGGAGGAATGCATATGGGCAGTCCATTCAGGGGCACGACAATATGCGCGGTCCGGAGAAACGGAGAAACCGCCATTGCCGGTGACGGTCAGGTGACCATGGGAGAACACACGATATTCAAGACGACCGCAAAAAAAGTACGCCGCCTTTATAACGGACAGGTAGCCGTCGGCTTTGCCGGAAGCGTGGCGGACGCGTTTTCACTGTGTGAGAAATTTGAGGAAAAGCTGCAGCAGACAGGCGGGAATCTGGAGCGGGCCGCGGTTGCTCTCGCACAGACGTGGCGCGGGGATCAGGCGATGCGGCAGCTGGAATCCATGATGATCGCCGCGGATAAGGAGCATCTTCTGATTCTCAGCGGAACCGGGGAAGTAATCGATCCGGACGAAGGAATCGCTGCCATCGGATCCGGCGGGAATTACGCGCTTGCCGCAGCCAGAGCACTGCTGCAAAACACGGATCTTTCCGCCAGGGAAATTGCCGAAAAAGCGCTCCGGATCGCTGCGGGAATCTGCGTGTATACAAACGATAACATTACGACAGAGACAGTTTGAGGAGAGTATGATGAGCGAGCAGTTAACGCCCAGGCAGATTGTTCATGAACTGGACAGGTTTATTGTTGGCCAGAGTGACGCCAAGAAAGCCGTCGCGATCGCACTGCGGAACAGGTACCGCAGAAGCCGTGTGGATGAAAACCTCCGCGATGAAATTATTCCGAAGAATATTCTGATGATCGGACCTACCGGCGTCGGAAAAACTGAAATCGCACGCCGGCTTGCGAAACTGGTCAACGCGCCTTTTATCAAAGTGGAAGCCACAAAATTCACAGAAGTCGGATATGTAGGGCGCGACGTTGAAAGCATGATCAGAGATCTTGCTGAAAACGCTGTACGGATGGTCCGGAAGGAACACGAAGAGAAAGTCCTGCCGCGGGCGCGGGTTCTTGCGGAAGAACGTTTGTCGGAACTGTTGGCGCACCCGAAGAAAAAGGCAGCGTCCAACCCGCTTGATTTCCTGCTCGGGAAACAAAAAGAGGAGCAGAATTCTTCGGAAGAATCGACAGAACTTGCAAGAAAAAAAGAAGAGATCCGGCAGCAGCTTCTGCGCGGAGAAATAGAAGACGCGGAGCTTGAGCTTGAAGTGGAGGAGGAAGCTCCGACGCTGGAGGTAGGTGGCTCAAGCATCAGCCTGGGCGATATGATGGGAAACATGATGCCCAAAAGAACAAGAATGCGTCATGTGAAAGTACGCGAGGCCCGGAAGATTCTCACGGACCAGGAAGCTGCCAAACTGATCGACAGTGACGCGGTGCAGGAAGAAGCGATCCGCCGGACTGAACAGAACGGTATCGTATTTATCGATGAAATTGACAAGATCGCGGGAAACAAGATGGGGAGCGGACCCGACGTAAGCAGGGAAGGCGTACAGCGGGATATACTTCCGATTGTCGAGGGCAGCACCGTCAATACGAAATACGGTGCCGTCAGGACGGACTATATGCTTTTCATTGCAGCCGGTGCGTTCCATGTGAGCAAGGTGTCAGATCTGATTCCCGAGCTTCAGGGACGTTTTCCCGTTCACGTACAGCTTCAGAGCCTGAGCAGGGAAGATTTCCGCCGGATTCTTACCGTTCCGGAGAACGCCCTGACGAAGCAGTACCGCGCGCTGCTGGAGGTGGACAAAGTACTGCTCCGCTTTGATGACAGCGCAATCGACGCGATCGCCGAAGCAGCGTGTAATGCCAATGAGAATACGGAGGATATCGGCGCAAGAAGGCTTCATGCCGTGTTTGAACAGCTGCTGGAAGATATCTCCTTCAACGCGGGCGATGAAAATATGCCTCCTTTTGAACTGTTGATTGACAGAAAATACGTTGAAAGCCACCTGAAAGGCGAAAACAGGCCCGTTGAACTGCGGAAATACATTCTGTAAGTTTCTTTATACTGTAATCCCGGCAGTTTCTGTGGTAATATAAAAAGCAAAGCTGGAATACCGGAATAAAACAAGCTTTACAGGAAGGCCGGAGGTAGTGATATGATTCGTACAATTGGAATGATCGGTGCCGGAAATATGGGGTCCGCGATTCTGCGCGGAATTGTTGAAGCGGAATATGTCCGTGCTTCACAGATTGTTGCATATGATACGAATCGCAAACGTATGCGCGAGCTGGAGGAGGATTTGCCCGGAGTTGCGGCCGCGTCAGACTGCCTGGAGGTTGCTGAGCGGGCAGATCTGATTATTCTTGCAGTAAAACCCGTTTTCGTGAAGGAAGTAATTGACGAGATCCGCCGTGCGCTTCAGGGAAAGGCGGTGCTGAGTATTGCGGCAGGGTGGACAGTCTCCATGCTTGAAAAAGCGCTTCAGAATTCCGGAGCGACTTATATGCGTGTGATGCCGAATACGCCCGCGCTGGTTGGGGAGGGTATGACAGCCCTGTGTGACGAATCTACCTTTTCAAAAGAAGATTTCGAGTTTGTGAAGGGAATCTTCGACGCTATCGGAAAGACAAAGATTCTTCCGGAAAGACTGTTCGACGGCGTAGTGGCTTTGAGCGGAAGCAGTCCTGCTTATGTATATATGATGATCGAGGCCATGGCAGATGCTGCTGTACGGGAGGGCATTCCGAGAGTTCACGCGTATGAGATGGCCGCACAAAGTGTTCTCGGCAGCGCACTGATGGTTTTGTCCACCGGCACACATCCGGCGGCATTGAAGGATGCCGTCTGTTCGCCGGGCGGGACAACGATTGAAGCGGTGGAAGAACTTGAACGGAAAGGCTTCCGCGCTGCGGTGATGGACGCGATGAAGGCCTGCGCAGACAGGAGCCGCGAAATGTCATCCGAGAAATAAGATGATTTTGTCATGCGGGAGAATAGCCGGATGGACGAGAAAAGAAAAACGGTAAACATTTATACAGACGGTGCCTGCAGCGGAAATCCGGGCCCCGGAGGTTGGGGCGCAATTCTTGAATTCGGTCCTCACCGGAAGGAAATGAGCGGATATATGGCCGGAACCACCAACAACCGGATGGAGCTTTTCGCGGCTATCAGCGCGCTGGGAGCGCTCAAGGAGCCCTGCAACGTAAAGCTGTATTCAGACAGCAATTATCTTGTGCAGGCATTTAACGACCACTGGATCGACAACTGGAAAAGAAACGGCTGGAAGACAAGCAGCGGCACGAAAGTTGAGAATCAGGACCTGTGGTTCATTCTCACCGCCCAGACAAAGAAACATCATGTGGAGTTTATCAAGGTCAAGGGACACGCGGATCATCCGGAAAACAACCGGTGCGATGAACTTGCGCGCGAAGCCGTAAAGGAACTGATGGAAATAGAAGCGCGCGCCGCAGCGGCCGCATCCCGGGAATAATGCAGAAGGCAGACGGTTTGTTCTTTCCGTGAGAATGAACGGCTGCCTTTTTCACTAACAGAAAAAGCGGTGATCAGAAATGGCGGAAAACCTTAAATCCGGAGAAAAAACAAACGTAATGAGAATCCTGGACAGCAGGAAAATTCCGTATGATTATTATACATATCAGCCGGATCCGGGTCTGACTGGCGCGCAGATCGCAGGCTTGTTGAACAAGGAAGCCGGCATGATGTTCAAGACGCTTGTGACAAAGGGTAAAAGCGGACGATATTATGTGTTTGTCATTCCCGTTACAGATGAGCTGGAGCTGAAAAAAGCGGCGAAAGCTACGGATGAAAAATACGTGGAAATGATACACCAGAAAGAACTGCTGCCGTTGACAGGGTATGTTCACGGAGGATGTTCGCCGATCGGGATGAAGAAAGCGTTTCCGGTGTTTCTTCACAGTACGGCGGAAAGCCTTGACCGGATTTGCGTCAGCGCCGGAAAGGTGGGCTGGCAGATAGAACTGAAACCGGCTGATCTGCAGCGAGTCGTTTCATACCGCAGTGCGGATCTTGTATAATCAGGAATGAAAGGAGAAAGCGTTTCATGCAGTACAGAAGGTACGGAGATACTTATGTGGTCCGGATTGATGCCGGTGAGGAAATCCTGGAAGAGCTTAAGGAATTCTGTGAAAAAGAAGATATCCGTCTTGCGGAGGTTAACGCGCTTGGCGCGGCAGATCATGCATCCGTTGGTGTGTTTGATCTCGGAAAACATGAATATTTTATTGAAGAATTGGACGGTTTCATGGAAATAACAAGCCTGACCGGTAATATAACTCGTATGGACGGAAATGTGTACATACATCTTCACGGGACAATGGCCGATCAGAATCACGCAATCCACGGAGGTCATATTCTCTCGGCACGCGTGGGCGCAACCTGCGAAATGTTCATCCACACACTTCCGGGTGAGCTTTGCAGAAGCCGGGATGAAATACTGAAGATCAACCTGATTCAGTTCTGATAAAACGATGAAACAGGCACCGCGGACGGGATGGTTATCGCTTGCATGAGTTGCCGCAGGGGAGCGCCTGTATACAGTGATGCTGAAAAACGAAAAAACCGAAGGTAAAACTGAAAGGCAGGCTATCCGTATCCGAACGATCGGAGGCGGTTGACTTATTATTGTCAAAGGGGTATACTTATATCATACTATTCGCTAAACCATAGTTTTACGAATAGTATGACCGTTTTAAGTACCATGGAAAAGAGGCGGGCTCATATGGCCGGAAATACAGCGAATCAATACCGTGAAGAGACGGATGCAAAACGCATTCTCCAGATCCGTGCGATCACTCGTGAGCTTCCGCAGGCCTGCTCGGATTTTATCCGTTCCATTGCCGTGACCACCAGTACGCTTACCAGGCTGGCCTACGCGATTGATCTGCGAACCTTTTTTCATTTTCTGCAGTCGGAGCGCGTTGCCTTTTCAGATAAGAAACTGACGCTGATGACGGATGAGGATCTGGAAAAACTGACAAGAAACGATCTGACCGCCTATACGGAATATCTGACGTATTATTTTAAGGAAGAAGACAATTCGGTACCGAACAAAGCATATGTGAATCATGAACTCTCCATCAAAAGAAAGCTTTGCTCCATACGTTCCTTCTATGACTATCTGTTCAAAAATCAGCGCATTTCGTCCAATGTCACCGAACTGGTTCCCCTGCCGAAAATCCATGAGAAGCCGATCATCAGGCTTTCAAAGGATGAGATGACGCGTATTCTGAATCTGGCGCAGTCCGGCGAAAAGATGTCCAGAACACAGCAGCGATACCAGAAAATAACGGCAAAACGCGATTACGCCCTGCTTTCTCTCTTTCTCGGTACAGGAATACGAGTCAGTGAATGTGTCGGTATGAACCTGAACGACGTCGACCTTGAAAACAACGCGTTTGTTGTAACAAGAAAGGGCGGAAACCAGGTCGTTCTCTACTTCCCTCCTGAAGTGGCGGAGGCGCTGGCCGAATATATGGATGAGCGGCAGCAGACCGAAGCGCTGCCCGGACATGAGGAAGCTCTTTTTCTGAGCTTGCAGAAAAAAAGAATCACGCAGCGGGCTGTTCAGAATCTTGTAAAGAAATACGCAGCTGTTGCGGCTCCTTTAAAAACAAAAATCAGCCCCCACAAGCTGAGGAGCACCTACGCGACGAACCTTTATAATGAAACGGGCGATATATACCTTGTCGCGGATGTGCTCGGGCATTCCTCCGTGGACACAACCAGAAAACACTACGCCGATATGACGGACGCGAGAAGAAGAATGGCGGCGGAGCATGTGCATCTTCCGGGTGATCCTGATTTTCTTCCGGATAAATAATTCCAGTCAGCAGAAGCGAAGTGCCGGGAATGAAAGAACCATCATCATGTATTCTGTACTGACCGGTTCGAAAAAAGTTGTTCTGAAACAGGATTCCGCTTCCATACCACGTATCAGGATGGAATCTCCCCTTGCCCGTTCCGTCATTGCCGTGACCGGCATACGCGGAAGACCAAACAGATAGTTTCCGTTTCTTATTTCCGCAAAAACGGCTTTTTCCCCGGCGCGGACTTCATACAGATCCTGTCTCCACCAGACGATCCGAAAGACTTCGTTTCCAGTTTTGTTGCTTTTAACCCGGCGGCTGGTTCCCGGAATGATTTCCGTATCCAGGTCAAAACGGCTGTACCAGCTGAGATCAGGACTTTTTTCGATGCGGACAGGTTCAGAAGCCGAAACGGTAAAGGACACTTTGCCGAACAGAGCGCCGTCCAGGCGAAAATCATACTGCCAGATTCCCGTGACAGAAAGGCGGTATGTTATTATTTCGACCATATCCGTCACCTCCGGGCGGCAAGTCTGCTGCCTGATGAATGTATCCTCCGCTGAAAGCCGAACAGGTTAATCCTGCGGAGCAAAATCGTTCGCGAGAGCGTATGCCACTTTTTCCTCAAAACGGGAGATGGCCTCACGGGATTCCTTGCTGGCCGGCATCAGAATATCATACGCATGGAACCAGTTCGGATAAACGTCCACTTCCGCGCGGATCCCGGCTTCCCGCAGATTTCTGACATATTCGAGCGTTTCATCCAGAAAGGGTTCAATATCACCCACATATGTATAACATGGCGGCAGGCCGTGATAATCAGTACATCTTGCAGGCGCGGCATAACGTGAAATAAATTCGGTTCCGTACGCGTCCCGCAGATATCGTTTCCAGGCTTTATGGTTGCGCTTTGTATTCCAGTTCGTGGCATGATTGTCTCTGGAAGAGTCCGTATCCCGGTCGTCCAGCATCGGATAGAGAGGCATCTGAAACGCGATATTGACGGTTTTTCTGTCTCTCGCAAGCATGCAAAGCGCGGCGGTCATGCCGCCGCCCGCACTTTCTCCGCCGATCATGATCTGATCGGAACGGATTCCAAGCATTTCTGTGTTTTC
Source organism: uncultured Eubacteriales bacterium (assembly GCA_900318145.1). Classification (GTDB taxonomy): domain Bacteria; phylum Bacillota; class Clostridia; order Christensenellales; family Aristaeellaceae; genus Aristaeella. The sequence continues at coordinate 158,920 of ONJM01000002.1, forward strand.
CTTCAGCCAAAGCAGCGCGGCGTAACAATCCTGCAGTCCGGACGGATAAGGGTGCTTGCGGGAAAGCCTGTAATCCGGTGCTACAAGAACCATGCCGAACTTGACGACCATGGATAAAGCGCGGGTAAGGTAAACCTCACGGGCGGATCCTGACTGATAGCCGCCTCCGTGGATCCAAAGTACTCCCGGGGTTTTTTCCGCTTTTCTGGTTTTGGGCTGCAGAATCAGCAGGCGGACTTTATGGGCGCCGACCTTGATCTTTACATGGCTTGAATTTACAAGAGGATTTTTCATGGAGACCTCCGGAAAAAAATACGGATAAAAGAAACAGTTACCGCATCAGCTGACGGATTGCCTCGGACAGTTTGCGCAGTTCGCTGTTTGAAGCATGCTGAAGTTTTCCGGCGTATTCATTCAGATCATCAAGTGCTTTCATCATCTCTTCATACGCGGAGACGGTTTTTTTCTTTGTTTTGGAAGACGAGGCAGAAGCGGCGGAAGAAGACTTTTCCCGCGGTACGGGATCTGTCAGCCGGATCCACTCCCCTCCTGACAAATCAAATTCTGAACCGGAACAGGGAGCCTCGGCAGACAGACCGTACTTTTCCCGGAGGATTCCGGCGAACCCTGTACAGGATTCTTCATCACCATGATTGACAAAGATATATTTCGGCTTTATCGGGCAGGAATTCAGCCAAGCAAGGAGTCCGTCCCGGTCGGCATGGCCGGAAATACCGTTCAGGAGACGGACTTCAGCTTTTACGTCTATTTCCTCGCCGAAGATTTTAACGCTTTTCGCACCGTCATAAATGATTCGCCCCAGCGTGCCGGCAGCCTGGTACCCTGCGAACAGGACCGTATTTTTTTCGTCCCAGAGATTATGCTTGAGATGATGACGGATACGGCCGCCTTCGCACATACCGCCGGACGCAATGATCACCTTCGGTTCGGCATTTGTGTTCAGCGCTTTGGATTCTTCGGAGGAAACAGTGGTATACAGGCCGGAAAACCAGATCGGATTGCTTCCCTCACGCATAGCCTGAAGCGTTTCTTCATCAAGGCAGTCAGGAGAACACTGAAGAAAAACAGCGGTTGCCTCATTTGCAAGCGGACTGTCTACATATACCGGGAAATCCTGATATTCCGGAAGAAGCTTTTTTTGTTTGATTTCACGGAAGAAATACAGCAATTCCTGCGTCCGGCCGACCGCGAAGGAAGGAATGATGACGGATCCTCCCCTGTCAAAGGTCTTTTTGAGGATTTCCCGCAGTACATCAACTGCGTCAGTTCTGCTGCCTTCATGTTTTCTGGTTCCGTAGGTGGATTCGATCAGCAGATAGTCCGTCTCCTTCAGGGACACAGGATCCCTGATAATCGGCTGCTCAAGATTTCCGACGTCTCCGCTGCAGACCAGGCTTCGGAAGGTTTGGTTCTCCTCGAAAAAGAACTGGATAAAGGAAGAACCGAGCAGATGTCCCGCATCCGAAAAACAAACCGACAGCCCTTCATCCACCATGATCCTTTTTTCGTATTCACAGGGAATGAAAAGCTTCATCGCGTTTTGTACATCTTCGAGCGTATAAAGCGGTTCAACGGGATCCTTGCTGGTACGCAGGTTTTTTTTGGTTTCATAGGCTGCATCCGTTTCCTGGATATGAGCGCTGTCGGCAAGCATGATATAGCAGAGATTCATGGTTTCCGCAGTGGAATAGATTTTACCTTTGAAGCCTTCCCTGACGAGAAGCGGAATCATTCCGGAATGATCTATATGCGCGTGCGTGAGGAAAACATACTCAATTGCCGCGGCAGGGACAGGTGTTTCTGCCATTTCATATTCATTTTCACCCTGTTCCATACCGCAGTCAACAAGAAAAAAACGGCCGGGAAGCCATTCCACAAGTGTTCTGCTTCCTGTAACCTGATGAGCCGCACCTAAAAATGTTATCTTCATACGCAATCCCACTTCAGAATAGAATTGATTTTGAACATGCAGAACAATATAATAGATCAGGAATCGCTGCGCGGAAAGAAACTGGCTGCGGATCCGCTGTCCGTCTCATTATCCAGCAGGATGCCTTCGATCGCTACGCTTCTGTATTCAGCGTCACCGTTGACGCATTTCATACAGTTATCGCAGATTTTTTCAGGATCGAGATCACAGCGATCACATTCTCCGCATCCGATACATTCACGATCATACAAAACACACGGACGGGCCATATGCTTCCCTCCTTTTCCGTTATTATACAACGTACGGGAAAAAGCGGTCAAGCAAAGGCGGATATCGGATGAACGGGAAAAAGGTTTCGGAAAAGAAAATGAAACGGGGGTTCAGTCATGAGCGACGTCTTTCTGAAATACGGGAAGGAAAAACGGGTATACGCAAGGCATCCCTGGGTATTCAGAAGCGATATCGAACGGGCGGATGAAGATGTTCAGCCAGGAGATGCAGTACGGGTGCTGAACAGCAAAGGGCGTTTTCTCGCAAAAGCGCTTTACAATCCGAACAGCCAGATTTCCCTCCGGATCGTAAGCTACAGGGACGAGGAAATCAACCGCGCGTTTATCTTTCAGCGGATCCACGAAGCAATCGAGTACAGGAGATCCTTCGCGGATCTTGAAAGCTGCAGGCTGGTGTTTGCGGAAAGCGACCGGCTGCCTGCGCTCATTGTGGATTCTTTCGGCGGCGTTCTTGTACTGCAGAGCCTTTCCCTGGGCATGGAACGGTTTAAAAAAGATATTGTTGATGCTCTTGTGGAAGAAATGCATCCGCGCGGTATATGGGAAAGAAATGATGTCCCGGTCCGGAAGCTGGAAGGACTGGAAATGTCCACCGGCCTGCTTTACGGGGATGTTCCCGATATGGTTGAGATCACTGAAAACGGCGTCCGCTTTTATGTGGATGTGAAGGAAGGACAAAAGACAGGCTTTTTCCTTGATCAGAAGGAAAACCGCGCCGCGATCAAGCCTTTCGTAAAAGGAAAAAGAGTTCTCGACTGTTTTACGCATACAGGTTCCTTTGCGCTGCACGCCGGGCATTACGGAGCTGAAGAAGTCACAGGAGTGGATATCAGCGGGTTTGCCTGTGAGTTTGCGAAAAAAAATGCCAAGCTGAATCACCTGGAAGACCGTGTGCACTTTACAGAGGCAAACGCGTTTGATTATCTCGCTGAAAAAAGCCGTTCCGGAGAGAAGTATGACGTCATTATTCTTGATCCGCCGGCTTTCACGAAAACCAGGTCAATGATTGAAAACGCAGTCCGTGGTTATAAGGAAATCAACCTGCGGGCAATGAAAATGATCGTACCCGGAGGGTACCTGGTGACCTGCTCCTGCAGCCAGCATGTACTTCCGGGAATGTTCCGCGATATGGTGGCGGACGCGGCGAATGACGCGCGGGTTCTTCTGCGTCAGGTGGAATTCAGGACGCAGGGACGTGACCATCCGATTCTGCCCGCTTCACCGGAAACAGAATATCTTAAATGTGGAATCTATCAGGTTTTCCCTGTCTGACAGGTCCGAAAAACAATGAAGCATTAAGGATTTACTGCTTTTCATATCCAAGTGTTTTCAGGTCCGACGGATTGTTCCTCCAGTCGGGCCTGATTTTTACCCATAATTTCAGATTGACATGTGTATCCAGAAGCTTTTCGATATCCTCCCGCGCTTCGGATCCGATTGTCTGAAGCATTGCACCGTGACGGCCGATGATTATTCCCTTGTGGGCATCCCGTTCACAGTAGATAGTAGCGTTTATTTCCGTCAGACCGTCGCTGATTTTCCCGATGCCGAGGATTTCAACACCGATTCCGTGGGGGACTTCATCGCGGAGGTGCCGGAGCGCCTTTTCCCGGATGATCTCCGCGCAGATAACGCGTTCCGGCTGATCTGTGATCATGTCATCAGGGAAATACCTGGGCCCTTCGGGCAAAAACCGTACGAGGCTGGAAACCAGATCGTCCAGCCCTGTTCTTTTTCGGGCGCTTACAGGAATGATTTCATCAAAGGATAAATCCGCGAACCTGGCTGTAGCGGACAAGACGGCTTCAGGATGCACCAGATCGATTTTATTCAGAGCGAGAACCTTGGGGACTTTTTGTCCGCAGAGATCCCTGGCGAGTTCAAGGTCTTTCTCTGTAATATGGGAAACATCCGCAAGCATCAGAATACAGTCCATACCGTCCATCGCGTTTGTAACAGACTGCATCATGAATTCACCCAGCCGGGTACGCGGGCGGTGGACGCCGGGAGTGTCCAGAAAAACAATCTGATCGTTTTCATGCGTAACAACGCCCATAATCCGGTTCCTGGTGGTCTGCGGACGACTGGAAACGATCGCGATTTTTTCACCGATCAGTGCGTTCATAACGGAGGATTTTCCGACATTCGGAAGACCGATAATCGTTACAAAACCGGAATGGAAAGGCTTGTCTGTACTCATCTTATGCATGTCTCCTTATGATTGCCCGGAAACCAGTTGCCGGGAAAGTATTTTCTCTTCCATAGCCCGCATAATCCGTTTATCTTCCTCTTTTATGTGATCATACCCCAGAAGATGGCATAATCCGTGAATCAGGAGATATGTCGCTTCCCTTTCGACAGGATGCCCGTATTCTTCGGCCTGCGCGTATATATGCGGGACAGAGATAACAATATCCCCGAGGAAGCAGGCACCGCTTTCGTCGTCATATTCCTGCAGGAGAGCTTTTTCACACATTCCGGCGGTTTTCCCGGCTTTATAGGATACGGTCGGAAAGGAAAGCACATCCGTGGAACGGTCAATTCCCCTGTGAGCGGCATTCAGAACACGGATGGTTTCGTCACTGCAAAGCCGGACAGAAACAGCACAGGGAACGGTGATTCCTTCGCAGAGAACTGTCCGGTCCGCCGCGTGCTGCATTTTCTCCTGTATATTTTCCGGAAGCGGAACGTCCCGGATCCATTCGATGATCATAATTCTTTTTCCTCGTCCTTCATTTCATCCGGAACGGAACCGGACTGCAGCATCGGTTCAGGCGTTTTGATGTCTTCATCATTGCCTGTATTCGCGTTCTCCTGCGCATCAGAACGGGGCGCGGAGGATGAAGTATCCGATGATGTTTCCGGTGCGCCGGCAAACGCCGAATGGGAAGCGTAATGCGGGACATTCGGATATTCAATCCGTTCATGATATACGCCTTTCAGGATGTCGGAGAAGGCGCCGCAGATATCGTCAATATCCCGAAGTGAGAGCGGAGAATCTGTCAGCTGGCCGTCTTCAAGTTTTCCGCGGACCAGACGTTCAATAAACTGGTCGATTGCTTTCGGCGTTGGGGACTTCATGGAACGGACGGCAGCCTCGATCGTATCGGCCAGCATAACAATGGCGGCTTCCTTGGTCGTCGGCTTTGGGCCGGCATAACGGAACTCGTTGATATCAACCTGCTGCCCGTTGGACAGCTGAAGCGCTTTGTGATAGAAATACATCACCGGCGTAACACCATGGTGCTGGAGAATGATGTCCTGAACTTCCGGGGGAATGTGTTCCTTCTGTGCCATCAGGGCGCCGTCCTTGGTGTGGCTGACCACAATTGCCGCGGAAACATAGGGATCCGTGTGCTCATGCGGATTGTCGCCCATCTGGTTTTCCTTGAAGTACATGGGGCGCTTCAGTTTTCCGATATCGTGGTAATACGCACCGGCTCTTGCGAGATAGGAATTGGCTTTGATCCGGGAAGCGGCTGATTCAGCCAGATTGGCGACAATGATCGAATGGTGATAGGTTCCGGGTGCCTCGATCATCAGACGCTTCATCAAAGGCTGCCCGGGATTGGTCAATTCAAGAAGCCGTGTCGGAGTCGCAAGCCGGAAAAGGAATTCAAACAGCGGCTGGAACGCAATGGCAAGCGCACCGCTGAGAATTCCTCCTCCGATCGCCCAGCCGGCAACTGAAGCTGTGTTTACATTTTTCTCTGATGTCAGCAGGTTTATACCGTAAACGACAGCGATGCCGATTACAGCGGAAAAAAGGCCGGACAGCAGAACCCGGGTACGCTGCGGATGTCCTTTCAGGAACCAGATTGTTACCATGCTTTCCGTCAGCGTGAGAATACTGATCAGCAGTACTTCATAGTAGGAAGAGCGGTTGTTGCCTGCCGTAAGGGCGGTAATCAGCAGCGTCAGTGTCATGGTCAGACTGATTCCGACCCTGTAACCGATCAGTACCGTTCCAAGCGCCGCGCAAAGCGCAACCGGAACGATATAGATGCTCGGAAGAAAGACGGAAAGCGCGGCAAAGCCGATGCATAAAAGAAGAATCAGCAGAATGACTGCCATCTGCCGTACATTGGAAAGGACATCGCGGCTGAGCAGAAAGAGCATCATAAACAGGATCAGCGTTGAAAGGATTGCGGCGATAACAGATCCCCAGTAAACGGAGAAATCGTAATGATCTTCGTTCAGCAATCCGAGCTGGCGGAGCATTTCCAGCTGGCTCTTTGTGATTCTGTCGCCTTCCCGGACGATGTTCTGGCCCTGCAGATAGGTGACAGGTTCAACGGAATCCATCGCTTTCTTTTTCGCCTCATCCGTTGTTTCCCGATCTATCACCTGATTCGGCTTGATACAGGCGCGAAGAACCGTGGGAAGAACATTCTGCGTCAGGGAAATATCAAGCTTATATCCGACAATCTGCAGAATTGTCTGAATCGCCTGGTTTGTCTGCCCTTCCCGAACGGAAGAATTCATAATGTTTTCAACCGCGGTTGTTACCGTGGAAACCATATCGTCGAACTGTGCCGTGTCGATCCGAAGAAGGGTTACGACCTGGTTCCTGTTCAGTGAAAGATCATCCGTCAGACCGAAGGCATAGGCAATCTCATCTTCTGTAAAGGAGTTTCTCCGTGCGGTGTTTTCTTCCCGAAGAGTAAAACCGTACTGCTGAATGATACGGAGCTTATCGAAAGCATCACTGAGAGAGGCAAGAACTTCCTCCTTGGCATCCTGCTGAAACTTATAGGAAGGTTCAACCAGAGCGGCAGCGTCATCCTTGTTTTTCTGGGTTGTAACAACATCAATAACATCCTGCGTCGCGTTGATTGTGTACCGGGAAATGGAACCGACGGAAAGGCTGTATTTTTTCGGGACACAGACAAAAAAGAAAAGAATCAGGATGAGAAGAAAGGCAAGCAAATCCATCAGTATGCACTTGAAGGATGAAGAACGAAGCCACTGTACCAGTTTCACGCGCATGGAGTGTTCTTTTTTCATACGGTGCCCTTCCCTTCATGATCTTCTTTTTCGCTGGCGGCGTACGCCTCAACAATATGCTGAACAAGCTCATGCCGGACTATATCTTTACCTGTCAGCTCAACAATTCCGATTCCCGGAATACCCTGAAGAATCCGGATGGCTTCTCCCAGACCTGATTTTTTCCCGGCGGGAAGATCTGTCTGCGTGATATCGCCGGTGACGATTACTTTTGAATTGAAGCCGATTCTGGTCAGAAACATTTTCATCTGCTCGGAAGTCGTATTCTGCGCTTCATCCAGGATAATATAAGCGTCGGAAAGCGTCCGTCCGCGCATATACGCAAGCGGTGCAACTTCCACTGTGCCGCGTTCCAGAAGCCGCGTGTAGGAATCAGCACCCATGAAATCATACATAGCGTCATAAAGAGGGCGAAGATACGGGTCGACTTTCTGCGCCAGATCCCCGGGCAGGAATCCGAGCTTTTCACCAGCTTCGACGGCAGGCCTGGTCAGTATAATACGTTCTGCTTCCTTATTTTTCAGCGCCATGACGGACAGCGCCATGGCAAGGTAGGTTTTACCGGTACCTGCGGGGCCGACGGCAAAAGTCAGCGTATTTTTGCGGATGGTGTCAATATAATTCTGCTGCCCGACCGTTTTGCAGGTAATCTGCTTGCCCCGGTGCGTGACGGCGATCACTTTGCGCAGGGACTCTCCGATCCTGTCGGCACTGCCTTCGCGGATCATGGAAATGATGTAGCGGATACGGACCCTGTCTACATATTCATTCCGGCTGATCATGTCAAATAACATCTGCAGCGTTTGTTCCGCAACGGAAAGATGGTCCTCATCCCCCTGTATCACAAGGTGGTTTCCGCGGAGTGCGATGCTTACGGAGCATTCCTGTTCAATCATGGCGATATTCTGATCATTCAGCCCGAACAGAGCAATGTACGCGTCCATGGTATCAGCGGTAAGCACAATTTCACGGGTATCGGCCAAACACACGACTTCCCTTCCGTTTGTTTTATCAGTTATATGATATCTTTTTTCTTTGTTTTGTCAATTTATCCCTTGTTTTTCGGCGTTTCAGGCATTTCGCAAACAGTAAAAAAACAATTCAGGAAAACATCGGGTCGTTGACACAAAAAATGAATTATGATAGTATCCATTCAATTCAATATGTAAAGGCAATGAAGGAAAGAATGCTTCCCGGAATGTTCAGAGAGCTGTCGTTTGCTGCGAGACAGTACAGGAAAGGAAACTGACTGCTTCCGGAGCCGGTTTTGTAAACAGGCAGAAGCCCCAGTAATGAAACCCGGTCGCCCCGTAATCGGCTTTGGACTTGTTGGAGTCCGAGAGTGACTGCGTATTAGCAGTAACATGGGTGGTACCGCGGTTTTTTCGTCCCAGAGGCATATTGCTTCCGGGTTTATTTTTTTAGGAGGATAAAATATGGAAACGGCTGAAAGAGTCAGAATCTGTGATATTACGCTTTGCCAGGGTGAAAAAAGCCCCGCCCTGAGCTTCAGGGAAACGATTGAATTATGCAGACTGCTGGACAAGCTGGATGTGGACTGCATTTCTTTAAAAGGCATACGACAGAAAAAGATCGACAGTTTGCTGATCAAGTCAGTCTGTCAGACCGTGCGGAACGCGAAGATTGCTGTTCCCGTTTCCATTCAGGAGAATAATACGGAAGCAGTATGGGAAGCTCTTAAAGAAGCGAAGGAATCCAGGCTGCAGATTATTGCTCCCGTCAGCTCCGTCCAGATGGAATACCTGTACCATATGAAACCGGGCATGCTGTTGGAAAAGGTTACCGAAGCTGTCCGCGGGTGCAGGGCTTTGACCGGCGATGTTGAATTTGTCGCTGTTGACGCGACGCGAAGCGACGCTGATTTTCTGCGCGGGATGATTTCCGGCGTAATAAAGGCAGGCGCTTCCACAGTTACGCTGTGCGATACGGCGGGATCAATGCTTCCGGAAGAAACTGCCGCGTTTATACACAGCCTGCAGGAGGACATTCCCGAACTCCGGAATGTTACACTGGGATATTCGTGTTCCGACGCGCTGAACCTGGCTGACGCATGTGGTATTGCCGCAGTACAGTGCGGTGTGAGGGAATTGAAGGCTGCCTCATTCAGAACGGATTGCATTTCACTGCGGAATATTGTCAGTATTCTGAATGTGAAGCAAAACGTATTCAAAGTGTCTACAAAACCCGGCGTGGAGAAAATCCGCATGCTTACCGGGCAGATCAGCAACCTTTGCCGGACCGGCCTTGAGCATTCTTTTCACGCGGACCGCGGAAATGAAGCGCAGCAGGAAAATATCAGAATAACTGTAAACGCGCATGAGTCACGGGAATCTGTCAGTCAGGCAATTGCAAAGATGGGATACGATCTTTCGGAAGAAGACCTGGAAAAGGTATGGAGCCGTTTTTCCGCTGTCGCCTCAACCAAGAGCATGATAACGATGAAAGAGCTGGAAGCTATTGTCGCCACGGAAGCGATGCAGGTTCCTCCGGCCTGCACGGATGTACAGTACGTGATCAATACCGGAAGCGCTATCGGCGCCATGTCCCACATGAAGCTTTCCCTGCACGGAAAACCCCTGGAAGGGATTGCCACCGGCGACGGCGCGATAGACGCCGCGTTCAACTCCATTGAAAAGGCTACCGGCAGGCATTTTGAACTTGACGATTTTCAGATTCAGTCCGTAACGGAAGGACGGGAAGCTATGGGCGAAACAATCGTGCGGCTTCGTTCGGACGGAAAGCTTTATTCCGGAAAAGGAATATCCACTGATATCGTCGGAGCCGGCATAATGGCTTACATTAATGCCATGAATAAAATCATTTATGAGGAGGAAGAAGCATGAATCTTGCTTTTTCAACCCGCGGCTGGAGAAATGCCGACTGGAGCAGGCAGATGGAAGACGCCTGCGAAATGAAGTTTCAGGGCATTGAGGTATATAATCTACATAAAATCCCCGCACTTACGGAGCGTGGAGCAGCTTTTCACAAATACAACAGGAATGAAACAGACCGTTTTTTGCGGGAATACGGTCTGAAAATCCCATGCTTCGATACTTCGGAGGATATCAGCGATATCAATACGAATCCGGACGATGTGAGAAACCTGTTTGAAATTGCCGGAAGCATGAGAATTCCCTACGTTTCCGTATGTGCACTGCAGGATCATGAGGAACAGGTGCGTGCCTTCCTGAACGAGGTCCTTCCGGACGCGGCATATTACAAAGTTGCGCTGCTTATCAAAACAACGGGAATCTATGCCAATACGGAACGGCTGCGTGCTGTTATGGATGATTACGCCTGCGACGAGCTGGCGGCGCTGTGGGATATACACCATCCATACAGGGATTTCGGCGAATCTCCTGATACGACGATCCGGAATCTCGGCGGGTATGTCAAACATGTCCATCTCCGTGATTCGGATGACGATCTCTCCTACAATCTGATCGGTGAAGGAACCCTCCCGGTGAAGGATATGATGAACGCGCTGTCGTCCATCGACTATAACGGTTTTATATCGCTGGAATGGAAACCGGAATGGATGGAAGAACTGACGGACCGTGAAATCATTTTTTCACATTTTGTCAATTATATGAACCGTTTTGACAATCCCAAGGGAAAAAAGAAATCGCTGTATTTCAACCATGACGGAACCGGGCGCTATGTGTGGAAAAAAGATGAGCTGATTGACGAAACCTTCGGACAGGTACTGGACCGTATGGCGGAGGAGTTTCCGGACCAGTATGCTTTCAAATATACGACGCTGAATTATACACGGACTTATTCGGAATTCAGGCAGGATGTAGACCGGTTCGCCAGAAGTCTGGTATCCCTGGGTGTGCGTCCCGGATCGAAAGTAGCTGTCTGGGCGACGAACGTTCCCGCGTGGTATATAACATTCTGGGCCTGTACGCGGATCGGCGCGGTTCTTGTGACAATGAATACCGCCTATAAGATTCATGAGGCGGATTATCTTCTCAGGCAGAGCGATACCCACACCCTGGTGATGATCGAAAAAGCGCTGGACAGCAATTACAGGGAAATCATCAATGAACTCTGCCCCGAAATCGCAAAGGCGAAAGCCGGGGAACCTTTACACTGCAAACGTCTTCCCTTTTTGCGCAACGTGATTACCGTGGACTTTTCCCAGCCGGGAAGCCTGACATTTGAACAGGCTATGCGGCGGTATGATACTGTACCGGAAGAGACACTGAAAGCCATGACTGCCAGAGTCAAACCGGACGATGTCTGCAACATGCAGTACACTTCCGGAACGACGGGATTTCCCAAAGGCGTAATGCTCACACATTATAACGTCGTGAATGACGGAAAATGTATCGGGGACAGAATGGGACTTTCCACTGCGGACAGAATGATGATCCAGGTTCCTATGTTTCACTGCTTCGGCATGGTGCTTGCCATGACGGCTTCCATGACGCACGGAACAACGCTGTGTCCGCTGCCCTATTTTTCGGCGAAAAATTCTCTGGCATGCATCAATCAGGAACGTATCACCTGCTTTCATGGCGTGCCTACGATGTTTATCGCTATGTTTAATCATGAAGATTACCGGAAAACGAACTTCTCTTACATGAGGACTGGAATTATGGCAGGATCCGGATGCCCTCCGGAACTGATGAAACGGGCTGCGCAGCCGGATGAAATGAACATGCGCGGCATCGTAAGTGTTTACGGACAGACCGAATCCTCCCCCGGAAGCACGATGTCAACCTGGACGGATTCTCTTGCGCTCCGCACGGAAACGGTTGGATATGCTTTTCCGCATGTGCAGTGCAAAATCATTGATCCTGAAACAGGAAAAGAGCTGCCGGACGGGCAGGACGGAGAATTCTGCTCCCGCGGTTACAATATTATGAAGGGATATTATAAAATGCCTGACGCAACCGCGGCAGCCGTGGATGCGGACGGATGGCTTCACTCCGGCGACCTGGCAAGACGCAATCCAGACGGAACGTTCCTGATCACAGGGCGTCTGAAGGACATGATTATTCGCGGAGGAGAAAATATCTATCCAAAGGAAATAGAGGAGTTTATCTATACGCATCCCGATGTGGAGGATGTGCAGGTGATCGGCGTACCGGACGCGAAATACGGGGAGGCAGTGATGGCCTGTATTATCAGAAAAGAAGGCGGTTCCGTAACGGCAGAAGAAATGACAAAATACATTATGAGCCACATGGCACGCCATAAAGTACCGCAGTATATTGAATTTGTTGATCATTTTCCGCTGAATGCGGCCGGAAAGGTACTGAAGTACAAAATGAGGGAAGAGGCGGCGGAACGTCTCGGGCTTGTTGGTGCGGCAGGAATCGACACAGCGGGCGCGCCGCGAAAATAAACGCTGTCAGGAAACGGACAGGAGATGGCGCATTCCCGCAGGATCATTCAGAACCTTGGCACATCCGAGTACAACACAGTCCCGGGGTTCGGAAGCCACCTGACACGGAATCCGGATGACGTCCGAAATGGCTTCAGACAGACCGTACAATGCGGCGGCTCCGCCCGTAAGCGTTACGCCTCCTTCAAGAATATCGGAAGCGAGCTGGGCAGGAGTACGCTCAATGACAGCCTGCACGCTTTCAATCAGATTGTTGACAATATCAACCAGGGCTTCATAGATTTCGTCGGAATCAATCGTGATTGTTTTGGGAAGTCCGGAAATCAGGTTTCTTCCCGTAACATCCATGACAACCTTCGGATCCCTTTTCAAAGCTCCGCCGAGGGTGATTTTTACCTGCTCGGCCGTTCTCTCCCCAATCAGCATATTATATTTTCTGCGCAGATAGCGGATAATGGAATCATCAAAGTGATCGCCGCCGATATGTACGGAACTGAGCACGGCAACGATACCGTTGCTCAGGACGGCAAGATCCGTTCCGCCTGCGCTCATATCGGCTACCATGCTTCCGTAGGAGCCGAGAAAATTCAGCTGTGCGCCCAGCGCAGCGGCGATCACCCGGTCCAGAATCTGCGTTCTCCGAAGGCCGGCGTCAAACAGCGCGGTGATCAGCGCCTTTTTTTCAAGATCCTTTACGCCGGTGGGAACAGACATGATTGCCCGCGGCCTGGCGAAGAACTTTTTACCGATCACGCTGGAAATGTAATAGCGCAGCATGGAAGCCGTCAGGTCAAAATCTATGAGTTCACCCTGCGCCAGCGGGCGAATGATGTTAATATTGGAAGGCGTGCGTCCGATCATCCGGTACGCTTCCGTGCCAAAGGCAAGGATCTGGTTATTTTCCCGTTCCACTGCCACAATGGAAGGCTCACGAAAAACAACCCCGCGTCCTTTCATGTAAATGACAACATTGGATGTTCCAAGATCAATTCCGATATCACCGCTAGAAGCCATAAAAAAATCCCTTTCCCCGCATAAACCAAATCGTACGTGCAGTATATTACCATAATTCGGTCTTAAAAAACAACAACCGGAAACCGCAAAGCCTTCCGCGCGGAATCTTGACAATGTTTCGTGAATAAAAGATAATAAATTGGATATTTATGTGAATGGCGGGGAGGCGGAGACGTATGATCAGAATACTGGCTGTAGCTGCTTTCTCCCCTGCCGCAGGCGCCGGTATCGCAGCGGGAGAAAACCTTGTTTCCATCAACGGCGAGCCGGTTATTGACGAAATTGATTACCAGGATCTGACTCAGCACGCGCATCTGGAAGTTGTACTGTCGGATGACCGGGGAAATACCAGGCAGGTAAGTGTCGCGAAATCATCCTGGGAACCGCTGGGACTGCAGCTGGATGAAACCATTGCAATGAAGCCGCGCCAGTGCAGGAACCATTGCGTGTTTTGCTTTATTGACCAGATGCCTCCCGGCATGCGCTCTACGCTTTACGTTAAGGATGACGACTGGCGCCTGAGTCTGATGATGGGAAATTATGTAACGCTGACGAATGTGGATGACACGGAGTTCATTCGTATTCTGCGCAGGAAAGCTTCTCCGCTGTATATTTCTGTGCATGCGACCGATCCTGAAGTGCGGGTCAGGATGCTTCGGAATCCTCACGCCGGTAATCTCATGGAAAGGCTGGAAGCACTGAAAAACCACGGAATACAGTTCCATGCACAGGTTGTTTTATGCCCCGGGATCAACGACGGCAAGGTGCTGGAAAAAACGATAACAGACCTTGCGTCTCTCTGGCCTTCCGCGTTATCGGTGGCAGTCGTTCCGATCGGACTCACCAGATACCGTGAAAAGCTTACAAAAATTCCTGCCGTGGATGCGGAACTGGCATCGGAGCTGATTGATTCAGTTTCTGTTCTTCAGGGACGTTTCCGGGAAGCATTCGGTACAAGCTTCGTATTTCTTTCAGACGAGTTTTACTGCATATGCGGAAGAGAACTGCCGGAGGAAGAGCGTTATGAAGAGTATCCGCAGCTGGAAAACGGGGTCGGAATGATCCGGAAGTTTACAGAAGAATGTTCGGAGGCATATCAGGAATATAAGGATACCGAATGCCCGGATCCGAAGCGTGCGCCGGTCCGCATGATTATTCCCACCGGAATATCCGCTTTTCCCTATATCCGGAAAATGGCAGAGCAGTACGCGCCTTCCTGGGTCCGCACGGAAGTTGTCCCGGTTCCGAACCGCTTTTTCGGGGATACCATTACCGTTACCGGTTTGATTGTGGGGAAGGATTTGCTGGCGGCACTGGAAAACAAAGAATTTGATCTCGTCCTGATTTCCGAATCCATGCTGAAGGAAAACTCGGAATGTTTTCTGGACGACATGACGCTGGAACAGGTCAGGGAGTCGGTCGGAAAACCTGTATGGATTGTAAGGAATACAGGAGCATCATTTATCAGCGCATTATACATGACGGAGGACGCTATATGAACAAACCTTTGGTGGCGATCGTCGGAAGGCCGAATGTCGGAAAATCAACCTTCTTCAACAAAATAACCGGAAAAAGGATCAGCATCGTGGAAGATATTCCCGGCGTGACGAGAGACAGAATCCACAGCGACGCGGAGTGGCTCGGCCATCGCTTTACACTTATCGATACAGGCGGCATCGATCCTCACAGTGACGATGCCCTTCTTGGGCAGATGCGCGCGCAGGCACAGACTGCGATCGAACTGGCTGATGTGATCTGCTTCTTTACGGATGCACGGGACGGGCTGACAGAAGACGACAAGGATGTGGCGAATCTGCTTCGCCGGTCAGGCAAGCCGGTTTTGCTGGTCGTAAACAAAGTGGACTATCTTGGACTGAACGATTCACTGTATGAGTTTTATGAACTGGGACTTGGAGATCCGATCGGAATCAGCAGCGCGAATATGCTCGGATTCGGGGACCTGCTTGACCGGATTGTAAGCTTTTTTCCTGCAGGTTCCGAAGATTCTGCGGAATCGGAAGACGCAGCCATTCAGGTGGCTGTGGTCGGCCGGCCGAACGTTGGAAAAAGTTCCCTTACTAACCGCCTTCTCGGTCAGGAAAGGACAATGGTTTCCAGTATTCCCGGTACAACAAGGGACGCGGTCGACAGCATTTTTACAGCTGAGGACGGTACGGTTTTCAACATTATCGATACGGCGGGTATCCGCAGAAAGAGTGTCATAGAGGACGAGAGCATTGAAAGATACAGTGTGCTTCGGTCCATTGCGGCCATCAGACGCTGCGATGTCGCGCTGCTGCTGATAGACGCGGAAGACGGCGTCACGGAGCAGGACACCAAAATCGCCGGATTGATCCATGATGAAGGAAGAGCCGTAATTATTGCGGTGAACAAGTGGGACGCTCTTGAAAAAGAAACGGGCACACTTGAAAAGTACAGAAAAGAAGTCATGGAAAAACTCAAATTCATGGATTATGCGCCGGTTATCTTTATTTCCGCAAAGACGGGACAGCGGGTCAATACCGTTTTTGAAAAGGTAAAGGAAGTGTATGAAACTGCCAGGCGGAGGATTACAACAGGCGTATTGAATGATGTGATCAACGACGCTACGGATAATCTTCAGCCGCCTCTTCAGGGAACGCGAAGGCTGAAAATCTATTACGCGACACAGACCGGGGTTCAGCCGCCGACCTATGTTTTATTCGTAAACGATGAAAAACTGATGTCCTTTTCCTACGAAAGATATCTGGAAAATTATCTGCGAAAATCCTTTCAGCTTGAAGGAACGCCCATTCGTTTTGTATTGCGTGAAAGAATCGAAAAGGAGAAGTAAAAATGATACCTGCGGTACTAATTGAACAGCCGGTGAGAACCATCCTCTCCTGTGTCATCGCCTACCTTCTGGGTTCTGTTTCCACCGGGCTGCTGGTAGCCAGAGCGGCAAACGGACCGGACCTGAGAACAGTCGGCAGCCACAATACAGGCGCGAGCAATGTACAGCGGACAATGGGATGGAAATACGGCCTGATTACCTTTGGCGGAGATCTGCTGAAAGCTGTTCTAGCCTGCGTGATCGGAGGTTTGCTGACATATGACCATATGGGCGCCCTGATGAGCGGTTTCTTTGCGGTAATCGGGCATAACTGGCCGCTTTTTTTCGGATTCAAAGGCGGTAAAGGAGTCGCTTCAAGCTGCGGCGTTATGCTCTGCTTTCCGCTGCCTGCACTGATCTGTTACGTGCTCACCGTCGCGCTGATTGCATGGAAGCGGTATATTTCTCTCGGAAGCATGTTCCTGCTTACTTCCTACGCCGTTATCGTATCCATCACTTATACCGGCGAATCAAAGGGGTTTGTGATACTCTGGTGTGTCCTGCTGGCCGGGATCTGTATTGCGCGCCATCACGCGAATATTTCCCGGTTGATAAAAGGAACTGAAAACAAGCTCGGAAAGAAAAAATAAAAGGAATGAATTGCGGAGGTACCGTAGATGCCTGATAACAGCAGAAGAATCAAAAATTTCTGTATTGTCGCGCATATTGATCATGGGAAAAGTACGCTGGCGGACAGAATCCTTGAGAAAACGGGCGTGTTTGAGCAGCGGGAAATGGTTGACCAGATCCTGGACAGCATGGAACTGGAAAGAGAACGCGGCATTACCATTAAAAGTAAAGCCGTTCATATGCAATACCATTCAAAAGACGGGCAGGACTATATTCTGAACCTGATCGACACGCCCGGGCATGTTGATTTCACATATGAAGTCAGCAGGGCGCTGGCCGCATGCGAGGGAGCGCTTCTGGTTGTGGATTCCACGCAGGGCATCGAAGCCCAGACGCTGGCAAATGTTTATATGGCGCTGGATCATGACCTGGAAATAATCCCTGTGATCAATAAAATTGACCTGCCTTCAGCCAGGCCTGAGGAGGTACGGCGGGAAATAGAAGACGTGATCGGCCTGGATGCCAGCTACGCTCCCTGCATTTCCGCAAAAACAGGGCTGAACATCGCCGATGTACTGGAATGCATTGTCCATCATATTCCATCCCCTTGCGGAGACCCGGAAGCACCGCTTCAGGCGTTGATTTTCGATGCTTTCTACGACAACTACAGAGGAGCTATCTGCTTTATCCGCGTAAAGGAAGGAACGCTGCGCGCAGGAATGCGTATGCGGCTCATGGCGACCGGAAGTGAATTTGACGTCGTGGAAGTCGGTCATCTTTCACCCGGGTACGTTCCGTGCGGTGAACTGAAAGCCGGCGATGTTGGATATGTTTCCGCATCCATTAAGGATGTTCGCGACACGCGGGTCGGAGATACCGTGACGGACGCAACAAATCCGGCTGCAGAACCGCTGCCGGGCTACCGGGAAGTAACACCCATGGTTTACTGCGGGATTTATCCTGCAGACGGCGCGGATTATCCGGCGCTGAAGGACGCGCTTGAAAAACTGCGCATGAACGACGCTTCCTTGTCTTTTGAACCGGAAACCTCCGTTGCGCTCGGATTCGGATTCCGGTGCGGTTTTCTGGGGCTTCTGCATATGGATATTATTACAACGCGCCTGGAACGTGAATTTGACCTGAATCTTGTGACAACCGCGCCAAGCGTCATTTACAAGGTTGTAAAGAATAACGGTACGGTGCTGATGATCGACAATCCGACAAATCTTCCGCCCGCAGGGGAAATAGACTATATGGAGGAGCCTTTTGTCCACGCAACCATTTATACTCCCCAGGATTCCGTCGGAACCCTGATGGAATTATGCCAGGACAAAAGGGGCGTTTTCCTGGACATGCAGTATGAAGGAAACCGTGTGAAACTGAATTACGACCTGCCTCTGAATGAAATTATTTTTGATTTCTTTGATCAGATCAAAAGCAGAAGCCGCGGATACGCGTCTTTTGACTATGAAATGAAAGATTACCGGCAAAGCGATCTTGTGAAGCTTGATATTCTTCTGAACGGGGATTTGTGCGACGCGTTTTCCATCATTGTTCATCGTGACAAAGCATATGCCAGAGGCCGCGGGATTGCGGAGAAACTGAAAGAGGTCATTCCGCGGCAGATGTTTGAAATCCCGGTTCAGGCAGCGATCGGCGGGAAAGTTATTGCCAGGGAAACAGTAAAAGCTATGCGCAAAGACGTTCTGGCGAAATGTTACGGTGGCGATATCACCCGGAAAAAGAAACTCCTTGAAAAGCAAAAGGAAGGCAAAAAAAGAATGCGCCAGTTCGGGACGGTACAGGTCCCCAGCGAAGCATTCCTTGCCGTTCTGAAAATGGATTGACCGGAGCGCGTTATGGATCAGGTTAATTGTCCTTCCGGTACAGTATGCTTTACCGGACACAGGATTATTTCCCCGGACAGAATGGATGAAGTAAAACGTTTTACGCTTCTTGCAGTGGAGGAAGCATATGACGCGGGATACAGGACATATATATGCGGAGGAGCAAGGGGATATGATACCGTCGCCGCAAAGGCGGTTCTGTTTTTCCGCAGAAACCATCCGGATGTCCGGCTTGTGATTGCTGTGCCATGTGCTTCGCAGGCGGAACACTGGCCGGAAAAAGAAAAAGATGATTACAGGATGATCCTGAACCGGGCGGACAGCGTAATTATTCTGTCGGAAGCATATTATAACGGATGCATGCAGAGCAGAAACAGATATATGGTGGACCATTCTGCACTGTGCATTTGCTATATGACCCAGTTTAAAGGCGGCACCTGGTCCACTGTCCGGTACGCTCTTCATCAGGGAATCGGTGTGAAGAATATTGCGATACACTGTACCGGAAAGAGCATTCTGAAGGAGAATTCATGGAATTATACATCCACATACCGTTCTGCGTCCGGAAATGTGAGTATTGTTCATTTGTGTCATTTCCGGAAAAGTCTGAAAAAAAAGACGAATATATCGATCTGCTTCTCCATGAAAGCAGGGAAAGAAAAGAAGAATTCACCGAACCGGTAACAACTGTATATATCGGCGGCGGAACCCCTTCCCTCCTCTCTGCCGGACAGCTTGAACGCCTTGTCTGCGGCATAAAGGAAAATGTATCGCTGGAACACTGCGTGGAATTCAGCATTGAAGCAAATCCCGGAACAGTTACGGATGATTTTCTTTGCATGGCCGCGGGACTCGGAATCAACAGGATATCTTTCGGAATGCAGGCTGCCCAGGCGCGGCTGCTGAATACGCTTGGAAGAATCCATACTTTCAGGGATGTACAGGAATCTGTTTACCGTGCAAAAAAGCACAAGATACAGAACATCAGCCTTGATCTGATCTTCGGCATTCCGGGGCAGACGCTCCGGGACTGGGAAGAATCACTGGAAAACGCTGTTTCTCTTGATCCGTTTCATATCAGCGCGTACGGGCTGATTCCGGAAGAAGGAACGCCCCTGTATGAACGCCTTGCGGGCGGAGAAATTACGCTGCCGGAACAGGAGCTTGAGCGGGAAATGTATGATCTGGCACTGCGTAAGCTTGCGGGATATGGGTATCTGCAGTATGAAATCTCCAATTTCGCGAAAAAAGGATATGCGTGCGTGCACAATATCGGTTACTGGACACAGGTTCCGTATGTAGGACTCGGTATATCCGCTGCATCCATGCGCATACTGAAGCAGGATGAAAACGGACTTGAATGCCTCCGGAGAAACAATCCGGCAAGCTACCAGGCTTATATGAAGATGGTTTTCCACCGCACAACGGAGGAAGCGGAAGAAGAAATTGTTTCTCCGCCGGAATCCAGATTTGAGACCGTTATGCTTGCCCTGCGCATGAACCGCGGAATCAGTGAAAAACGTTTTTCAGAGCTTCACGGCGTTTCGCTTGACGCGTGTTACGGAAACAAACTGAAAGAAATGGAACAAAAAGGTCTGATGAGGCATGAATACGGTGCATGGATGCTGACCAGAAGAGGAATGGATATCCAGAACAGCATCCTTGTTGAAATGATGGATGATCTGTAACATAAAAAAACGGTATTCGGTCAGCTCAGAGCCATGCTGTGCCCGCTTTGCTCAAAATACAGACGAGCGTAGGATTCCAGCTGACGCAGCGTATCAGTTTCTCCTGCGTCTTTATGAAGTTTTTTTACTGTCCTGGATACTTCTTCGAGCAGCTTTGAATTGCCGGAAAGCATGGCCAGAATTCCCGCATCTCCGGACTGCCTGGTTCCCAGAAGATCACCCGGGCCGCGCAGTTCCAGATCCTTCTGTGAAATCATAAATCCATCATTGGACCGGCACAGGATATCCAGTTTTTCGGAGCTTTCCGAAAGCAGAAAACACCAGCTTTCCCTGCTGCCTCTTCCAACGCGTCCGCGAAGCTGATGCAGCTGGCTGAGGCCGAATCTTTCTGCGTTTTCAATAATCATGATGGAAGCGTTCGGATTATTGATGCCCACCTCAATGACGGTTGTTGAAACAAGGATATCGTACAGGCCGTCTGAAAAATCCCGGAGAATACGGTCTTTTTCTTCCCCTTTCTGTCCTCCCCATACAAGCCCGATCCGCAGGTCTTTCAGAATTCCGGCTGTCAGGGATTCATAAACGGATTTCGCACTGCGCAGATTCTCAGTACTTTCGGAATCCTCTACAGCCGGGCATACGATATAAGCCTGGTTTCCTTTGCGGATTTCATCTTTCAGGAAAAGATACATATCCTGGCGCTTGTGCTCCGGTACGAGCCTTGTCCGGACCGGTTTTCTTCCGGCTGGCAGTTCGTCTATTACGGAAATATCCAGATCTCCGTACAGGATCAGCGCGAGACTTCTCGGAATAGGTGTAGCGGACATCACGAGAACATGCGGATTGAAAAGGTTTTCCTCAACGCCTTTTTCCTGAAGCGCAGTTCGCTGATTGACTCCGAAACGGTGCTGTTCGTCCGTTATTACAAGCCCGAGATGATGATAGCTGACATCTTTGCTGATCAAAGCGTGTGTGCCGAAAACGGCGTTGCAGGAACCGTCAAGAAGCTCCTGGAGAATGCGTTTCCGTTCGGCAGCCTTTGTGCTTCCTGTCAGCAGCCGGCAATGAATTCCGAGAGGTTCAAGAATAAGACACGCGTTATTGTAATGCTGGGAAGCCAGAATTTCCGTGGGCGCCATCATGGAAGCCTGAAAGCCGGCAATGAAAGCCAGGTAAATTGCTCCGAAGGCTACGGCTGTTTTTCCGGAACCGACGTCGCCCTGAATAAGCCGGGCCATTGCCTGACGACGGGAAAGGTCAGCTGCAATGTCGTTCAGTACTTTCCGCTGTGCTCCGGTAGGTGTGAAGGGCAGAGCGCTCCAGTAGGAATCTGTGCCAGAAGGTTGAATGCCGAAAGGATGCGCAGTATTTCTGGCCTTTCCGGAGATGGAAACATAAATCAGATACAGCAGGATTTTCTCATAGGAAAGACGCCTTCTGGCGATCTCAAGATTCAGCATGCTGGAGGGAAAATGAGCTTCGCGGAGGGCGAAATTCAGCTCACACAACCGGTTTTTTAACCGAAAAGATGACGGAAGTGTCTCCGGACAGCAGTCTTCAAGATGCGACAGCGCCTGCTCGATCAGTTTCCGGAACGATTTTGCAGGGAATCCTTTCAGGGAATGATAAACAGGAATCCAGCCGGAATCAGTAATAATGCGCGGATTTTGCAAAACCCGCCTGCCGTCTTTGATACTGAGCCTGCCGTAAAGGCGGACTGTCTGCCCCGGCTGAATCTGTTTTGCAATCCATGTTTCGTTATACCAGCAGACCGGAAGTTTTCCGCTTTGATCGGAAAGCGTACCCTGAGTTCGGGAAATGCCGTGAAAAAAGGAAGTTTTCAGGGATTCGGCAAATGATCCGGAAACCAGAACAAGACCCGGAGTCTTTACCGTGCAGGGGGAAAGGGTACTGTGATCCTCATAGCGAACAGGAAGTGTAAACAATAAATCGCGCAATGAGGTAATTCCCACTGCGCGTAATGTCTCCAGTCTGACAGGTCCGATTCCTTCAAGGTCGGATAGATTCATGGCTGCTTTACTCCACGGAGATCAGATAGTAATAAAGGGGCTGGCCGCCGCTGTGGCATTCAACATCGCAGAAATCATACGCTTTTTCTATATCGGATGAAATGGCTTCCGCATCGGATTCAGATACATCCGCACCGTAATAGACTGTAATCAGCTCGTCCTCATCCGTGATGATATTTTTCATAATTTCCATTACGACATCGTGAATGGAAGAACCGGAATATTCAATCTGACCGTTATGAAGCCCGATAATATCGCCCTGTTTGATCTGTATACCGTTGTATTCACTGTCGCGGATTGCGTAAGTAACCATGGCGGTTTTCACATGCTGGGCAGCTTCCTCCATTCTCAATACATTTTCATCAGGACTGTGATCGTCCTGGAAAGCGATGGCAGCCGCAATACCCATAGCTACATTTTTGGTCGAAATAACGCGTACGTCCTTTCCGGAGAGCTCCGCCGCCTGATTTGCGGCAAAAATCACGTTTCCGTTGTTGGGAAGAATAAAGACGCATTCCGCGGGAACCTGGTTGACTGCGTTAAGCAGATCGTCCACTGACGGATTCATCGTCTGCCCGCCTTCAACAATTTTATCCACATTCAGATCGGCGAAAAACTGAGAAAAGCCCGCACCGAGAGAAACCGCGACAAAACCGTATTTCTTTTCAGGCCTGGTTTCCTCGGCTGTTTCAGGTTCCTTCACAGGATTGTTTTCAGCGTCATACTGGCGCTTCATTTCAAGAAGATTATCGATTCTGACATCGGATATTTCCGCGAGCTCTGTACCGTATTCAAGCGCGGCGCCCGGATTGTCCGTATGGACGTGAATCAGTGCTTTGCTGAGGTCGCCGTTAACGGAAACATTGTCGCCGATCCTGTTCAGCCGGCGCCTGAACGAATCAAGATCGTGCTCGTCGCAGTCATCCCTGAAACGGCTCAGCGTAAAGTTGACGCAGTACGCGTAAGTCAGATCCCTGCTCAGATCATGGCAGTCATCGGAAACAGCGGAGAAGTCATTTTCCATTCCTGTTTCCGTAAGATTGATGTCCTCGCCGCGAAGGACAGCGGCATATCCCTGGTATATCAGCAAAAGGCCCCGGCCGCCGGAATCAACAACGCCGGCCTGCTTCAGCGCTGGAAGCATATCGGGAGTCTTCTTCAGTACAGCGTCGCCGGTTTTGAGAATAACGCTGAAGAGCTTGTCGTAATCACCGGGATCCTTTCCGGCCTGCTTGACAGCGTCCTCGGCGACAACCCGCGCCACGGTGAGAATCGTTCCTTCCTTCGGCTTCATGACTGCCTTATATGCCATTTCTGAACCCTTCAGAAGCGCCTGGGCAAACTGAACGGGCGTGATCCTTTCAACCCCGTTCAGCGCTTTTGCAAACCCGCGCAGGAGCTGACTGGTGATAACGCCGGAATTGCCGCGGGCTCCCTTCAGCGCTCCTTTGGCAAGCGCGTTGGCAGCTTCATCGGCACGGAGAAACTCCTTACTGTTTACTTCACGGCAGGCGGACTGCATGGTGAGTGACATGTTTGTTCCCGTATCACCATCCGGAACGGGAAAAACATTTAAAGCATCAACCGCTTCCCTGTTTTTTTCCAGAAGAGCCGTACCGGCCATAATCATATCCCTGAGGAGAAGACCGTCAATCGTTTTGAACTGTATCAAAGGATTATTCCTCCATAAATCAAAGATACTGTCTGGAAAGAATCAGATGCGGATCCCTTCCACGGAAATACCGACTTTCCGAACCTTGACTCCCGTCATGCTTTCAAGTTTATAGCGTACGGTTTCAACGATTGTCTTGCAGACTTCGGAAATGGAGATACCGTATTCAACGATAATGTAAAGGTCCACGTCCAGCATATCGCCTACATTGCGGATCTGTACTCCTTTGGACAGGTTTTCACGGCCGAGCCACTCAACGATTCCGTCAGTCGCCTTCTTGCCGGACATTGCAACAATACCGTAACATTCCAGCGCGGCGTAGCCGACGACTTTCATCATTACGTCTTCGGCAATATATATTGTTCCGAGATCGTTTTTAACCTTGCATTCCATCTTGTCGTTCCTCCTTTGCTTTCCGGAAACAAAACATGCTCCGGGCGGATTAAAAAGGATTCAAATAATTATACAGGATTTAGGAATGAATATCAAGTTGAAAAAACTTGACAGAACATGTGCTTATGCTCATAATATATACAACTGCAATGAAGGGAAGAGTATCCGGCTGTCGGTCTTCAGAGAGCTTTTGAACGGTGGGAAAAAGCGTCCGTATCCGGAGAAGTACATCCCAGAGCTGCCGGTCTGAACGGAGTATGCTCCCAGTAGGAACGGTCCGGTATGCCGGTTACAGCATTTTGAGTGCAGAATTTCTGCAGAATGGAAGTGGTACCGCGGTTCTTCGCCTTCCGAAGATGCCGCGGTTTGTTTTTTGAAAGGAGTCATGAAATGAAAACGTTATCCTTCACCTTCGCCAAACGTTTTGATCAGGTTTCAGGCAGCGCAATCAGGGAGATATTCAAGGTGATTGCCCAGCCCGGGATGATTTCCTTTGCGGGAGGAAACCCATCGCCAGACGCACTGCCGGACGATGTTGTGCGTGAGATCGCGTCCGATGTTCTTCGGGACGATGGTAAGACGCTTCTGCAGTATGGCGCAACGGAAGGCTACGCCCCTTTTGTGTCGAGCCTGAAATCATATGTGACTGAACAGCTTCACTGTGATATTCCTGCTGTGCTTCCGGTAACAGGGTCTACCCAGGCAATGGACCTTCTCTGCAAAGCGCTGATTGATCCGGGTGATACGATTCTGGTTGAAAACCCGTCTTTTCTCGGAAATCTGCAGTGTATGAAGCTGTATCAGGCCAATATTGTTCCTCTGAAAAGCGACGATGAAGGGATTATCATAGAAGATCTGGAGGAAAAGATCCGGGAATATCATCCGAAAATGCTTTATACAATTCCGACATTTCAGAATCCGTCCGGAAAAACTCTTCCGGAAGACAGGCGAAAGGCTGTAGCGCAGATGGCCGGGAAATACGGAATGGTTGTTGCGGAGGACGATCCCTACAGGGATCTTCGATATACCGGCAGCGCTCTTCCCTCCATCAAGAGTTTTGACGAGGAGGGCTGGGTGATGTTCCTCGGCAGTTTCAGTAAGATCATCTCACCGGGCCTTCGAATCGGATATATTGCGGGGCATCCGGATATCATACGGAAATGTACCGTAGGAAAACAATCCACGGATGTGCATTCAGCGAATCTGAATCAGGCGATTGTAGACCAGTTTATCCGTAGGAATCTCCTCCCCGGTCATATCAGAAAAATCTGCGTGAATTACGGGGAAAAAATGAACAGGATGCTTTCAAAACTGTCTGAATTTCCGGGAGAAGTACGATATACAAAGCCGCAGGGTGGACTGTTTATCTGGGCGGAGCTTCCTGAGCGCATGAACGCAAAAGAGCTTCTGAATAAGGCGATTGAGAAGAAGGTAGCTTTTGTACCGGGTACACATTTCTGCATCGGCGGCGGACATGAAAATACAATGCGCCTGAATTTTTCCAACAGTACACTGGAACAGATTGAAAACGGCATGGACATTCTGAAAAATCTGGTACTGAATGAAATGTAAGAAACGGAGGATTCGAAATGGAACATATACTTGATATACTGAAGGAACGCGGTTTTATTGCACAGGTTACCTTTGAGGATGAGCTGTATGAACAGCTGAAAAACCCGACGACCTTTTATGTGGGATTTGACCCTACCGCAGACAGCCTGCATATAGGCCATTATATTCCGATTATGGCGATGGCGCATATGCAGAAAGCCGGTCATAAGGCCATTGCGCTGATGGGCGGAGGCACTGCCATGATCGGAGACCCTTCCGGAAAGACCGACATGCGCAAAATGATGACCACGGATATGATCGATCATAATGTAGAGTGCATCAAAAAGCAGATGTCACGTTTTCTTGAATTTTCCGAAGATAAAGCAATTATCGTAAACAACGGGGACTGGCTCCGCAACCTGAATTTTATTGAGTTTATGCGGGAAATCGGTTCAATGTTTTCGGTCAATAAAATGCTGACGGCTGAGTGCTACAAAGCGCGCATGGCAACGGAAAACGGTTTGAGCTTCCTGGAGTTTACATATATGCTGATGCAAAGCTACGATTTTCTTGAACTTTTCAAAAGATACGGATGCCGGCTGGAAATGGGCGGAAACGATCAGTGGAGCAATATGCTCGGCGGCGCAGACCTGGTCAGAAGAAAGGAACAGGAAAAAGCGTTCGCATGTACGTTCCAGCTTCTGCTGACGCACGACGGCCGCAAAATGGGAAAAACGGAAGCCGGCGCACTCTGGCTGGACGCAAACAAAACCTCCCCTTTCAATTTCTACCAGTACTGGAGAAATGTGGACGATAAGGATGTGCAGAAATGCCTTGCGCTGCTTACTTTCCTTCCCATGGATGAAGTGCGCAGACTGGGCAGCCTTCAGGGGGCTGAACTGAACGAGGCAAAGAAAGTGCTGGCGTTTGAGGTGACCCGGCTTGTACACGGCGAGGAAGCGGCAAAGCAGGCAGAAGCCGGGGCATTGGCGCTGTTTACCGGCGGTCCTGCGGGCGGAGATATCCCAACGCTGAAGGTAACCGCGTCCGAATTGGCGGAGGACGCGAGGATTTCAACACTGCTTGTCCGTTCCGGACTGTGCAAAAGCCAGAGTGACGCCCGTAAACAGATCGAACAGAACGCTGTATCTCTCGATAATGAAAAGATTACGGATACTTCCGCGGTTTTGCTTTCCGGCAGTATCGGAGGTGAAGGTGTCCTGCTGAAAAAAGGGAAAAAGGGATTCTGCCGCGTGGTTCTTTCCGATGATTGAAACGTATCTGACAATACAAAAAAACGGCTGTGATGAAACTGTCATTCAGAAAAGCAGATTTATCGGTTACGCAGCTCCCTGCGCAACGGAAGAAGAAGCGCTGCAGTTTATCCGTTCTGTACGGGAAAAGCATCGTGATGCCAGGCACCATTGCTACGCATACATCATTGGGCGGAACCGCGGGATCATGCGGTACAGCGATGACGGTGAGCCCGGCGGAACTGCCGGTATGCCGATGATGGACGTTCTGAAAAACGAAGGGGTGGTCGATTGCTGTGTTGTGGTCGTCCGCTACTTCGGCGGGATCCTGCTCGGAACCGGAGGCCTGGTGCGCGCGTATACACAGGGGTGCAAAACAGCTCTGCAGGCTTCCGGAATTGTGCGTATGGAATTATGTACGGCGAAGCGCTGCAGAGTATCCTATAACCTGTGGAACCAGATACAGAACAGGCTGCAGAAAATGCCGGTTGTTCTGGATGATGTTGCCTATACGGATTCCGTTGAGTTTGTTTTTTATACGCGGAAAGCGGATCTGGAGCTGTGCGCCGGTATGCTGGAGAACATGACGGACGGCAAAATTCAATGGCTGGATGAGGAAGAAAAATACCTTCCCTGGACGCTTTAGCAATCAGGTTAACCGTTACTGTTCTTTTTCCAATGCTGATGAATTTGCCCGATCAGTGAGTACAGATCGGAAAAGCAGACTATACTGACGGATCCGAACGGAGCAACGATCAGCCTTTCCAGAGCAAACTGGTACTGTTCGGATAAGCTTAAAAGATCGGAAGGATCAGTTCTTGTTCCGGACTGTTCATTCTGCAGAATCATATCAACAATGCTCAGCCAAAGACCAGTAACCAGCTGCAGAACGATATCCGCGAAAAAATCGCTGTCTGTACAGAAAAAACAGCTTTTTTCAGTTCCCTCCCGCAGTACGGAGGAGACAGCACCACGGTACATGGAAGATAATTCCCGGCTGTAAAACAGGCGAAGGGAAGTACCTTCAGGCAGCAGAAAGACAGGGAGAAGCATCATCAGGAAAGAAAGCTTTTCTCCGGAAAACGGAATCATTTCGGAAAGCAGACCATTCAGTTTATCTTCAGGGTTGGCTGATGAAGAAACCAGTTCACTGATTTTTTCAGAAGAAGAGGATGACCTGCTTCTGCAGATTTCTTCAAGAAGAGCTTCCTTGCTGAGAAAATGATGATAAAAACTTCCCTTGCTTGTATGCAAAGCGTCAAGAATATCCTGCACACTGGTTGCTTCATAACCGTATCGACAGAAGAGCGCTTCAGCCGTACGGATGATTTCCTGCTTTTTCAGTTCTCCCTTTTTCATTCGGATACTTCCTTTACTGTCCTGTTGTTCCGGCCCGCAAGAATACCGGAGGAAAAGGCAAACATAAGATTAAAGCCGCCGCAATCGCCGTCCACATTCAGAACTTCACCGGCAGCATGAAGACCCGGTATGAATTTAGATTCCAAATTGGAAGGATAGAATTCATTGCAATCCGCACCTCCGGCAGTGACCTGCGCGTCGGTCAATCCACGGGTACCTGTTATCTTCAGGATATAGCAGCGAAGCCGTTCTGAGACAGACAGCAGTACCTGATCGGACAAATCACCTGTTTTGAGCCCCCTTGTCTGTACGCCGGCCTGCTTCAGTACTGCGAAGGAAAGCCTGGGCATCAGGAGACCGTTCAGAAGATATTCAGGGGAAAGTTCTGCGAACTGTTCCCTTCTTCCGCGAAGATATGCCATCACTTGTCCGCTGCTGCTGAACAGACCGTCAGTCAGGTCCAGTTCGGCAGCGAAGCCGTCGGATACCACGAATCTTGCGCATTGCATAGCGCATATTCCGCTGATTCCGTAATCGGTGAAAAGAACCTCGCCGCGGGTTTCATACAGGCAGTCTCCGGTATTGTCCACAAGACGGATTCCGCATCTGACGCGGATGCCTGAAAGGCCTGAAACACTTCTTGTATCCGTGCACAGCGGACAGAGGGCCGGATGAAGCGGCGTAATGCTGTGGCCGAAGGAAGAAAGTAGCCTGTATCCGGAATCTGTACCGCCAAGTTTCGGAGAAGCCTTGCCGCCGCAGGAAATCAGGATACGTCTGGCGTAAAAATGCGTCTGATCCGCTGCTGAAAGAAGAAAACTTTCTTTTTCCCGGAGAATATGCGTTACCTCTGATTGAAGACGTATATCCGTATGAAACATTTTCAGCTTGCTTTTCAGTGCGTCAAGAATGGTGGAAGACTGCAGTGTAAAAGGATAAACGCGCCCTGATGCATCTTCTGACAGAACAATCCCCATTCTTTTCCAGAATCTCATCAGTTCTTTCTGAGGAAAAAAACTGATAACATCCGCGGAAAAAGAAGTGTCCCCGTAATAAACAGCATTCCCGGTATTCATCAGATTACAGCGGCCGTTACCGGACGCTGATATTTTTTTCCCGAGCGCAGAGGATCTTTCAAGGAGAAGGACACGGTCACCGCATTCGGCAGCGGCAACAGCGGCTGCCATGCCGGACGCTCCGCCTCCGACAACTGCAAAATCATACGTTTCCGGCATGAAAACCCCCTCCTATCCGGCAGAATCAGACCGTGTTCTGATCCATATGATAAACAGACCTCAGTCTGTTTGTCAAGAGATGGTCTTTGGTATAGACAATCAGCGGAGGCATCGGGTGAAGCGTTGGCTTGGCGTCTTTTACAGCTTCAATCAGAACCAGGTTCGCGGGTTTTTCCTCATAGGGATACACCAGCTGAAAACGTTTTGGCTCAAGATGTGCTTCACGCAGCAGCATCATCACATACAGCATTCCGGAAGCGGGAAATACAAGGGAGAGCTTTCCCCGCCCTTTCAGAATCTGAAAGGCGCTTCTGAAAAAGCCGGAAAGAAGGTTGCTCTGCTGATTTCTGGAAATTGATCTGGACGGGACAGGACTGGACAAAGCGGATCCCGGCAGCGCATACGGAGGATTGCATATCACAGCGTCAATACTGCACGGCTGTATCCATGACGCCGCCTCTTCCGCAGGTCCGTGGATAATCCGGATCCTGGAATCCAGATGATTGATCTGTACTGTTCTGCGAGCCATTTCAGCTATTTCCCGCTGTATTTCAATACATTCAAAAGTACTTCCCTTATTTCTTCCGATAAGCAGCAAAGGCAGCACACCGCTTCCTGTTCCGAAATCCACGACACAGTCGTCCGGACGGATTCCGGCAAACTCCGCCAGCAATACAGAATCCATACCGAACCGAAATCCGTTTTTTTTCTGCAGAAGACTGAAACCGTAAGGCTGAAGTTCTTCTAATGTTTCGTCTTCCATAACCGGTGCTTTTTCCAAAATACTCCGTACTCCTTCGGCTGATTGAATATATATTGAAGAAAAAGCTGTGGAAGCCGAATCATAATCACTTCCACAGCTCTGTACCGGATAGCGAGCTTTTAGTCGTTGAATTCAACTACAACCGGATTTTTTTCCAATTGAGGAGCTTTTTCATCGGGTTTATTCTGCTCAAAAAGTGAGCGATACAGTTTCATGTATTCTCCGGCAGAATGTGTCCAGCTGTAATCGCCGGTCATACCGCGGATCTGGAGCGTTTGCCAGATATCTTTTCTGTTTTTATAATATCCGATCGCACGCTCAATTACGTGCAGCATATCATGCGCGTTGTAATTGAAGAAACTGAATCCGTTTCCTTCACCGCTGAATTCATTGTAGCTGAGCACTGTATCACGGAGTCCGCCGGTTTCGCGGATAATGGGAACGGTTCCGTAACGCATCGCAATCATCTGGCTCAGTCCGCATGGTTCAAACTGACTGGGCATCAGGAAAATGTCAGCGCCTGCATAAATCTTGTGCGCAAGATTATGATCCATTGTAAATCTGGCTGCTACACGTCCCTTATACTCACCTTCTGCCCAGCTGAACAGATTGAAATATCTTCCCTCGCCCATGCCAAGGACAACAAGCTGAATATCCTGCCGCATAATGTCAGATATCACATAATCGACCAGATCCAGTCCCTTCTGATTGCTGAGACGGCCGACCATACCGATTACGGGGGTATCCGGACTTATATCAAGGCCGAGCTCTTTCTGCAACGCTTCTTTGCATGCTGATTTGCCGGAAAGATCATCTTTATTGTAATTCTTTTCAATAATCGGATCTGCGGAAGGATCGTATGCCTTCATATCGATGCCGTTCAGCACACCGTGCAGATCATGCTTTCTGGCCCGGAGAAGTCCGTCAAGGCGTTCACCGTAGTAAGCCGTCTGTATTTCCTCTGCGTACGAAGGGCTGACAGTGGAAATAAGATCCGCGTAAACGAGCGCAGCCTTCATAAAGTTGGCACAGCCGAAACATTCCAGTTTATCATCCGTCCAGAGGCTGTCCCCGAGGCCGAGAACGTCCTGGACTTCACGAATGCCGAAGATCCCCTGGTACTGCAGGTTGTGAATGGTGAATACGGTTTTAATACCCGTATAGAACGGCAGGTGTGCGTACTGGATTTTCAGCAATGCCGGAATCATTCCGCTCTGCCAGTCGTGGCAGTGGATAACATCCGGCTGGAAATCAAGAAGCGGCAGCATGTTCAGGACACCGCGGCAGAAAAAACCGAAGCGTTCATACTCATCGCCGCCCATACCGTAAATATATGGCCGGCCAAAATAGTACTTATTATCCATAAAGTACCATGTTACGCCGTCTCTCTCGGTTTTTTCAATACCGCAGTACTGCCTTCTCCATCCGAGCTGCACCTCGAAGTCGCAGACATGCGTGCGTTTTGCGGTATACTCGTACGGTATGGCGCTGAAGTCAGGAATGATTACGCGTACGTCATGACCTTCGCCGGCAAGTACAGGCGGAAGAGCACCGACGACATCGGCGAGTCCGCCTGTCTTGACAAACGGAAAAGCTTCACTTGCAACAAACAGGATTTTCACAGATTTCCCCCCAGAATCAGATTACAACATCCTTTCCGATAACGATCGGATAGGCCTCCGGTCCGATCAGGCGTGAATTGCGTTTGATAACCGCCTGCTTGTCAAGGATACAGTTCTCAATATATGCTCCTTCATGTGCCTGGCCGTCCTGCATGATAATACAGTTTTTCACATGCGCGTCCGGAGCGATTTTGACGCCGCGGAAAAGAATACTGTTTTCAACGATGCCTTCAATCTGGCATCCGTCGGCGACAAGGGAATTGATAACAGTGGCGTTATCCCCATAACACGTGGGCATTTCATCACGGACTTTTGTAAATACGGGAAGTTCA
This sequence comes from uncultured Eubacteriales bacterium, assembly GCA_900318145.1. GTDB lineage: Bacteria > Bacillota > Clostridia > Christensenellales > Aristaeellaceae > Aristaeella. The sequence continues at coordinate 191,746 of ONJM01000002.1, forward strand.
TCGCGGAAAAGGCCTTTGCGGAGCGCCGGGTCAAGAATGTCCATGTTGAAGCGGAAATAGCTCTGTACGGAATCGATCTGCCAGCAGTTTCCCTTGTATTCGTATGCATTAACCTTTGCGGATTTGTCCTGGACAAGCCGCAGAATCACATCCCGGTCCAGGGAATGAAGGCCATGGGAAACAGCTTTGTCCACAAGATCCCGGAGAAGCTCACGCTTGATGACCAGGACTTCCATAAATACGTATTCAAGGCTCGGGTGAGTGGGCTCAACTTCGATATCCGTGACGTTTCCGCTGCTGTCCAGCGCAATGTACGTTCCGTATTCGTCGCGTTTCATGGAAGGATCGCGCGTATACATCAGGGTGATATCCGCGTTGGTGTCACGGTAGAACTGAACAAGCTCATCCAGATGCGCGTTATAGATGATATTGCTGTTGCTCAGAACAAGGGTTTCCTGCTTGCTGCGGATCAGGAAATTGTTGTTGGAACGGAGCGCGTCCAGCAGTCCGGGGTAAAGTCCGACGTTCTCCCTTGTCAGGAAGGGCGGCAGAATATGCAATCCGTTATTTTTTCCGTGAAGATCCCATTCCTTGCCGGATCCAAGATGATCCATCAGGCTGTGGTAATTCTTCTGCGTGATGATGCCGATGTTCTTCATTCCGCCGTTCACCATGCTGGAAACGAGGAAGTCAATCACACGATATCTTCCCGCAACGGGCATTGCGGCGACAGCACGCGTCACTGTCAGTTCGCGGAGCCTGGAATCATTTTCACCTGTATAGATAAGTCCCATTACATCTTTCATCGTTCATCGTCCTTTCTAGCATTCGTTCAGAAAGTATAGGTTTCGTCAACCTGCTCTCCGGCAGGAATACTTACGCCGGCAGGCAGCGTCACGCCGGTGCCGATGACAGCGATATTTCCGGACTCTTCACCGACGAAGGCACCCGGTCCGACAACTGCGTTTTCAGCGACGATGGATCTGCGTACGACCGCACCGCGTTTGATTACGCTTCCGGGCATGATAACGCTTAACTCAACCTTCGCCCCTTCTTCAATAATGACGCCTGCGAAAAGAATGGAATGATCCACGTTACCGTATACTTCGCAGCCCTCGGTAATCAGAGAATCCTTCACCGTGGCACCTTTTGCGATATAATGGGGAGCCATTCCGGGATTTTTGGCGAAAATGCGCCAGTGCTTATCGTGCAGATCGATGGGCATCGGCGTTTCAAGAAGATCCATATTTGCTTCCCAAAGGCTTTCTATGGTTCCAACGTCTTTCCAGTATCCGCTGAAGCTGTATGCTACAAGCACCTGCTTATCATTCAGCATATTCGGGATAATGTTTTTGCCGAAGTCGTTGGAACTCTTTTTGTCCGCTTCGTCTTCCTCAAGATAGTGGCGAAGCTTTTCCCATGTGAAAATGTATACACCCATGGAAGCTTTGTTGCTCTTCGGATTTTTGGGCTTTTCCTCGAACTCTGTGATTCTGTCTTCAGAATCTGTATTCATGATGCCAAATCTGGGAGCTTCATCCCACGGCACTTCACGGACTGCAATTGTGGCATCTGCGCCGTGACGGATATGGTAATTCAGCATCGCGTTGTAATCCATCTTATAGATGTGATCACCGCTCAGGATGAGAACGTAATCCGGGTTATACTGTTCGATAAAGGCAATATTCTGATAGATGGCGTTCGCGGTTCCCTTGTACCACTCGCCGCTCTTTCCTTTCTGATAAGGCGGAAGCACAAAAACGCCGCCGTTGGATATGTCAAGATCCCAGGGGGCGCCGCTTCCGATATAAGCGTTCAGTTCAAGCGGCTGGTATTGCGTCAGGACGCCGACCGTATCGATTCCGCTGTTCGTACAATTGCTGAGGGGGAAATCAATGATCCTGTATTTACCGCCATAAGGAACCGCGGGTTTGGCGACTTTTTTTGTCAGGATACCAAGGCGGCTTCCCTGCCCTCCGGCAAGAAGCATTGCAACACAAGTCTTCTTTCTTAACACAGAATGACACACTCCTTTAATTATGTATTTCCCGAATGAAAACGTACAAACAGTTTTCCTTGCAGATATTCTACCTTTTTATTGTATTGTTCGTCAAGTGCAAATCGTGTTCTGCCGGAAAAATGGCACAAATTGCATGGGTTCAGAAAAATGGTTTGCCCTTTGCGGAACATAAGTTTATAATACCTGTGATACGTATCCCGTGGGCGGGTTTTTTTTCCGCGGCCCGGGAAGTGAATCCTGAAAAGGAAATTTTTCAGAAGGAGGGAAGTAAAAAGTTGTTTTGTTCGTTATTAGTTATGGAAGAGAATGATGTACAGGATAACGAAAACTTCCCTGCTCCTTCAGCAGTGAATTTTGAAGAACTGTACGAAAAATACGCGACGGACGTACTGCGCGTTGCGTATTATTATCTCGGCGACAGGCAGCGTGCCGAAGATGTTGCGCAGGATGTATTTGTAAAGCTTCTTGTCACACGGCCTGAACTGATTCCCGGTAAGGAAAAATCCTGGCTCCTGAAAGTTGCCCTGAACAAGTGCCGTGATCTGTGGAGGAGCAGCTGGATACGGAAAGTCATTCTCGGACATCCTTCCTTTGAACTTTTTCCTGCCGATGATGAAATCGGGCGGGCTGCAGACTCCATCTCACTTGCACAGGCGGTTGGCAAGCTGCCTGCCGAGTTTAAGGAAGTTGTGCTTCTGCATTACTATCAGGGATACAGTGTAAACGAAATATCGGAAATCATAGATGTTGCGGAAGGTACGGTTTCCTCCAGGCTGAGCCGCGCAAGAACCAGAATGCTGAAAGAGCTGAAAGGAGAATGAACATGGATCGACTGGATCAATTGCCGGAGATTACGGAGCATGTTCTTTCCGGACTTCGTGCGGATGCTTCTTTGAAGCAGAAGATTCTTGTTTCCGCTGTAAACGCACCGGCTCCTTCCGGAAAATACCGTCCCGGAACGTTTGTTGCGCTGTGCAGCCTTTCTGTCGTGCTGGTTATTCTTTGTCTGCTCATTCACAGCTTACCCGTGCAGAAAACAGCGGCAGATCTGCAGATCATCCCTGCAGGAAGCAGAAAAATAGTCTCCCCTGTCAATCTGCAGAACGTCATTGATCAGGCGTCTGAGATGCTCAGGGAAGACCGGACGGATCCGTAAAGCGCAGAAAGTGTGTACTCCGTAAATCACATATGGTTTTCTTCCAGATATTTTTCCAGCTTTCTTTTTACGCGCTGCAACGCGTTGTCAATGGATTTTACATGACGTCCAAGGGATTCGGCAATTTCCTGATAACTTTTTCCATCAAGATAAGCGTTCAGTACTTCCTGTTCAAGTCCGGACAGGACTTCATTGATTTTTGTACGGATATTGCCGACATTCTCCATGTTGATAATCAGTTCTTCAGGATCCGACATCCGTCCTTCAACGATTACATCCAGTAATGTCCGGTCGCTCTCCTCGTCATACAGCGGCTTGTTCAGGGATACATAATTATTCAAGGGGATGTGTTTCTGGCGTGTTGCTGTTTTAATGGCTGTGATGATCTGTCTTGTAATGCACAATTCAGCGAAAGCGCGAAAAGAACTGAGTTTGTCCGGGCGGAAATCACGAATGGCTTTATACAGGCCGATCATTCCTTCCTGGACAATATCCTCATGATCTGCCCCGACAAGGAAATAGCTTCTTGCCTTGGAGCGGACAAAATTTTTATATTTGTCGAGAAGATATTCTTCAGCGGAAGCGTCACCCTGATGACTCATTTCGACAATCTGCTCATCTGTGTAAACAGTATAGCGTTTTTTTTCGTTTTGCAATAATCCTTTGTCCGGAACGATCCTGTTGTTCTCATTCAAAGCGGCATCATCCTGCTTTCAACGTATTATCCCGATTATTCCGTTTTTCTGGAAGACATAATGCGGTACATCACAATGCCTGCTGCTACGGATGCGTTCAGGCTGTCCAGATGTCCTTTCATGGGAAGAGAAACAGAAAGATCACATATCTCTTCAGTAAGTTTACTGATACCTTCTCCTTCCGCTCCGATCACAACGGCTGTTCCGCCGGAAAAGGAAACGCTTTCGTAGTCTTCTCCATTCATAGTCAGCGCATAAACCCAGATATTCTTTTTCTGAAGTTCCTCAATGATCCTGTTCAGATTGGTTACCCGTGCAACCGGTATATATTCGATTGCTCCTGCGGATGCTTTTACGGCTGCCGGCGTAAGTCCGACGCTCCTGTGAAGGGGAACGATGACACCGTGCGCGCCGGCGCATTCAGCGCTTCGGATAATGGCGCCGAAATTGTGCGGATCGGTTATCCCGTCGAGCAGAATCAGGAACGGCGGCTCTTTACGTTCTTCGGCCAGCGCAAGCATATCCTCCACTGTTGAGTACCGGAACGCGGAAGCAAATGCAATCAGTCCCTGATGATGCGGAGTAATTTCATCCAGGCGGCTTTTTTCCACAACCTGTACAAGGATCCTGCGGTCTCTGGCGGTTTTGACGATTTCCATCGCAGATCCTGAAAGCTCACCTTTCTGCACAAGAAGCTTTTCCAGATCACGGTTATTCTTCAGCGCTTCCCGGATCGGGTTCCTTCCGGTCAGGATATAGCTTTCTTCCGGTTTGTCCTTTTTTTCATATACGGGCAGTTCCGCTGAATACTCATAATCCCTGTAGGAATAATCCTTTTTCTGCTGAACATTTGGACTGTTTTTCACCGGCCTGGCAGGTTTTCTTTCCGTACTGCTTCTTCCGGATATCTTTCCTGAAGAAAAAGCATCCTGCCGGGACCCTGTCTTCTTTGGATATTTTTTGTGTTCTCCGGAAATCCGGCTGATTTCGTTTTTTGCAGCCATCTCAATGCTCCTTCCCGATGCTCTTCAGCAGTTCCTTTCTTTCCGCGCGGTTGGCCTCCATCCGACCGCATGTTTTTTCCCCTTCGGGGCATTTTCCGCGGAGACACGCGGGGCCGGCGTGGGAAAAAAGGTCGGGGGCAACCTCAAGGCACAGCCTGTGCATTTTCGTTGCGAGGTCGTTGATTTCCCACTGCGCGCGGCTGCACATCCGCAGGGAGAAGAAGTGCCAGAGTTCGCGAACGTTCATCGTCAGGAGGATTCTTGTTTCGCAGGCGTTCGGAAGTACAAACCGCGCATCCTCATTGGATCGTTCACCCTGCCCGAGCAGGCCCTGCCATTCCCTGTACCATTCTTCAATCTGATTCATCTGAGCTTCATATCTGGCAACCGCTTCTGTACCGAGAGCTTCGATACGCGGAGGAAGAATGTATCCGAATCCCTTTTCATAGGAGACATAGCGCTGGCTCTGAACAGAAAAACTGGCGAGCCGGTGTCTTGTGATCTGCGCGAGAAGAACCCTGCTGACGCCTTCAATACCAAAGGTGAACGACGCGTGTTCAAATATGGATTCATGCCCCATATTCAGCAGCTTATCTATAAACGCAGATTGATCCTGCGAGGAAATCTTCTCGGAAAGGCTGGATATGGTCGCTTTTGAATAGCACAACCTTGCTCCGAGGGCAGCCAGCTCTTCCGGCTGAAGGGTGTGCCGGATCAACGTAACGTTCATTTCTTTTCTTTCAGCCATGATCATTTCCTCCAAGTATAAATCCGGAAATAAATTCAATCCGTTCGGCGGAACCGGTAAGGTAAAGGTAACCGATCAGCACTTCAAATGCCGTAGCCAGGGAATAATCTTCCGGATGCTGGTTTTTCGGGGTGGGATGACGCGCGTGAGCGTTTCTTCCCCTCCGGACAAATTCAAGTTCCGTTTCCGAAAGCAACGGGAGAACCGACTGCAGAAAGGATGCCTGGGCGCGGGCATTTACCAGCCGGATGCATTCGGAATGCATATGGTGAACATTCAGGCCCTTTCGGATCAGGTGATTCCGCACGATGAGTTCCCAAACTGAATCGCCGATATATGCAATCCGCAGCATGCTCATCAGCATAACGTCTTTTTCAGCAAAAGACTCAAAATTCAAAAAATGCAACCGGTTCATTCTCTCCTTTCCCCATGTTCGGCATTATAGCACAGATTAATGAAAGATAACAGCAGTCAGCTACGGAACAGATTATAAACACAAAATAACAAAAACAGTTGACAAATAACTGAAATCATGTATAATACCTTTTGTTCGCTTGAGCACCATTAGCTCAGTTGGTAGAGCACCTGACTCTTAATCAGGGTGTCTAGGGTTCGAGTCCCTAATGGTGTACAGATCCCGCAACAATAGTTGCGGGATTTTTGTTAACAAAAAAGGCCGGCTGTTGCCGGCTGTAAAGGAATCCGGATTACTCCTGGGCGGGAGCTCCTACGGGGCAGGTATCGGCACAGGCGCCGCATTCGATGCAGGTATCAGCATCGATCACGTACTTGCCGTCACCCTCGCTGATAGCGGATACAGGGCACTGTGCAGCGCAGGCGCCGCAGCTGATGCATTCATCAGAAATCTTGTAAGCCATTTTTTTACCTCCAAATACTACGATCCAGAAGATCGCTGTGATACAGATATTTTAGCATTGTTGCCCAAAAGATTCAAGCAAAAAGAACAAATCAGTTTATTGAATCGATCGCTTTTCGGACGGCTTCCGCCCAGCTTTCGGAAGAAGCCGGCTTTTCCTGCGGAGATTCCGCAGTCTCCGAATCCGCGGGTTTATTCGGGTTTTCCCTCATTACGGGCTTTCCGAGCGCAGAATTCTGCTTCGAGGGATTTTCTGGTTTTTTTCTGCGGTTATCCGATGCGTTCTTCGTTCCCTGATTTTGCCCGTTTCTGGATTGCGGTATTCCTTTTTTCTGCTGTTTTTGCAGTTTCTCATTCTTTGTGTCAGGTTCAGACGGTTCAGAAGGAGGATTCTGAACGCTTTCATTGTCTGTGTCCGGTTCTTCTGTTTTTTGAGGGTCAGCGTTCTGCGGCACCTGCACGTTTCTTGCTATCTTCTCCAGCGGATATTCCTTTATTTCACTGGAATCCCCGTTTGTAATACGCACAAAGACAGTTTCCTTGACAATGTTAAGATCGCTGACAGTACCCGTACCGTCAGGCGTAGTTACTTCTTTTCCGATACGGGGCATCAGTTTTCTGGTTTGTTCATAATGGTCCTGTTCATATTTGAGGCAGCACATCAGCCTACCGCAGACGCCGCTGATTTTTGTCGGATTCAGGGATAAATTCTGTTCTTTTGCCATTTTTATGGAAACCGGCTGGAATTCATCCAGAAAAGAACCGCAGCAGATCGGACGTCCGCACGGACCCAGTCCGCCCAGCATTCTGGCTTCATCCCGGACGCCTATTTGGCGAAGCTCAATCCGCATTTTAAAAACTGAAGCGAGATCCTTGACGAGAGAGCGGAAATCCACACGGCCGTTTGCGGTAAAATAAAACAAAGCTTTACTGTTGTCGAAAGCGTATTCAACAGAAACCAGTTTCATATCCAGTTTATGCTCCGCTATTTTTTTCTGGCAGATTTCATAGGCTTCCCGCTCCCTGAGGCGGTTTTCCGTGCTTGTCTGAAGATCTTTATCCGTCGCAATCCGGATCAGTTTTTTCAGCGGAATGTTGAATTCGCTTTCTTCAATCTGCCTGCAGCCGACCACTACCTGCCCGAGATCGATTCCCCGGGACGTGTCAGCTATAACAAAATCATCCTGTTTCACGTCCAGATTGTTGACATCGTAATTGTATATTTTGCCGTTTTTCTGAAATTGTATACCGACTATTGTAGCCATGCGTTTCCTTCTCCTATAAATGAAAATATCAATCTTTCGAGTACAGCCTGAAAGTTAACGGAAAACTGCAGCTGTTTTCTTGCCTCTGTAACGGATTCGGTCAGTTGCGTGAATTTCTCGATACCGGCTTCAGCGGAGAACCTTTGCCATTGCGGCGGAAACCGGGAAAGATCAATGGTTTTTGAACTGCTGAAACGGGCTTCGGTCAGCATGCTGATCAATGATTCGAGGATCATCAGAACCCTGTCGGCGTCCTGCTTGCGATCTTTCCAATCGTTTGAAATCTTTATCACATCACTTCTTGAAGTTGTTCTGAAAAAACATTTCAGCACAGTTTCCTGAAGCTCCCAGAACTGATCGTCCTCAGCAAGTTCAATTGCACGGCCGATGGATCCGCCGGCTGCGCGGATTGTGTATAGAATGCGTTTCTGCTCAATTCCTTTTTCTGCAAGAACCTTCTGAAGATATGCATCTTCCCATGGCTTTATCCGGATGATTCTGCAACGGCTGATTACAGTTGACAGCAGGGATTCCATATGATCCGTTGCAAGAATAATACAGGTGTCAGAGGGGGGCTCTTCAAGCGTTTTCAGGAGACAGTTCTGAGCCTGCACAGTCATTTTTTCAGCATCGCGGATCAGTACGACGTGCATATTTCCTTCTGTGGAACGCACGCCGCACAAACGGATCATTTCACGGATATCTTCAACAGGTATGGTGGATCTGTCTTTTTTTATACCGGGCGCAATAGGATTTCCCTGCTCGATAATGATGAGATCCGGATGCTCTTCGTTTGCGGCAAGGATGCAGTTTTTACAAATGCCGCAGGGCCTGGAACCATCGGAAGAACAAAGCAGAGCGGAGGCCATCAGCTTTGCAAGCGTCTTTTTTCCGGCACCTTTTTCACCCGTGATCAGATAGGCATGCACTCCCGTTTTGTTTCCGAGATGTCTGAAAAGAATGCTTAAATCAGTGCTCTGAGAAAGAAAACTGTTCAGAAGATCATTCGTCATAAACTAAACTTTCAGAAACTGCTCAATCGAAAGAACGAAAAGCGTTGCCCCACCAACTGTAACTTCGACAGGATAAGTGGTATACTCGCCGTGAGCCATCCCGGTAAGTGCCGCAGGAGCTGATGTCATCTGTTTCCTGCTCTTGCATACAGACTCAATAACATGAACAGCTTCCTGCATCCTCGCATCTTCAACGCCGATCAGAAGCGTGGTATTCCCTGCCTTCAGAAAGCCTCCTGTAGTGGCGAGTTTAGTTACGCCGAATCCGACCTGCATCAGTTTGGATAAAAGCCGGGATGAATCTTCATCCTGAACGATCGCAATAATCAGCTTCATTATGAACATCATCCTTTCTGAAATAATCAATTTAGTATAGCCTACATCCTATGCAAAATCAAGGAAAAACGTATATAAAGGAAATTGCGGAGCTTTCTGTTGTTCTTTTATGCGCTTTACAAGCATAAAAAGAACGAATAAACTGTAGCAGGAGGTAGATGTATGAATAAATTGAATTGCTATGCGTCGGCAGCCTTCGGGCTGGAAGGCCCGGTTGCGTCTGAACTGCGTGCGCTGCACATGAGCGAAGTTGCGGCGGAGAACGGCGGGGTTCGTTTTCAGGCTTCTGCCGAGGAATTGTATAAGTGCAATCTCTGCCTGCGGGAATGCGACCGTCTGTATATTATTGCGGCAGAAGGTATCTGCACAGCGTTTGAGGACCTGTATCAGCTTGTATACCGGATTTCATGGCAGGATTATGCCGAAGGGCGTGAAGCGATCAATGTTTCGGCAAAATGTGCCAGAAGTACGCTTATGAGCCCGCGGGACTGCCAGTCTGTGACCAAAAAAGCAATTCTCAGCAAACTTCAGTCTGTGCGCGGACAGTCTTTTTTTCCGGAAAACGGCCCTCCCCTTCCCGTTCAGATTTCAGTCCATAACGATCGGGTGAAAGTATTGATCAATACTTCCGGTGAGGCGCTTTCAAGGCGGGGTTACAGAACCTGGAACGGAGAAGCTCCGCTGCGTGAAACGCTTGCCGCGGCGCTTGTCCTGCTCAGTCCGTGGAACAAAAGCAAACCGCTTTATGATCCATGCTGCGGAACAGGCACAATTCTGACAGAAGCGGCGCTCATTGCCGCAAATCGGGCGCCGGGGCTGAAAAGAAATTTTTCAATGGAACAGTTTTTCTGCTTCAGAGATCTGCCTTTTGAGAAGATACGGGAATCTGTTTCATCTCAGATCCGGGAAGACGGGGAATTTCGGATTTCCGGATCTGATATATCCCCGGATGCGGTTGAACTGGCTGAACGGCATATAAAACAGGCGGACTTCAAAGGACGGATACAGGTTTTCTGCAAACCGCTGCAGGATGTTGTTCTGACAGAACAAGGCGGTGTGTTTATCTGCAATCCGCCTTACGGGGAGAGATTAAGCGACCGGAAGAGCTGCCGGAAACTCTACGGTGATCTTCATTTGCTGAAAAACAGGCATCCAGGGTGGTCGATGTGCGTTATTTCTTCGGAACCATCATTTGAACGGGCATACGGCCGCAAGGCAGATAAAAAGAGAAGATTTTATAACGGCCGCCTTGAATGCACATACTATATTTATTACTGATATATTATTCACCGATAATATAAGGCGTATCCGCTTTTACTGCTTCCATGATCCTGCGCATGTCTTCACCTTCAGCAATCACCGGTCTGTAATCATTCTGTCTGTTTTCCGCTGAGGAACTGCATAATACGGGAATCAGCTGAAGACGTGGACTTTTTTCTTTTCCTTCCGCGCTGAAAACAGCCCTTACGATCAGCGCGTCATATGATTTTACTGCAGTTGTTCCGCCCGCAATCAGCCTTCCGGTACCGTAAACGACCGGTATTCCGTTTATGTAGTCGATTCCCTGTACTGACGTCGGATGATGACCGATGACCAGGTTTGCGCCTGCCCGGACGCAGGATCTCGCCATTGATTCCTGCAGGGTGCTGTGTCCGGTATCCTTTTCTTCACCCCAGCAGCACTGGTAAATGATGTAATCGCATTCTTCTGCTTTAAGGGCAGCGATATCGCTGTCAATAATATGCGGATTTTTCAGAAATTCCTTCTGGGAGCACGAACCGAAACCGAACTTCAGTCCTTTTACGGACAACACACGCGGACGCCCGCTGGCAGTCCATTCTGCAATACCTTCAAGGGCCTGTACGGTAGATTCAAATCCTTCGGTTTTATAATCATGCATGTTGTAATTGGACAGGCATAGCAGTTCAACAGAAGTGCTGCTGAACAATTCAGCGTATTCCGGCAGACCGCGGATTGTACTCTTTTTTGTTTTGTCGGCGTTTTTTCCGTCGCTTTTCAGAACACATGCGAGATCAAGGCAGGTCAGATCGTCTTCCCGGAAAAGATTCGCAATATTGCTGAAGGAAAATCCGGTACCATATTGTTCTGCGGCTTTTTTGAAAGAATTCCTGCCGTTCTGGGCGCCTTCCCGGTCTCCGGGAATAACATCTCCCCCGAAGGTGATGATAATGCTGCCGCTTTCAGCCTTTTCCGCTCCGAATGTTACGGTACCGGGACTTTTGTAACGTGGTTTTTCGCCCGCGAGGAGCGCTTTTTCCTTTTCACGTTCCTCCTGATCGTCCAGGATGATCAGTTTTGTATGGTATGGAATATGCGTCCAGATCCAGTAGGCGTTAATACCTTCCATTGTGCCCGGCTCGTCCTGGATACGGATGCAGGCGTGGGACGCTTTTGAGCCGAGGTTTGCTTTTCCGTAGGTAAAATCCTTGTTTCCGCCGGAGAAGTATGGAATCTGGTGCAGAAGGTTTCCGCCGTCATACTGGATCACGAAATCGTACCTGGATCCGAGTGTTGAAAAATCCACGCGGTGCAGTCCGGTAACAAAACACCCCGCGGACGTTTCGCGAAAATATTTTTCCTTATCCATCCTTCCGGTGGAAACAAGCAGGGTTTCGATTTTTTTTCCGTGATAATAAACGGACAGCGTTTGCTCCTTTTTGTTCAGCAGCAGACCGTATTCGCAGGAAGGATAAACAACTTTCAGCAATCCGTAAGGAACCCATCCTTCGATGCGGGAGGCGTCTTCATGGTTCCAGGCGCTGATCCTTGCCCATTCTCCGCAGATTTCAAGGACAGAAAGGCACTGCGTCTGCCCGTGCAGCGTACCGAGGACAGAGGATTTGGAATCCATATCCGCGTAAACATCCTGATGATCTGTATAATCTTTATCAACGACGACGGCAGGTTCCGTCATGGAGCGCCACAGGGCGGAATCATCCGACAGATCCTGCGGCATGATATCGCCGGTAACGCAGACAGATTCCCGCACAGGAATTTCATCGGAGACGTTGAGCGGAAATTCAATTATCCGGTCCGGTCTGCCTGTTTCAAAAACACGTACCGTATAACTGCCTGGAAGGATTTCCGATTTGCCGGCCAGTTTTGAAAAAGTGAAATGTTCCACTCTGCCCTTATGCATCGTCATGAGAACGCTGTAACCCGGAGAATCCATGCCGTTCCGGAAGAATTCAAGACGGATTTTTCCGTCAAGAATTGTTTTTGTTTCCAGAAACCATTCATCCGGATCGGAAAGGTAAACGGTATCGGAGGAAGGAAGCGCGAACTGGAGGAACTGCGCATTGTTCGCAACGGAAGCCTTGAAACGGTACGCATAAGTCTGCCCGTCAGAGGAAACAAAGCTGCAGTCAAATGAATAGCTGCCGGTATTCAGTTTTTCAAGATTATAGGAACATCCGTCCCACGGTATTTTGTTCTCTCCTTTGTAGACTTCCTGCCTGATAACTCTGTAAACATGATAAGAATCATATACAGTAATTACACAGGTTCCGTTGTCCGGCGCCTGAACGGAAAAGGCGTTCTCGCTGTGACTGACAATTCTTCCGACGCATTTGACTGAAAAGGCGGAGTTCTCCGCTGCCGCGGAGAAAAAGCAAAGCAGCACGAGCGCCAGGGTTATCAGAAATAAACGCGTTCTGTATCCGGTAAAAATGCAGATCATCTCCCGATATTAATAAAATAAGGTTAACAGGATTTTCGGATACAGTCAATAAAATGAATCAGGAGATTATGCGTTATGGGAATCTGTCCGAAAAAACGATACAGGCGGATCAGCTGCATTGTTTCAGGCTTGACAAAGTATACAGTCGGTTTTATAATTCACCTGTTCGCCTGCGGTCGTGGCGGAATCGGCATACGCGCACGTTTGAGGGGCGTGTCCGGCAACGGGTACGGGTTCAAGTCCCGTCGACCGCACCAGTATATACCCTGTGACAGCAACAGTCACAGGGTTTTTGTTTGCCCTTTTGCCAAAATTGCCATAAAAAAACCGCAATGCAGAACAACTCATGTCCCTCTGATTGCGGATATGGTGGAGATGAGGGGAGTTGAACCCCTGTCCGAAAATCCGTCCAATGGACTTTCTCCGAGCGCATTCCGTGCTTTGATTTCCCTTTCACGGCCGTTCACGGAAAAACTGCCGGAAAAGTAGCTTCATGATTACGGATACCGGCGCAAAGCTTAGCCGATACTCGTTCCCTGCAATTCTGACGCCAGTTACCTGATCTGCAGGCGGTCAGGGCTGACGCGCGGCATTAAGCCGCGAAAGCGAAATCGCTATTGTCAGTTATTGTTTTTCCCCGTTGATACGCAGTTCAGGGTCTGCGGCTCGCTTATCCATTTTCCGATATTCCCGTCGAAACCGGATCATCCCCTTAACACAACTGACAGCAATTATCCCTTTTGTTTTGACCGTAACGCGCGGCGGATTTCCAGATCGGAATCACGCCTGGCAATGGCGTCCCTCTTGTCGTGAACCTGTTTTCCCTTGCATACGCCGAGCCGGACTTTGACGCGTCCGTCCTTCAGGTACAGGTCCAGAGGAACCAGTGTATAACCCTGGCGCATGACCTGAGCATCCAGCTTGCGGATTTCTGACTTATGAAGCAGCAGTTTTTTCGCCCTCAGCGGGTCACGGTTAAAAATATTCCCCTGCTCATATGGACTGATGTGCATTCCGTCGACCCAGACTTCTCCCTTGCGTACCTGTGCCCAGCTTTCTTTCAGGTTTACCCGGCCGAGACGCACGCTTTTGACCTCGGTTCCGAACAACGCAATGCCGCACTCGATGCTGTCTTCCACAAAATAGTCATGCCGGGCTTTTCTGTTCTGCGCAATGACTTTGATCCCTTTCTGGTGCGGCATGCTTCATTCCTCCCCGATTACTATATCATATCCGCACAATCTTTTCAATTGTACTTTCGTGTGATAATATTATTCCGCAATGAAGGAAGGAATGATTGACATGAACGATCTTCATGAAATGTCCTCTCGGGCAAGGCGCTCTTTTACGGTATTGTCCGTGTCATCCGCAAAAGCACGGAATCATGCGCTGCTTCATATGGCTGAAGTGCTGAAAAGCCGCGAGGAAGAAATCTTTGCAGCAAACAGGGCGGACCTTGATCTTGCGGAAAAGGAAGGACTTTCTTCCCCGCTGCTGCACCGTCTGAAATTCGGCTCTGAAAAAATGACGCAGGTAATCAGCGGGCTCCGGTCTCTTGCGGATCTTCCGGATCCCATCGGACAGACTACGCTGGCCACTGAAATCACGGAAGGTCTGACGCTGTACAGGGTAATCTGTCCGATTGGTGTTGTCGGCGTCATTTTTGAAAGCCGGCCGGACGCTCTGATTCAGATTGCCTCTCTTTGCATCAAAAGCGGAAACGCGGTGCTTCTCAAGGGCGGCCGCGAAGCGCTGCACACAAACCAGGCGCTGATCAGTGCTGTAAGGCAGTCCCTGTCGGAAACAGGCCTTCCGGAGGATTCCGCGCAGCTGCTTGAAACGCGGGAGGATGTAGCGGCGATGCTGAAGGAAGATGAACTGATTGACCTAATTATTCCCCGGGGCAGCAACGCGTTTGTCCGGTATATTATGGACAACAGCAGGATCCCCGTGCTCGGGCATTCGGACGGTATCTGCCATGTGTATATTGATAAGGACGCAGATGCCGATATGGCTGTCCGTGTTGCCGTGGACAGCAAAACCCAGAATGTTTCCGTCTGCAACGCCATGGAAACCCTGCTGGTTCATGCCGGCGTGCTGAAGGATATTATGCCGAAGATCGCCGCGGCACTGGAAGAGAAAAACGTGGAAATCCGCGGGGACCGGGAAGCCGCTTCCGTGATTTGCTGCAAACCGGCGGAGGAAAAAGACTGGTCGGAGGAATACCTGGATTATATTCTGTCCGTCCGCACAGTTCATTCCCTGCAGGAAGCGATTGAGCATATCAATCATTACGGTTCGCATCATACAGACTGTATTGTTACGGAAAACAGTGAAACAGCCGCAGCGTTTTTAAACGCCGTGGACAGTGCAGGTGTTTACTGGAATGTTTCCACCCGCTTTGCGGACGGATTTGTCTACGGATTCGGCGCGGAAGTCGGGATCGCTACCGGCAAGCTTCACGCGCGCGGTCCGATGGGCCTGGAAGGGCTAACCACATATAAGTATAAACTGATCGGAAAAGGGCATACGCTTGCTGAAATGAAGAGCGGTGAACGGCAATATACACATCGCAGCCTGCCGCTGACCGGCGGATGCCCTGTCTGAAAAACGCGGTCATTTGAACCAGAGGAAAAGAATATGATGAGATTGCAGAAATACCTGGCGCTGTGCGGTGTTGCATCCCGCCGGAACGCTGAAAAGATGATTCTGGAAGGACGGGTATCCGTCAACGGCATCCCTGTAACGGAAATGGGTTTTAAGGTGGACGAACTGCAGGATACCGTCCTGGTGGATGGGCGGCAGATATCAGTCCAGGAAGAAAAACACTATATCGCCTACAACAAGCCGCTGGGAGAAGTCACCACAGTTTCGGATCCCGAAGGCCGTGCGACGGTTATGGATAAATTCAGGGATTATCCAGTCCGCCTGTATCCCGTCGGCCGCCTGGATTATGACAGCGAGGGCCTGCTTCTTTTGACAAACGACGGGGATATGATGAATCATGTGCTGCATCCGAGCCATGAAGTCAGCAAGGTATATCTGACAAAAGTGTCAAACCAGGTGACGGAAGAGGAAATCCGTGCGCTGCGCCATGGTGTGATGATTGACGGAAGACTTACCTCTCCTGCTTCGGTGCGCCTGATCCGATACGAAACTTTCGATACCGTGCTGCTGATTTCAATTCATGAAGGACGCAACAGGCAGGTCCGAAAAATGATCGCCGCAACAGGTCATCAGGTTGTCAGCCTGAAAAGGGTGGCATTCGGTCCTGTGTCACTGGGAGAACTTCCCTCCGGAAAATGGCGCCGTCTGACGGATGAGGAAATCAGAAGACTGAAGGAAATATGAATGACCTGAGAATACAGACTTGACAAAAAGGCGAATAAAGATATAATTCTTGTTTGTGACCATGCATGGAGAGTTGGCTGAGTGGTCTAAGGCGCACGACTGGAAATCGTGTGTGGGGTGATACCTCACCTAGGGTTCAAATCCCTAACTCTCCGCATAAAGAAAGCGGCCCCGCAGCTTGCGGAAGCCGCCTTCTTTTTTCTTTTTTGCAGCTGACCTTGCTTTTGCGGAGAATCACCGGCGTAAATCGGCTGTATAAGGTTATTCTTTCCAAACCGGAGCAAAAATGGTAAAATATTTAAGAATATTTCTTCGGGGGATTATGGTATGAGAATCATCGTAATCGGCGCTGGAAAAGTCGGCTATACGCTGGCTGAACACCTGACGCAGGAAGAACACGATGTGATCGTTATTGATAAGGACGATGAAGTGATTGAACGCTGTTCCGGCTCTCTGGACGTTATATGTCTGAAGGGCAACGGAGCCAACGCCAAAGTCCTTCTGGAGGCAGGCGTTGATAAAGCCAACATCGTAATCGCTTCGACGGAGAGCGACGAAAGCAACATGCTGGCCTGCCTGATTGCGAAACGACTCGGTGCGCAGTATACCATAGCGAGAATCAGGGATCCGGAATTCAATGAAAGCCAGACGCTTCTGCAGAACGAACTTGGTATCGACGTGGCCATCAACCCGGAGCGGGCGACTGCGCTTGAGATCAGCAGGCTTCTGCGCTATCCGTTTGCCGGAAGTATTGAATCCTTTGCGCGCGGACTTGTTGAAATGGTCGAATTCAGAGCGCAGGACAAAGATCCGATTGTCGGAATTCCGATGAAAGATCTTGAAAGCAGGGTGCAGCGTCTTCCTAAAATTCTTTATGCAATGGTTGAGCGGAACAACAGCGTCATCATTCCGGACGGAAACTTTTCAATTCTTCCCGGGGATAAGGTGTTTGTTTCGGGCGATATGGTAACAATCACGGAATTCTTCCGCTTTCTCGGTCGGAACAATCAGAAGATCCGAAGTGTGATGCTTCTCGGCGGAGGAAGAATTTCCTACTATCTTTCCAGGCTGATCGTTCCGATGGGGATTCATGTCACCTTGTTTGAAATAGATCCGCAGAAAGCGCGGACACTCAGTGAGCTTCTTCCGCGTGTTGATGTTATTTTCGGAGACGGGACGGATCAGGATCTTCTGCAGGAACAGGGGCTCTCCCAGACAGACGCTTTTGTTTCTCTCAGCAACCGTGACGAAGAAAACCTGATGACAGCGCTCTATGCTTCGCGCAGCGGCGTATCGAAGACAATAGCGAAAAACAGCAGAATGGCTTATATGGATATACTGAACGATCTGGGCCTTGACTCCGTGATCAGCCCGCAGGTTATTACCAGTTCGACGATTCTCCGTTATGTCCGCGCGCGTGAAAACAGCAACGGAACACATATCGAACGACTGTACAGGCTGATAGACGGAAATGCCGAAGCCATTGAATTTGTCGCCCGTAAAGGTGATCCGTATATCGGCATTCCCCTGAAGGATCTGACAACCAGGAAAGGTTCACTCGTTTCCGTAATTGTTCATCAGGGCAGGATTATCATTCCGTTCGGAAAAGACCATATTGAAGAAGGGGATCATGTCATCATCGTTTCCAGGAATCTCGGTATTTCCGACCTTAATGAGGTGCTCTACCGATGAACCGCAGACTGATTATCCGTATACTTGGAGCCATTATTGCAATTGAAGGATTTGCCATGATTCCGGCGTTCCTTGTTTCCCTGTATTACCGCGACGGGGATACTTCCGCGCTGGGCATCAGTTTTGCTTTGGCGATAGCAGCCGGCGCTGCAATGTATCTGATTCCGAAAAAGGAAAAGAATTCATATCTTCGCCTGAAGGAAGGCTATATTATTACGGCAGTCGGATGGATTCTGATGAGCCTTTTCGGTTGCCTTCCCTATCTTCTTTCCGGAATGCTTCCGCGTTTTGAAGAAGCTTTTTTTGAAGCTGTTTCCGGTTTTACGACAACCGGCGCAACTGTCACTGTCAATTTTGATCATAATTTTCACGGGGTTTTTTTCTGGCGCGCTACTACGCACTGGATCGGCGGAATGGGTGTACTGGTTCTGACCCTGGCGCTGCTTCCGAAGCTGACAGGACGGACGTCGCATCTGGTTAAAGCGGAAAGTCCGGGTCCGTCCCTGAGCAAACTCGTCCCGAAGACCGGAAAGACAGCAAAGATTCTTTACACGATATATTTCGCTCTCACGAGCGCGGAGTTCCTGGCACTTCTTCTTTGCGGGCTTTCCCCTTATGACGCGGCTGTTCATTCATTTGCTACCGCGGGCACAGGCGGTTTCAGCAATTACGGGGCAAGCATTGCCGCTTTCGACAGCGTTGCGGTTGATGCTGTAATAACTGTTTTCATGTTTATGTTCGGCGTTAACTTTGCACTGTATTACAAGTGCATTATCGGCGAACATATAAAGGCGTTCTGGAAGGATGAGGAATTCAGGTGCTATCTTTTTATAGCGTTGTCATTTATCCTTATGATTACGTTTTTCAATCTGCGTTATTATGAGAATAATTTTCTGACATCTTTGCGGTACAGTTCATTCCAGCTGTCCTCCATTATTTCAACCACCGGATTTGTTACCGCGGATTTCAGCAGATGGCCGGCTGCTTCCCAGATGCTGCTGATCATCGCAATGTTCATCGGATCCTGTGCCGGTTCCACTGCCGGCGGTATCAAGGTCATCCGCATCAATATGCTTTTCAAGCTGTCAAGGCGGAATATTCTTGCCACAGGTCATCCAAAGAAAGTGGATGTGATACGCATTGATCATAAAGCAGTTGATGAAAGCATCGTTTCGCAGGTGGCGCAGTTTGCGGTTATGTATGTCGCGCTTGTTTTTCTTGGCTCCTTTTTGCTTTCGCTGGACGGAAAGTTTGATGTGATTACGAATATTACGGCTTCTCTCACATGCGTCAGCAATGTAGGTCCTGGTCTTGGAGCTGTCGGTCCTGTCGAAAACTTTGCCGGTTACGGCATATGGGGAAAAGTAGTAGGATCCTTTCTGATGCTTTTCGGCCGCCTGGAGCTTCTTCCCATGTTTATTCTTTTTACAAGAAGTGCCTGGCACAAGTATTAGTGTATTCGAACATCAGGAGGAAACAGTATGCCAAAACAGGTTAAATCCGTGGCAAAAGGCATATCCGTTCTGGGAATTGCCGGAATTATCTGTAAATTTGTCGGCGTCTTTTTTTCCATTTTTCTGAACAGAATTGACGCGGACATTGCAACGACCTTCTATCTTGTTTTTCCTACATATGCGTTGCTTCTGGAAATATCAAGCGCCGGACTTCCGGTGGCGGTATCACGCATGGTAGCGGGATTTCTTGCGAAAAATGATCCGCGCAACGCCAAAAACGTGTTTCGTTCCGCAATGACTATTCTTCTTGGAATCGGCTTTTTTTTCACACTTCTGATGGCGGTCATGAACCGCCAGCTGACGCTGATGACAAATGCGAAGGAAACCTCCTGGGGCTTTTATGCTATTTCCCCATGTGTTGTTATTGTATGCGCTCTCTCTGCTTTCCGCGGTTTTTTCCAGGGACAGCAGAACATGGTTCCGACTGCGGTATCGCAGCTTATTGAACAGGTTGGCAAGGTGTTTTTTTCTCTTTTTCTGGCATGGTACGGATATTATGTGTTCAGGAGCAGTGTGACGGATCATGTACAGCGGATCGGGTACGGTGCCTGCGGCGCGCTTCTCGGTATTACGGTTTCCGAGGTGCTTGCGCTGATTTATATGTTTGTCCATTATATGCGGAAGAAAAAAGAGTATCAGATCATCCCGCAGCTTTCTGAAGAAAACGTTCATTCTTCCTCCAGGCTGATGAAACGTCTTGTTATGATTTCAATTCCGATTACAATCAGCGCCTGTATTATTCCGCTTTCTCAGTTTATTGATTCCGCCATGATGATTGACAGAATGGAAACTGCCGGTCTCGAACTGAGCGCAGCCAAAAGCGCGTACGGCGTTTTTACCAGCGTTGTCATCCGGCTGATCAATATCCCTACAGCCCTTGCGCTTGCGATTTCCATGAGTCTTGTTCCGGTTATTTCCTATTGCTTTTCGGCAAATGATAAAACAGGGATCCGGCGGGAAAGCCATACAGGTATGCGCTATGCGTTTCTGATCGGTTTTCCCTGCTCTGTCGGGATGAGCCTCCTCTCATCGGAAATTGTTTATTTTCTGTACGGTGATGTTGCGTCCTTTGACAGTGTAAAGCTGAATCTGGCATCGGAACTGCTTACTTTTTCGGCAATGACCATCATTCTTTTTACCGTAGTGCAGGCTACCACCAGCATTCTGCAGGGACTGAGAAAGCAGCGTCTTGCCATGTATACGATGATCGCCGGCGTAGCTGTTAAAATTCTCCTGAATTATCTGCTGATCGGTACGCCCGGGATTGATATTCACGGGGGTCCGTACGCGTCCATCGCCTGCTATGCGCTTGTAATGATTCTGAATATCGTCTTTGTATGTAAATACGCTTTAATGAAATTCGACTGGATAAACTGGGTTTTCAGGCCAGGGGCGGCAGCACTGACGATGGGCCTCGTTGTTTTCGGGATGAAAAAAATCCTTCCGTTCGGCAGGCTGTATACGATTGTGGAAATAGTCTTCGGCATAATTGTTTTCTGCGCGGCCGCCTGGATTCTGAAAGCTGTCACACAGGACGATCTGAACGTTCTGCGCAGAAGAAAGAAGGGCGCATGAAACCGAGAGTAAAAATCATATCCGTAGGCCCGGGCGATCCGGAGCTGCTGAATCAGAAGACATTGAATCTGCTCATGGAAAAAAAACAGATTATTCTCAGAACTTCCAGGCATCCGGTTTCAGAATGGCTAGAGCAGCGGCAAATTCCTTTTATCTCCGCGGATGATCTGTATGATTGCGCGGAAGATTTTGATGCGCTTCAGTCTTCTGTTTCTGATTTCATATGGGATAGAGCGAGAAAGTATCATGAAGTAGTTTATGCGGTGCCGGACAGCAGCACCGACCGTACCGTCGGCGCTTTGTACCGGAAAAAGCCTGAAAACGGAGAGATAGAGGTAATTCCCGGCTTTTCCTATGCGGATTATTATCTGGCTTCCTGCCGCGGACTGATCGGTACATCCGATATCCGGATTTCAGCGGCAACAGATTTTATTGAATCAGAATACGATCCTTCCCTTTCTTTGCTGATTACTGAAATTGATGACGAAATACTGGCCGGTGAAGTTAAGGAACACCTTTCCGAATGGATGGACGATGAAGAGGAAATCATTTTTCTGGACAGCGGAAACCGGATGCGCACCATCAGCCTGTTTGAACTGGACAGGCAGCGTTCGTTCAGCCATCTGACCGCGGCGGCGGTCAAGGGAAAGCAATTTGCCGCCAGAAGAAAGAAAACATTTTCCGATCTTTTGAAAATCATGGATCTTCTTCGTTCTCCGGAGGGATGCCCCTGGGATCGTGCACAGACACATCAGAGCCTGACACCCTTTCTGATCGAAGAGGCTTGGGAAACAGTAGATGCGATCGAAGAGAATGATCCTGTTCATCTTTCAGAAGAACTTGGCGATCTGCTGTTCCAGATCGCTTTTCACACGTCGATCGGTAAATCCCTTGATGAAATGACGATTCAGGAGATTACGACCGGAATATGCGAAAAAATGATCCGCAGGCATCCGCATGTATTCGGAAATACTGAAATCGGTTCAGCTGCGGCACGGGAAGACAACTGGGAAAAAATCAAGCAGCAGGAAAACGGAATCCGGACATTTAATGAATCCCTCAGACATATTTCAACCGGTCTGCCGTCCCTCAGATACGCTGAAAAACTGATCAGGAGAATCAGAACGTTACCGGGTTTTTCAAGGGATTATTCCGAAATCATATCCGCGATTGTTTCTGCAGCCGGTTCGCTGAAACAGGCAGGATTTACGGGAAAAGACAAATCTGCACTGGAAGGCCAACTGGGGAATTTGCTTTTCCTTTGCGCGGAACTTGCATGCTGTACGGAAACAGACGGTGAAGTGATACTTCACCGCACTGCCCAGAAAGTGATTCATGAATTCGGCGTGAAAGAAAGCGAGTCAAAAAAACCTTCAGAATCCCCGGAACGCTTGACTTTTAACGATTTGGGTGTATACTGATTTTGTGTTGAAGGCAGAATTGAATAGTTTTGGTCTTTGACATATTATTAATCATGCATCGCATGAAATATGAGGAGGTTCCCTATGAACAAAAGTGAACTGGTAGCTGCACTGGCAGAGAAAACTGAGTTTTCCAAAAAGGATGCTGAGAAAGCACTGAATTCTTTTATTGATGTTATCAACGGCTCACTGGCAAAAGGCGAGAAAGTACAGCTGATCGGTTTTGGCACTTTTGATGTGAAAAAGCGCCCCGCCCGTATGGCCAGGAATCCGCGCACAGGCGAAGAGATTAAGATCGCCGCTTCCAAAGCCCCCACTTTTAAGGCCGGTAAGGCTCTGAAGGATAAAGTGAATACCCCTGCCAAGAAAAAGGGAAAAAAGTAATCTTTTATTACGCCTGCAGGATACAAGATCCTGCAGGCTTTTTTTGAGGTCGAAATGAGAATTGATAAATATCTGAAAGTATCCAGGATTATCAAACGGCGTACTGTCGCGAACGAAGCATGCGGCAGCGGACGTGTAATGATCAACGACAAAACAGCAAAAGCAGGCAGTGAAGTGAAACCCGGAGATTATATTACGATCCGTTTCGGTGAGCATATCGGCCGGTACGAGGTTCTGTCCGTCGCGGAAACCGTTCGCAAGGAACAGGCATCCGAAATGTACCGCGTTCTGCAGGAAGATAAAACTATACAATCGGAGCGAAATGCGGAATGAGTATATATGTAATCATGGCAGCAGGCGGATCCGGTACACGGATGCAGACCGGTGTGAACAAAATCTTCTGTGATATACAGGGCCAGTCTGTTCTGCAAAGAAGTATCCGCCTTTTCAGCGGCTTGATTGACGGTATGACGATTGTCTGCCGGCAGTCAGATTATGACAGGGTCAGAAGCACAGCGGAGCATTCCGGCGTTTCATTTCCGGTTTCTTTTGCCTTCGGAGGCAGAACGCGTCAGGAATCTGTAATGAACGGGCTGCATGCCCTGCCGGCGAAGCCGGAGGATATTGTTCTGGTTCATGATGCGGCAAGATGTCTTACACCGTATAATGTTATCAATGGCGTGATCAGTTCATGCAGAAAGAATGGTTCAGGCGTACCGGCAGTTCCCGCGGTGAACACAATGAAATACTGCTCTTCAGACCGCTCCGTGCTTTCCACTGTAGACCGTTCAGGAATGTATGAGATACAAACGCCCCAGGGCTTTCTGTTCGGCTCGCTGCTGCAGGCGTACATCAAAGCGGAGAAGGATTCTTTCACTGCGACGGATGACGCTTCCGTAATGGAACATGCCGGCGAAGATGTGCATATAACCGAGGGGACGAAAATGAATTTAAAGATTACAGAAAAAGAGGATCTCACAATTGCGTCTTCATTACTGAACGGCAGCCAGCCGATGTTCAGGATCGGAACAGGTTATGATGTTCACCGACTTGCTGAAAACAGAAAACTCATTCTTTGCGGTGTTGAAATCCCGTATTCTCTTGGCCTGCTCGGACACAGTGACGCGGATGCAGGAATTCATGCCTTAATGGACGCAATGCTTGGTGCATTATCGCTTGGCGATATCGGGAAGCATTTTCCGGATTCTTCGGAAAAGTACAGAAACATATCATCGCTGATCCTGCTGAAAGAAACATACAGGATGATAAGAGAAGAAGGATATTGTCTGGAAAATGCAGATGTAACGATTGTTGCGCAAAAGCCAAAAATCAGTCCATATATTCAAAAAATGAAGGAGACGGTCAGCGGCGCGCTGGAGTGCAGCCCCGGGCAGATCAGTATAAAGGCAACAACAACGGAAGAGCTTGGATTTGAAGGCCGCAAGGAAGGTATTTCAGCACAGGCGGTATGTCTGCTGAGGAAAACAACATGATTTATTCTGCGGACAACAGCTTCAGCAGATAGCTTTGAGGAACGGACTGTGTAATATGCGCAAAAAGCAGGAGAAAATGTGCTGATATTTCATTTGTAAGCCCTGCAAGTGTTTTTGGATTTGCCAGATCATGAAGTGTCAGATTCTGCAGACCGTCAAAACTGCGGGACTGATGATCTTTGAAAACAGAAACGGAAAAATGTGAATCGTTGAAATCCCTGAAGTATACTTCCGCGTAAAGCATCTGTCCGGTACCGGCTGAAAAATGACCTTTTATATCGACAGGATTTAATCCGTTCCGGGGAATTATCTCACCTGAAAACGAAATCCTTTTACGTTCCGATTCAAGCCGGACCGTCCAGTTTTCATCCATGATATGATCCTCCGGGCGGATACTTTTATATCCGCCTTTTAAAGAATCAGCTGAGAGTTCTGTGTGAATGGCTGTTTCTTCAGAAGAAGCGGACTGAATGTCGAAAAGCCAGTAATAGTTTTTGCTGTTTTCGGGATAACCGAAAACAATTTTATGTTTTTCCGGATCGGAAAAATCAGCAGATACTGTAAAATGAGTTCCGGAATTGTGTTCGGTTCCCGTGAAACTGGCGTATTTTCCGGAATCATATATCTGATAGCTGATATCCGTATCGGAAATAAAAATACCTTCGTCAAAAAAGGTATTATTGAATAATGACCCGAAATATTCAGGCAGTCCGATAATCGCGGACCAGAACGCAATAAAGTCTTTAACGGTACATATTCCTCTTTCAGCATGAAATGCAGTATCAAACGCATCGCCGGAATATATACCGCTAACCGGCCGGGAATTCATCGTTGCAGCCCAGTCAGAAAAGCGGGAGGCCATATCAGCCGGACGGAAAAGCTGCAGTTCCGATGAGTTTTCCAATGAGTTTCTTAACTGCGTCATATTTTTTTCTTCCGGGATCGAAACTGCATAGGATGGAAAAAGATCGGAAAGAAAAAGGATTCCGTCTTCCTTCATTATAAATTCAAAAGAAATATTTTTTGGTTCACCGGAGTTGTGTATACCGATATTAGCCTGAATATGAATATCCTGTGCAGATGCTGCTGTGCATAAAAGGGACAGAATCAGACAGATCATAAGAAAACGCTTCATCATTCAATGCACTCGCTTTCGTTTATGTATTCAGCTTTTCAGGTTCATTCCGCAGCGCCTGTCTGCCTGATTTCCTCCGGTGTATGCGTAATTTCTGTTTTGATCCTGTCTGTCCATTTGTCAAAAAGATCAGTAAAGTCCTGTTTTGTGAAAGCATTTGTCATAATTGCATTATCTGTATCACAGGGAACAAACGCCCAGGGAGCGGTGGATTTTGTTTTATCCGGAGAGGTCGTTGTGATTTTCCCGGCGACGTCAAAGCTTTTGCTGCCCTGAGCAAAGGCGCAGGAAAACTCGAGAACTGTGGGACTGCTCAGCTGCATCTTGCTGGCGTAATGAATATCAACGGAACCTTCCGCTGAATCCATATCCGCGATAGCATCCGCCGGCACGGTATCCGGAATGAATGATATATCTTTCCTGATTGCGATTTTATAATGATCCGTTTCATGAGAAATTCCTTCGTCAGGATCATTATATTCTTCATGCTTCTTTTTTAAATCAATATTCAGGGAAACATTGTTTCTGCTCTCCGAATTTTTGTCATAATGAACAAAATGTATTGTGTGTTCGTATTCAACTTCATGAATATCCAGCGATACCGGAAGATCAATGAGGAAAACCTTTTCGGGCCCGGAAATCAGTACGCTTTTACGCAATTCATCGTTTTGAAGCGTCACGGATGAAAAGCCGGTTTCAGCTGTGTTCAGCGGCAGCGTGAGCGAATTGTTCAGAAGCTTTCCCATTGTGGATACTGTCCTGGAAAACACAATACTGCCCTTCAGGTCAAGTTTTTTCATCGCATCCAGATAATAATACCTGAGATTTGGGTTGAAATACGCAGCAACCTGTTCTTCGGTCAGTGCATTGCGGAGATAATTCATCGCCGCTTCATTCTGTGTCACAACATCAAGAAACGCGATGACAGTTTGATACATGTCTTCAACAGGAATAGTGAAAACCTGAGTCATCGTAGGATCAGCATTTTCTTCTTTCTGAATGGTGGTTTCAGGTTTATATCCTGCCACCCACATCTCAATCAGTTTTTCAAGGGTTTCTGTGGAGAAGCTGATCTCCGGGTCCTTTTCCTCCGAGAAGATCATTTTGAGTATATCGGCCGTTACGGGAGGATTCACTCCTTCTGCGGTACCCAGCAGCAGACTGATAATATGGTTATCATCCGGGAAATGATAAAACTCTTTTTCTGTAAAACTGCTGCGGAGATATTTTTGTCCGTTCAGAATGCAGTAATCTGCAATGATTACCGTCTGATCGCTATCTCCCGGCTGATAGATACAGTACTGCGTGCTTTCTTCAGACTGAAAGCAAAGAATGCTGTATTCGGCGTTCTGTACCGATGACAGAAAAGGACAGAATTCAGGGTCCGCATTGCCGTGAATCACCAGTGAACCGGTCAGTCCGTTACCGACCCGGAACTGGCGAAGGAATTTATTTTGCAGTGCATTTCCGGCTGCAGAGGCAGGAAACAAAAAGCTGATAACCATGAGAACGGTCAGGAATAAACATGCTGTTTTTTTCATAAGTGTGGCTCCTTCAGTTTTTTCCGTTTATCGGAACAGTATTCCATAAGTCATCCGGTATTCCGTCTTTGAGAAAACCAAGATCCTCCTCCGGAAGCATAAGCAATTTCTTCAATACACCGGAAAACACAGACTGCAGCATTTCCTTGTATTCTTTTTCCGTCAGCGTTTTCATCTCCGGCCGGGAATCGGAAACAACCGGGACGCCTTTGGAAGAAAAGTCAAACGAAACGGTCAGACAATCCCTTTCTATTTTATCTTTTTTATGATTTATTTCAAGTATTCCGTTGCGGAATGCGTTTTCAGCAGCGGAACATGAAAAAAAGATTTCTTCCGAAACCGAAGAATTCCTGACGGTATCCGTTCTGTTCAGCGATCCTGTGAAGAGACTGTTTTCCAGAGTCAGATCAGCACTGAAAAGGGATCTGGTACGTATTCCGCCGGAAAGATAATCCTTTTCCTCTTTCCATTGCAAAGTTTCCGCGCACTGATCACTGATTGCCCTGTATGAAGAAAGTATGATATTGTTTCTTTTCGTATTTCCCGCATTCGGTGTTTTCAGTACAATATCATCCCTGTCCTGTGTCTCCGTTCTGAAGGTTTTCCATTCAAGCTTCACATTGCGCATATCATCTTCAGACAGGCCGGATTTTCCGCTGTAAACTATTTTGATCAGACTGCCGTCTTCCGTATAATAAAGGGAAACGGTCTGTCTGCTTTGAAAATGAAGATTTATGAGGGGAATGTATATGCAGCCGGAGAGCCGCCCTGAATTTTCCTGAATAAAAGACTGCACTTCTTCCCCGGAAAGGATCAAAGATGTCCTCTTTACGGCAGTGCCGTAATTGCGGTACTTTTCCGCGATTTTAGTGTCTTTTGTTTTTTCGGGAAAAACTGCCGGCAGTTTTCCGAACAGGGAAGCATAATCGTCCAGCAGAAGAAAATGATCGATCTGGGATTGGACAGGAAGTACAAGATCTTCCATAGCGGCTGAAAAATGATTGCGTGTTCCGGTTTCGGAAGGGAGAATATAAGCGTCGGATAAGCCGGAATACAGGATGCTGATCTGTGAATCCGGTTTTTTTTCTTCCGCAATTGTAAACAATGCTTCCCGATCGAGCCGTACGCTGAGCTCAGACTGGGTTTCCGCAACAAATCCGGTAAAATCAACATGTTTCAATATTTTATTGAGCTGTTCCGTTCGTTCAGAGGAAAACTGCGGAAGCTTTTTGAATTCGATCTGAATACTGAATTCAACGGGAACGCTGTCATCCCGGCGGTCCAGAAGATTCCGTATGCCGGAAGACGCGGAAGCCTGAAAAGAAAAAACAAGCATAAACAGAACAAGTACCGACAATGAGATTTTTCTATTCATATCTGTTCCTCCCCGGATTTTTCCGTTTCTGCAAAAAAGCAGCCCAGGATATCCAGAACTTCATCAGGATCCGGTATCCGGTTGATTTTATCGCGTACTTTTGCTGCGCCTCTCAGCCCGTGAATGTACCATCCGATGTGTTTACGCATTTCCCGTACCGCTATCTGAAGAGGATGGTAAAGCAGCATGGTCTGATAATGCCGCCGGATCAGAGCATATTTTTCTGAAGGAGAAACGCAGGCGGATATGTTTCCGGCCAGCATATCCTTCACCTGGCGGAATATCCATGGGTTTCCGAGTGCGCCGCGTCCGATCATGATTCCGTCCACATGCGTTTCCTGTATTCTTTTTATTGCGTTTTCGGCGCTGAAAATATCACCGTTTCCAATCACCGGGATATGAACACTTTCCTTTACGGCACTGATGATTTCCCAGTCGGCAGATCCGCTGTACTGCTGCTCCCGTGTTCTCCCGTGCACTGTTATTTCCGACACTCCGGAATCTTCGGCAATTCTGGCCAATTCAACCGCATTGATATGTTCACGGTCCCATCCGGCGCGCATTTTTACAGAAACAGGCAGTACAGATCTTTTTACAGTTTTATACATCATTTTTCCGGCGGTCAGCGGATTCTTCATTAAACCGCTGCCCTCACCGGAACAAGCGACTTTTCTGGCAGGACATCCCATATTCAGATCTATTCCGTCATATATGCCTGAACGGCTGATAATCCCGGCAGCTTCCGCAACTGTTTCGGGGTCCTTTCCAAACAACTGAATAACCAGCTTTTTTTCCTGCTCTCCCCTTTTCATCAATTCCTTTACAGCTCTCTGTTCCGGAGCGCACAGATATCCCATTGCGCTGATCATTTCAGTATAGGCGGTATCACATCCCTGCTCAAAACAAATTGTTCTGTAAATATGGTCGGTTACACCGCAAAGAGGCGCCAGACGAATATCCACTGCAAAAACCATCCCAAAATAAAAATCAGCTCATTATACCGGAAATACTCCGGTGAAACAAGCTGATCGATTATTCGGGAGGTAAATATTTACTTGGTGCCGAAAATTCTGTCACCGGCGTCGCCAAGGCCGGGAACAATATAACCGTGTTCGTTAAGATGATCATCCAGCGCGGCAACATAAATATCCACGTCAGGATGTTCTTTCTGGATGCGGGCTATTCCTTCAGGAGCCGCAATCAGATTGACAAGCCGGATATGATGGCATCCGCGCTGTTTGATAAAGTTGATTGCGGCGCTGGCACTTCCGCCAGTCGCAAGCATGGGATCCAGGACCAGCAGTTCGCGCTTGTCGCTGTCCTCGGGCAGCTTGCAGTAGTATTCAACGGGCTCAAGCGTTTTGGGGTCGCGGTAAAGGCCGATATGGCCGACACGCGCGGCAGGAACAAGGTTGATTACACCATCCACCATGCCAAGACCTGCCCGGAGGATCGGAATAATTCCGAGCTTCTTTCCGGAAAGTACGCGGCATTTACATGTTGTGATAGGAGTCTCTACTTCGATTTCTTCTGTTTCAAGGTCCCTCGTAACTTCGTAAACCATCAGCATGGAAATTTCCGAGAGGATTTCACGGAATGCTTTTGTTCCTGTCTTTTTGTCTCGCATAATACTCAGCTTATGCTGAATCAGGGGATGATCGAATACTACCACTTTGCTCATTGAATTACCCTCCATACCCCGAATTCTATCGGTTTTTCTTTTTACAATTTTAGCAGAATATACGGTGTTTTACAAGAATTGAATCAGGGCTTTTCATTCATTGACACCTGTTTTTTTACAATCTATAATTGATTGCGGACAGGGAGGATGAAGCATGTTGGCAATTCCTTATTCCAGAAATCTTTTCGGTATAATTCCGTGGTACAGTTTTCTGATTGTGCTTGGCGCCGCAGCCGCTATTTTTCTTGCCTCAAAGGAAGAAATACGGGCAGGCCTTCCGAAGGATACCGTGACAGACTTTTCTTTAATTGCGATTCCGTGCGGTATTATCGGGGCGAGAATCTATTATGTTCTTTTTTCATGGGATATGTTCAGGAATGATTTCCTTTCTGTTTTCAGAATCTGGGAAGGCGGTATTGCGATTTACGGCGCGGTAATTGCCGGAATGATTGCTGCGTTCCTTTTCTGCAGGAAGAGGAAAATCTCTTTTCTGTCCCTTTGCGACATCATTGCTCCGGGGCTGGTTCTGGCCCAGGCGGTCGGGAGATGGGGCAACTATTTTAATCAGGAAGCGTACGGCCTGCGGGTTGTCCGGCCTGAACTGTGCTTCTTCCCTTTTGCGGTTCTGATCGGGGCCGGAGACGAAGCGCAATGGCATATGGCTACGTTTTTTTATGAGTCTGTCTGGAATTTCGCCGTATTTTTGTTTCTGATCACAGCCAGAAGAAAATGGTTCAGGTACAGGGGAGACGTGATCATATTCTATGCTTTCCTTTATGCCTGCGGCAGGCTGATCATCGAGGATTTCCGCATGGATTCACTCTATGCCTCGTCTGCGGTCAGAATCAGTCAGCTGTTGAGCGGACTGATCATTTTCGCCGTCCTTGCATATTATACCGCCAGATTCGGACTGAAGAATGTGTTTCGTTCGCTGCTTTTGTCTGTAAGTTTTGTTCTGAGCGTACTTCTGGATCTTTCTGTAATTCTTTGGACCGGGGGATTAATCGCGGTTCCGGGAGAAACGGCACTTGTCCGGTTCCTGCTTTTGCTGCTTGTCAGCGCCGTGAATATTTTTGCTTTGCTGGCAGTTTACCACAGAAATGCGGAGGGGAATATTCTTTATGCCGACGTCAAAAGCGAAGAACCTGCTGTATAAATTCATGCTCCCGCTTTCAGCTCCCGCTGTACCCGATGAACCGGTAGCGGCAGTACAGGGACGGCATCTGCGGAACGAAAAGGATCTTATCACGATTATCCGGCGCTGTCATATAACCGGCGGGGCTTTATTGTTCTGCACAGGTGATAAGTCTGCCGTCATTTTAACAAAATCATACCATACGGATAAAATACCGGATACCGGCACATATTTCCGTGTCGCTTCCATTACAAAAATGGCCGCGGCGCTTGTGGCAGTATACTTAATCGACCGCGGGATTCTCGATCCGGATAAGCCTGCGGCGGATATCATACCGGATTGCGGGAATATACCGGAGCTCAGGCATGTCACTGCAGGTCATCTGCTTTCCCATACCTCCGGCCTCATTGATCCGCCCGATCTGGAAAACAAACTGATTCACCGCGTCCCGCTGCGGGAAGCTGTCTCGGGCTGTGTGAATACATCTTCTGACGGAGCGTTCCGATATTCCAACCTTGGATACGGCATTCTTGGGTGCATATTTGAATCTCTTCTGAATCTGTCAGTGGAGGACATCTTTCAGAAGTACCTGTTTGATCCGCTGGGAATGGAAGCCACACTCGAAGGCTGTTCACTGATACAGGAGAACATTATGCCAGTAGTCAGGATTCTTCCCTATCATCCCGAAAAATCCATGACTGTGACGGAACTCGGAAAAAAGCCCCTGAATGGTCCGGATCCTCTTTATCATTACGGGCATACAGCCGGGAGCATGTATGTTACCCTTTTTTCCCTTTCTGTTTTACTGCGATGTATCCGAGACGGGGGAAATCCGCTGCTTTCAGGCAGTTATGCATCATATATGAAAACTGAAAAGGCGAAATACGGAAAAATTTCTCCGACGCTTTCCTACGGAAGCGGGCTTCTGCTGGTTCGTGACGCGCGGATTTCAAACAGCATGGTGATCGGACACCAGGGATTTGCATATGGATGCGTTGACGGAGCGTTCTGGGAGGAAAATACCGGGAATATGATGATTTCGCTGAACGGAGGCTGCAGTGAAAGAAGAATCGGGAGGCTTGGCGCCGTGAATTTCGATCTCTGCCGATTTGCTTTCAGGAAGGAGCTGCCGTCATGGAAACAATAAAAACAGTGGAAACCGTCCGCGGGAAAAACTGCATCACTTTTGAGAGCGGCTGGCAGGTGTGGCTGGACAGGAAACTTCATCCCGGATTTTCGTTGCGGGAAGGCGTACAGGTTGACAGGAAAAAGTTTGAAAAATTCATTCTGTACCACCAGTATCCGTCCGCGCTTGAGCGGGCAGTAGCCATGCTGGCGGAAAGATCCAGAAGCAAAAAGGAAATTGAAAACAGGCTCCGCCTGAACCGCTATGACCAGGAAGTTATCGGCCTGGTGATTTTTAAACTTGAAAAAGAAAATCTTCTGAATGACGGGGAATTCTCATCACAGTGGGTTGAATCCAGAATGAAAAAATACGGACCGGCAAGAATACGTATGGAATTGAGGATGAAAGGCATCGATCCTGACACCGCTTCCGGGGCGATGAATCTTTGCTCGGAAGACGAACAGCTGAAAACAGCTGTGATCCTTGCAAAAAAGAAGATGAAATCCCTGGGATGTATCGGAGACCGTAAGGCGGTTTTCCGGAAGGTCGTACCGATGCTGACACGGCGCGGGTTTTCATGGGAAACTGCCAGGAAAGCATATGAAGCAGCGCTTGGAGAAAGCGCGGACGATTGATAAGAAAGAATCCCGGCCTGCGCCGGGATTCTTCAATAAAGGTAGTAATAAATTTACTTCTTGTCCGCGATAGCGGCCTGTGCTGCGGCAAGCCTTGCGATCGGAACACGGAAGGGAGAGCAGCTCACATAGTCCAGTCCGATTTTATGGCAGAATTCCACGGAACTCGGATCTCCGCCGTGCTCACCGCAGATACCGACATGCAGCTTCGGATTGACGGGACGGCCAAGCCTGATCGCCATTTCCATCAGCTTGCCGACTCCGTTCTGGTCCAGCCTGGCGAAAGGATCGCTTTCCAGGATCTTGGTGCCATAGTAGGCGGACAGGAACTTTCCGGCGTCGTCGCGGCTGAACCCGAAGGTCATCTGCGTAAGGTCGTTTGTTCCGAAGCAGAAGAAATCAGCCTCTTTGGCAATTTCGTCAGCAGTCAGCGCGGCACGCGGAATCTCGATCATCGTACCGACTTCATATTCGAGGTCGATTCCGGAAGCGGCAATCTCAGCGTCAGCTGTTTCAACAACTACATTCTTGACGAACTTCAGTTCCTTCACTTCACAGATCAGCGGAATCATAATTTCCGGTCTGACGTTCCAGTCGGGATGTGCTTTCTTCGTGTTGATTGCGGCACGGATAACAGCTTTTGTCTGCATCCTTGCAATTTCAGGATAGGTAACCGCAAGACGGCATCCGCGGTGTCCCATCATCGGGTTGAATTCATGCAGGGAGGAAATGAGGTTCTTGATGTCTTCCACGCTCTTGTTCTGAGACTTTGCAAGGAGGGCGATCTCATCCTCTGTAGTGGGAACGAACTCGTGAAGCGGAGGATCCAGGAAACGAATGCAAACCGGGA
This sequence comes from uncultured Eubacteriales bacterium, assembly GCA_900318145.1. GTDB lineage: Bacteria > Bacillota > Clostridia > Christensenellales > Aristaeellaceae > Aristaeella. The sequence goes on from ONJM01000002.1 coordinate 225,468, forward strand.
AACCTTCAAGGGCTTCATAGAGCTTCTCGAAGTCGCTCTGCTGATAAGGAAGAATCTTGTTCAGTGCGTTTTCACGCGCTTCAACCGTATCGGAACAGATCATTTCGCGGAAAGCTGCAATGCGTTCCGCTTCAAAGAACATATGCTCGGTTCTGCACAGGCCGATGCCTTCCGCGCCAAGTTCACGGGCCTTGCGCGCGTCTTCGGGAGTGTCGGCGTTTGTACGTACGCGAAGCTTGCGGTATTTGTCGGCCCATGCCATAATCCGCCCGAATTCACCGGCGATTGTGGCATCCACCGTCGGAATCAGGCCGTCATAAATGTTACCTGTGGTTCCGTCAATCGAGATGCAGTCACCCTCGCCGTAGGTCTTCCCTGCGAGAGTGAACTTTTTGTTCTCTTCGTCCATGATGATATCGCCGCAGCCGGAAACGCAGCACTTGCCCATGCCGCGCGCTACGACGGCAGCGTGGCTCGTCATACCGCCGCGCACAGTCAGGATTCCCTGTGCACTTTTCATACCCGTAATATCTTCGGGAGAGGTTTCAAGACGGACCAGCACGACTTTTTCACCGCGGGAAGCCCAGACTTCCGCGTCCTCAGCTGTGAATACGATTTTGCCGCAGGCAGCGCCGGGAGAAGCGCCCAGGCCTTTTCCGATCGGAGCGGCCTTTTTCAGTACAGCAGCGTCAAACTGCGGATGAAGCAGTGTATCCAGGTTCCGGGGATCGATCATGGAAACGGCTTCTTCCTCGGAGCGCATGCCTTCGTCCACGAGGTCGCATGCAATGCGAAGGGCTGCCTGAGCTGTTCTCTTGCCGTTGCGGCACTGCAGCATATACAGCTTTCCGTTTTCAACGGTGAATTCCATATCCTGCATGTCCCGGTAGTGGTTTTCAAGCAGTCCGCATACTTTGATGAACTGCGCATACGCTTCCGGGAACTGCTCTTCCATCTGAGCGATGGGCATCGGTGTACGAACGCCGGCGACCACGTCTTCGCCCTGCGCGTTTACCAGAAATTCACCCATAAGCTTGTTTTCACCGGTGGCGGGATCGCGCGTAAACGCAACACCTGTGCCTGAATTATTGTTCAGGTTGCCGAAAACCATAGGCATGACGTTCACAGCGGTTCCCCAGCTGTAAGGGATGTCATTGTCGCGGCGGTATACGTTGGCGCGGGGATTATCCCAGGAACGGAAAACGGCTTTGATTGCGCCCATCAGCTGTTCCTTGGGGTCAGACGGGAAATCTGAACCGATTTTTGATTTGTACTCTGCCTTGAACTGGGAAGCAAGCTCCTTCAGGTCTTCGGCAGTCAGATCAACGTCATAGGTGACGCCTTTCTTCTCTTTCATTTCGTCGATCAGCTGTTCGAAGTATTTTTTGCCGACTTCCATAACGACGTCGGAATACATCTGGATAAAACGGCGATAGCTGTCATAAACAAAACGGGCGAATTTGGGATCATCGTTACCGGCGATCATTGCGGCCACGACTTCATCATTCAGGCCGAGATTCAGGATGGTATCCATCATGCCGGGCATGGAAGCGCGTGCGCCGGAACGAACAGAGACAAGAAGGGGATTCTTCAGATCGCCGAACTTTTTGCCGTTAATCTCTTCCATCTTGGCGATATATTCCATAATCTGGGCCTGGATTTCATCGTTGATCTGGCGTCCGTCCTCATAGTACTGGGTACACGCTTCGGTGGAAATCGTAAAACCCTGCGGAACAGGAAGACCAATGTGCGTCATTTCCGCCAGGTTTGCGCCTTTGCCGCCCAACAGCTCGCGCATGGTGGCGTTACCTTCGCTGAAGAGGTAGAGATATTTTTTCGACATGAATAATTCCCTCCTGTTTTTTATGCATGTACATACTTTGCAGATTGTGTGAAACAACGCGCTCTGTACATCTTTATAAATTATATATTCTGCAGCCGCAGTTTGCAAGTGTTTTATATCGGGCGTACAACTGCGCTGGATAAGGATTTATCTTATTTTTGTGTTTTTTTTTGAAACTGCCGAGGCGCGGATCATTTCTTCCGCGTACCGGACGGCGTCGCCGGAAATACCCTGGGCACCGCTGATCATTCTCGCTATTTCTTCCGATCGCTCCTCCGGTCCGAGAACTTTCACTTCCGTAAAAGTTCTTCCTTCTTTTACACCTTTGAAAACAAGGTACTGATGGTCGGCAGCCGCGGCGATCTGCGGCAGGTGGCTGATGCAGATAACCTGCTGCCGCCTGGATATAGCGGTCATTTTTTCTGCGACGGCCTGTGCCATTCTTCCGCTGATTCCTGTGTCTATTTCATCAAATACCATCGTCTGGAAACCGCTTCGCCCGGACTCGATCGTTTTCACGGCCAGCATCAGACGACTCAATTCACCGCCGGAAGCGATTTTTGACATAGGCTTCAGCGGTTCGCCGGGATTCGGGCTGATCATGAACCTGATCCGGTCATCGCCCTCGGGTGAAGGCATTAAAGGTTTTCCGTTCTGATTTTCAAGAAACTCGACTTTTATCTCGGTGTTTTCCATGCCGAGGTCTTTCAGTTCATACATCATCCGGTTTTCAAAATCGCCTGCGATGCGTTTCCTCTCTTCCGTCAGTTCCCTGGCCGCAGCCCTGTACTGTGAAAGCAGCTTTTTATGTTCCGATCCTTTCTTTTCCAGCTGACGGTCCAGGTCTGCCAGCATTTTGTATTCTGCTTCCATCTCCGACATGCTTTTCAGTATGTCCTCTTCGGACGGACCGTATTTTCTTGCCAGTTTCCGAATGAACTCCAGTCTGTTTTCGGTGTTTTCAAGCGCGTCGTCGCTGAAAGCGTAAGTCTGATTCAGGGTGTTCAGGCTGTACAGGATTTCTTCCAGAGAATAATACAGGTTTTCACACTGTCCGGCCAGGGTTTCGAACACTGGATCCTCCGCTGACAGGGACATCAGATCTTTACCTGCTGTCTGCAGGCTGTGCAGGGCGTCTTCGCCTTCCCCGCCGTTCCCGAGCAGCCGGCAGGCACGCTGCAGTTTCTCATGGATCCGGGCGGCTTTGTTCAATTTTTTGCTTTCTTCCAGAAGACGTGCTTCCTCACCCGGTTTAATACCGGCGCTGTGCAGTTCCTTCAGTTCGTTTTTCAGCTGATCCTCGCGCCGTTCCTTTACGTTATTCATTTTCACAAGTTTTGCGTAGGCACGGTGATTTTCGATGAAATTTTCATACGCGCTGCTGACCTTCTGCTTCAGTTTCTGATGCGTTTCGGAGTCGCCGATCAGATCAAGGTAAGCGAGATGTTTATCTTCATCCGCAAGGAACTGATGTTCGCTTTGGCCGTGAAGGTTCAGCAGCAGCGCAGCGGTATCCCTCAGAACGGAAAGAGGAACCATTACACCGTTAATTCTGCAGACATTGCGTCCGTTCTGGGAAATTTCACGGTATATCACCGCTGAATTGCCTGCGGTTTCAATTCCTTCGCGTGCAAGGATCTCTTCCGCTCCGCACAGCGGATTATACTCAAATTCAGCCTCCACGGATGCTTTTTCACATCCGGTACGGATCAGGTTTTTGTCTGCACGTCCGCCAAGCATCAGCGTAACAGCATCCACAATAATGCTCTTTCCGGCACCGGTTTCTCCTGAAAGCACCGTAAAGCCGTCCTGAAAGCACACAGAAATGTTTTCTATCAAGGCGATATTGCGAATGGTAAGGGATCGAATCATCGTATGCCTCTTTCTTTTGCAGGATTATTGCCTGGAAATGAAACTCCTGATCCTTTCGGAGACCTCAGCAGCGTCATTTCCGTTGCGGACGACAAGAAAAATTGTATTGTCTCCCGCGATAGTTCCAAGCACTTCGCTCCAGTTCATATTGTCAATTGCTTCCGCGGCGACATTCGCGGATCCGCTGAGCGTTTTGATGACAATAATCTGCCCTGCGAAGTCAACATTTACAGTGGAATCAGAAAGAAGCCGGATCATCCGTTCATTTACGCCGGTTGCGTGTTTTCCGGGTTTGGCGTAACAGTAATTGCTGTGCCGGCCGGAGATTTTGATCAGCCGCATTTCCTTGATATCCCTGGAAACAGTCGCCTGCGTGACCCTGTACCCCCTGATCCGCAGTTGGTTTGCAAGCTCTTCCTGCGTTTCAATCTCCATGGAGTCAATAATTCTGATGATTTCTTCCTGCCTGTCCGTTTTCATGCTGTATCCTTTCTCAGTGCCCTGAACCCCATTCAATCAGTTTACTCTGAAGAAGTGTGAAGAAATGAAACGGATGGATCCTCAGCAACCTGATTTTTCGTTCGGATCCGGTGATGATAACCGAATCCCCTGCTTCAAGCCTGCCCCGGTCCATCCCGTCAATCTGCAGTTCAGCGGTCTGCTGCCGATCGGTTAGAAGCTGCATGCTGATCTGCGACGAACCTGATACAATGCACGGGCATTTCTGCAGGCTGTGGGCACAGACGGGCGTCAGAACGATACAATCCATCCCCGGCTGTACAATCGGCCCGCCGGCGGAAAGTGAATAGCCTGTGGATCCCGTGGGCGTTGCCGCAATCATGCCGTCCGCGGTAAATATCCCGAATTTTTCACCGTTTACCAGGCATTCCACGCGTATCAGGCGCGCGAACCTGCCGCGTGTAATCACCGCGTCATTCAGCGCGTAATAGCTTTCGTTGTTTCTCCTTGTCGTTACACAAAGAAGGAAGCGTTCCTCGATATTGTATTGTCCGTTCAGGATGGATGTAAGGCATTCAGCAAGGTGGCCGGGTTCTTCTTCTGTCAGAAACCCGACAGTGCCGAGATTGATCCCCATCAGCGGAATATCGTGTTCCATCGCGGTTCTTGCCCCGATCAGGAAGGTACCGTCTCCACCGAAAGTAAGAATCAGATCTGTTCCGTTAACGTCATGGGATCCATTCTGCAGAAAAACAGTCCGGATGCCGTGGCTCTGAAAAAAGGAATCGGCCATTCCAGCCATGTTGACGGCTTCAGGTTTGTCCGGATTCATGATCAGGCCGATTTTCCTGAACAAGCAGGCATTGCCCCTTTCATCTGCCGCAGGTTTCAGCGACATCCGGCATTTACCGGACAGCATTCCTGCGTCTGTTACCGGAAGTATATCACCCGATGTATAATTATGCAAGAAAAGGTATAAACAAGCTGTGGATCAGCCCTGCCCTTAGTCGGGATGGCACAGCTTGCGATGCGCTTCATTCACCAGGCTGTGAATCTGCTCTTCCCCGATTATTGCATCATTTTCCCTTTTAGACTGTATCTGTGCGAGAAATTCGATATTTCCCTCAGGACCTGTAATGGGAGAATAATCCAATTTGTTTACACACAGGCCCGCTGAATCCGCAAACTGTACGATACCGTTCAGAACTTCCTCATGCGTATCGCTGCTGCGGACCACGCCGTTTTTCCCGATTTTGTCTCTTCCTGCCTCAAACTGCGGTTTGATCAGCGTGATCATGATGCCGTCCTTTCCCATCACTTCAAACGCTGCGGAAAGAATGAGCCGTATGGAAATAAAGCTGACATCCATCACGGCGGTATCCGGAAGAACAGGAAACATTTCGGGCTTAAGATACCGGGCGTTGACGCGTTCCATGACCGTAACGCGCGGATCGTTCCGGAGCTTCCAGTCCAGCTGTCCGTATCCGACATCGATGGAATATACAGCCCTGGCGCCGTTGCGGAGACAGATATCCGTAAACCCGCCGGTGCTGGCTCCGATATCCATCACAACATGGTCTTTCAGATCGGTTCCGAAAACGCGTACAGCTTTTTCAAGCTTGTAGGCACCCCGGCTGACGTATCTGTCGGCGGTTCCGCGCACAATTAGATTGTCTTCCAAAAGAACATGATCCGAGGATTTGCTGATTTTCCTTTCGCCCGCGTAGACTTCGCCAGACATAATCAGAACCTGCGCTTTTTCCCGGCTCGGTGCCAGGCCGCGGCGGACCAGTGCGACGTCCGCTCTTTCCTTATTGCTCAAAGCTTTATTTCCTCCCGAGAATATGCAGAATCCGTTCTGCAATCTGCGCGGCGGACAGTCCGGCATCCTCCATCAGTAGGCTGTGGCTGCCATGCTGTATAAATTTATCATTGATTCCGAAGCACCAGTCCGGTGTACGGACGCCGAGCTCGCGTGCTTTTTCGGCAACATATTGCCCGAATCCGCCGGTAACCATGTGTTCTTCCAGCGTAAACACCGGGACGTTTTCACGCAGCCCTTTCAGATAATTCTCATCAAGGGGTTTAATGCTGGAGCAGTTGACGGTTTCAGCGCTCAGTCCTTTTTCGTTCAGCAGGTCCGCAACCTGCAGCGAAACGCGCAGCATGCTTCCGGCGGCAAGAAGGACCAGATCGTTCCCGTGAACGGGAATATTCCATTTTCCGCATTCGAATGGGGCTCTTTCCTGCGGGAACTGGACCCGCGTTCCGTCTTTCCCGTACCGGATGGCGACCGGTCCGTCCTGACGGATCGTCCAGGAAAGCATGTCACATAGTTCATCTGCGTCGCACGGGGAAAGAACAGTCATTCCCGGCACGGGAAGCAGGGACGCGTAGTCAAATACACCGTGATGCGTCTGGCCATCTTCTCCCCCGATGCCGCTGCGGTCCAGCAGAAAAACAACAGGAAGATGCTGCATGCAGACATCGTGAATCATCTGGTCGTAGCATCTCTGGAAAAAACTGGCGTATACGGCGAAATAAGGCCTCATGCCGCCTGCGGCCAGTCCGGCGGCCATCGTCGCCGCGTGTTCTTCCGCAATACCGACGTCTATCAGCCTGTCCGGATATTTTTCGGCAAAATGATCCAGACCGGTTCCAAGGGGCATTGCAGCCGTAATCGCGACAATCCTGGGATCAGATGAAGCCATTTCCGAAAGGCGGTCGGCCATCTGGTGTCCGGAGGAACGGACCTGCGGTTCTTTCATCCTATCGCCTGTTTCAATATAGAACGGCGGTGTACCGTGGAAGGCCTCCGGTCTTTTTTCCGCCTGCTCGTATCCGTATCCTTTTTTCGTCAGAACGTGAACGACGCAGGGCACACTGTAAGTTCTGACCTGTTTCAGCGTTTCTTCCAGACTGCTGATGTCATGCCCGTCGATGGGACCGAAATACTGAAAACCAAGCGCTTCGAAAAAGCCGATGTCACTGTTCCGAAGCACCAGGGATTTGATCACCTTTTTGAAACCGTGGATTATCCGGTAAAGGGTTTTGCCGATCAGCGGAATATCCGTAATTCTCCGAACGCGTTTTTTCGCGCTCTGCCATCCGGCGCTGATCCGCAGATGCGTAAGGTAGGAGGAAAGCGCGCCGACGTTCGGAGCGATACTCATTTCATTGTCGTTCAGGATAACGGTAAGCTGGGTTTTCAGATTTCCGGCGTCATTCAGGGCTTCATAGCACATGCCGCCTGTCATCGCGCCGTCTCCGACCACTGCGACGACATGATGCCTTTCATTCCTGTAATCCCGTGCCCTCGCAAAACCGGTGGCAGCGGATATTGCCGTGCTCGCATGGCCTGTTTCAAAACAGTCGTATTCGCTTTCGGCTTTTTTGGGGAAACCGGATATGCCGTTATGGGTTCTGAGGGATCCGAACCGGCTGAACCGTCCGGTGACCATTTTATGCACGTAGCTCTGGTGGCCGACATCGAAGATGATTTTGTCCTCAGGCGTATTGTATACTCTGTGCAATGCGACAGTCAGCTCGACAATTCCCAGGTTGGAAGCAAGGTGGCCCCCGTTTGCGGATACGGTGCGGATCAGCTCACTCCGGATTTCACCGCACAGTTCAGCCAGCTCTTCATTGTTCAGTTTTTTCAGATCTGAAGAGGACCGAATGTTTTCAAGCATTATTTCCGCCCTTCCTGCAGTTTGGTTCCCTTTGAGCCTTTTGTGCCTTTTGAACCCAGGGATGCGCCTTTCAGTATCTCGCTGGTGTAGGCATAATTGTTTTTATTTCTGTCCGCGTGCGCCTTTTCGGCGTATCCGATCATCCGGTCAATCAGTTTATCATAGGAAAGACCGTCGTTTTCCCAAAGATAGAAGGCCAGGCTTCCCGGAATGGTGTTGATTTCGGTAATATACAGCTTTTCCTCGGTGTGATCGAACATATAGTCAATCCGCACAACGCCTTTACAGTCCAGCAGCCGGAATATTTTTTTGCTCAGTTCCTGAATTTCTTCCTTCAGTGCATCTTCGATCGGAGCCGGGAGCAGCCTGGAAAGACTTGCCATTCCTTTGCTTCCGCCGCCGCCGAGGTATTTATCCCTGAAATCAAGGAATTCATCGTGGTTCAGCGGCATCTCGATCGGTGAAGCCTGTACTTCCTCATCGTAGCCGAGCACACTGCAATTCAGTTCGATGGGTTTTTCCAGGCCTTTTTCGACCAGTACCCTTCTGTCATATTCAAATGCGAGCTCAAGACTGTCTTTCAGGCTGTCCTCGTCATCCGCCCTGCTTACACCGATACTGGAACCGAGATTTGCCGGTTTCACAAATACCGGGAATCCAAGCTTTTCATTCACTGTGCGCAGGACGGTATCCGGACGTTCCGCGTATTCCTGCCGGGTGAACCATTCTCCGGGAAGTACGGGAAAGCCGGCGCCGCGGAACAGGGTTTTCATGGCAATTTTATCGATTCCGACAGCGCTTCCCGTGACGCCGGTAGATGTGTACGGGATGTTTGCAAGTTCCAGCAGTCCCTGAAGAGTTCCGTCCTCACCGTTCATTCCGTGCATTACGATAATATACACGTCGATTCTGGCCGCAATTTCCGTTTTTTCGCGCGCGAAAAGGCCGGTCCCCTTATTCTGGTACAGCAGAGCTCCGGAACCGGACGAAAGATCCGGGTATACCTTCAGGATCCCTTTGGCATCAGGATTGAATGGCATAAATGTTCTGATATCCTTCAGGGGAGATCCTGTATACCAGGAGCCGTGCTCGTCAATATATACCGGAACGATGTCGTACTTTTCCTCGTTTGCGTATCTCATCAGCTGTACTGCGCTGATGATGGATACTTCTCTTTCACAGCTTCTGCTGCCGAAAACCACGCCGATCTGTTTTTTCATCCCGTTTACCTCCGTCTTTATTCCGAATAATTGTCCGGCAGGTCGTTTTCAAACAAAACAGTATCTCCGGAGCGGGCCAGTGTTTTCAGCAATTCCTCCGCTTCCGCAAGGCTGGAAACGACAATGATATTTTCTTTGCTGAAACCGCTGTCAATCAGGCCGTCCGAGATGGAAACGCTCCTTTTCCTGCCTACCAGTATTGCTGTGTCACAGCATCCGGAAGCGGATTTCCCGAACTCCCGGTTCATTTCTTCTTCCACCGCGCCGAGTTCAACCATGCCCGGAGTCACAAGAATACGCCTGCCCGGCATTTCCTTCAGGACTTTAAATGCCTGCTGCGCGCCTAGAATATTGCTGTTGAAAGCGTCGTCGATGACAGTGATTCCGCCGGGACTGGGAATAAGCTGCAGACGGTGTTCCACCGGTCTGATTTTTTCTATGCCCCTCGCGATCTGCTCACCGGTCATGCCAAGCTCCAGGCAGACCGCTGCGCAGAGAAGAATATTTCGGATATTCAGCTCACCAAGCAGCGAAGTGATACACGGCAGACGAATCTCTTTTGTGCAGAGACAGAAAGAACTCCCGTTTTCAGAGAAAACAATATCTTCCGCCCAAACGTCATCGGAATCCGCCTGAAGACCCGTAATTGATTTATGAATCATCGTTTTTTTATACAGATTACGGCAGATTCCGTTATCGTCGGAAAAGAAAGCGTGACCGTCTTCAGGCAGGGCGTCGATCAGTTCGTATTTTGTCCGCGCGACCCGTTCAACGGTTTTGAAAGTATCCAGATGCTGCGGTCCGACTGAAGTAATCAGGCCTATTTGCGGATGTACAAGGCGGCACATTTCTTTGATGTCCCCGACATGCCTGGCTCCCATTTCCGCCACAAATACTCTGTGACCGGGTTCAAGCCGCGTCCGGATAACTTTCGTAACGCCCATCGGGGTATTGAAGCTTGCCGGAGTTACAAGCGTGTGGTATTTTTCTTCCAGCATCGTTCCGAGAATAAACTTTACGCTGGTTTTTCCCCAGCTTCCGGTGATGCCGATCCGGATCAGGTCGCTTCTTGATTTCAGAATTTTCTGCGCGTCCCGGAAATACAATTCACTGATCAGTTTCTCAACCGGCCAGGCCAGCAAACCCGCGCAGGCTGTCCATACCGGTAAAAGCAAAGGAAAAATGATTAAGATGAAGTAGACGGAGTGCTCAAAAATGTTTCCGTCTGTTCCGGAACCGAGGCTAATTACCGCCAGCAGCGGAATCACCGTGAAAACGATGGCTGCGACAACATACAGGCGTTTCATCCGCGGCGTATATACCAGAGCCTTTTTGGCCTTCTTTTCGTAAAAAAACCTTCCGATTCCGTATCCGCCCGCAATGATGAGGACAGAAGGAATAATATATACAAGAATGCTTTTTTTGCCGGGAATAAAAATAAGCGCAATGAACATCACAGCAGAAGTAACAACGGCTGTCAGAAGTCCGGGCAGAAATGATTTCGGCAGGTTCCTCCGAAGTGTGCGGAAGTATCCGGGAAACTGGTAACTTTCAAGCTGAAAATAATGAAACAGCGTTTTCCCGGCCAGGATGCATCCTGCTGCAAGGCTGGCGCAAAGGAGGACATATCTGAACATTTATTCATCCTCCTTCAGAAACTGATATACGATTCGGTTGAATCGGGCTGACTGCTCCAGAAAAGCAAAATGACTTCCGCTTTCAAGAATAACAAGTCCTGAATCAGGGATTCTTTTTTCCATTTCCCGCGCCATCCAAAGCGGTGTTTCCGTGTCAGCATCTCCCCAGATCAGCAGTGTACTGCTGCGGAAGCTGTCATAAAGCTCCGTAAGATCCTGATTGATGACTTTTATAAAGGTTTTGCGCATTTCTTCGTCCAGCGCATTATAGTCGGGACTTCCGTATTTTTTCCGAAGTTTGTCCTCCATCCGGGCTGATACCGCACCGAGGCCCGGTAATTTCCCGACGACGGAATACATGGATTTCAGCTTCTTGTATCTTGAACTTCTTTTCTGTGCTTCAGCCGAAGGTTTCGGACGGATTCCGGCACCGCCGGTAAAAACGATTTTTCCGAAAAATCCTGGATTTTCAGCCTCAATCCAGGCCGCGACCCGGCATCCGAAACTGTGCGCGACGACATAGCAAGGACGGAAACCGGTTTCCGTTATCAGCTCGATAATACATTCCGCGTATTCCTTTACGCCCCAGGGTTCAGGAGGGCGTCCGCTTTTTCCGTGACCCGGAAAATCAGGTGTCATCACCTGGAAATGGTCTTCCAGCGCGTTTGCGACAGATTTCATCGTGGAGCTGTCGCACCCCCATCCGTGGAGAAGAAGAACATTTCTTCCTTTTTCTCCGCTCAAGGTATAGAAGACCCTGGCGCCTTTCGCTTCTCTGATCATAATGCATCCTGTTCTTCCGACAAATCCCAGATGTACCGGCATTTTGTTGAACTGATTTCATATTTTTCCCGGATATCTTCCGGAACCGAGGTGATTCCTTCCCAGAGGCATCCTAATCCGATACAGGTCCTCCGGCTGGGTTCATTGTCCGGATCGCACGTAATGGAAACTGAGGTTTTGCCGCCTGTCAGGATTTCCTTTTTAATCAGCAGGCATGCTCTTCTCGCATAATGATTTCCACGATACGGGGGATCGATGTGGTATCCGATATGGCCAAAATAATAGATACAACGGCTTTCACCGTTCCTGTAGCTAATCTGGCCGATTTCCTTTTTGCTGTTATGCAGCGTAATCCGCCAGATCTGTTCCCGTCCGAAACCCATGGAAGGATCCGGAGGCGTAAAATGCATCGGAATCAGATCTATTACGCCGTCCGTGTACTCGGCTCTGTATCTGTGAAAAATCATAGTGTTATACTTCCTGTATTTTAACCATATCCAGAAGCCGGTAGAAATCCTCACGTACAATCGGCAGCGTTCCGGCTGTCATAACGCTTGCGGCGCCGGCTGCGATACCATACCTGAAAGCCCGTGCCATGTCGTTTTCCTGCTGGTATCCGAGCAGCAGACCGCCGATCATCGCATCACCGGCGCCGACAGTGGATTTGATCTCCACGCGAAGCGCCGGCGCGAAAAGTGTCTTGTCCGCGGAAACATACATAGCGCCCATTTCGCCCATGGAAACGACGGCATGCTTCACTCCGAGCTGGATAAAAAGCAGCGCCGCGTCCCGGATGGTCCGCATCGTGCGGAGTTCGATCCCGAGTGTTGCCTCAAGTTCCTTCAGATTCGGCTTGATCAGGAACGGGCAGGCGCCTTTGGCTGCCAGTTCCAGTTCTTTACCTTCCGTATCAAGAATGCATTTTTTCCCCTCCAGGATTTTCAGCAGATCCCTGTATGTACCTTCCGGGCATCCGGGCGGCAGGCTGCCGGTAACGACAACCATGTCACTTTCCCGGGTCTTTTCATAAGCCATTGAAAAGAAATTATCAAGGATTTCCTGACTGAAAACAGGACCGGGTTCATTCAGTTCCGTAATTCCCTGGCCGCTTCTGCTCAGGATTTTTGTATTAGTACGGACATGCCCCGGAATGGTCTGGAAAGAATGTTTCAGATTCTCTTTATTGATCAGGTCCGTCAGTTCTTCCGCCCCGTCTTTTCCCATGACGCCGAGGCACTGCACATCAAGACCGAGGCGGTCTGCGACAACGGCAACGTTGATCCCGTTCCCGCCCAGGTCCACACGTACATCCTGAATGCGGTTAACCTGCCCGATTTCCAGCTTCTGCACTTCTACAGTCTTATCGAAGCAGGGATTCATGCAGATTGTGGTAATCATCGATCCTACCTCCACGCATATAATATAAATATTATACCATTCCTCTTTTTCATTCGCAATATCGGCGTTGATGAAGCGCCGGATCCCGTTGCAACACAGTACCGGATTATGGTATATTTGTAATAAATAAACCGGAGGTTCCGAAGAAATGAAAAAGTCGGATATCGTTATTGTCGGATCAGGTATCAGCGGTACCTCCCTTGCAAGGGAATTAAGCAGATATGATGCTTCCGTAACTGTGCTTGACAGGGGCCCGGATATTGCGGAAGGCGCTACAAAGGCCAACAGCGGAATCGTTCACGCCGGCTATGACGCGGTTCCCGGCACACAGAAGGCGTATTTCAATGTTCGCGGCGCGTCGATGTACGCATCCCTCTGTGATGAACTGTCTGTGCCGTACAGGAAGAGCGGAGCCATTGTGATCGGCTTTTCACCTGAAGACAGGGATACCCTGCTGCATCTTTTGCAGCGCGGAATGGACAACGGTGTAAAAGGACTCCGTATTCTGAACCGGGAAGAGGTTCTGCAGCTGGAACCCAATCTGAATCCGGAAGTATCCTGCGCTCTGGATGTTCCTGAAAGCGCGATTGTCAGTCCTTATGAGCTGGCGTACGCGCTGGCGGACGATGCCGCGGTGAACGGTGTACGCTTTGTGTTCAATGAAAACGTGGAAAAAATCTGCCGGGGCGAGGAGGATACATGGGAAATATATACAGGACAGGAAATTTATTCCTGTAAGATTTTTGTCAATTGTTCCGGTGCTTCCGGAGCGCTTCTGCATAATATGGTTACCGGCGGCAGCCTGCGGATGATTAATCGCCGGGGCCAGTATTACCTCCTGGACCGTTCCGCACAGCTTCCGTTTTCACGAACAGTATTCCAGTGCCCGTCACCCTTGGGAAAAGGCGTTCTGGTATCTCCCACTGTTCATGGCAATCTCCTCCTCGGCCCTAACGCTGAGGATATTCCGGATCCCTTGGATACGGCGACTACCGCGGCCGGCATGTCCTATGTTCTTGGGAAAGCTGCGCGTACCTGGCCCGGCGTTTCCGTAAGATCCAATATTACCAATTTCAGCGGAGTCCGGGCGCACCTTGATACTGATGATTTTATCGTCGGTGCTGTATCCGGAGCATACGGCGCCTATGAAGCGATCGGGATTGAAAGTCCCGGTCTGTCATCCGCTCCCGCAATCGCGGTCTATCTGGCGGAGATGATTGCCGGGGACCACAGCCTGACAAAAAAAACAGAAGTCATTCCATATACTCCCCCGCTCAGACCGTTCCGCGATATGAACGATGAGGAACGTGCCGCCGCGGTTTCCGGGAATCCGGAGTACGGTAATATTATCTGCCGCTGTGAAACGGTTACGGAAGCGGAAATCCGCGCGGCGATCCGCAGACCTGTTGGCGCAAAGTCCATTGACGGCGTCAAGCGCAGGACCCGTGCAGGCATGGGACGCTGCCAGGGCGGATTCTGCAGTCCGCGTGTTGCGCAGATTATTTCCGAAGAAACCGGAATCCCGCTTCAGGAGATTACGAAAGACGGCGGAAACAGCCGGATTCTTTCGGGGTCTGTCCGGACTTTCCTGAAAGGAGGAAACCGTGAATGACTGACTGCTATACGGACATTCTTATCATCGGCGCCGGTCCCGCGGGGCTGGCGGCGGCAATTGCCGCAAAGGAGCAGGGCATTGATTCGATTGTGGTGCTTGAACGCGAAAGTGAACCCGGCGGCATTCTCCGGCAGTGCATACACAACGGGTTCGGCCTGCACCGCTTTAAGGAGGAACTGACAGGACCGGAATACGCGCAGCGTGATATTCTTCGCGCAGACGAACTTGGAATTCCGCTTGAATGTGGAACAACTGTACTTTCAGTGTCCGCGGACAGAACCGTTACCTGCGTATCCTCTGAAAAAGGCTTCCGCAAAATAAAAGCAGGCGCTGTTATTCTTGCCATGGGCTGCCGCGAACGCCCGCGCGGCGCGCTTTGCACGCCTGGAACAAGGTGCGCGGGCATTTACTCCGCGGGTACTGCGCAGCGCTTTGTGAATCTGGAGGGATTTATGCCCGGAAAGCGGGTTGTGATCCTCGGTTCCGGCGATATCGGGCTGATTATGGCTCGCAGGATGTCCCTGCAGAGTGCTGAAGTTCTTGCCTGTGTGGAAATCATGCCTTATTCCTCAGGACTTAACCGAAATATTGTTCAGTGTCTCGAGGATTACGGGATTCCTCTCTATCTCAGCCATACCGTGACAGATATTCGAGGAAGGGAAAGGCTTACAGGCGTCACAATCGCGAAGGTGGACGAAAAAAGGAATCCTGTTCCGGGTACAGAAATCGATTTCGAGTGCGATACGCTATTGCTTTCATGCGGGCTGATTCCTGAAAACGAGCTTTCACTGACTGCCGGCGTTGAGCTTTCCGCCGCCACTTCCGGTCCTGTTGTCAGCAATACCCTTGAGACTTCCGTTCCCGGTATATTTGCCTGCGGCAATGTACTTCACGTGCATGACCTCGTTGATCATGTTTCCGAAGAAAGCGCCCGGGCCGGCAGGGCGGCAGCGGAATATGTACAGCATGGGCATTCCGGCGGAAGGTTCGTTCCTGTCGCTGACGGACCGGGCGTCCGCGGGACTGTCCCGCAAAAAGTTCTCCCGAATTCCGGGGAGGATCTGCACCTGATGTTCCGGCCGACTGATGTATTCCGGAGCGCCTGCGCAGTCGTGGAGTGCGGCGGCAGGGAAATCATCCGGAAAAAGGCCATGATTTTTACTCCCGGTGAAATGGCTGAGGTTACGGTCAGAAAAGAATTGCTGGACAATCTTTCTGACGCGGGAATCATTGTCAGAATAGAAGGTGAGAAACAAAATGGATAAAATCATCACCTGTATTAACTGTCCGGTAGGATGCAGGATGACCGTACAGCTTTCCGATGAGGGCGTATTTCTGTCCGCGGCGGGAAACACCTGCCCAAGAGGAGCAAAATACGCGGAACAGGAATGTACAAAGCCGCTTCGTATGATTACAGCCGTTATTCCGGTATCAGGCAGCAGCAGGCCGCTTTCCGTCAAAACATCCGCCCCTGTTCCGAAAGACCGTATCCGGGAGATAATGCGTGTGCTGGCGGAAGTTTCCGTGGATACGCCCGTAGCGGCGGGAGATATTATTGTCCGCAATATTCTGAATTCGGGCGCCGATATTGTGGCAACCAGGAATCTTTGATTTTATTCTTGTTTCCGATCAGCCGATTTGATATAATAACACCATTGAGATTGAAAGGAGCTTATTCCCCATGCTTGAAAAACTTTTTGGTTTAGGTGCTGCGATTGCTGAAAGTGCGGCTTCTTCCGGTACGGCAGCTGCGGGTACTGCAGCCGCGGGTGCTGAAGGGGTCGCTGAAGTTAATCCCGTTATTTCCCTGCTGTTTTCTTTCGGGCCTCTCATCCTGATTTTCGTTATCTTCTGGTTTATGATGATCCGGCCCCAGCGGAAAAAGGACAAGCAGGTTAAAGAAATGCTGAACAATCTGAAAGCCGGCGACAGGATCTGCACGATCGGCGGTATTTACGGAACCATTACCGGGATTCAGGATGATTCCGTCCGCCTTTCCGTCGGCCGCGGAAATACTGAGATGGTGGTTGCCCGCTGGGCGATCCGCAGCGTTGAAGAAGTTCAGATTGAAAATGACGCGCAGGAACTGAACTGATATCGTCTGAAAAACAAGGGGAAGCGGCGTAAAAGCTGCTTCCCTCTTTTTATAGTTTTTCAACAATGTCCACCGGTTCTTTTCCGAATGTGCTGTATAGGCTGTTGATATATTCCTGCTCAGAACTGTTCGATGTTTTACCGGTTTCCGCATAAGGCACGGCAGTAAAGGTATACTGACCGGAAGAAGCTTCATTGAGGAAACCGGTGATCATGTTTTTCCTGTCTTCCCGGTTCAGAGGACTGATATAATATTCGGATCCCTCTTTTTTCGCGGGCTGCCACTTTACACTGCCGTTTGCGTCACACATCGCGTTCCCCTGCGTAAGGATGCTCCAGACGGCGGGCTGCTCTTTTTTCATCCGGTTCATTACGGATGTCCAGACAGTTTTGAAGCTGGCCATACCGGCAGGCTGAGCAATCGGGGGAGCGGCCGGCTTTTCTTCCTTTACATTCTTTTCATGCGTTTTCTTTGGCACAGGGCTGTCGGCAGCCTGCAGAATCTGCGGGTTTTCCAGCTTTTTGCTCAGTTCCGCAATTTTGTCCTCCAGCTGTGAAATCCGGTCGTTCAGAGCCTGTGAATCCGCTTCCTTTGTCCGAAGGCAGGCTTTGAGGCTTATGCTTTCCAGTGCTATTCGCGGAGATGAAATATAGCGCATCCCGGTTTCAGCGCCCATAAACAGATCCAGCATCGCCGTCAGGCGGGTGACCGTAAATTCTTCGGACTGGCGGATGTATTCGTCCGCGTCCTCCTGCGTAAGGTCCAGAATACCGGTGATTTCCTTCGGAGCGCATTTTGCGAGCAGCAATGTACGCAGGTGGTAGCTGATATCCTTAAGAAACACGGCAGGATCGCGGCCTTCCCGCATCACCTGGTCGATCATGCGGAACATTTCTCCTGTTTCTTCATTGGCAAGACAGCTTGCGTAGCGGAAAAGAAAAGCCTGGTCACTCGTGCCGAGTATCTGGCGGACCATTTGCTCGCTGATTTCATTCCCATATCCGAGACACATATCCAGAATGCTCAGCGCGTCCCGCATTCCGCCTTCCGCGGCACGGGCGATCACCATCAGTGCTCCGTTGCTGACGGTCGCGTTGTTTGCTTCCGCCGCTTCGCGGAGACGGCCCATAATGTCGCTGATGGCAATACGTCCGAAATCGAACCGCTGACATCGGCTCAGGATTGTTTCCGGGAGCTTTTGCGGTTCTGTGGTGGCAAGAATAAATACAATATGCGCCGGCGGTTCCTCAAGCGTCTTCAGGAGGGCGTTGAAAGCGGAAGTGGACAGCATGTGTACTTCGTCGATAATATACACCCTGTATTTCCCGTACTGAGGCGGATATTTAACACTGTCACGCAAATCCCGGATCTCGTCCACACCGTTGTTGCTGGCTGCGTCAATTTCCACTATGTCCAGGCTTTCCTCCCGCTCCATCCGCAGGCAGTTCTGGCATACGCCGCAGGGATCGCCGTTGAGCGGATTTTCACAGTTGATGGCTTTCGCGAGAATCTTCGCAGTGGAAGTTTTTCCTGTTCCCCTGGAACCGCAGAAAAGATAGGCGTGTGCGATACGATCGTTGATTACCTGATTGCGAAGCGTTTCAATGATGGCATGCTGCCCGACCACATGTGAAAAATCCTTCGGGCGCCATTGTCTGTACAATGCGTAGTACGGCATACTAATCCTCGCTTTCTGTCAGGAAGGGACGCATTTTTTCAAGTGTTTTGACACCGATTCCCTTTACGGAAAGTATATCTTCCGGGTAATAAAACGGTCCGTTTGCATTTCTTTCGGCAATTACCATGGAAGAAATGGTTTCTCCGATTCCGGGCAATTCCCGAAGATCGTCGGTGTCTCCGGCGTTAAAAACGTCGTTTTCCGTCAGATGCCGTATTTCCTGCAGGCGAAACTCCGGGGCTGCTTCGGAATGAAAGATGAAGGTTTCCGTTCTTTTCAGCGGAAGCATCCCTGCCGCAAGCAGTAAAACGGCAGCTGTAAGAAACGCGGAAACAAGGATTTTTATGCCTGTCTTATACATTTTTTCTTATTTTCTGCCCTTGCTTTGAATCCTCAACAATATAACCGGCAGCCTTCAGTGTGTCGCGGAGCTCGTCACTTTTTTTCCAGTCCTTTTTCTTTCTGGCTTCCTCGCGCTCCTTCAGGATAGCAGCGATTTCCTCAGGGATTTCTTCAGTTTCCTTCGTCAGGAATCCGAGCACGCCGCACAGGGCATGCAGACTGTCCAGCGCGGCTTTTGCGGCACTGCGGGAAGTATGTTCCGTAACGGTGGTATTTGCGTCGCGGACAAGTTCAAATACCGCACCGAGTGCGTCCGCAGTGTTCAGGTCGTCATCCATTGCGTCATCAAAACGTTTTTCATATTCGGCTATACGGCCGGCAAACGCTGTTTCCTGATCGTTCATTTCACGGTCTTCACCGTTATTTGCACAGAAAAGAAGATGATCCCTGGCGGTATACAGCCGGTTCAGACTTGCGTTCGCCGCTTCGATCAGATTTCTGCTGAAATTGATCGGACTTCTGTAATGGGAACTGAGCATGAAAAGACGTACTGCCTCAAGATCGTATTCTTTCGATATGTCCCGTACCGTGAAAAAATTGTTCAGGCTTTTGCTCATTTTCTGATTGTCAACGTTGATGAATCCGTTATGCATCCAGTAACGCACGTATGGCATACCGGTTGCGCCTTCGCTCTGAGCAATTTCATTTTCATGGTGCGGAAACAGCAGATCTTTTCCGCCGCAGTGGATGTCAAAAGTTTCGCCGAGGTATTTCATACTCATGGCCGAGCATTCGATATGCCATCCGGGGCGGCCGGGGCCCCAGGGGCTGTCCCATGCGGGTTCGCCGGGCTTCTGCGCTTTCCACAGAGCAAAATCCTCCGGCGATTCCTTGTCCGTTTCAACGTTCAGCCGTTCGCTGGCGCCGGTTTCACGCTCTTCGGAACGCTGTCCGGAGAGCTTTCCGTATCCGGGGAAAGCTGAAACACGGTAATAGACATCACCGGAAGCAACGGCGTATGCGTGGCCGTTTTCGATCAGCCTGGAAATCAGTGCGATAATTTCGCTGATGTGTTCCGTCGCCTTCGGATGAACCGTGGCAGGGCGGATACCGAGCGCTTTGGCATCTTTCCAGTATTCGCTGATAAAACGTTCCCCAAGCTCCCGTACGGTAATACCTTCTTCATTGGCACGGCGGATCATTTTATCGTCTATGTCTGTGAAGTTCTGCACAAAAGTTACATCATATCCTTCCCTTTCAAGCTGCCTGCGCAGCACATCAAAGGTAATGAACGGACGCGCGTTGCCGATATGAAAGTAATTATATACGGTGGGGCCGCAGGCATAGATGCCTGCTTTTCCTTCGTGCAGCGGTACAAATTTCTCTTTTTTACGTGTCAGACTGTTGTAAATATACATGTGTTTACCCCTTCTTCCTGTTAACGATAACGCGGAGAATCGCGGCAAGCCAGACCGCGGCTGCGCCGGCAAATATCCAAATGGTCCAGCTGGACAAATCAAGATTCAGGCGGAACTTTCCGTCATCCGGATTTGAAATCTCGGAAGCATCTCTGGAAACTGACAGGTTTCCTTCCCCGTACAGAGTGTTTCCGTCTTCGCTGAAAACCTGCAGTTTGATGTTTACTCTGGTGAAATAGACCGATTCGGGTGTTTTCCAGTTTCCGGTAAAAGATATTGTTTTTTCGTCTCCAAATGTATACGTGTATTCCGGTTTCTGCTTACGGATAGTCAGTTTGTTTTCATTGATCTCGTAAAAAAGCACTTCGCCCTGTTCTGTCGCTTCGGGACTGGCGGAAAAGGAAAGCTTCATCAGGATTTTATCTGCGGGCTGTGTTTCAAATGTAACCGTACCGTCAAAACCAGCGGTTGACGATCCCTGCCATGTCCAGTCGTTTTCCCGGAGCGTAACCACGGTGCCCTGCTCTGCGGAAACGCAGCTGAAAGAAAGTATAAACGCGGTAACACAAAGAAGAAACCCCGCGGTGTAGCGTTTCATACCTTTCCCTCCCGAATATGGACTGAACA
Source organism: uncultured Eubacteriales bacterium (assembly GCA_900318145.1). GTDB lineage: Bacteria > Bacillota > Clostridia > Christensenellales > Aristaeellaceae > Aristaeella. Next base: position 246,147 of record ONJM01000002.1, read on the forward strand.
TATTATACCTGCCTGTTTCCGTGAATACAACGCTCCGTCATTCCGGATCATCTTTTCCCATCATCTGGTCAGAGAATTCTTTCAGCTGGCGGTCAAAATCCCCTGAAAACTTGCGAAGGTTATCGCCTAGCTCATCCAGGGAACTGTTGACTTTGTCAACCATCTTGTCCACGGGCGGCATCTGTGCGAACAGATCGCTGATCGCTGTGCTCAGAGGGCAGTCCTCCCTTGTAACGCTGTCTTCTTCCGTGTCTTCCTCCACTTCGATCACGGGAACGTCGTGGTTGTCTTTCGCGGCGAATTCCGCCGCGGCCGTGCCGGCTTCCCGCTCCTCCTCAGACGCCGTGAAGACAGCAGCAGGTTCAGCAGCCGCTTCAGGTGCCGTTTCCTTCTGTTCGTTTCTTTGCTTCAGCTCTGCTTCGATTGCGGCAATGTGTTTTAAGTCTTCCGCCAGGTCTTCCGGGAACTCGGTTCCTTTTCCGGACAGCGCGTATACTTTTTCGCCGAGCGCGGCGTACAGATCCTTCAGCTGGTTGGAAAGGTTGTATGTCTCAACCTTCTGCATCGCACTGGCCGCAATGTTTCCGGCTGTGCTTCCGATGGTTTCAAAGCTTTTGACCACCAGGTTCTTCAGGCTCTGACCAAATTCTGACATGATTCTTCCTCCTTTTAAAAATCCCTTCCCGTTCCGGAAACGGGAAGGGGCAAATACCGCTGAAATCACATTTACAGGCTGCTGATGATATTATCTGCAATCTGAGGGCCGGTCAGGCCGTATTCAACCAGCAGATCGGCGGGTTTTCCGCTCTGGCCGAACACATCGTTAATACCGATCTTTTTAAATGTTTCAACGCCCTTCCCGAAGAGAAGCGGTGCGACTGTATCACCGAGTCCGCCGATAATGGAATGCTCTTCCACGGTGAATACTTTTTTACATTTTGCCGCAAATTCGATCGCAAGCTGTTCATCAAAAGGCTTCAGCGTATGGAAAGAGACCAGCGCGGCGTCGATTCCCTTCTGCGCAAGTACTTCAACCGCGTTAAGGGTATGCTCGAGCATAATACCGCAGGTAAAGATGACACAGTCTTTTCCATCCCTGATCACATTGCCTTTTCCGACGGTAAACGGTCTGGGATCGTACACCGGAGTTGCAAGCCTGGCTGTGCGGATATAAACCGGCCCGTCAATCTCGGCAGCAGCTTCAACACACTGGTAACACTCATTCGCGTCCGAAGGAACAAAAACAGTCATATTGGGAAGCACCCGCATCAGGGCAAGATCTTCGATTGCCTGGTGGCTTCCTCCGTCTTCCCCGAGCGTAATGCCGGCATGGCTGAAACCGAACTTGACATTGAATTTCGGATAACATACGCCGTTTCTGATCTGGTCGTAGTTTCTGCCGGCAAAAACAGCGAACGTGGAGCAGAAAGGAATCAGACCCATTGTGCTGATTCCCGCAGCCATGTCAACCATGTTCGCTTCAGCAATGCCGCAGTCAAAGAAACGGTCCGGAAAAGCTTTCTTGAATGCGTTGGTCATGGTGGCGGAAGCGAGGTCGGCGTCCAGAACGACAACCTTATCGTTTTTTTCGCCGAGCTTAACCAGTGCTTCACCGTATGCTACACGTACAGCTTTCTTTTCCATTTTCTCAGCCCTCCAGTTCTTTCAAGGCTTCAGCAGCCTGTTCAGCGTTAGGAGCTTTACCGTGCCATCCGACCTGACCCTCCATGAAGCTTACGCCTTTTCCCTTCAGCGTCTGCAGGAGAATATAACGGGGCTTCCCGGGACAGGGGGGCGTGTGCAGTGCGTCAAGCACCTGCTGCATATCGTTTCCGTCCGCGACTTCAATGACGTCGTAGCCGAATGCCAGCGCCTTTGCCTTGATGTCGCCGAGGCTCATGACTTCATCGTTGGAGCCGTCGATCTGCAGACCGTTATGATCGAGGATAACGGTAAGGTTGTCAAGTTTGTAATGCGCAGCGGCCATGCTTGCTTCCCATACAAGACCTTCCTGGCTTTCACCGTCGCCGATCACGGTGTACACATGGCAGGGATTGCCCGTATGCTTCGCGCCAAGCGCCATACCTACGGCAATGGAAATCCCCTGTCCGAGAGAACCGGTTGATGCGTCCACGCCGGGGCATTTTTTGATGTCCGGATGTCCCTGAAGGATTCCGTGCAGCTGACGGAATTTGTCAAATTCTTCCGGCCCGAAATATCCGCGCTCACACAGCGTACCGTACAGAGCGGGAGCGGCATGACCTTTTGAAAGGACAAATCTGTCACGGTTGGGATCCTTTTCGTTTTCCGGGCTGACATTCATAACGTCAAAGTACAGTGCGACAAGCGCGTCCGTGCAGGAAAGGGATCCGCCCGGATGGCCTGCGCCGGCCTTGGAAGTCATCGTGATAATATCGCGCCTGACTGCCCTGGCTTTAGATTGTAAAGTCTGAAGATCCATTATAATTTACCTCCTGACTGTATATATCCGTTAGAATAAATTATATGTTTTAACACTTTACTTGTCAATAAAAAGGCAATTCCTGGCATTCATCCGGTTCAGCGCTTCAACAAGAGCGGTTTTGCCATGGGCGTATGTCAGTCCTCCCTGCATATATGCGGTATAAGGGGGACGTATCGGCCCGTCGGCGCTCAGTTCGATGCTGGCACCCGCGACGAATGTTCCGGCGGCCATAACAACAGGATCATCGTATCCGGGCATATCCCAGGGTTCCGGTTCGGCGAGGCTGTCAACAGGGCTCGCGGCCTGCAGGCCCTGGCAGAACGACACAAGGCGCTCCGGTGATTTCATTTTTATGGCCTGGATAATATCTGCCCGCGGTTCCAGGGCCGGAGGCGTTGTTTCATAGCCAAGCAGTTCAAAAACACGGGCTGTAAGCAGTGCGGTTTTCAGTGCCTGCGCTACAGTATGGGGCGCCATGAACAGTCCCTGGTAGAAAGGACGGTATGACGCCTCGTAGGAGCCGATTTCCCTTCCCAGGCCGGGAGCTGTCAGCCTGCCTGCGATCCGTTCAATATCGTCTTTTTTCCCTGCGATATAACCGCCTGTAGGCGCCAGGCCGCCTCCCGGGTTTTTGATCAGGCTCCCGACCAGCAGATCCGCACCGTAATCGGAAGGCTCATCCGCGCATACAAATTCACCGTAACAATTGTCCACCATCAGGCGTACACCCGGGTGTTTCTTATGAATCATGTCCGCGAGATCCTGAAACGCTTCCGGCTGAAGGCTCGGACGCCAGGCGTATCCTCGGCTGCGCTGCGCGATAACAAGCGAAGTACTGTCTCCGATCATACGGTCTACAGTATCCGTATCGATTTTTCCATCCTTCAGCTCGGCACAATCGAATCCAACTCCCATTTCTTTCAGTGATCCGGCGTATTCCTGTCTGCCGACGCCCAATACGCCAAGAAGTGTATCATACGGCGTTCCGGTAGCGCTGAGGATTCTTTCACCTGGTTTTGTCAGGCCGAAGAGCGTCAGGCTGAGCGCTGACGTTCCGCTGGAGATATGCGGCCGCATCAGCGCGGCTTCAGTATGGAATGCACCGGCATATACCCTTTCCAGTGTATCGCGTCCCACGTCGTCATATCCGTATCCGGAGGTGCCGGAAAAATGGCGGTAACTGACGCCTTCCTTCCGGAATACATCCAGAATCTGTTTTGTCCGTTTTTCTTCGTTAATTTCGATTTCCGCGAAGCGTTCCTTCAGCTCGCTTTCGGATTTCAGGACGATGTCTTTTATTTTCGTGTTGTTCATACATTGCCTCTCAGTATTTGTTTGATCTTATTATATGTATCAGGTGAATCCGGATCGGCATACTGGATGCCCTCAAGCCTTTTCAGAAAAGTAATCTGCCGCTTCGCGTAATGACGCGTCCGGGTCTGTATAAGCTCCGTGGCCTGCTGCAGCGTATATTCCCCGCGGAGGTACGGAACCATTTCCTTGTAGCCGATGGCCTGCATGCTCTGAGACTCTTCCGGGACTCCCGATTCCAGCAGGCCGGCGACCTCCTGCGCAAGGCCGTTCTCAATCATCCGGATGGTACGCCGGTTGATCCTTTCATACAGTGTCTGCCGTTCCGGACAAATGCAGACCGGGATCCACATGAACGGACTATCTTTTTTTCTATGCGGCTGCCTGGAAAACGGTGTGCCGGTCGTTTCAGAAACCTCGATCGCGCGGATTCTTCGGCGTATGTCGTTCAAAGGCAGCCTGTCTGCGGTTTCAGGGTCGGACCTGCGAAGACGTTCGTCCAGAAGTCTGCGGCCGTCAGGCAGTCCGGCCAGCCTGTGCAGCTCTGTACGCAGTCTTTCATCCGCGGGCACAGAACCCATTCCCATCGGTTTCATCATCCCTTCCAGATACAGTCCGGTTCCGCCGACAAACAGGAATTCCTTCCCTGCCCGGAAAAGCTCATCCGCTTTCCGGAATGCATCATCGATATACATGGACACGTTATAGGTTTCTGTCGGCTCACAGATGTCAAGCAGATGATGCTGAACTTTTTTCCGGTCCTCCGGGGAAGGTTTCGCGGTACCGATATCCATCCGGCGGTAGATCTGCATACTGTCCATGCAGATGATTACCCAATGGTTTTCTTCAGCAAGCCGCATTGCGAGATCGCTCTTGCCGCTGGCGGTCGGGCCTGTCAGCACACGGCACACAAATGGTTCTTCCATGGCTCAATCCTGTATCCGCTTGAATTTCTTGTCCAGTTCCCTGCGGGAAATGGATACGACAAGCGGCCTTCCGTGCGGGCAGGTAGGTGTAACTTTTTTTTCTGCCATTTCATTCAGGATGCTGCGAAGCTGATCCTCCGTCAGTTCTTCACCGCCTTTTACAGCGTGCTTGCAGGCAGTCTGGAGGATTGCGGCCCGTTTGCTTTCGAAGGTTACCGTATTGTTTGTTTCGACTTCTGAAAGCGCTTCCCGAACAAAGCCGCTGGTTTCCGCTTCCCCGAGAATAACGGGGATGGTCCGGACAGCGATATCGTGCTCGCCGAACCTTTCCATTACCAGGCCGATGGACTCAAACAGGCTCCGGTTCTCTTCCATGATTCTGAAATCCTTTTCCGATGCGCTGATGATATAAGGAATCAGCAGCTCCTGTCCCGTATGCTGTTCAGCATGATCCTGCATCAGTTTGTCGAAAAGAAGTCTTTCGTGCACCGCGTGCTGATCGATCATGATCAGCTGATTGTCGTATTCCGCAAGGATAAAAGTATTGAAGAGCGCACCGAATATCCTGATCGGTTTCGGCAGATCCGGAAGAATTGTACTGACCTGTTCGGCGGCTTCGGCCCGGTATGCCGGTTCGGCTTTCACGGTATCACTTGCTTTGTTTTCCTTTTCTTCTGAAACGTGTTTTTCCGCCGGACGCTGGAAAGGCTTGATTTCAAATGTTTTTTCCATCATTGAAGCGGAAACAGGCTTCAGATCCGGAAGACGGTCGGTTACGGAAACAGAGCCTGTCGATTTCCGGATCCCTTCCAGAATCTCCTGACGGGTAGGAATGGATTCCTTCGGGCTTTTTTTCTCAGGCATCAGGATCATAGGGACAGCTTTCTCGAAAACGTTCCTGTCTTTAAGCGCTTCGAGGATCAGGGAAAGAACAGCATCGCTGACGGTCCGTTCGTCCCGGAACCGGACTTCCAGCTTGTTTGGATGTACATTCACGTCTACCGCGTCATAGGCAATCTGCAGATGAAGCGCGCAGACCGGGAATCTGCCAATCATGACACGTTCTCTGCATGCTGTCTCAAGTGCGGATGAAAGCACGCTGCTGTGCATCATCCGGTTGTTGATAAAGAAGAATTCCTGCCCTCTGTTTCCCCTGGCAGCTTCTCCGATTCCTACGTATCCTTTCAGCAGGATTCCACTTTCGTGACCGTTTACTTCCCGCATACTCTGCATCGCCTTGCTGCCGAAAACGGTAAGCACCGCTGACGCGAGCTGACCGTCCCCCGGGCTGTGCAGCGCGGTTTTTCCGTCGCAGATATATCGGAAGCTGACATCCGGCCGGCTCAGAATAAACTGGGTCATCAGCTCGTGCACCGCTGTGGCTTCCGCGGATGCCTTTTTCATAAACCCTTTTCTTACCGGTGTATTGAAAAACAGGTCGGTCACGGTAATACTTGTACCTGCCGTACACGCGGTTTCCTCGATTTTCAGGATTCTGCCGCCTTCGTTTGTAACCTTCAGGCCGGTATCCTTTTCCCTTGTCCGGGTGGTCATCACTGTGCGGGACACAGCCGCGATACTCGCAAGCGCCTCGCCGCGGAAACCAAGTGTCTGGATGGAATACAGGTCGTTTTCCCGGGATATTTTGCTTGTGGCATGCCGTTCGAAAGCCATCCGAAGGTCGCTTTCGTCAATGCCTGAACCGTTGTCAGTCACACGCAGGTAAGACAGGCCGCCTTCCCGGATTTCCGCCGTAACCGCGGACGCGCCGGCGTCAAGGCTGTTTTCCACGAGCTCCTTAAGCGCGGATGCCGGTCTTTCAACGACTTCACCCGCCGCGATCTTGCCGATCATGCTGTCGCTCAGCAATTTGATTTTTCCCATGACGGAATTCCTCCCTGATACTCTTGGGTCAGATTTTTTTTGCCTTTTCGCGGAGAAGGAACAGACGGTTTATCGCATCGATGGGCGTCAGCGCCATTACGTCTAGATCCTGCAGTTCCTTGATTATCTCCATCTTTTTGTATTCGAAAAGATCCTGCTGTTCGTTCATGCGCGGCTGACTGCTCTCTCCAAGGATATTCTGGCCGATTGCGTTCTGGTTGATATCGCTGACCTCCAGACGAGCCTGAATTTCATGCGCCCGAACAATTACAGGGTGCGGAATGCCGGCGAGTCTGGCGACATGGACGCCGAAGCTTTTGTCTGCGCCGCCCCGTTGTATTTTACGGAGGAAAACGATGTCCTCCCCGCGTTCTCTCACGGAAATGCAATAATTCTTAATTCCTTCAAGATGACCTTCAAGTTCGCTCAGCTCATGGTAGTGTGTCGCGAAAAGTGTTTTGGCTCCGATTTTTGCCTTGTCGCAGATGTATTCCACCACAGCCCAGGCAATGGACAGGCCGTCAAACGTACTGGTTCCTCTGCCGATTTCATCCAGAATGATCAGACTGTTTTTCGTCGCGTTACGAAGTATGTAAGCGGTTTCGCTCATTTCGACCATGAATGTACTCTGCCCGCTGGCCAGGTCATCGCTGGCGCCGACTCTTGTGAAAATCTGGTCGCAAACGGAGAGACTCGCTTTTTCCGCCGGAACGAAGGAGCCAGTCTGTGCCATCAGGCAGATCAGCGCGACCTGCCGCATATAAGTACTTTTGCCGGCCATATTCGGTCCGGTAATGATCATCATCCTGTTTTCGTCCGTGTCCAGGACTGTATCGTTCGGAACAAAGGTGTTGTCAGGCAGCGACTGTTCCACGACCGGATGCCTGCCGCCGGTAATGGAGAGCGTACCGTCCGTAAGGATTTTCGGGCGTACATAGCGGTTTTCGGCTGCCGTGCGGCTCAGGCTCTGGTAGGCGTCCAGCTTTTTTACCGCTGTTGCCGTCCGCTGGATCCGGACGATCTCCGCGGCGATCCGGTCCCTGATTTCGTTGAATAACTGCAGTTCGAGCCGTACACTCTGTTCCTGCGCGCCGATGATTTTCTGCTCCATTTCCTTCAGTTCAGGCGTCATGAAACGCTCGGCGTTGGTGAGCGTCTGCTTACGGATATATCGTTCCGGGACCTGACCGAGGAAGCTCTTCGTGACTTCGATATAATACCCGAATACTTTGTTGTACTGAATCCGCAGGTTTCGGATTCCTGTTTCTTCCCTTTCCTGCTGTTCCAGCGCGAGAATCCACTGCTTACCGTTCTTCTGTGCTTCACGGTATTCATCGAGTGTTTCGGAATAGCCGTCGCGGATGATTCCGCCCTCGGTGATCACGACGGGAGCGTCCGGATGGATAGACCGGTTCAGCAGCTCCGACAGGTCTTCCATGGGATCGAGTTCATCCCGGACGTTTACCAGTTCTGCGCTGTTTACTCCTTTCAGCAGTTCCCGTATTGCGGGAATCCTGCAGAAACTTGCGCAAAGCGCCAGGCAGTCTCGTGCGTTCAGGTTTCTGTAGGCAACCTTGCTCAGCAGGCGTTCCAGGTCGTATACGCCGTCCAGCTCTTCAGAAAGGGAGATGCCGATGATCCGGTTCTTGACAAGTTCTTCCACCGCGTCAAGCCTGGCGTTAATTTCAGCCGGATCAAGCAGCGGCTGCTCCACCCAGCTTCGCAGCAGCCTTCCGCCCATCGCCGTGCAGGTTTTGTCCAGAAGGTTCAGCAGCGTTCCCTTTTTCCCTTTTCCCCGAAGACTGTCCGTCAGTTCCAGGTTCCGCCGGGTATTCGGATCCAGCAGCATTCTGTTGCCGGTCTGGGCAAAGCGGAGAGAAGTTATATGTTCGAGCCGGTTCTTCTGTGTTTCTCCAAGGTATTTCATCAGGGCACCGGCCGCGCAGGCAGCTGATTTATGATCTTCCAGTCCGAGCCCTGCCAGGTGCGTCAGGCTGAAATGGCTGCAGAGCGTTTCTGCTGCGTTATGGTGCCGGAACCAGTTTGCGTTCTGCCCTGTAATCAGAATTCCAGGGTATGCGGAAGCGCTTTCCCGGAATGTGTCGTTTTCCGGACAGATGATTTCCGTCGGGGAAATCCGCTGTATTTCAGCCCGGAGGATGGAGGTGTCCGGTTCCGCAACAAAAAATTCGCCCGTGGAAACGTCGGCCCAGGCCAGGCCGGTCCTGTTTCCGTCTGTAACAAGGCTCATCAGGTAATTGTTTGTCTTTTCTTCCAGCATGGCCGGATCCGTCACTGTACCCGCTGTAATGACACGGATGACGTCCCTTTTCACAAGACCTTTTGCCAGCGCCGGATCTTCCATCTGTTCACAGATAGCAACTTTATATCCTCGTTCGATCAGCTTTTCGATGTAGGTGTTCACGCTGTGGAACGGCACGCCGCACATCGGCGCCCGTTCTTCCAGTCCGCAGTCCTTCCCGGTCAGTGTAAGCTCCAGTTCCCTGGACGCAGTTTTCGCGTCGTCAAAAAAAAGTTCATAAAAATCCCCAAGGCGGAAAAGAAGAAGGCAATCCGGGTATTCATCATGGATCTGCATATATTGCTGCATCATCGGGGATAGCGCCATAGCCTGAATCCTTCTTTCTGCTTTATACTTTTTCCGCTGTGAGCGTATTGTTCTTCAGTCCGGTGATCCGGCAGCTCCGGATTTTTCCGATATCATCCTCGTTTCCGGGCATTGTGACGGAAATCCCGTGAAGACCTTTTCCGGATACTTCCAGGTCGCTTCTGCGGCTCAGCCCTTCAACGAGGATTTCCTCCCGCTGTCCGATAAACCTTTTCATCGTTTCCTTCTGGAGTTGTTCCTGCAGAAGGATCAGTTTCTGGATCCGTTCCGAGGCTGTCAGCGGATCGATCCGGCCGTCCATGGAGGCCGCTGCGGTACCTACTCTCGGAGAATAGATAAATGTGAACGCGCTGTCAAAACGGACCTGTTCCACCAGGCTCATCGTCGCCTCAAAATCATCTTCCGTTTCACCCGGGAAACCTACAATAATATCCGTGCTCAGCCCGATGCCCGGAATAGCTTCCCGAAGCTTTCGGACACGGTCAATATACTGCATACGTGTATATTTACGGTTCATTTTTTTCAGGATCGCGTCGCTTCCGCTTTGTACTGGAAGATGAAACTGCGGAAGGATATGCGTGCTCCCGGCCATTGTCTCTATCAGTTCGTCGCTCAGATCCTTCGGATGGCTGGTCATAAATCGGATCCGGGGAATTTCCATACGGTCCAGTTCCTTCAGCAGCGAGGCAAAAGAAAACGGTTTTTCCAGATCTTTTCCATAGCTGTTTACATTCTGTCCAAGGAGCATAATCTCCTGTACGCCGCTGTGCAGCAGTGATTCGGCTTCCTTCAGGATCATGCCGGGGTTCCGGCTGCGTTCCCTTCCGCGGACGAACGGAACAATACAATAGCTGCAGAAGTTATTGCATCCGTACATCACAGTGATATACGCGAATTCCTTCCGGGCCCGGATAATCGGAAGACCTTCCGGAACGACATCCCGATCTTCCACAACGACAGTGCTGCAGTTTGAATTCAGTGTCCGGTAAAACAGCTCCGGAAACTTGTGCAGGTTTGACGTACCAAAAGCAAGGTTGATAAATCTGTACTGCTTCAGGATTTTTTCCGCCATTCCGGGTTCCTGAATCATGCATCCGCAGACCGCTATAATCAGCCGCGGATTCTTTTTGCGGATTTCGCGCAGCCAGGTAATGTTTCCCAGCGCTTTTCTTTCCGCGTTTTCACGGATGCAGCAGGTATTGAAAATGACAAAATCAGCGTCTTCCCTTCGGGTTGCTTCCCGGATGCCCATTTCAGCGAGCATTCCCGCGAGTTTCTCGCTGTCGTGAGCGTTCATCTGGCATCCGTATGTAACGACGAAAAAGCTTTCAGGTTTCTGTGGAAGGCGGCTGATTTCCTCTGTAAAAAATTGCTGCCTTTTGATTTCTTCCGCCGTAACTGTTTGATTAATTCTTTCCATCAGAATCCCGTCCTTTTCCTGGTGATTTCCATTAAACCGAGCCTTGTCCATCCATGAACGACTGTTTTGCGGCGGTCTCTGGCAAAGAGTTCCCGCAGTTTATCTTCGGTTTCCGCACGGTTTGCTTCAGTCTCCATATCGATAAAATCGATCAGAATGATCCCGGAAAGATTCCGGAGCCGGATCTGCGCGGCGGCAGCCGCGCAGGCAGCGAGATTGGTTTCCAGGAAGGTCGTCTCCTTTTCTGCCTTGCCGGCGGCAGAACCGGAGTTTACGTCGATCACGGTCATTGCCTCACAGCGGTCGATTACGATATTACCTCCGTTTGCAACCGGAACCGTTCTGTTTTCCGATATCCGCAGCTGCCGTTCCAGATCTGCGGGAAGGGCGCCGGCTTCCTTCATCTCCAGAATACCGGTGCCTTCATAGTCTGAAATCATCTGCTTCAGAGGATCCTGATGGCAAAGAACGGTTCCCGGCGCTGCGGTTTCCTTTATTTTCCGCAGGGTTTCGTTCCAGCGGTTCCCGAGTTCGCACGCTTCTTCCCATATGTCCCTCGGATCGGCTGCTGCGGAAGCGTTCCGCATTACAATGCCGGTTTTTCCTTCAGCGATTTCTCTGCCGAGGCTTCGAAGCTTTTCTTTTTCACCTTCATCGGTGATTCTTCCGCTGACGCCGATATAACGGTTCATCGGCATCAGGATAATGTTTTTTCCCGCCAGTGTCAGATCGCGTGTCAGGTATGCCCCTTTGCTGCCGGTTTCTTCCTTTTTGATCTGCACAGCAATGATCGATCCGGAACGAACAGGTTCCCCGGCAAAGGTCAGGCTTCTTTCCTTCATCGGCAGGAATCCCGGCTTTTTTCTGCCGATATCCACAAATACGCATTCGAGGGATGGCATAATCCTTTCAGCTTTTCCCAGGAGAATATCGCCGCACTGTTGTTCTTCGTCTGTCCGCATGTATTCAACGAGTATCCCGTCCTCGGTAACCGCGCAGAAACCGGGCCCTTTCAGAATGATACGTTTCATCTTACAATGTCTCCAGGGGAACCAGCGCTCCCTCCTGATTTCGTCCCAGCAGTTTTTCGCGGGTGACGAGCATTCGCACATCATCCTCAATGCCGGCCTGCGCTTTCAGCGCTTCCAGCAGCATCTGCGGTTTACAGCTTTCCTTTTCATTCAGCACGAGTGTTGCCCGTATATGGTTTTCTTCACCGGAAAGCTCCAGTATGAGCGGTTTTATATCGCACGCGGCGAACTTTGTCTTTGTTTTCCGCATCGCAGTTATGCTTTCCCGTTCCATCATTGCGGGAATTGCATCTGTAAGCTTTTTCCCTGTTTCCGCGTCCCGGATCATAAGCTCGTATACGGCAGCGCTCAGGGAACTCATCAGGGAAGGATGCCGGTTGTCCACGCAGCGTGCTTCCTTCAGCTGCATCTCCGGCGGCATGGCTTTATTCATTCTGCTGAGGAATTCTTCCGGGCTTACATCTTCCGCCATTGTGACGTCCATAATTTCTCTTTTTCCGCAGGCGCCGGTACTCAGTGCGGAAGCGAAAGTGATCAGAATATGCGGACTGAACCCCTGACTGTATGCCACCGGCAGTCCGCTTCTGCGAAGGCCGCGCTGGACGCTGCGCTGAATATCCAGATGTCCGATATGACGGATTCTCTCTCCTTTTTCAAAAACGGCTAGCATTCGCATATCCGCACACACCTTTCCATTTCTGAAGCCCGCATCCGTTGCATCCTTTTCGGCAGTCCCGCGTTGTTTCTGCTTTCAGGCTTTTTTCATATTCGTGCCGGAGGAATGACTTTGAGATTCCGCTGTCGATGTGGTCCCAGGGCAGTATTTCATCTTTTTCTCTTTCCCGGTTCGCATAAAAAGCAGGATCCAGGCCGCATTCCCGGAATGCCTCCATCCATTTATCGAAACGGAAGGTTTCATTCCAGCCGTCCAGAATACAGCCGTTTTCAAAGGCTTTCCGCAGCACTTTTCCGATCCGGCGGTCTCCGCGGGCAAAGCATGCTTCCAGGAAACTGACATAGGGTTCGTGCCAGTTGAAGGTTACGCCTTTAATATTCAGCACTTTTTTAAGATGCTCTGTCTTCGCGAACACCGTTTCAATCGTATCCTGGGGTGACCATTGAAACGGTGTAAAAGGTTTCGGTACAAAGATACTGACGCTGACCGTAACCCGCAGCCCTCTTGCCCGGCGATCCTTCGGAACAGCGAAATATTCGCTGACGACCTTCCGGGCAAGATCCGCTATACCATCCAGGTCTTCTTCTGTTTCCGTCGGAAGACCATCCATAAAATACAGTTTCACGCTGTTCCAGCCGCCTTCGAAAGCATCCCGCACTTTTTCCAGCAGGTCTGCTTCCGTTACACCTTTGTTGATGACATCCCGCATCCGCTGCGTTCCGGCTTCGGGGGCGAAAGTAAGACTGGTTTTCTTGACCTGCTGCGTTTCCTCAAGGCTTTCCTTCAGTACACTGTCGATTCGCAGGCTCGGAAGGCTGATGGACACGCGCTTGTCTTTCATATTTTTCATCAGCGCGCGGATCAGCTCGGGAAGGCAGCTGTAGTCACCGCTGCTCAGGCTGCTCAGACTGATCTCCTCATAACCTGTAGCTTCCACCAGCTTTTCCGCCAGATCCTCCAGTTTTTCCAGGCTTCTTTCCCGGACAGGGCGGTAGAGCATGCCCGCCTGGCAGAAACGGCAGCCGCGGGTGCATCCGCGCATGATTTCCAGCATAATCCGGTCGAAAATCACTTCAGTATAGGGCACCGGAATTTCTTCGGGATAGTATGTGGTATTCAAATCAGTGACAATACGTTTCCTGACAGTAGCGGAAGCTTCCGGACAGTTGGGCGTTACGGAGCTTACACACCCGTCTTCCCTGTACGCTACATCGTAGAGGGAGGGGACGTACACGCCCTCCAGTTTTGCCAGTTCCCGCATGCATTTTTCCCGGCTCCACCCTTCTTCCTTCCGCCGGAGAATTACCCGGTTCAGTTCCGTCATCACGTCTTCACCGTCACCGATCATAAACGCGTCGATAAAGGGCGCCAGCGGTTCCGGATTAAAAGCGCAGGGTCCGCCTGCCACAACGATCGGATCCTGTTCCCCCCGCTCTTCACCTTCGAGAGGTACTCCTCCCATCTCCATCATTGCAAGGATATTGGTATAGCTCATTTCATACTGCAGCGTAAACCCGATTACATCGAAATCCTTCAGCGGATGGCGGCTTTCCATGCTCAGAAGAGGTATTTCCTCCGCTTTCATGATCGAGATCATATCAGTCCAGGGCATAAAAAATCTTTCGCAGAGGCTCCAGTTTTCCCGGTTGATCAGTCCGTACAGAATTTTCAGTCCGAGATGACTCATACCGACTTCATAGGTGTCCGGAAAACAGAAACCGAAATGCAGCGGCGTTTTGTCCCAGTCTTTGACAGTACTGTTCATCTCACCGCCCGTATAGCGGGGTGCCTTCTGCACTTTTTCCAGGGCCATTTCAAACTTCTCATGGTAATCCATAAATTTTCTCACTTCTGATGTTTTTTGATGTTCAGGTAACAGGCGTCCAGTATTGCTGCTGGTAATAGTCTGTCAGACAGTATGTAAGCCTGCACTTTTCGGCGTCCACGTACGTGCTGCCGATTTCTGTTTCATCTCCCAGTGTAATGGCGCTGCCCAGCTTATAGCTGTCCATGAATACACCCTGGTAGTCGTAATAGTCACAGACGAACTGGATCGTATCTCCTTTGCCGATTCCCACCAGGTTCTTTGCCTGCGTGTCTGTCTCCCCGTTCAGATAGACAGGCTCTGCACCGGCAATATATCCGTAGGGATTATCCTGGTCAAATACGAGGATCAGATTTGCCCGGGTTCCGTTTACAATCGCGGGAACATATCCGATTTCAACATAGCAGTCTTCCTGCTCAACCATAGCGGTCCGGTAGTAGGCCACCGGCTGGCGGTTGATGGAAAGCCAGGTGCCGTCGAATTCGTAGATCAGGTTTTTTCCGTCCAGCTCCACGGAAGAGTCAAAACCCATATCAATATAACCATGCCCGTCGTCGAAGTACAGCTTTTTCCGGATATCTGTCAGATTGTTCCACTGCTCGTCCGTAAAGGTAATTTTTCCGTTCTGCCACTGCAGGGTGCTCGGATCGAAGTGGTTCTCCTGGATATATTCGGCCGCTGACTTCGCGGTCAGGCTGCGTCCAATCAGCAGGTCCAGGATGCTCCCGGTGCTTCCGCCGCCGGAGCTTCCGCTGTAATACCCGCCCAGCAGACTTTCCAGCCCGCCGCTGCTGTAGGTGCTGCCGATGCTGCCGTAAGTGCTTCCGCCGCCCATAAGGCTTTCCATCAGGCCGCTCATTGCGTTGCTGCTGCTATAACTTTCAACGCTGGATCCACCGGCCAGCTGACCGCTGACCTCAAGGCTTGCGAATTCCTGAATGCATCTGGTATATTCGTCATCCATCCCGATGGCTTTATAGGTGGAAACGGCCTGGCTGACCTTGGAAGCTTTCTTATAAGGGAAATAAATACTCAGGCCGTACGCATTGCTGATACCTCCGCCCGTTCGGTTGTACTTGATTGCTCCCTGCAGCGCGTTCGCGAGCTCTTTGCCCTCCTGTGTACCCATATTCTTTGCGAAGTGCACCAGGTCGATCTGGTCGATTCTGGAGCTCTGCGCAAATTCACGTGTCCTGCTTCTGGCGAGAGAAACTTTCTTGTATTCGTTGTTCTGGATCAGGTTGTTCGTATCAACGCTGAATTCCTTCAGTTCTTTCGGAACCGTAGCGCTCAGTTCGGCAAGGTCCACAACGCTCAGGGTAGTCGCCTGTCCGCGGCACTGCCGGTCACAGACTTCCACAAAATCGTCCACGATCATCTTGCCGATCTCCACGGTATTCATGGAAGTGTTTCTGCTGACCTTACTCAGCCAGTTGGTATAGTACCAGCCGACGCCCGGCTCGGATTCCTCGCTGGCAATCATGTAATCCGCGTAATCGTTCAGCATCAGGCCGTTTTCCAAGGTCGCCATCAGGCATGTGTCAAATCCGACAAAGTCAAACTTGACCCCGCCGTTCCTCAGCGCTTCACTGATTCCTGCCAGTGTCATGGTCTGCCCATGCCCGTACCGTTCATCGTATCCGTAACCGCTTATGCTTCCGCCGCCATGGTTCCAGAGGATCAGACACATACGGTTAGCCGGATAATTCGTTTTGCCGAACTGAATAAATCTTGCCAGGGTGCCCGGGTTTGTCATGCTGGAGTTTCCGTCGTTATCAACCAGTCGCGTCAGGCTTCCCTTCTCAATCCTGTAAATCTGGTTGGCAGTGGAGCTGACCACATTGTTTTTCCACCTGCGCGCGCCTCCGGTATAAACAATCAGATTAATTTTGTCGCTCAGGTCCGCATTCACCATTTCCTTCAGATCGCTGGTTGCCATACCGTTCTGGCTTTCCAGATCCGCACCGCACATATAAACCAGGATGGTCATTGTGTCCTTGTTTCCGCCTTTGAGGACGGTGTACTTTTCCCTGGCTCCACCGGCAACAGTCGTGTCGGCTTCCGAATAATTGTTTTCAAGATTTGTTGTGAAGTACTGCTGGTAGGAACTTCCGGAAGGACCTGCAGCAGGCTGGGATACATCCGTAACGGAGGCTGACCCGCCGGTCAGCCCGCTCAGGAGTCCGCTGAAATCATAGGCGGAATTGCTGCTTGTCCCGCCTATAAATGTGTTCAGCAGATTCATGACAGAATTACCGGAACCGTTCACAGCCTGGTTCTGCGTTGTTGCTGTAACGTTGTTCGTGCTGTTGTTGCTGCCGGAATCTTCACCTCCGAACAGGAGGTTTTTGCCGCCGAAGATAAAGAATGCCACAACAGCGATCAGGATCAGGATCAGTTTTCCGCCGCCCGTGGAAGAACCGCTGCGCTGCACCTGTCCGGATCCGGAAGTCTGTGAACTTTGTGCCGGGTGGGAAGATGAAGTAGGTCGTTGCGTGTTCTGACTGTTCTGCTGCGGTCTCCGGGCTGCTTGCCGTGGCTGCTGCTGTCCGTACGCTCCGGACTGCGGCCTGTTCTGCCCGTAAGTCTGCGCAGGTCGCTGCGCGGTTTGACTGAATGGATTCTGATGCATGGGCCGCTGAGTACTTTGCGAATCCTGTACAGGCCGCTGGGTACTCTGTGCGGGCCGCTGGTAGTTTTGAGCGCTTTGCATGGGACGCTGAGCGGACTGCTGCGGTCTCTGAGTAAACGCACTTTGCGGCGGCTGCTGGCTGCTCTGTCCTACAGGACCGGTGCCCAGACCTTCACCCTGCTTTTCAATGCCTTTTCCTGCGCCGACAATTCTCTTTTTACGTGCGCTTGGCTTTTTCTGTTCGTCCATAGTCCCCGTCTCCTTTACAATAGAATTTACAAAAATATTTATACTCCTGAATTTCAGATCCGGTTTTAAGGAATCAACTCTTCAGCCTCCCCGAAATCCGGTGTTTCATTATGTTCCGGTTCCGGCAGCGGCGGCAGGTCTTCCAGGCTTTGTATGCCGAAATGACTCAGAAACATATCCGTCGTACCGTACAGGATCGGCCGGCCGATCGTATCCTTCCTGCCCGCTTCCTGGATCAGGCCTTTCAGCGTGAGGCTCTGCAGGCTGTAGTCGCATTTCACGCCGCGGATCTGTTCAACTTCAGCCCGTGTCACGGGTTGCTTATAGGCGACAACGGCAAGCGTTTCCATAGCCGCCTGACTCAGACTTTGCTGCTGCACCGGCTGAAGCAGCCGCAGCACATCCTCGGAATACAGCGGCCTTGTGGCAAGCTGCACTTTGTCCCCGAATCGCTTCAGCATAAATCCGCGCTGTTCATAGTCATACTCACTGCTGATCGCATCCAGGGTGGTTTTCAGTGCGTCGTTGCTGATCTGCAGTGCTCTTGCCAGATCTTTCATGCTGACTGCTTCGCCGGCAACAAAAAGAATGGCTTCAATTCTGCCTTTCAGCGAACCTTCCGTATTGGGTGCGTCCCCGTTCACTCCGCCGCCTCCTTTTCCGCCGCGTTCAGCAGATCTTCTTCTTTCTTCGGTCTGTAACGTCCGTATATCAGCTCGATCCCGCTGTAAACCGCTTTCTGCTGCAAATGGATCTGTCCGAGTTTAAGCAGTTCCAGCACCGCCAGAAAGTACGTCACCACTGCTTCCCGGGTCGGTGCGCCCGCGAAGGCTTCCTCAAACCGCATCCGTTTCTTCTTCTTAACGGCGGTAATCAGTTCAAGCATGCATTCCTGAACGGTATGACTGTCCCGCCGGATATTCCGCGGCGCGTAATGGTTGCTTTCCGGATTGTCGTCCAGTGCCGGTTTACGGCTCCAGATCCGGATGAACGCTTCGGTCAGTCCTTCGAGTGTAAGTCCTGTAATCTCGAATTCCTGCGGCGGCAGAGGGTATTCTTCCGGCAGCTTGGTAAAAACATGTCTTGAAGCTTCCTCGAATTGCTTCATGTTTTCGGCGGTTTCCCTGAACAGCTTGTATTCTTCCAGCCTTCGGATCAGTTCGGTTTCGGGGTCCTCGTCTTCGGGAGCGGGAGGTTTCGGAAGCATTGCCCGGCTTTTGATTTCCAGCAGCGTGGCGGCCATCACCAGAAAGTCGCTGCTTTCATCCATGTTCAGATCTTCCGAGCTGCGAACGATTTCGAGGTACTGGTCCGTGATTTCGCTCACAAAAATGTCCCGGATATCGATCTGCGCTTTGCCGATCAGTGTCAGCAGCAGATCCAGCGGCCCGTCAAAATCTTTCAGCCTGAATTCCTGTGTCAGCATTCTGTCAGTCGCTTTCTTTTAATTTCAATAAAATCTGTATTTAAACCAGTACGGAAATGATGCTGCACAGGAATCCGAACACGGCACCGTTAACGGTCGTAAGGAACGTACTGAGGATTCCGCTCATGCAAATGACGAGGAATACGATCTGGATAATGTTCATCATGCTTCGTTCCATTGCGAGTTTTCCTTTGAATACAAACATATCCAGGAATCTGTAGCCGTCCAGCGGCGGAACCGGAATCAGATTGAAGACCGCCAGGCCAAGGTTCATCTGAGCCAGCATCAGGAAAAGCCGCTGCACATATAGCGCCCATTCGCAACCTGTATTGACGTTTCCGGACACAACCTCAAATGCGCCGCCGTAAACGGCGTTCGGGAAAATCATATGATAGATATCCAGAAAATTATTCTGCAGTCCTTTTTCCCGTGCGTAGTCAAGGAGAACGGAACTGTAGATTACCCTGCACAGCAGCGCGGCTATGATCAGACTCAGAATACTCAGCAGCAGGTTTGTCACAATGCCGGCCAGTGAGACCAGGATATAGTCCCGGCGGTAATGCCGGAAATTTCTCGGATTGATGGGAACCGGTTTTGCCCATCCGACATGCAGGAAAACCATACAGATTGTTCCGAAGGGATCAAGGTGCTTTGACGGATTCAGGGTCAGTCGTCCAAGCATTTTTGCGGTCGGATCCCCGCATTTCAGAGCGACCCATCCGTGAGCGCATTCATGCAGGATCAGGCTGAACAGGATACATACTGCTACATATACCAGCGTTATAAGTGTTCCCGAAGGATCCGCGGTCAGATCCTCAAACCACTGTGTAATTCCTGAAAACATGGTATGTGTTCCCCCTGTCTTTTATCGTAGTCCGGAAAGCTTTATCCGTTGCCCGCCCGTCGGAGCAGTTCCTCTTCACTGATGGTTTCAATTCCTAGGTTCTGCGCTTTTGTCAGTTTGCTGCCCGCGTCCTCTCCGACGACGACGAACGCTGTTTTTTTGCTAACCGATCCGGAAGCGTTGCCCCCGCGGCTCCGGATCAGGTCTTCCGCCTGCTTCCGGCTGAGTGTCGGCAGTGTGCCGGTTACGACGATGCTCATCCCGCTGAATACGCCTTCTCCGGCATGCTCCATTTCACGGGGCTTTACGCCGGCTTCCAGCATCGCATCGATCATCCGGATATTTTCCGGGAAGCTGAAGTATTCCGTTACGCTCCCGGCGACAATATCCCCGATATCCGGAAGTGCGGTCAGTTGTTCTGCCGTGGCTTTTTTCAGATTTTCAAGTGTTCCGAAAGCCTGTGCCAGGTCCCGGGCCGTTTTCCGCCCGACATTCGGGATGCCCAGGGCAAACAGGAAAGCGTCCAGATCGCAGTGCTTGCTTTTCTCCAGCGCGTCTGAGAGATTAGCGGCCTTTTTTTCCTTGAATCCGTCCAGCATCAGGAAGTCCATCGGCGTCAGCCGGTAAAGGTCAGCCGTTTCACGGATTCCCGCCTGGTCGTACAGCTGTTCGGCGGTTTTTTCGCTCAGCCCTTCTATATCCATGGCTTCACGACTGGCGAAATGAGCGATTCTGGCCACCGCCTGAGGACGGCAGTTCTTCCGGTTCATGCAGAACAGATGAGCTCCGCGGGTTATGAGACTGCTGCCGCAGGCCGGGCACACTTCCGGCTTTTCAATAGCGCGTTCGTCAGGCTGGACTTCGCCGGCCCTTCCCATGATTTCCGGGATTACATCGTTGCTGCGTCGGATCCAGACATTGCACCCGATTGCGATATCCTTACGCTGAATATCCCCCAGGTTATTCAGCGTCGCTTTCCTTACGGTCACACCGTAAAAATCCACCGGTTCCACATGGGCCAGCGGCGTAAGTTTTCCGGTACGTCCCAGCTCCCAGGTTACTTTCAGGAGTTTTGTAACCGCTTCTTCCGCTTCAAATTTATAAGCTACCGCCCAACGCGGGAATTTCTCCGTAAAGCCCATCTGATCACGGAGCGCGTAATCTCCGATTTTAATGACCGCTCCGTCAATCAGCCAGTCCAGTTTACTCCGTTCCTCACTGATTTTCCGGATGCATTCCTCCAGCTCTTCCCGCCCTGTTCCGCTTCCAAGATACGGACTGACCTGAAACCCGTTTTCCCGCAGGAATTGCAGCATTCCGGGCTGAGAATTGTAGGGAGGGTTTTCGATTGTTCCGACCTGGTAGAAAAACGCGTCCAGGTGCCGTGATGCTGTAACGGAAGGATCCAGATTCCGTAGCGCGCCGGCCGCGGCGTTTCTGGCGTTCTTGAGTACAGCATCCGGATGGGCCTTGTTGTATTTGTCCAGGGTGCTCAGCCGCATGATGCATTCACCCTGAACTTCCATCAGTCCTTTGTATGGAATCTGTTTCGGCACGCTGTGGATCGTTCTTGCCTGCTGAAGAATTGCTTCACCCCTGACGCCGTCTCCGCGCGTTGCTGCCTGCACCAGTTGCCCGCGGTCGTAAGTCAGATTCAGCGTCAATCCGTCAAATTTGTATTCAACATAGTACTGAAGATTTGTTTTTCCGGCAAGCTTTTCCGTTCTCGCAATCCATGCGTCCAGCTCTTCCAGACTCTGCACTTTGTCCATGGACCAGAGCCGGTTGATATGAACATGTTCTTCAAACCCTTTCAGAGTTTCCCCGCCGACCCGGAGAGTCGGGCTGTCCGGAAGAACGGTGCCTGTTTCCGCTTCCAGTGATTTAAGCTCGTCATAAAGCCGGTCCCACTGCATATCCGATATATACGGATCGTCCAGCACATAATATGCGTAAGAAGCTTTGCTGATTTCCCGGATCAATTCTTCCATCCGCTGTTTTTCTACAGGATTCATGTTTCCTCCTCCAAACGGATAATCGGCGCGATGGCCAGGGCAAGCTCCTTTTCACCTTTTTCATCAAACTGTATACGGATCCGCGCGTCCTTTCCCGAACCGGAAACGTTCAGTACGGTTCCGGTTCCGAATTTCGGATGCCGAACCCGGTCTCCCGGGCTGAACAGCGATGCGGTTACCGTGTTTTCAGACGACCTTGCGGCGCTGGGTACGAAGCCTTTCTGAACTCCCGGAATTTCGTTCAGGCTAAGCCCGCATAAAGTCAGTTTTGGTTTTCCCGCAACCTTTTCGACCGGACGGTCTGAAACAGGTCCGGTCCTGAACCGTCCGGTATTTCCTGTAAAACGCGATTCGGAATACATGTTTTTTCCGGAAGAAACGGCTTTTCCAGGATTCCGGAAATATGTTTCCTGCAGAAGGCGTGCGGGTATTTCCCGGAGAAAGCGGCTTGGCGGATTGTGAGCGAACTGGTTGTACTGCATTCTTTCCGCAGCATGGGACAGATAAAGCCGTTTCCGTGCACGGGTAATGCCGACATACATCAGCCTGCGCTCTTCCTCCAGCCGGTTGTCTTCCGTTATGCTTCTCATGCTCGGAAAAATGTTTTCTTCCATTCCCGGAATGAATACATTATCAAATTCCAGTCCTTTCGCACTGTGGAGTGTCATCATCGTGACGTATCCCTTATCGTCTTCCGCACGGTCCAGATCAGTTACAAGCGATACGTTTTCAAGGTAACTTTCCACGGTGGGATTTTCATCGTTCAGAGCGAATTCTGCCAGGGAATTCCTGAATTCATTCATGTTTTCCAGTCTGCTCAGAGACTCTTCCGTATCTTCCCTGCGATACTGTTCCTCCAGCCCGGTTTTCTCGATCAATGTATCCACAAAATCCGTAAGTCCCATGCATTCCTTCATTGCTCCCAGAAGAGTCAGCAGGCTGAAGAATGCTCCGACACTGGAACGGGCCCTCGTTCCGAGCTCCGCAGGCGGATCGTTGAGCACACTGAAAATCGGAACTCCTGTTTCGGCGGCGAAGGATGACAGCACCTGTACGGTGGCGTCGCCAATGGAACGTTTCGGAACGTTGATGATCCGGGTCAGAGATATATCGTCCGCAGGATTTACAATTACCCGCATGTAGGCAAGGATATCCTTTATTTCTTTCCGCTCATAGAACTTCTGGCCTCCGAACACCTTGTATGGAATGCCGCTTTTCATCATAATTTCTTCAGGTATACGGCTCTGTGCGTTTGTCCTGTACAGAACAGCAGTACTTCCGTATCCTTCCCCGCGGTCCCGCAGTGAAAGGATTTCCTTTGCGATCCACATGCTTTCATCATGTTCGTCGGAAGCGCAATAAACATGAATGCGTTCGCCTTCGGAATTCTCCGTCCAGAGCTTCTTGTCTTTCCGTTTCTCGTTTTTTGCGATTACCTGATTCGCCGCGTCAAGGATATTTTCTGTAGACCTGTAATTCTGCTCAAGCTTGATCACCGTGGCATCCGGATAGTCTTTCTCAAAATCGAGAATGTTGCGGATATCCGCGCCGCGCCAGCCATATATGCTCTGGTCGTCGTCCCCGACTACGCACAGATTCCTGCTGTCGGATGTCAGCATGCGGATCATTTCGTACTGCGCCTTATTTGTGTCCTGGTATTCATCCACAAGCACATAGCGGAATCTGTCCTTATATTGCTGCAGAACGGGCGGATGATCCGCGAAAAGCTCAAGGGTTTTCAGCAGCAGATCGTCAAAATCCAGCGCGTTCAGCGATTTCATTTTTTTCTCATAGCATATCATGATATCATGGATCATGCTGTTCCGACGGTCCCTGCCGGATCTGGCGAACCATTCGTCCGGTGTCAGGAACCGGTTCTTTGCGTCTCCTGTTTTGCTCCTGGTTTCACGGAGCGGGATAAACGCGTCATCAATGTTCAGTTGCTTGTATATCTCCTTCAGTACACGGGTCTGGTCATCTTCATCATAGATCACGAAGGAACGGCTGTATCCGAGTTTTTCGATATCCCGCCGCAGAATCCGTGCGCAGGTGGAATGAAATGTGCTGATCCACGCCGCGTCGGCGTTTTCTGTGCCGATCAGGCTTTCAACTCTGGTTTTCATTTCCCTGGCGGCTTTATTGGTGAATGTCAGCGCCAGAATTCTGTAGGCCGGAACACCATGGTCAATCAGATTCGCGACGCGGTATGTAAGCGCGCGTGTCTTCCCGCTTCCCGCACCGGCAAGAATAAGTACAGGGCCGTCAAGCGTTTCCGCTGCGAGGCGCTGTTCCGTGTTCAGCATGCTCAGATCCATGTTATGGCGATTACTCCTTTTCCATCTTTTCCAGCACCCGGTTGTATCCGTCCGCTCCGTAAGTCAGCGCGCGGTTTACCCTTGAAATCGTGGCACTTGACGCACCGGTCTGCTCCGCAATCTTCTGGTATGTTTCCTTCTGCCGAAGCAGCTCCGCCACTTCGAGCCGCTGGCTGATGCTTTTTATCTCCGGAATGGTGCAGAGATCTTCAAAAAAACGATACGCGTCTTCCTCATCATCCAGGAGCATGATGGCTTTCATCAGTAATTCCGTCTGATGATTCCTGATTTTCGGCTCAAACATCCCCGTTCCCTCCGCAGTTTCATACTTTAATATAATAGTATATTTTAACATATCCATATTTAAAAAACAACGACTGCCCTTTCCCGCCGCATGTCATCCGTATATGGCTGAAAGCCCGGCACATTTGAACAGGCTTGACTTTTCAGCTCTCTTCTTCTAAACTTTATTAATCATTCGGGAGGTGGCAGTATGGCTGGAATGGAAGAGATTTTCGGAATAAACGTATTTAACGATTCGGTTATGCGTCAGCGTCTCCCGAAGGAAACATACCGTGCGCTGCACAAAACGATTGATGAGGGCAGGAGACTGGATCTGGAAGTTGCCAGCGTCGTGGCAAACGCCATGAAGGACTGGGCCCTGGAGCGTGGCGCAACTCATTATACACACTGGTTCCAGCCTCTGAATTCTGTTACAGCGGAAAAGCATGATGCTTTTATTTCCCCGCTTCCAGGCGGTGCCGTCATCCAGGAGTTCTCCGGAAAAGAACTTGTACGCGGCGAGGCTGACGCTTCTTCCCTGCCCAACGGCGGTCTGCGTTCCACTTTTGAAGCCCGTGGCTATACCGCCTGGGATCCGACTTCCTACGCCTTTATCAAAGACCGTGTTCTCTGCATTCCCACTGCGTACTGTTCCTATGGCGGAGAAGCGCTTGACAAGAAAACACCTCTTCTCCGTTCCATGGAAGCGCTCAGCAGGCAGGCAGTACGGATCCTGCATCTTTTCGGAAGGATGGACGCAACCAGGGTCACGCCTACGGTCGGTCCGGAACAGGAATACTTTCTTGTCGACAAGGACCTGTTCGACCGGCGGAGCGACCTGATTTTCGCCGGCCGAACGCTGTTCGGCTCCAAACCGCCCAAAGGGCAGGAACTCGGGGATCATTTTTTCGGCACAATCCAGACCAGAGTTCAGGCTTTCATGGCCGATCTGAATGAGGAGCTCTGGAAGCTCGGCGTCCTCGCGAAAACAGAGCACAATGAAACTGCGCCCGCTCAGCATGAAATGGCGCCGATCTATTCCATTGCAAGCGTCGCCTGCGACCATAACCAGATTACCATGGAAATGATGAAGAAGGTTGCCCTGCGGCACAATCTGGTTTGCCTTCTCGCAGAAAAGCCATTTGAAGGCGTGAACGGAAGCGGCAAGCACAACAACTGGTCCATGTTCACAAATACAGGCTATAATCTGCTGGAGCCGGGCGACAGCCCGCATGAAAGCGCCCAGTTTCTTCTCTTCCTTACATCCGTGATCAAGGCGGTCGATGAATACCAGGACCTTCTCCGCGCTTCCGTCGCATCTGCGGGAAACGATCACCGGCTGGGCGGATGCGAAGCGCCTCCCGCCATTATCAGTATTTTCCTCGGCGATGAACTGACCGAGATTCTGGAAGCGCTGGAAGCCGGCGCAATCTACAGCGGGCGGGAAAAAACCGATATGACAGTCGGCGTACACGCACTTCCGAAGTTTCCCCGTGATACAACGGACCGCAACCGCACCTCACCTTTCGCGTTCACAGGCAACAAATTCGAATTCCGTTCCCTTGGTTCTTCCGCTTCTGTTTCAGACGCGAACGTCGTGCTGAACACTGCCGTTGCGGAATCCCTGCGGCAGTTTGCCGACGAGCTTGAAAAATCGGACGATTTCCGTAAAAAGCTGCACGACCTGATTGTGCGGAATATCCATGAACATAAGCGGATCATCTTCAACGGCAACAACTATTCACCCGACTGGATCACGGAAGCGGAAAAGCGCGGCCTTCTTTCCCTGCCCACTACGGTGGACGCGCTGCCTGTCTATACCGCTGAAAAGAATATCAGGCTTTTTGAAACGCATAAAGTACTTTCCGGATCGGAACTTCGTTCCCGCAGGGATATCGGACTTGACTCCTACGCGAAAATGATAAATATCGAAGCGGAAACCATGCTGATGATGAGCCGCCGCCAGATTCTTCCCTCCGTACTCCGATACGCGGGCGAGCTGTCAGCTTCCTGTACGAACCTGAAGGCAGCCGGAGCATCGCTGCACTGCGGCAGCGATCTGCTGGACGAGCTTTGTTCGGAAACGGACAATCTGAAAAACCGAATTGATTCCCTTGCGAAAGTCATCGCCCGGAAACCGGATACCGATCCTGAAACAGCCGCATTTTACGCCCGCGGCGAAGTCCTCCCTGCGATGAAAGTCCTGCGCGAATCAGCGGATCATCTGGAGCGGATTACAGACCGAGCCTTCTGGCCTTTTCCGACTTATGATGAACTGCTGTTCAGTGTTCAGTAAAAAAACGGGCAGACGTACAGATTACGCCTGCCCGGTCTTTTTTTGAGTTTTTATCCTTTGTAGCCGATTTCATCCGCGAGTTTCTTCTCAAGGATGACGGTAGCGTCCCTGTGCATCCGCATGAAGGTGCAGGGGCATTTCGGGTCGATCTTGTCTTCGATCAGGAGCTTTGTCGCGGCTTCCTGCTTATTTCCGCTGATGATCATCAGAAGACGCTTCGCCCGCATGATGTTGCCCATTCCCATGGTAACCGCGTGTGTGGGAACTTCTTCCTTGCTGGCGAAGAAGCGCTTATTGGCTTCAATGGTGGAATCATCAAGCACTTCCTCGTGCGCGCCGTCATACAGGGTTTCTCCGGGCTCGTTAAAGCCGAGATGCCCGTCGGGACCGACACCGAGAACCTGGATCTCAATATCTGTTCTGTTCAGGATGTCATTGAATTCCTTCAGGTTCGCGCAGATATCGCCGGTACCCTTCGCTACATAGGTGTTGTTCTTGTCAATATTGATATGGTCGAACAGGTTGCTGTTCATGAAGTAGCGGTAGCTCTGGTCATGCGTGCTTTCCAGGCCTACATATTCATCCAGGTTCACGCTGTGGATCCTGCTGAAATCCAGACCCTCTTCCCTGCAGCGGCGCGCCAGTTCCTTATACATTCCGACAGGGCTGCTGCCGGTCGCAAGTCCAAGTGTGCATTCCGGATTTTCCCGGACGATTTTCTCGATTACGTCAGCAGCTTTTACAGCGCCGTCTTCGTAGTTTTCAGCGATAATGACTTTCATGTTTTCCCCTCCGTTTTATTCATGTTTTGCAACAATGGTTCCGTTGTTCTTCCAGATGCTCTTCTCCGGGATGGTTCCGCGGACGCAGGATGTCGGATAAACGTTGGAATCCCTTCCGATAACAGTGCCGGGATTCAGCACGCTGTTACACCCCACTTCCACGCGGTCACCGAGCATGGCGCCGATCTTTTTCAGCCCGGTTTCAATCTTTTCATCCCCGGATCTGACGACTACCAGCAGCTTGTCGCTCTTCACATTGGATGTGATGGAGCCGGCGCCCATATGGCTCTTATATCCGAGAATGCTGTCTCCGACGTAATTATAGTGCGGAACCTGGACGTTGTCGAACAGGATCACGTTTTTCAGCTCCGTACTGTTTCCGACGACGCAGTTGTCTCCCACAAGGGCACTTCCCCGTATGAACGCACCGGGGCGTACTTCCGTTTTATGTCCGATAATGCAGGGCGCGCCGATATAGTTGTTGGGGTAGATCTTTGCGTCCTTTGCAATCCAGACGTTTTCGCTGACTTCATCATATTCTTCCTTTGGAAGATTTTTACCGGTTTCAATGATGAAATCCTTGATCTTACCGAGTGCCTCCCAGGGATATACCGTGTTTTTGAGCAATGATGCGGCCTTTGTATGGGAAAGGTCGTACAGGTCTACCGTCTTCAGCATTACTTCTTCACCTCGATCAGATGTCCGCTTTCATTCATTGCGGCAATAATCGCGTCCACATGCTTCTCGCATTCCTCCAGGTTTCCGGCTTCAGCCATAACGCGCAGCACCGGTTCGGTACCGCTCTTGCGCAGCAGAACGCGTCCGCTGTCACCCAGCGCTTCTGTGCAGGCGTTCACGGCATCCATCACTTTCTGTTCTGCGAGCGTCGCGTCTTTGTCGTCGACCTTGACATTTTTCAGCACCTGCGGGTACATCCTGCATCCGCTGGCCAGCACCGAAAGCGGCAGCTGCGTGTCAATCATGACGCCCATCAGCATAATGGCTGTGATAATACCGTCACCGGTCCTCGCGTGTTTCCGGAAAATGATATGACCGCTCTGCTCTCCGCCGATCAGATGGTCGTAGGCTTTCATGTTTTCGTAGACATACCGGTCACCGACAGCCGTTTTCTCATAGTTGATTCCGGCGGCATCCAGCGCCTTGTACAAACCAAAATTGCTCATAATTGTAGTAACCACGGTGTTGCTGGGCAGCTGTCCTTTGCTCTTCATGTACTTCGCGCAGATATACATGATCTTGTCGCCGTTGACTTCGTTGCCGTTCTCGTCCACTGCGAGGCAGCGGTCCGCGTCCCCGTCGAAGGCAAAACCGACATCCAGCTTGTTTTCTTTCACGTATTCCTTCAGGCTTTCAATATGTGTGCTTCCGCAGTCTTTATTGATGTTCACGCCGTCAGGCTTGTCGTGAATCACATAGGTTTTGGCGCCCAGCGCATTGAAGACGGCCGGTCCGATCATCCAGCTTGATCCGTTGGAGCAGTCCAGCGCGACCTTGTGATCATCGAAGGGGCGGATCGCCAGATTGGTCAGATATCCGATGTACCGGTTGCGCCCGGTGTAGAAGTCCACTGTGCAGCCGATCTTATCGGCAACGGCAAAAGGTATTTCATCAAACTTGCCGTCAATATACTGTTCAACCTGGTCCTGCAGCTCGTCATCCATTTTTTCACCGTTGTAGTTCATCAGCTTGATGCCGTTGTCGGTGAAAGGATTATGGCTGGCGGAAATCATGACGCCGCAGTCGAACCCTTCTGTCCGGGTAATATAGCTGACGCAGGGTGTTGTGGTTACATGAAGCAGGTAAACATCCGCGCCGGAGGAAGTGATACCGGCGGCCAGTGCGTTTTCATACATGTAGGAAGATCTGCGGGTATCCTTGCCGATAACGATCTTCGCTTTGTCGTCAAGGTGCTTTTTGCTGTAGTACCAGCCGAGGAAGCGGCCGATTTTGAACGCGTGTTCTGCTGTCAGGTCCGTGCCGGCTTTGCCGCGGAAACCGTCTGTTCCGAAATATTTACCCATACTCTACCTCCGGTTAAAGTCTCCGGAATTAATCCGGATATCCCAAAATCAGATGTATTATAACGTCTTATATTTAGTTTGTCAACATGAACAGGTTCTGTTCTTCTCAGGTTTGAAATTTTCTCACTGTATTGTTATTTGAAAAAGAAAAACGGACTGATTCAGGCCGGCCGCCGTTTTCTTTTTTCTCTTCGAAGAATGATTTTTTCCAGCAAAACCATTCCCACACCCACAATCAGGAAGATATAAAATGTGAAGAACCGCCAGGTCAGCAGCGCCATTCCAATGGTTCCGTTCAGGAATATCTTCCCGAAATACAGCACAAATCCGCCTTCCTGGGCACCGCTGGCGCCGGGCAGCGGTGTATAGCTCGCACTGACATACAGCATGCAGCTCAGTGTAAGCAGCTGGTACCAGTGTGTACCGTGCTGCCCGAATGCGTGATATACGAAAATAACAGTGCCCGTCATAGCAAGCAGGCTGATAAAGCTGCATAGGAACTGAATCGTGATCTGCCCCGGACGCTTCAGCAGGTCGTGCATTGCTTTGTTATATGTATCAAGCACTTCCGTCACTTTTTCAATACATGCTTCTTTTTTTCTGATCAGATGAATTCTGTACATCAGGCTGATCAACCAGATTGCGAATTTCTGAATCCAGTTCCGCTTCCAGGTGGCCAGCATGATCAGGGGAATAACGGAGAAATTAATCAGCCAGCCGACGCGGACCACCCATATAACACCGCCGAGCTGCTCGTAGGCGAAGGAACGGTTGAAGAGAAACAGCACCAGGCTCATCATGCAGATAATGAACTGATTCGCGAAAAAACGGATGGTCACGGCCATCGTACCGTAGCCTACCGGAATTCCGGCTTTCCGCAGAGAGTTCACCTGCATGGGCTGCCCGCCTGCGGCGCTGGGCGTAATGTTGCTGTAATAATATCCGATCAGCGCGACGTTAATTGTTCTTCCAATGCTGATTTTGAATTTTTCCCTCCGAAGGTAGCACCAGTAATTCATTCCGTCGAAAAAAGTGCAGACAACCCAGCACCCGAATATTCCGGCCACCCACAGCATATCCAGCTGTGCGATTGTTCCCCAGGCGTCCTTCAGCTCCGCGTTGCTGAACGCAATAAAAAGCACAGCGGTTACGGAAGCAGCTATGAAGAGAAAACTCAGGAACTTTTTGAGTTTCGACGTCATGCTGTCCTCCTTGCAATCCGCTGCTCTGTACGTTGCCGGTTGTTTCCCGGATTGAAATTTTATAATAATTAACAATTATTGTCAAAATATTCACCGGTTCATCCGTACGAACCTGAAGGATTCGAAATCGAAACTGCTTCCGGGAAGAAATATGAAGGATACAGTACATTCGCCTCCGGGAACCTGAACGCCAAATACCTGTTCATCCCCGCCGTCTCCGCGGAAATTGGCGATGCTGACTGTTTCCACGCCGTTTCCGTTCTTTATGCGTACAGTCACGGCGTTGATCTTAAGCTCTGTTCTGCCCCTGAGAAGCAGGCGGTATGATTCGTCTGCCATGAAGTTCATGCCCCGGAAGATCAGGCTAACGTTATTGCCGATCCTGGTTACGCTGTTTCCGTCAGGCACGAAGGAATCTCCATAAATCTCGTCTGCCTCCCCGGCGTAAAGGAGCATTTCAGAACGCTCCTGTTTTTCAAAGCGGAAACCTTTCATATGGACTTTCTTTTCCATGCTGAAGCAAAGCGTATGGATTCCCTTCAGCCGGTACGGCAGACGGTATGTTTCTTCCTGGTATTGATTCCAGATGCTGGGTTTTTCATAATGCAGCGTCGCGATCTTTCTGCCGCCGTTCCTTGGATCCCCGTCTGTCAGTTCGATCTCATAGGGTTTTCCGTCCAGTGCGAAAATGGGCAGAATCAGGGTATCGGATCCTGTATCACCGAAATCAACCCTGCTGAAGCCGGCCATGCTCAATCCGTCCCGCGCGAAAGCGATTCCTTTTTCATTCCCGGTTCCGATATCGCCTTCATGGAGATCATACAGCCCTGCGCTGATAAATTCATATGGATTCAGGGAGGGATTTCCGATCCCCTTCGCTGTGAATTCAATCTGGCTGATGATCTCGTAATGATCCGGTGTGTTTCCTCCCAGCGCTCGCAGGTAAAAACTGCCGTCTCCGTTCGCGGTCACACGGACGGCATCCCCCTCCGTTTCAAGGCAGGCAAAGGGCGATATGATCCCCGCTTCGTTTGTAATCTCCCAGGCAACAGGCTGGCCCTGCGCGTTCTCCGGAATCTGTTTCCAACGGAAAACGCAGGTCGGATTTTGCTTTGTAAGACAGCGCTCACCTTCCGCGCGTATCTCGATTTTCCGCACCGGGATCTTTTCATCTCCGCCTTCGCGGGTAACCTGCAGCAGACAGGAACTCCCCTCCGTTTTATTGCACGGAACTACAGGAATTCTTATTTCTGCATGAAGTCCTGCGGTATTTCGCACGCGGATGAGCGCGTCTTCGGTTTTACCGTTCGATCCGGCGACAATCAGCAGCTTTCCGCCGAAAAGCCTTCTGCTGCTCTGCTTATATCCGTCCGGATCGGTGGAATCGCCGTTATCGGTTCCCAGCAGTCTGGCGCCGCCTTCTGCGGATACAAAAATGCGGTCCCTGGCGTTTTCAACCGGATTTCCGTATGCGTCCTCAGCCTGTACCGTGATAAAGGCAAGATCATTCCCGTCTCCCCGAATCACCGGCTCTTCCGGAACAAGCTTCAGCGAAGCAGTATCCCCGCTGGTCCTGCGCACGTCTTCTGCAAGGATCTGGCCGTCTGACCCGTATGCCCTGGCACGGATTTCTCCGGCTTCATAGGGTATTTTCCATACCGGCAGGCATGAATTGACGTCATCCTGCCGGACGTTCTTTTCGCCCAGGGATCTTCCGTTCAGCAGCAATTCAACCCGCGGGTAATTGGTCATTACCGGAATGTCAATCAGCTGTCCCGGATTCCAGTCCCAGCTGACACCGATATGCAGCACTTTTTCCCTGCTCCAGAAGCTTTTGAACAGGTAGTAGGAATCCTTCGGGAAGCATGCTGTATCCGTCTGTCCGAAATAACAGTTTCTGGTATGATACGGTGTGGGCTCGCCGATATAGTCGATGCCGCTCCAGATAAACTGGCCCATGCTGTATCCGCACGCCAGATCATTTACTAGGATCTCCTGAAGCTTTTCGGCTCCCCAGCTTGTATTGCTGTTGCCGAGCGCGCTGCACTGCAGATCCGATTCGCTCATAATGCTCTTTTCTATCGGAAAATGGTATATGCCGCGGCTGCTCAGCACACTTGCCGTTTCGCTGCCGTAAATGACCCAGTCCGGATGTTTCCGGTGATGTTCCTCGTAGTATTTTTCACCGTAATTGTATCCGGCGATTTTGACGACATCCGCGCACCGCTGACCGCCTTCCCAGGGCATGTAATTGCATCCGAAAGTCACGGCAGCATGTCCTTCCGGATCGTGTGACCGCACCTGATTCATCAGCATCGTGCATACTTCCGTGCCGCGCAGATCAGCATGCATGTCGTAGATTTCATTGCCGATGGACCACATCACAACGCAGGGATGACGCCGGTCGCGCCGGATCCACAGCGCGACATCCTCTGCTTCGCAGGTCGGGAAAAAGCGCGCATAATCGAACTCCGTCTTCGGTCTTTCCCACATGTCGAACGCTTCATCCACGACAAGAATCCCCATTACATCGCACAGATCAAGCAATTCGGAAGCGGGCGGGTTGTGGGAAGTACGCAGCGCGTTTGCTCCCATTTCCTTCATCAGCTGCAGCTGGCGCCGCGCCGCTTTTTCATGAAAAGCAGCCCCGAGGCACCCAAGATCGTGATGAAGGCAGACACCTTTCAGCTTAAGAGGATTTCCGTTCAACAGAAATCCGCGGTCAGGAGAGAATTCCGTGGTGCGCAGTCCGAACCGGATTTCATCCGTTTCTTTACCATAAGTATAGCGGAGAATATATACCGTCGGGTGATCCGGTTCCCAGGCTTTTGCGCCGGAAAGACGGATTGAAAGGGAAATCACCCCATGATCACTTTCTGTTTTTCCCCTTCCGATCGGCACTCCGTCATTGTCCAGAGCCTCACAGAAAAACGGAACCCGGTCTGTTCCGGACGTTTCCGCGGTAATCCGAAGCGTCCATCCGCCGTCTTCATATTTCTCCGAAAAGTAAAAACTGTCCGGAACGATATGATCTTCCGGAAGTTCAAGCAAATGGACATTCCGGAAGATGCCGCTTCCTGAATACCATCTGGAATTGGGGCTTTGATGGCGGATATGAACCAGGATCGTGTTTTCGCCGTTCCGGAGCCGTTCCGTCAGGTTCACCGTGAAAGCAGTGTATCCGTACGCATGGCTGCATATAATTTCACCGTTCA
The DNA here is from genome assembly GCA_900318145.1 of uncultured Eubacteriales bacterium. Lineage (GTDB taxonomy): Bacteria > Bacillota > Clostridia > Christensenellales > Aristaeellaceae > Aristaeella. Next base: position 279,613 of record ONJM01000002.1, read on the forward strand.
GAAGCACATCGCAGTCCATATAGACACCGTCAAAGGAAAGGATTGTGCATCCGTCGTTATTCCCGCATAAAAGCTTTCTCCGGTACCATGCGTCAGCTGTTTCATACAGGTCGCCGTTTTGCCAGATCAGCCAGTCGTGCGGAAGATCAACCGCCTTCCATCCGTTTGCGCCGTCAGCTTCCGGCAGGGTGCTTCCGGATGGGAGCTTAAGATATTCCCATCCGTCATTCAGCAGCTTCTTCATGTTCCCCTCCTGTTTCATATGTTTTCCTGTTTCAGTTCTCTGCCCATCAGGTTCTGCACGATTCCTTTCGGATCCGCACCTTCCTGGATAACTTCACGCACCGCGCTGATTACAGGCATGTCCATCCTGTATTTTTCGCACAGGCGTATCGCTGCAGGCAGCGCGTTGACTCCTTCGACAACCATGCCGATCTGCCTGAGAGCGTCCTGAGGTTTCACACCCTGTCCGATGAGGATTCCGGCCCGGTTGTTTCTGCTGTGATTGCTCGTGGCGGTAACAATCAGGTCACCGATTCCGGCAAGTCCGAAGAAAGTACGTTCACGGCAGCCCATGGCGAGGCCCAGCCGCCGGATTTCCTCCATCCCGCGCGTAATCAGAGCAGCCCGTGTATTGTCCCCATATCCAAGCCCTTTCGCAATGCCTACCGCAAGAGCTTCCACATTTTTCAGCGCGCCGCAGATCTGCACACCCCGCTTATCCGTATTGGTATACGGACGGATACAGGATCCTTCAAAAAGCTTCTGTACCGCTGCGGTGATTTCCGGATCATCTCCGGCGACGACGATCAGCGTGGGCATATCCCGCGCCACTTCCTCAGCATGCGTCGGGCCGCTGATCGCCACGGTAACCGGCATTTCAGCGCCGTTTCGTACGGTTTCGTCCTCAATCACCTCAGTCAGCGTCATCAGCGTATCACTTTCGATTCCCTTGGATGCGTTGACCCATACGGGTTTATTTTTCAGGTGGGCCGAAAACAGCGCGGCCGTGTCACGGACATATACGGAGGGAACCGCATTCAGCAGGAATTCCGCGTTGTCCGCTGCTTCGGCCGGATCGGATGTAAATATGATGCTGTCAGGAATCCGGACACCGGGAAGGTTTGGCGCTTCCCGCGTTTCCGCGAGCTTTTCTGCTTCTTCCTTAAATTTGCTCCATACGGTTACGGTGCTCCCGTTTTCCGAAAGAACCTTTGCAAGGGCAATCCCCCATGTACCGGAGCCAAGTACGGTAATATTCATTGAACTGTTTCACTCCCGTCCGCTTTGTATTCCAGGTGCAGTTCGTTGGTGGAAGCATATGCCCCCTGAATATCCAGCTGATATTTCAGATGTACGGAGCCTTTCGTTTCTCCGATGCTGCAGCGGACACCCCTGGAAAAAACAGCCATATCCATGTTTCCGTAAGGGGTTCTGTAAACGCCCTCATACCTTTGTTCAGGTACAAAAACCATTGTATTTGAGTAATCACCTTCCCGTGTCATGGTTACCCGATCCTTCTGCATGGACAGTGTAATCAGGGAGGATGTGATTTCGCCGGTATCTTCATCTTCCTGGGATTCCGTATATTCAAGTACGGCGCTGCCTTCGTCTCCGATCGACAGCCTCCCTTTTGTCATAAACTGAATCGGAAAATCAGGGGTCTGGTCATACCTTGCGATGGCAAGCAGGTTAATCAGCACAGATTTCTCTCTGGTCATATTCCGTTCACACTCCTTCCATCACTTTTTATTCTACAACGATCAATCTTTCTTCGCAAGAAAAACAGATTTCCTTCCCTTGCCTTTTTCCCTTCCCCGGTATATCATTTCCCCATCAATCAATCCGGAGGCTGGCATGAAAATCAGGGCTTATGCGAAAATCAACTGGTCGCTCGATATTACCGGCGTCCGTTCAGACGGATATCATCTGATGGATATGGTTATGCAGCCTGTTTCCATTTCAGATGAAATCGAACTGATTCCCGCCCCAGGCCTTGAAATCGAGACAGACGGATATCCGCCGTCCCGGGCTGATTCTTCCAATCTGGCCTGGCGCGCCGCGGAACTGCTTCGCAGGGAATGCAATGTAGCCTCCGGCGTAAGGATCCGCCTTCATAAAAACATTCCCATGGGCGCCGGCCTCGGCGGCGGAAGTGCGGATGCCGCAGGCGTGCTTAAAGGTCTGAACACATTCTGGAAACTGAATATTCCGCAGGAAAGGCTGGAATCCATCGGTCTTTCCCTCGGTGCCGATGTTCCGTTCTGCCTGCGCGGCGGTCTGGTCCGTACCCGCGGAATCGGCGAACTGCTTGAAAACCAGGTATGCGGAATCAATTACTGGCTTCTTGTATTTCAGCCCTGCCGGGCACTGAGCACCCGCGAAATCTTCAAAGCATATCACGAGGTGGATTCCGTCCGGCATCCGGATACCGAAAATGTGCTGAATGCTCTTTCTTCAGGAAATCCCGCTCTGCTTGCTTCTTCGGTTTTCAACGTGCTGGAATCTGTTTCTTCCGCTTCCTGCCCTGAAATACCTGAAGCTGTTTCAGAGCTCCTTTCGGCCGGAGCTTTTGCGGCACGGATGACGGGCAGCGGCAGCGCCGTGTTCGGCGTGTTCCGGTCCCGGAAAACCGCAGAAAGCGCAAAGTTGCTTCTGATGCGTCGTTATCATAACATTCACCTTTGCCATACGCAGTCGGACAGCGTACGGATTATGGAGGAATAATCATGAAAAAAACGCTTGGATGTATCCGGAAAGCTGATACGGATTTCCGGATGATAGAAGACGGCGACAGGGTAGCTGTCGGCGTTTCCGGCGGGAAAGATTCTCTTCTGCTGCTCCATGCTCTTTCCCTCTACCGGAAGTTTTCGCATAAGAACTTTGAAATGTGCGCCGTTACCGTTGATAACGGAATCGGAAACCCGGACTATTCCTCCATTCAGGCGTTGTGTGATTCACTCTCCATTTCCTATTCGGTACAGAAAACGCAGATCGGGGAAATAATCTTCGGTTACCGGAAGGAAAAAAACCCCTGCGCCCTTTGCGCAAAAATGCGCCGCGCTGTACTGGCCAAGGCCTGTATTGACGCCGGATACAACAAGCTGGCCCTCGGCCATCATCGGGAGGATGCTATTGAGACGCTGCTGCTGTCACTTTTTCATGAAGGACGTTTCCGCACTTTTCACCCTGTCACCAGAATGAGCCGCACAGGAGTCACTGTAATCCGTCCCCTCGTTTACCTTCCGGAAAGCCATGTTAAGCATATGCAGAAGGTACTGGATCTTCCGGTGCTGAAATCCTGCTGCCCGGTGGACGGAAAAACGGAGCGTGCCGAGATGAGCCGTTTTCTTTCGGAACTGAAAAAATCCTTCCCTGATGCACCGGACCGTCTCCTGCACGCTCTCCAGCATGAACCATATGAACTGTGGCAAAAGGAAGAACCCTGAAAAACACCCTGAAGACGAGCGTATTTCTCTGAAACAGTATGATTAACCCTTTCTAATTTTTCTTGTTTGAAGGGTTTTTCTCTTTTTTTTCCATCGTTCACGTGATATAATAACTTGATTTGTGTTTCAAGGAGATTTTTGCTGTGGCTGGAAAGAAATCGAATTACAACAAGAAGTCCGGCGGCACAGGCTTCCTGATTACCGCGGGTATCATTTTTCTCTCTTTAAAGGGTCTTCCCGGTCTTCTGCTCGGCGTCGTCATCGGTGCCGGCGTCGGAGCCATTGCGAGTATTATGGGCAGTAAGCTCGATACAACGACCCATAATAAACGTGATCTTGAGAGGCAGCGGCAGGAAGAGATTGCCCGCAAGGAAGAGGAAGAACGCCGCCGCAGGGAAGAAGCTTCCAGAATTCCGCTTACAGGGAATGAACTGGCCGATTCCGTGATTCTCAAGGGTCAGGAAATGCTCAATACGATCCGTGAAGAAAACATCGTCATTACGGACGAAACCCTTTCCGCTCAGATGGACACCCTTTGCGACAAATGTCAGCAGATTTTCCGCACGGTATCGGAAGAGCCCTCCAAAGCTCCGCATGTGCGTAAATTCATGAACTATTATCTGCCCACTACGCTGAAGGTCCTCGCAAATTACCGTACAATGCAGGAGCGCGGTGTCTCCTACTACGAAATGCAGCAGGCGCGGGAATCCGCCGTCCGCTGCATGGATATGGTGCTGACTGCCTGTCAGAAGCAGATTGACGCGCTGCATAAGGAAAACATGCTCGATATTTCCACCGATATTGACGTCATGGAACAGATGCTCAAACGGGACGGGTATACCGAGAATGAAATCCTCGCTAACCGGCGCGTTTCCGGAGCCCGCACCGCTGCGGAAGCCCAGATGAGGTCTTCATCCGTTCCGATTCTGAATTTCACGGAAGACAGCCGCAGTGATGATCCCTCGGCTTCTTCTGCCGCCGGTTCAGTCCGGCAGAATAATTAAAAGGAGGATCCTACAATGTCAGAATCCAATCCGATGCTTCAGCTTTCTCTCGCTCCCTCCGCTCCGGAACCTGAGGCCCCGGCTGCACCTGCGGAAAGCATTCAGCAGGCTCCTGCCGCGGAAGCGCCCGTGAACGCGGCCCCGAAGCTGGATGAAAGCCAGCTGACTGAAGCCGAAAAGAAAGCTATTGACGATTTTATTCAGAAAGTGGATGTAACAAATCCCGATCACGTACTTCTCTTCGGTGCGGATGCGCAGAAACGCATCGCGGATTTCTCAGAAACCGCTCTGGAAGCCGTAAAAACGCAGGAAACCGGCGAAGTCGGCAACATGCTTGTGAATCTTGTCTCCGAGCTCAAGGGGTTCCAGAAGGATTCAGAGGAGCCGAAAGGGCTCGCCAGGCTGTTCGCGAAGGGCGAGGATAAAATAACCAGGATGAAAGCCCGGTACAGCAAGGTCTCCGCCAATGTGGAAAATATCGCTACTTCCCTCGAGGGATATCAGACCCAACTGCTTAAGGATGTCGCGATGTTCGACCGGCTGTATGACCAGAACAGTGACTATTTCCATCAGCTGACGCTTTATATTATAGCCGGCGACAAGAAGCTTGCTCAGGTCCGTGAAAACGATCTGAAAGAACTGCGGGAAAAAGCCGCCCTCTCCGGCGACGCTATGGATGCCCAGAAAGCCAACGACCTTGCCGCTCAGTGCGACCGTTTTGAAAAGAAGCTGCATGATCTGAAGCTTACCCGTCAGGTTTCCATTCAGATGGCTCCGCAGATCCGTCTGCTTCAGAACAATGACAGCCTGCTGGTGGAAAGGATCCAGTCCACGCTTTCCAATACCCTTCCTCTCTGGAAAAGCCAGATGGTTCTTGCGCTCGGATTGCATCATTCCCAGCAGGCGCTGCAGGCGCAGACCGCGGTTACCGATATGACGAACGAGCTGCTTCGCAAGAACGCGGAAGCCCTGAAAATCGGCACGATCCAGACCGCGAAAGAAGCGGAGCGCGGTATTATCGATATAGAAACCCTTGTACAGACCAACCAGGATCTGATCGATACCATCAATGAGGTTATGACGATTCAGTCTGAAGGCCGTGCGAAGCGTATCGAAGCGGAAAAAACGCTTTACAATATGGAAGCCGAACTCAAGAAAAAGCTTCTGTCCACAAACCTTTAATCAATTGTATCATTCCGGCCCGGCCTTCCAGCGCCGGGCTTGTTCTCAATAAAGCTGAAGGACAGGTCAGATCATGCGGATTATCGGATTGACGGGAAGCATCGCCTGCGGAAAAACCACTGTCAGCGCGTATCTGCTTTCAAAAGGATTTCCGGTTGTGGACGGCGACAGAATTTCCCGGGAGCTTACCGCCCCCGGCGGTGCCGCGCTTCCGGAAATCCGGAATGTCTTTGGTTCCGGCTTCTTTTATGAAGACGGAACGCTGAACCGTCGCCGCCTCGGCCAGCTTGTTTTCAGCGACGCGGCAGCGCGTGCAGCGCTCGACGATCTGATGGCGCCTTTTCTCCTCTCTGCTGTCCGGCAGCGAATCGAAGAAATACGCGTTTCAGGTACTGCGCTTTGTTTTCTGGATATGCCGCTGTTATTTGAGAAGGGTTATGACCGCCTGTGTGATACGGTCTGGACAGTCTGGCTGCCCCGGAATATCCAGCTGTCCAGGCTGATGGAACGGGATGGTTTTTCAAAGGAAGAAGCAATGAACCGCATCCTTTCTGTTCTCTCTTCCGATGAAAAAGCTGCCCTGGCCAACCGTGTTATCGATAACTCCGGAACGCCCGCGAATACGCGTTCGATCGTCGACAGCCTGCTGTCTGAAGAAATGTCTCGCGGCGAAAGCACCCGTCCGCGCCGGTCCCGCGCTTATGATGATTATATCAGCACGACGGAAGTTCCCGCAGCTCCGGCTGGAGAATTCCGTGCAGTTCCGGCACCGTCCCCCGCTCAGGCCGGACAGGATCTTCCTCCGGTTATGGAACGGCCTGCCGCGGCTCAGAAAAAAGAACGGGTGCGCCGTGCCGACTGGATTATGCCGGTTTGGCTGAAATCGTCGCTGATTGCGGCCGTATCCGTTCTGCTGATTTGCTCAACCGCTTTTTTTCTGATGAAGGGATTCCTTCGGGAATGCGAAGACAGACATCTGCAGGAGCAGCGGAATATAGACAATCATTATCCGCTGCTGTACCGGGACCTGATTGAAAAATACGCGGAGGATTATAATCTTGCTCCGGCGTTTGTCACAGCAGTCATTCTCAATGAAAGCTCTTTCGATCACCGGGCCCAGTCCGGCGTCGGAGCCCGCGGACTGATGCAGCTGATGCCTGACACGGCTGAATGGATTGCCGGAAAGCTGCGCGTGGAGGGGTACGCTTTCGAGCGTATGTACGATCCCGAATCCAATATCCGTTTCGGCTGCTGGTATCTGAATTACCTCAGCAAGCTGTTTCTCGGAAATCCTGCCTCGGTTACGGCGGCCTATCATGCCGGCCAGGGTCAGGTAAAAACATGGCTGTCCGATCCGTCCTTCAGTGAGGATGGATATACCCTGTCGGTGGATACAATGCCGGATGGCCCGACAAAGAATTATACAGGGAGGGTACTGAGGGATTATGGTATCTATCAGACCAAGTATTTTACGATGGATTTGCTGCCTGCTGACGCTTTCGATACTGCTGCCGTTCACCTGCGCCATGGCCTCCTCAGCGGAAATCGGAAACAGTATCGTGATCGGAATTCAGTCGACAAAGACGCTTCTGATCCGTCCTTTTGAGCCGAAAGAAGCGGATATTCTTTCCGTATACAACGCAGTCTATGAATCGCTGGTGTATCTGGACGACAGCTATCTGCCGCAGCCTTGCCTTGCGGAAAGCTGGGAAGTTTCTGCCACCGGCAAAACATGGACATTTTACCTCAGGCAGGATGTGCGCTTTTCGAACGGTCTGCCTTTCTCCGCAAAGGATGTCGTAGCTTCAGCGAACTATATAATTGATAAGGCAAAAGATGAAAATATCACCGACCATGGATTTTACCAGAACCTGAACCGTTATGTGGATTCCATCTCCGCAAAGGACGACTATACTGTTGTCATAACGACCAAACGTCCCTGTTACGGCCTTCTTTTCCAGATGACGTTCCCGGTCGTTCCGGAGGGATATGTCCATGCGGACAATCCTCCCGGAACCGGTCCCTATGTCATCACTGAATTCCATGCCGGGGAAAGAATGTGGCTTTCAGCCAATACCAACTGGTGGAAAGCGCAGCCCCAGGTGCGCGAAATTCTTTTTATGCTTCAGAACACTTCCTCCGACGTTGTGGAAAGTTATGAATTTGCGCAGGTTCAGGCGGTTTTCACCCGTTCTGTCGCAGGCGCGCAGCATAAGACCGGAGCCAATTCCCTGACAATGAGCTACCGGACGAACCAGCTGGAATGCCTCTATATGAACAACAGCAGCCGCGAACTGAGCGTCGAGGTACGCCAGGCGATCCGGGCGCTTATCGATAAAAGCAAAATTATTTCCACCGCATATATGGGCCTTGCTGTTCCCTCCAATTTTCCTTTCTATCCCGGTACCTGGATGTACAACGACAGTCTGGATGCTTCCATCACACATGACGTTGCGGAAGCGAAGCGGCTTCTTGCGGAAGCCGGCTGGGAGGATTCAGATGAAAACGGTGTGCTGGATCGGCTGAACAGCGAGGGTGAGCCTGAAAACCTCCACCTGCGGTTTTTCTATTATGAAGAACCGGACAACGACGTCCGGGAGGAAACAGCGAATATTATTGCCGCCGCACTGGCGGAAGTCGGTATTTCAACAAAGATCACTGCGATGACTATGACCGATGTGCAGAATCGCATGAAAAACGGAACTTATGATCTGGCGCTCGTCGGTTTCGCCATGGATGTAACGCCGGATCCGGGTTTTATGCTCATGTCGGACAATATCAGGAGCGGCAATTATAACAAATACAAAAGCAGTAAAATGGATGAGCTTTTCAAAAGCCTGCGGAAACAGGTCACACAGGAGGAATACCGTCAGAAGCTGATGGAAATCCAGTATCAGTTTCTGCAGGACTGTCCTTTTGTCTGCCTTTACTGGCGTACCGGCAACGTAATCTCCCGTTACATGTACACGACCTGCCGGGATGTGCGTGAATATGAGCTGCTCAGGGGAATAGAGTCTTTCACGACGCGATAAATCCACAAAACATCTGAAGGGAGTTTTCGCATGGACTGGATGGAACTGATCGTACACACAACAACTTTGGGTTCGGAATGGGTTTCCGATTTCCTGATGGAGCTCGGCGCTTCCGGCACGATGATTGAGGATAAAGCGGACCTGCCGGATCCTTCCAGGCCGCACGGTATCTGGGAGATTATTGATCCGAAACTGCTGGAAAGCATGCCTGAAGATGTGCTTGTACACGTCTGGTTCGCGCAGGATGCTTCTCTTCCCGGAATTCTTTCCAGGATGCGTGACGGTCTGGACCGGATGCGGAATAAAAGACCGGAATACGGTTCACTGCAGCCGGAACTTCATTCTGTTTCTGAATCTTCCTGGGCTGAAGTGTGGAAAAAGTATTATAAGCCGTTTTATGCCTGTGAACACCTTGTGATCAAGCCTACCTGGGAACCTTTTACACCGAAGGATGGCGACCGGATCATCGAAATCGATCCCGGCATGGCCTTTGGAAGCGGCACCCATGAAACCACCGGTATGTGCATTTCCCTGCTGGAGGAAAACATCCGCGGGGGAGAAAGTGTGATAGATGTAGGAACCGGCAGCGGCATACTCGCCATCGCAGCCGCACTGTTCGGAGCAGGACGTGTTCTCGCCGTTGATATTGATCCGGACGCTGTTCGGGTTGCTTCCGAAAACGTCTCTCATAATCATGTGGAGCACATCGTAACCGTACAGGAACGCGATCTTCTGAAAAACGCTGCAGATACCTGCAGCGTCTGCGTAATGAATATCATTTCGGACGTAATCATCGCTTTCGCCGCTTCCCTGAAGGAGCATATACTGCCAGGCGGGCTCCTCATCTGCTCCGGCGTCGTAAAGGAAAGAACTGAAGAAGTCCGCAAGGCATTGCTGGACGCAGGTTATGAAATCCTTAAAACGGAGTTCCGCGGTGAATGGACTGCATTTCTTTCCCGGAGGAACGACTGATGCACCGATTCTTTGCAGATCCTGAAACTTCAGATGAAAACCTGTTCCGTCTCAGCGACGCGGAAGCACATCACGCGCTGAAAGTGCTGCGGCTGCGCGCCGGCGATGCGGCGGAAGCGATTTATCGCGGAGCGCGTTATCTTGTCCGTCTGGAGATTCTTTCTTCCGGAGAACCCGTGCTTATTCCGCTCGAAAACCTGCCTTCGACAGAGCCGCGTCTTTCTGTTACGCTGTTTCAGGGCCTTCCCAAAGGCGACAAAATGGACCTTATTGTTCAGAAATCCGTTGAAATAGGAATCGGAAGGATTGTGCCTGTCCTTTTTTCCAGATGTGTTGCCCGACCGGACGAAAAGGAATCCATGAAGAAAACGCAGCGCTGGCAAAGAATTTCCCTGGAAGCGGCAAAACAGTCCGGACGATGCGTAATACCCGAAGTAATTCCGCCTGTGTCCCTTTCCTCGCTGCCGGAACACATTTCCGGCTGCGAAGCGGTCGCGGTACCCTGGGAAGAATGTGAACATGGCGGACCGCAGGCTTTTGTCCGCAGCCATCCTTCCCTTTCGGCTCTCGGAATCGTGATAGGGCCGGAAGGCGGTATCAGCGGGGATGAAGCTGATATGCTCCGTTCCATCGGCTGTGAAACTGTAACCCTCGGAAAAAGGATCCTGCGTACAGAAACGGCAGGAATTGCCGCGCTGAGCGTTTTTTTCGGACTATACGGAGAAATGGAGTAATCGGAAAATGCCGACGATTGCCTATCATACGCTGGGCTGCAAGGTCAACCAGTACGACACCCAGGCGATGGAGGAACTGCTCTCCGCGGACGGTTTCCGTACAGTTCCGTTCCCTGAACAGGCAGATGTCTATCTGATCAATACTTGTACGGTCACGGGCACCGGCGACCGCAAAAGTCTGCAGCTTGCCCGCAGACTTAAACGGGATCATCCTGACAGCAAGCTGGTCCTCTGTGGCTGTCTCGCGCAGCTGAAAGGCGAAAAACTGATTTCCGCAGGTGCCGATCTTGTAATAGGAACCCAGTACCGTGGAAATGTCGTTTCGCTGCTTCGCGGCGTAATTGCTTCCGGCAGCCCTGTCTGTGCCGTACAGCCTCTGCCGGAATCCATGCCATATGAACCGCTGCATGTGACCCGTCACGAAGGCCATACCCGCGCTGTCCTGAAAATACAGGAGGGTTGCCGGAACCACTGCTCTTACTGCATTATTCCTGCGGTGCGCGGACCGATCCGCTCCAGGCTTCCTGAGGATATCCGCAGGGAAGCGGCGGATATTGCAGCCGCAGGTTATAAGGAAGCAGTTCTTACAGGAATCCATATTTCTTCCTACGGAAAGGATTTCTGCCCCACCGCTTCTCTGCTGGATGTGCTTTCAGTCCTTGAAAAAACGGAAGGAATTCTCCGCGTCCGTCTCGGTTCTCTGGAACCACGCATCGCCGATACGCGGTTTTCGGAAGCCCTGAAGAATTTCCGGAAACTATGCCCGCAGTTCCATCTTGCGCTCCAGTCCGGCAGTGACAGCGTCCTGCGCCGCATGCGAAGGCAATATAACGTCTCGGATTACCTGAAGTCTGTACAGTGTCTTCGCGACGTCTTTCCGCTCGCTGCTTTTACGACGGATATTCTCACGGGTTTTCCCGGAGAAACCGAACAGGAATTTATGGAAACGCAGGAAATAATCCGTAAGGTTGGTTTTGCCAGGATCCATGTTTTTCCATTTTCACCGCGTCCAGGCACACCCGCGGCAGATATGCCCGGCCAGCTTTCGGATGCTGTCAAACAGAAGCGTTCACGTGAACTGATTGCCCTGGGCAGGCAGGTATCCGCCTGCTACTGTCGGCAGTGGGTAGGCCGAAGTACGGAAATCCTTCCGGAAGAAAAAGTGGACGGATGCTGGGAAGGTTATTCTCCCGAATACCTTCGGATCCGTCTGAATCCGGAAGCTGAATGCAGTCCAGGAATCCCGGTTCGCGTAATGATTAAGGATTTTTCTCCCCGTACGCTCGGCGGAGAGATCATATAATTTTTTTCGGAGGTGCTGATTATGGAAAACTGTATTTTCTGTAAAATCATCAATGGTGAAATTCCATCCACTAAAGTCTATGAAAATGATCAGGTATACGCTTTCAGGGATATTAATCCGCAGACGCCCTTCCATGTGCTGGTTATTCCCAAAAAACATGTTTCTTCCCTTTCGGAAACCGATCAGTTGAATGATGCGGAGATCGCCGCCTGCCTTCGCGCCGTATCCCGGGTTGCCGCGGAAGCGGGCCTTTCCGGTGGATACAGGGTAATTTCCAATTGCGGTCCGGATGCCTGCCAGTCTGTTCCCCATCTTCATTTCCATGTCCTGGGCGGGCGACAGATGGCGCTTCGTATGGCCTGATATCGTGCCTCATCCGGGCTTTGAAAACGTTTTCTTCCGGAATTCAGAAAAAAGTTGACTGACGGACATATTCGCTGTATAATCAATTTACGGTTTTGCCGTATGTCCGTGTATGCCGGCTGCCGGCAAGGCGTTGAATGAGCGAGGGGAGGGATAAAAGTGTCAGAGGTTCGGATCCGCGAGAATGAGTCCCTGGAAAGTGCGCTCAAACGGTTTAAGCGGCAGTGTGCCCGTAGTGGCGTCCTTCAGGAAGTTCGTAAGCGCGAGCATTATGAAAAACCCAGTGTCAAGCGCAAGAAGAAGGCCGAAGCCGCTCGTAAGCGCAAGTGGTAATTTTCGCTGTATTCCCTTCCCTTCCGGGAAGGGTTTTTTCTTACTGTCCTTCCGTTTCAGTCTTTTGGAAAACTATTGAAAATACGGCTGATTTTTGCTATAATTTTTTTAATTCAAGATCTGGCGAAAAGAGGAAGTCATGGTTTATACATTCGGGTTAGTAAAGCACACGAATATACGTTATCGTGATTCGGTGTACAGGCTTGCACGATATGAACTTCTTGCCATGCTGCAGGCTCTTTCCGTTGATTGCGAAGTTGTGAGGGAATCCTTCGGCGGAGCGGATTTCCTTTCTTTTGAATGCCGTCCCCTTTCTGAAGAAGAGATCGGGTACCTCTCGTATCATTCTCTTGTTGCTTTTCTTTGCGAAAAAGATGGGGAACTTCTCCGTCCGCTTTTGTTTACCCGGAAATTCTACCTGGAGGAGGATCTTCCTGAGATCCTGAAGTATAAAGGGAAAACCTCGGTCTCCTTCGTACGCATGGCTGTCAATATGGCACTGACGCTGACCCCTTTTCTTTTTTCCGGCAGGCAGCTGACACTGCTGGATCCGCTCTGCGGCAAAGGTACGGCATGTTTCTGCGCGCTGCAATACGGTATGAACGCCGTCGGGATAGACCTGGACCGTAAAGCAGTGCATGAAGCTTCCGAATACTTCTCGAGGTATCTGAAGATTCACATGCTGAAACACTCTTTACGGACTGCGTCCGAAACAGCCGGAAGCAGGTCTCTGCCGGTTTCCGAATTCACCTTCGCGGATACTCACGATCATTACCGCCGGAAGGATACGCGCTATCTTCGCCTGGGTGTCGGAGATACGTCGGATGCTCCCGTGCTCTGCCGCCGTAATCCTGCGCACCTGATCGTGACAGATCTTCCCTACGGTGTCCAGCACGCGCCGCGTTCAGGGACAAAACCGGAATCTTTCACCGGACTTCTTCGCAGGTCCCTTCCCTGCTGGAAAGACGCGCTTCTTCCCGGAGGCGTGATTGCCCTCAGTTTCAATACGCTGACTCTTCCCGCTCAGCAGGTTCATGAACTTGCCGTGACTGCCGGACTTGTTCCATGTGAAGATGAAAACTTTCTGCATCTTCGCCACGAAGTGGAACAGGCGGTAATTCGGGATGTTGTATTTTTGAAAAAAGCCCTTTAAAGGAGGTACTGAATCCATGACGGAACAAGAACTATCCGCAATGACCGTCATGCAGCTTCGCAAGCTTGCAAAAGAAAACAATATTACACTCGGCGCGGGAATTGACAAAGCCGGGATTGTCCGGAAAATCCTGGATAATGATGTACATGCGCCGGCTGAATCATCTACGGTGCCCGAAGAGGTAACTTCTGCGGCAGAAGCGCAGGCTGAATCTGCGGAATCAGCGGATAATGAACCGCGTTTCCAGGCGGCCTGGCATAATACCGATGCCCCACGCTTCAACGCACGGCCTTCTTATCAGGCGCCCGGACAGGCTGCAAGGCCTGCCTGGCAGAACACCACGCCTTCCGGGCATCAGTATCCTCCGCAGCAGAGGGTGCAGCCGGTCCGCTCCGGCGGTTTTACGCCCCGCTTCGGCCCAGCGGCAGCTCCCGCGCAGGCTCCTGCGGAAACTTCCGCGCCTCATCGCGAATCCACGGCACCGGTAACAAATCCGCTGCCGGAGCACCGCTTCGGCGAATCACAGTCTTATTCCCACAGGATTACCGCCAGCTATACACCCGCTTATACGCCTCCTGCCCGAAATCCTGAGCCTTTCTCTCCGATTGTATCCCAGGATACGGGTATTTCCGCGCCGACGCTGGAAGAGCTTCTTGCATCCGGCAATTATGAGGAAGGCAGCGGCATCCTTGAGCTGCATCCCGACGGATATGGTTTTCTTCGCGCTCCTTCTTTTCTTCCTTCCACAAAGGATATATATGTATCCATGGCGCAGATCCGGCGTTTCGGCCTCCGAACAGGCGACTTTATCGAAGGAAAAATCCGTCCTCAGCGCGAGGGAGATAAATATTCTGCCCTTCTGTATATATCAGCTGTTAACGGTGTTGCGGAGGAAGAAGCATTTTCACGTCCCGCTTTTGATGAGCTGACACCCGTTTATCCGGACCGGAGAATTTCCCTTGAATCCGCTGACGGTAAATCTCTGCCGGATATGCGGCTGATCGACCTGATCGCTCCGATCGGTTTCGGTCAGCGCGGCCTGGTACTCTGTCCGCCCGATACAGGAAAGACGGATCTCATGCGCAATTTTTCCCGTGTTATCTGCCAGAACTATCCTGAAGCTGAAGTGCTGATGCTCCTGATTGATGTCACGCCGGAAGATGCCACTTATATGCGCGAATCCGTTCCATGCCAGGTGCTTTCCTCCAGCTTTGACCAGGCACCCGAATCCCATTTGCGTCTGGCTGAAATTGTACTTGAACGCGCCATGCGGCTGGTTGAGCAAAAGAAGGATGTCATTCTCCTTGTGGACAGCCTTACAAGGCTGGCAAAAATCTATACAACTGCCGCCGTACAGCAGGGCCGCAGCCTGCCGGGCATGGTGAATCCAGCCAGTCTCTTCCGCGCCAAGCGTATGTTCGGCGCCGCGCGTTCCTGTAAGGAAGGCGGGAGCCTTACAGTTATTGCCACAATGGATATCTCCACCGGTTCAAAGGTGGATGATTCCGTCGTCGAGGAGTTCAAGGGAACAGCCAACATGGAACTGACCCTGGATCTCGCGGTCGCCCGCGCGGGAGTCGTGCCGGCACTGAATCTGCAGCACAGTTTTACGAAAAACGCGGATATTCTCCTGAATGACCGCCAGAAGGAAGGCCTTACCCTGATTCGCACAATGCTGGGTTCCACAACGTCCGCTGTTGCAATTCCCCAGCTTCTTTCCATGATGGATAAGGCGGAAACCAATGAGGATCTTCTTCTGAAAATGAAAGATTGGTTTGCGCTGATGAACCGGTAATATTCACATACATCAAAGGCGCTGCGAAAACCGCAGCGCCTTTGATCTGTTGCTGTAAACCGTTCATTCCTCGGTCTGTTCTTCTTTCTGCGGTTTTTCAACCGGCTGCCCGTCTATGGAAATAACGTCTCCTTCATCGTCAATTACGACGGTCCTGGTTTCGTCTGTCTTTCCGCATGCGTATTCCACCGTAACGCAGCCGTCCTCTGCCGTGATGCTGCTGGGGCCGTAGATTTCCGGATCGCTGATTTCAGCTTTCCAGAGCACCTGTCCGTCCGCGGAGACTGCCACGGGATGCGGCCCGTCCGTTCCAGCGATATATACCGTCCCTTCTTCGTCAACGCACACCGCTGCCGCGTCCCCCAGCGGGCACTCCGCGGATGAAACAGTCCATCTGTCCTTTCCGCTCAGCAGATCCAGCATGGTCAGTCCGTATCCGCTGTCATACAGCATAACTTTCCAGTCATCCTCCATACCGCCGATAAACACCTTCAGCATGTCGTACTGGCCTTTTTTGTTTTCAACCTTCTCCTCATGCCCCCATACCGGGCTGTCGTCGATAAAACATCCGATGCGCAGAATTTCCCAGTTCTTCTTTCCTTCCTTGACATATTCATGCGCTGCTGTAATGGACATATTGTAGTCCTTCCAGTCCATGACTACCGTGCCGGATCCGGTCAGCTCCTCCATCGTCATTTTTTTCTTTTTTGCGGAGGAAAGCGGCGGCTCATATTTCGGAGCACGCTTCAGGTAACCGACCAGAACGTATCCGGTCAGCCCTTCATACTCGCATTTTACAAACATGGGATTTTTTGTTTCCCTGCAGGAATACACGATGGCGCCGAGGGGAATTTCCGCAAGCCTTGCGGAAGTTTTGCTCGGCTTTTCGCGGAGGGAAACCCATTCCTTGCAGTAAACCACCTCCATGGCGCCGATATATCCGTATCCTTTTTCCTGCATCTCCCGGTCTGCCAGGGCTGAAAATGTAATCAAAAGCATCAGGACTGCCACGAGAAAAGCTGCTGCCTTCTTCAGTTTCATTCGTACATCCTTCCCTGTTTCTCTTTTTTACAAAATTATACTTCTGTGTGTGCTTTTCCGCAAGCGCGCGTCTGTTTTTTTTGCTTTTTTCGATAAAAAAGAAGGCCGTACATTCCGTACGTGCCCTTCTTTTTTATTCCATATTGAAGCGCTTCTTGAAGCGATCAACACGTCCGCCAGTGTCAACCAGCTTTTGCTTGCCGGTATAGAAAGGATGGCATTTGGAACAAATATCAACCTTCATCTCTTTCTTGGTAGAACCGGTTTCAAATGTTTCACCGCACACGCAGCGAACGATGCATTTGCCGTACTGGGGATGAATGTTTTCCTTCATTGCTTTTTCACCTCTTTCGCGTATGCAATGGCGCTAAACGCAAAAATGATAATATCATATTCTGCAGCGTTTTGCAACATTTTTTTGCTTCGTTTCCGGAATCTTTTGAAATGGAATTCATATCGTTTTTTCCTTTTGACACATGGTCTGCTTTTTTGACATACAGTACCTCTTTGTTGTACAATTGCAACCGTTGCGAAAGCTATTTTATCATCTTCGGAGGATTCCTATGCATACTGAAACCCGTCCTTCCCAGGAAGAAAAAAAATTTGATGTCGGCGGCCAGGCTGTAATGGAAGGCGTTATGATGCGTTCTCCCAACGCAACCGCCGTTACCGTGCGCCGTCCGGACGGAACGATGGTAACGAAGCTGACCCCCTTTGTGCCGGTCAAGGAAAAGCATCCCTGGATGGGAAAGCCTTTTATCCGGGGCGTCGTCAATATGTGCACAATGCTCTATTACGGAATGAACACCCTGAGTGATTCGACGAAAATGCTCGGTATCCTGGACGAGGAACCTTCCCGCTTCGAAAAGTGGCTGGCAAAGAAGCTTGGCAAAGGGATCGATAAAATCGTCATGGGTTTAGCGGTCATTCTGGCGGTTGCCCTTTCCCTCGGCATCTTTATGGCTCTTCCGGCCGGTTTTGAATCCGTTCTGAAAAGTGCCGGAATGGGTCCTGTGGGCTACACGCTTCTCGGCGGCCTTCTGAAGGTGGCTTTGCTGATGGGTTATATGTTCCTGGTTGGTTTCGTGCCTGATATCCGCCGGACCTTCCAGTATCACGGCGCGGAACACAAATCCGTCCACTGCTATGAATCGGGGCAGCCGCTGACTCCTGATAACGCACAGACTTTTTCACGTTTGCATCCGCGCTGCGGCACAGCATTTCTTCTGATTGTTTTTATTATCAGTATCCTGCTCTTCCTTGTCCTGAATATTCTTTTTCCGATCGGCAATTTCTTCCTTCGTTTTCTATTCCATCTGGCCATGCTTCCGATCGTCGCCGGTGTCAGCTATGAAGTCCTCATGGGGCTCGCCCATTCGAATTCCCGTACCGCCTGCATTCTGCGCGTTCCCGGTATGCAGATGCAGCGGCTGACGACCCGTGAGCCGGATGAATCCATGCTTGAATGCGCCATTGTTTCCGTTAATGTGGTGCTTCACGGATTCCCGGAAGGCACCCCCAAAACCCCGGAAGGCTGGGGCATTTTCACCTCTTTTTCAGAATCCGAACCAGGGCACGTCCGTCCTGAACCGGCAGCTGATCTGCTTTCTGAAGACGGAGCGGCGGAATCATGACGCCCTGTTCGCTTCTGCGGCAGACTGCGAAGCGTTTCCGCGATGCCGGAATTCCTGATCCGGAAACGGACAGTGCCTTGCTTCTCTCTTTTCTGACAGGCGGTTCTCCCTTGTCCCTTCGTCTTGATACGGATACGGAGCTTACCGTTTCGCAGCTGGAAGAATACGCTTCTCTTGCGGCCCGTCGGCTTTCCCGTGAACCGCTGCAGTATATCACCGGCGAGACGCCTTTTTGCGGCCGTATATTCACGGTGGACCGCAGCGTGCTGATCCCCCGTCCGGAAACAGAAGAACTGTGCCGCTGGGCGCTGGATGTTCTTCCGCACGGTGCCCGTGTGCTGGATCTTTGCTGCGGCAGCGGCTGCATCGGACTGACGCTCGCATCGGAACGGCCGGATCTTTCCGTTACGCTTTCCGATCTTTCCGCGGATGCGCTGCATACCGCGGAAATAAACGCATCCAGACTCGGCGTCCGGGTGTCTTTTTCGCAAAGTGATCTTCTCTCTGTATTTCCCGATGCGTCCTTCGGCTGTATCGTTTCCAATCCGCCTTACATTCCTTCCGGACAATGCGGCAGTTTGCAGTCGGAAGTTCAGTTTGAGCCTCTCCTCGCTCTGGACGGAGGGGCGGACGGCCTGGCCGTATACCGCCGGATCGTTCCGGATGCTGCGCGCGTTCTGAAAGAAGGAGGCGTGCTTATGATGGAACTCGGTTACGGTGAAGCTGAATCTGTTGCCGCCCTGCTGGAAAGCAGCGGTTATACGGAGATTGAAATCCGAAAAGATTTATCAGGAATCAGCCGCATGATTTCCGCAGTATGTCCTGCATGGAGGCATTAAATGTTCAACAAGCTTGATTCCGTTCTGAATCGCTGGCAGGAGCTGGAGGAAGCCATTTCCCAGCCTGAGATTATTCAGGATTATGAAAAATACAATGCGCTTTTGAAGGAGCGCTTTTCCCTGCAGCCTCTGGTGCAGAAGTATCATGAATATCTTTCCGTTTCCCGCCAGATCCGGGATGCCCGTGAGTTGCTTTCGGATCCTGATCTTTCCGCGGAAGCCGCTTCGGAAATTGAATCCCTTTCCGTCAGGCAGGACAGCCTGGAAGAAGAACTGAAAATGCTTCTTGTGCCGCCGGATCCGATGGACTCAAGAAATGTGATCCTTGAAATACGTGCCGGCGTCGGCGGTGACGAAGCAGCGCTGTTTGCGGCAGACCTGCTCAGGATGTATCAGAAATATGCCGATCGCGCCGGCCTGTCCGCGGAGATCCTTTCCCTCAGCGATTCAGACCTTGGCGGTGCCAATGAAGCGCTCATGATGGTTTCCGGGCCGGACGCTTTCGCGCACTTTAAATTCGAAAGCGGCGTGCATTGCGTAAAACGCGTTCCGGTAACGGAAAGCAGCGGAAGGATTCATACTTCCACCGTCACCGTTGCTGTTTTTCCTGAAGCTGAAGAAATTGAACTGGAAATCAACCCCTCTGATCTTCGTATTGACGTTTTCCATGCGTCCGGCCACGGCGGACAGGGCGTCAATACAACGGACAGTGCCGTACGTGTCACTCATATTCCTACGAATACTGTCGTTACCTGCCAGGATGAGCGCAGCCAGCTTGAAAACAAGGCGAAAGCGTTGAAGGTTCTTCGTTCCCGCCTGCTGGACAGAAAGGTTCAGGAAGAAATGGAATCCCGGGTCTTGGAAAGGCGGAGCCAGATACGCTGGGGTGATCGGAGCGATAAAATTCGCACCTATTATTTCAACCACGATTATGTTGTCGATCATCGTCTGGGCCTGACCGTCAGCCGTGTTTCCGGTGTGATGAACGGAGACCTTTCACCGTTTGTCGATGCCCTGCGCCTGGCGGAAAAAACGGAATTGCTCGCAAATACTCAGAATCGGAAGTGATGTTATGGAAACGCTTCTGCTGAACGCCGATGAAAAAAGCCTTGACCTCGCGTCTTCTCTGCTGCATGATGGAAAACTTGTGGCTTTCCCTACGGAAACCGTATACGGACTCGGTGCTGACGCGATGAACCGGGACGCCGTTTTATCGATTTTCAGCGCGAAGGGACGCCCTGCGGACAATCCGCTGATCGTTCATATTTATGACCGTTCCCAGCTTAAAGAGCTTTGTACTATTCCGGAACAGGCTGTTTCTCTGATGGACGCCTTCTGGCCCGGACCGCTCACGCTGCTTTTTGAGAAGCTGCCGGCTGTGCCGGATGAAGTGACAGCCGGCTTACCTACAGTCGCCGTACGCATGCCTTCCCACCCTGTAGCCGCCGCGCTGCTGCGCTCCTGCAGGCTTCCTGTAGCAGCGCCGTCGGCCAATTCTTCCGGACGCCCCAGTCCCACCAAAGCCTCCCATGTTTTGGAGGATATGCAGGGCAAAATACCGCTGATTCTCGACGGAGGCTCCTGCGATGTCGGACTGGAATCCACCGTCCTGGACATTCTCCACGGAACGCCCACCATTCTCCGTCCCGGCGGCGTGACAAAGGAAATGCTGGAACAGGTGCTTCATACGGAAGTTGCTGTAGCAGGCAGCGTTCTCCGTCCGCTCCGTCCGGATGAAACAGCTCTTTCTCCGGGTATGCGTTACAAACATTACGCTCCGAAAGCTTCCGTCGTTCTTGTGGAAGGAAAAGAACCCTCTGTTCTTTCCGCGCTGCGTGAACTGTACCGGAAGGAAGCAGCCGCCGGAAAAAAAACCTGCGTCCTTTGCTTTACCGAGCATCTGAACCAGCTGCAGGACTGCAGTCCGCATGATATCGGTTCCGCCGCGCATATGGAAGAAATTGCCGGACGCCTGTTCGATATGCTCCGTACCCTGGATCTTGAAGGAATGGAATGTGTTTTCAGCGAGGTCGTGCCTCCGGAAGGCGTCGGCCTTGCGGTCATGAACCGTCTCGGGCGTGCCGCCGCTTTCAGAACCATACATGCTGATGATTGAAAAGACCTTCCGGCTTTTGCCGGAAGGCTTTTTAATCGGTCAGAACAATCAGATATTCAGCAGATCACTGTACGCTTTCAGTGCTCCGTCCGTGTCGTGGGCAAGAACACGTTTAGCCAGTACCTTGCCAAGCTGCACCCCCTCCTGATCAAAACTGTTCAGGTTCCACAGGAATCCCTGGAACATAACCTTGTTCTCAAAATGGGAAAGCAGTGCGCCGAGAGCTTCCGGCGTCAGCTGATCGCCTACAATGATGCTGGAAGGACGGTTCCCTGCAAAGAACTTGTTCCGGTTTTCATCTTCCTTCCCACAGGCAAACGCCATAATCTGTGCCGCTACATTGGCACACAGCTTCTGCTGGCTCGTACTTCCCTGGATGTCCACGTCTGTTTCAATCTGGCTTTTGCGGAATCCGACAAACTGCAGCGGAACGGTATCCGTCCCCTGGTGCAGCAGCTGATAGAAGGAATGCTGCCCGTTCGTTCCGGGTTCACCGAAAATAACTGGTCCGGTGGGATATCCGACCGGTTCTCCGAACCGGTTGACACTCTTGCCGTTCGATTCCATATCAACCTGCTGCAGATGGGCGGGAAAACGGCTCAGTGCCTGGCTGTACGGCAGTACTGCCGTTGCGGGATACCCCAGGATATTCCGTTCGTAAACGCCGATCAGCGCATCCAGCATTGCGGGATTTTTCATCGGATCGGTTTCGGCAGAAAGCTTGTCCTCAGCGGCGGCACCCTGCAGAAATCGCTCAAAAATTTCCGGTCCGAACGCCAGTGAAAGCACCGCTCCGCCCACTGCGGACGTGGAGGAATACCGGCCGCCGATGTAATCGTCCATAAAGAAAGCCGCGAGATAATCGCTGCTGCTGGCCAGCGGTGACGTTTCGCTGGTAACGGCAATCATATGTTTCGAAGCGTCCAGTCCTTTGTTCTTCAGAGCATCTTTCACGAAAGCTTCGTTTGTCAGTGTCTCCAGTGTTGTTCCGCTTTTGGAAACAAGAACAAAGATCGCTTTTTCCGGATCTGTTCCGTTCAGTACGCCGGCCGCATCGTCCGGATCAACGTTGCTGATGAACTTTGCTTCCATTTTGAAGAAATTGTTTTTCTTCGCCCAGTTTTCCAGTGCCAGGTACATTGCGCGCGGACCAAGGTCGCTGCCGCCGATGCCGATCTGAACAACGGTCCGGAACTTTTCTCCTTTTTCATTCACGATTTCACCGCTGTGAACTTTCCTGGCAAAATCGGCAATCTTTTTCTGCTGTTCCAGATAGAATGCGCGTTTGTTTACTCCGTCGCATACTACATCATTTCCCAGCTGGCCGCGGGTCAGCTGATGCAGCACAAGTCTTTTTTCACCGGTGTTGATCACTGCGCCGTTGTACAGCTCCTCAAATTTTTCAGCCAGGCAGCATTCCTTTGCCAGCGCGCAGAGCTGTTCAAGCACCTTTCCGTCCACCTGCTTGGCGGCATAGTTATATGCAAGCCCCGCAGCCATGGGAACCTGGTATTCAGCAACGCGCCGGGCGCCTGCTTCCCCTGCCATCGCTTCCGTCAGATTTACGGAATAATTTTCTTTTTTCATTGCCTGATACGCCTGCAAGGTATCCAGATTATTCCATTGTGCCATATTCAAAACCTCCGTATTGGTTTTATTATTTATATTATAACGTGTAAATCCTTTTATTTACAATATATAAAAAACAAAATTCCCGGAAATCGTTTCTGATTTCCGGGAATGAAAAACGCTGTTAACGTTTGCTGAACTGGGGAGCGCGGCGTGCAGCTTTGAGGCCATACTTTTTGCGTTCCTTCATTCTGGGATCGCGTGTCAGCAGGCCCGCTTTTTTGAGTGTTCCGCGCAGTTCCGGATCAGCTTTGCACAGAGCGCGGCTGATGCCGTGGCGGATAGCTCCGGCCTGGCCTGTAAGTCCGCCGCCGCGAACGTTCACCATTACATCGTAATTACCGACGTTGGTCAGATTCATGGGCTGACGAACTGTCATTTTCAGTGTTTCAAGTCCAAAATAATTGTCAATATCGCGCTTGTTGATCACAATTTTGCCATCGCCGGATACCAGACGGACGCGGGCAACGGCTTTCTTGCGGCGGCCAACAGCACTGTATTCTCCCTTAGCCATTCCTGTTTACTCCTTTCCGCGTCTTACTTCAGGCTGAGCACTTCAGGCTTCTGAGCAGCCTGATCGTGTTCCGCTCCGGCATAAATCTTAAGCTTTTTCGCCATCTGGCGTCCCAGCGGACCCTTGGGAAGCATGCCGACAACCGCATGACGTACTGCAAACTCGGGTTTTTCAGCCATCAGCTTGCGGTATTTCGTCTCCTTCAGTCCTCCGGCGTAACCGCTGTGATGGTAGTACACCTTCTGATCCAGCTTTTTCCCGGTCAGCACAGCTTTGGATGCATTGATAATGATTACGTAATCTCCGGTATCCATGTTGGGTGTATAAATGGGCTTGTTCTTGCCGCGAAGAATATTCGCAACCTGGCTTGCCAGGCGTCCAAGCACCATTCCATCTGCATCAACGACATACCATTTGCGTTCGATGTCTGCAGTTTTCGGAATAAAAGTTTTCAAGGGTTATTCCTCCTGTGAGTAGTGGTCGGTGTCCCTTCATGATGGTCGCATGCGGGACCAGTTTCAAGAGCTACCGGGGCTAGCGGAGCTTTTGATGCCAACGAAAATAATACCTCAAACATGTTGTCAAGTCAAGTGTTTTCTTTGTGTTTTCATATGTTGTCACGTGTATTCACAGTTCGGTGGCAATTCTGTTTTTCCGGAGTCCTTTCGGATAGTGGTTTTTGACGCTGCTGCCGTTTCCTTTTCCCCATCCAAGCCGCAAACCCTTGTACTGCATCAGGGTCCATCCTTTTATCCGGCCTTCGGATTCAAGCCCCGCGATATATTCCGGAACTTTTTCAGTCGGCAGTTCAGTCACAGGTGCAGTACCGGAGCGCGGGCAAAGCGCGGCTGCATGATCGGGAATCAGGACATTTCCCCTGCATTCCGCAAGATGCAGTCCTGTCCGCAGAACTCTGATCCCTTTCAGTTCAGGACACTCATCAATATAAACAAGTGTATTCCCGAATTTACGATTCGGAACGCGCAGGTCCGGAAACAGTTTTCTGAATGTCTGCAGTTCCTCTTTCGAAGGAACAGGTAAAGTACATTGCATGAAAGATGCTGCAGCGGAACCGCTCTTTCTCAGTTTTGCGGTAAACTGTCCTTCCCCTTTTATCCTGTGCGGAAGACAGAGAAACCGGCCGTTAAACCCTTCTGCTCCGGAAAGCAGGAACGGTTCCGGACTGAATTCAGGAAATGTACGCAGAAACCATGCTACGTTTTCTTCGTTTTCTTCCGGATTATATGTGCATGTTGAATATACAAGTCTCCCGCCGGGTTTTACGAACCTGGCTGCGTTTTTCAGTATTTCCCGCTGTCTCTCGGCACATCCGGATGCTTTTCCCGGACTCCATTCGTTTCTTGTATCCGGTTCACGGCGGAACATTCCCTCACCCGAACAGGGTGCGTCAACAAGTACACCGTCAAAAAAATTTTCCCATGTATCAGGTATTTTTTCCGGCATACAACTGATAACAATACTGTTTGCGATTCCGATTCTTTCAATGTTCCGGTTCAGAATCAGGGCGCGTTTCGGAACAGGATCGTTGCAGACAATAAGACCTTCACCATGAAGCTTCAGGGCCATCTGCGTTGCTTTTCCGCCGGGTGCCGCGCAAAGATCCAGTATTTTTTCCCCAGGTCTGACATCCATTGCTTCAGCAGGAATCATCGCTGCGGGTTCCTGCAGATAAAATGCACCGGCCTCATGAAAAACAGTAGAGCCGGCAGCGCTGTCCGCCGGCAGGAGATATCCGTCTTCCGTCCATGGAATCCGCATTTCCTGTTTAATTGTTTCAGAACCGGGAAAGACTTTTTCCGGGTTCAGCCGGATTCCGCGGACCGGCGGCAATTCCAGCGCATGTAAAAAAGCCGGCAGCTCGTTTCCCAGCTGTCGGGACATCCTTTCAGCAAAGGCAGCCGGCAGTGCGGTCATTCCTGCTCCACCATCCATTCCGGGACCATATATCTTTCAATGTTGAGCGTGGGAGTATTCAGACGGCATTGACGCAGAACCGCTTCTTTTCCGGATGTGTATATAGTGCTGATACCCATGCGTTCCGCGCATTCAGCAACGATTTTCTCACCATTTTCAACCATTTCACACGTTGTCTGCTCAGCAAGGTTGGTGTTGTTGATCATCATGTCGATCTTCAGTCTTCCCCTGTTTTCGATCCGTTTCGCCAGATCCGCAATATCGTCCACGCTTTGCGTAAGAGGGCGCATGCAGTTTACAACCAGGATTGCAGCGGTATCGTTTCTGTAACGCATAAAGGAAGGAAAATATCTCCCGAGCGCGGCAGCACCCGTATCGTCTCCTCCCACATCAAATATAACACGATCCTGAGGAATCTCAAAGACGCTCTGTATTTCCGCCGGAAGCGCCGGAATATCCACCGTAGTCATGGCATATGTAGGCATCAGCACGCGAACTCCGGCCTGTCTCAGCGTTTCGGCTTTTTCTCCCGTCCTGAAATAAGGATTGACGATATCAAGATCCACAAGCGTCGTCTTTTCAGTTTCAGCAGCGCGCAGCGCAAGATTCAGGGATATTTCCGTTTTGCCGCTTCCATAATTTCCCGTAATAACAAGGAACCGGTGGTTTCTTAAAATATTTGTCATGAATCCTGTTCCCTGCTTTCTTTCCATTTTTCCGGATATACCGGCGCATGGTATGCTTCCTTCTGATCCATCATTGGCTTCGGAGCGTAATAATGATAATCTTCCTCGTCGTCTGAATCCCCAAGCAGACTGACAAGGCGGTTCCGGCGCCTTTTGATCCGGCTTCTGTCCGGGTTATCCGGACTGTCCGTTACGGCATCGATGGCTTCAGGCCTCCTGTAGGGACTGTCTGCCGGAACTGAGTATCCTGCTTTTGTTATTTCAGCCGGAATCTGTTCTTCCTCTTCCGCATATATCTCTTTTCCCCGCCATCTGAACAGATCGTCCTGATCCTCCTGAACAGCAGCTTCCTCCGGCTGCTTCTTCGATGTTTCAAAATACCGTTTTTCCTGTTCGGGCCGGCGATTTTCCTCTGTTCCGCAGTCCGGCGCGGATTCTTCTGATGCTTCGCTTCTGTCCGCCTTCAGCCGTCGGAAAAAAGTCTTCCATACTTTGTAAGGTTCCCAGCGAAACAGATAGACGGCAAAATCCACTGCCAGACCGGCAGCGCAAAGAATCACGGCAATCATAATCCAGTTTTTTCCAATGAACTGAAGGAAGGATTCCCCTCCTTTTTCCGTCAGTGCGGACCAGATAACGGATGTTACCGCCTGGAGCCAGCCGAGCAGAATACTGAAAAGTGTATTAGCAAAGCTTCCCATACGTGATTCCTCTTATTCTTCCGCCTTTTCAACCTCAACGGTGACAATCACCGTATCATTCGAAAGAATCGCGTCTTCGGAAGGTTTCTGTACCTTAATGTTGAAAACAGAAGTTCCCTCTTCAAGATTCTGGAGGTTCACGGTGGTCGGATCAAGCGGAAGTCCGTCCAGCTGTTCCAGCGCTTCCCTTTTTGCTGCAACCCGTATCGTTTCCGGACTGTATTTTACAGATGCAATTTTGTAGCCTTCACGGACTTCTCCCTGAAAATCCACCTGTTCACTGATCTGGAATGATTTAGTAGGTAGCGGACTGACTTCGATCAGCACAGTGTCGATAGCGAGGGACTCTGTTGTAATGCCAAGCAGCGGACTTTCCACCGCCTCGCCTGACCTGTCAAAAAGGACAATTTCCCCTGTAGTCCAGATCGTCTCTTCCGACCAGTCCAGTGTTTCAGGATCAAGAAAAACCTTTGCTCTGGAAATCGTCTGCGCAAGTGATCTCGGCCCGTTAATGGACACCAGCGCGGGATCCACGGACGGACTTGGAATATACCAGTCCTTATACCATCCGTTCTGATAATCTCCCGTTACTGATACCGATACGGGAATCCGCTGGCGCACAATATACTCTTCAACATCCACATTCAGTACGGAAGGAACCGTATTGGTCACTTTACCGTATGTATTGCTGGCCGTGCTCTGTATTTTCAGTTCCTGAATTCCGGTACCGTTGATTCTTGAAAGGTCGACCCGAAGATTGTATACGGATGTGTCCGCAGTTTCATACTGCTTCTGCGGTACTGCGGCTGTGACTGAAACATTTGAAAGCATTTCATCCAGATCGCTTACAACGATAAAGCCGTTTCGGCGCAGTGTTTCTGCTCCGTTAACGGAAATGTTCACATTCTGCCATGTTCTGTCACGTGTCAGCGAGGAATCCTGTGAAATCAGTCCTGCCCAAAGAACGACAGAGATAAGAAGCGCAATCAGCTTTGCCGGACCGTTATGAAAAAGAATATGATGCAGCATTTTTTTCATGATGCCGCCGAATTCTTTCGCTCTGGCGGAAAAGGGTTTCTTACTCATCTTTTTCGCCTCCCGCATTCTCTTTCATAAATTTAATCCATGAAAGAATGCCGGGATTACCCGTTCTGTAAATTTCACCCAGTATTTCTTCCAGTGCCTTCACAGTAAGCGGGCGGGTAAGCGCCCCGTCTCTCGCAAGGCTTACAATTCCTGTTTCTTCAGATACAACCAGAACGATGGCATCTGTATTTTCGCTGATGCCGACGGCGGCACGGTGCCTGGTTCCGAGCTCACGGCTCACGCCGCTCGCTTCCGCCAGCGGAAGAATACACGCGGCGGCAGCGACTTCCCTGTCGCGGATTACGACGGCGCCGTCATGCAGAGGCGTATTCGGTTCAAAAATGTTTTCCAGAAGCGGAGCTGAAATAACAGCGTTCAGCCGCGTTCCCGTCTCCACGACATCCTGCAGTCCTGTCTGCTGTTCAAATACGATCAGTGCACCGACGCGGCGTTTGCTCAGGTCCATAATGGTCTGTATAATTTCGGCAATTATCGTATCTCTGTCTACGTCCAGTCCCTTTCTCGCTCCTTTTCTGAATACCCGGCTTCTCCCCATGCGTTCAAGCGCTTTCCGGAATTCCGGCTGAAAAAGAACCACAAGAACAATCGCACCGTTCTGCAGAATTGCAGTCAGCAGCCAGTTCAGACTGATAAAACCGAGGAGGTTGCTTAACAGCGCAATGATAATAAGCAGGAAAAGACCTTTCAGCAGTGCGCTGCCGCGCGTATGCCGTGTCAGCAGCAAAAGCTCATAAATAATCACCGCCACAATCAGAATATCAATCATGTCGGTGATCCTGATGCGGTGAGTCAGATTCCAGACCATGTTCCGAAGCGTACTCATGATATCGTTCATCTGCTCACCTCCCTTTCCGTTTCCCGTTTATTATACATGAGCCGTCTTTAAAATGAAAGAAGGATTTTCATCTTTTTTTCATAGTTCTGAAACAAATCATGTTTATCTATTTCGTTCTGATAAACTGGTTCATCATATATCCGTAGGTTCCGTATATTTTTATAAAAGACCATTCTTTCCCGGGTGTAAGTATAGTAAGAGGAGTTCCGGGAGCGTATGAATTGATAATACCGTAGTTCTTTCCAGGGCCGCTTCGGAGGTATACATTTTTCCCGTTGTAGCTGATTACGTAACTGGACCCGGTTGGCGGATCAAAAGGATCAGGCTTCGTTTTGCTCAGAAATTCAGTCATCATGTATCCGGTTTTTCCGTCGATGGAAATCCGGCTCCATACCGGTCCCGGTGTAATCATTCCGGCTTTGGTCCCGACTTCGTAAAACCCGATGACATTGTTGCTTTTCACAGGGCTTGACCGCAGATTCACGCCGCGTCCGTTCGTACTGACCACATATACGTTATACAGGACCGGTCCGACAGGAGCAGATCCCGGATCAGTGGCTGTCAGGAATTTCGTCATCATGTATCCGGTATATGAACCGATATTGATTTTACAGAATGTACCCAGCTTATCCACAATCGTACATTTCGTTCCCGGCGCGTAGGACGCGATGACACTGTACTTCGTGCCGTTTCCTGAACGAAGCCGGACATTTAGGCCGTTCTCACTGGTAACCCAGGCATCTCCGCCGATTACAAGGTCATCGCCGCTGATCTTCAGATAAGTGCCCAGCATGTATCCCTGCAGTCCGTCCGGCGCGGTTACTTCATACCAGGCGCCGCTCTGCCCGTTGATTTTGACGACCGTGCCTGTCGGATAACTCGCGATCCGCTGCCCGCTGTAGGTAGGAGCGCTGCGCAGATTCAGCCATCCGCCTCGGACTGTCCCGGTTTTCTCCGCAATGGCTGTGCCGCAGAGAACAGTATATATCATCACAGCAGACAAAAACAAAACCCGGAGTCTGTGTTTTTTTCTGTGCTCCATCTCTCTATCATTCTCCTTCTTCCGGAAGCGGCGTCTTCTATGTTTATATTCTACATGCTTTTGTTGTTTCTTGGCAATTTCATTTTCGTGAATTTCTGTTTAAGGGGATTCATAAAATTTTTAACGGATTGAATTAGCACGGATCATTTCACAGGCTCGGACAAAAAGAAAAACCCCTTCCGATCCTGAAAGGAGTTTATCAAACGCGAAATTCGCTCAGACAGCGGCAGCCTTGTTCAGCTGCTTGGCCAGACGGGCCTTTTTCCTGTTGGCAGCGTTCTTATGAATAACGCCCTTGGATGCGGCCTTGTCGATCACGGCGGAAGTCGCGGACAACTGCTCATTGGCGCTGGACGGGTCGGCAGCAACAGCGGCATCAAACTTACGGATGGACGTACGCATACCGCTCTTCACGATGCGATTGCGAAGATTCTTCTTCTCGCTGACCTTAACGCGTTTCTTGGCGGACTGGATATTCGGCAACTCGGTTCACCTCCCTTAGGATCCTTAAAAAACCATCGCATGGCATAATATCATGTTTGTCAGCAAATTGCAACCCTTTCAGAAAAATATTGTCTGTTTCCTCTTCCATTCTTCTCCGGATTGGTTTATAATCTTTAAAGTATAAGAACTGTCTGTATATACGCTTCAGGATCTTTTCAGGAGGCTTTTTCATTTGTCCGCTTTCCGCACGGGATTCATGATTGATTTTTTTGACCCGGTTACCCTTGAGCATACCGGGCTGTGCCGTTCCGCGGCAGCGTCCCTCGGGCTGGAACGTGTTTTGCTTGTTCTTCAGGATTCTGTAAAAGGATCTGTCTGCGCTCCCCGCAGGGACCGCTGGCGGATGCTGGTCGCCGCCTGCGCCGGCTGTAAGGAACTTGTTCCGGTTGATATGAAAAATGCGTCAGTGGAATCACTCTCCCGCCTGTATCCAGGAGACGAGCTGATTCCGCTGGATCCTCCCGCTGTTTTTTCGGCTCTCTGCCCGTCCGTACAGGAATACTGCGATCTTCTCGGCCTGTACGGCGTTACGCCAGTCATTCCTGAATTGCGCAGCCGGGTCGTTAAGTTGTTTAAAGCTCTTAAGCCGCACCGCTTTGCCCATTCTCTTTCCGTTGCCCGTACTGCGCGAACCCTTGCGCTGCGGTATGGAATCGACCCGCAGAAAGCGGAGGAAGCAGGCCTGTTTCATGACTGCGCCAAATGCCTTCCCCTTTCCGAAATGCGGAAAATTGCTGTAAAGCACCGCATTACGGAGGATCCTGCCTTTCTGGAATCGGGTGCGCTGCTTCATTCCGTCGTCGGATCCTATATTGCCGAAAAGGATTATGGAATAACTGACCGTGAAGAGCTGGACGCAATCGCGTATCATAATACCGGTCATGCCGGAATGACTTTGCTGGCTATGTGTGTCTGCCTGGCTGATTTTATCGAACCTAACCGGGAAAGCTTTCCCCTTCTGGAAGAAACCCGCAGGCTTGCGGAAACTTCGCTGGAATGTGCGCTTCTGCATTCTCTCGAAGCCACAGCGGATTATGTACTGTCCGGAGGGAAGTACCTTCACCCGCGAACCGCTGACACGATTGCCTGGCTAAAAACACTCCCGGCCGTTCGCAATTCATCTTTGAATGACTGATAATTCATCACATTTCAGACAGGAGGAATCTCATGCAGGAACAGGAATTGGTGCTTCAGCTCGCGTCCCTTCTCTATGAAAAGAAAGCCACGGATATTACCGTACTCAGGGTTTCCCATCTTACGGTTTTATGTGATTATCTCGTCATCGCAAGCGGAAGGACAGCAGTCCAGGTATCTTCCCTGACAGATTATACCGAAGAATATATGTCCGGGCGCGGGCAGCTGCTGCGCCGGAGCGAAGGAGCCCGGGAAGGCCGCTGGGCTGTTCTTGATTACGGGAATATCATGGTGCACCTTTTTCATCGGGAAGAGCGTGCGTATTATGGACTTGATCGTCTCTGGAATGACGGGACCAACGTTCTGGATCTCCCTTTTGACCAGACTGTTCCGGAATAACTGATGCGCGGATCAGGCGAATGCTGCTGCCCCGATTTCAAAAAACCGTTCATTATGAACGGTTTTTTGAATTGCCTCTGTCAGCTGTTCCGTATTTCTGTTATACGGTCCAGGATAATGTCAGCCAACTGCCTTTTGCGCATGATCGGAAGCTCTTCCGCTCCGTTTCCTGTTATCAGCGTAGCGATATTCGTATCCGTATTGAATCCGGCTCCGGGTTTTGTTACGTCGTTGGCAACAATCATATCAAGATTTTTTGCGGTGAGTTTCTCCGCAGCGTGTTCCAGAACATGGTCTGTTTCAGCGGCAAACCCTACAAGCGTCTGTCCGTTTTTTTTCATCGTGCCCACAGCCTGGGCAATATCCGGGTTTTCCGCCAGCGTAATCACCAGAGGCTCGCCCTTTTTTTTCTTGATTTTTGTTGCTGAAGGGTTTTCCACCCGGTAATCAGCTACCGCCGCGGCCTGAATAACAACATCCTGTGTGCAGCACTCTTTTTTCATCGTGCGCAGCAGATCCGCCGCTGATTCAATTTCAATGATCCGGATCCCGTCCGGAATCTTTGCGGTTGTACTTCCTTTTACAAGCGTTGTTTCTGCGCCTCTGTCCCTGGCGGCTTCCGCAAGCGCAAAACCCATTTTCCCGCTTGAATCATTTGTAAGAAAGCGTACCGGATCCAGTCTCTCCCGGGTAGCGCCGGCGGTGACCAGTACCTTCAGGCCTGCAAGATCTTTTTTTCTGTTCAGGATGTCTGAAATTGCTTCCACAATCGTTTCCGGTTCGCTCATTCTTCCGGCGCCTTTATCGCCGCACGCGAGGATTCCGCTGTCAGGCCCGACAAAATGAACGCCGCGTTTCCGCAAGGTTTCAGTATTCTGCACTGTTGCTTCCGCGGTCCACATGCCAGTATTCATCGCCGGAGCCACAAGTACAGGCGCTTTTGTCGCAAGAACTGTGGTACTCAGCATATCATCGGCAATGCCTGTCGCCATTTTTGCGAGAATATTCGCTGTAGCCGGAGCAATTACAAAAACATCCGCAAGCTGGGCCAGCGCTACATGCTTCACATTCCAGTATTCCGGCGCCGCAAAAGTATCCGTTATTACCGGATTGGCCGACAGTGTCTGAAATGTCAGCGGAGCGACAAATTTCGTCGCGTTTTCAGTCATGATTACATGAACCTCTGCACCCGCATGACGCAAACGGGAGACAACTTCAGCGCTTTTATACGCTGCGATGCCTCCCGTAATACCCAGCACAATTTTCTTGCCGGTCAGATTCATTTTATGCCTGTTCCTCCAGTTCAGCCGGTTTATCATATGTCAGCAGCCCGCGGTTAATTTCTTCAACTGCGGTTTTAAGCGGCTTCATCCCCTCCGCGTCAATCATCGGCAGTGCACCGTTCACAATTTCGCGGCCGCGCTTGCTCGCTTCCACCACCAGCGTATAGCGGCTGTCAGCATGGTTCAGCAGTTCAAGTACACTCGGATCAACAATAGACATTTTTCAATTCCTCCTGTCTTAGTCTTCAATCTCCGGAAAGTAGCGGACTGAATTCTGTTTTTCCGCCCTGACGATGGCAACCAGCTGATCGAACGCAAGCTCCAGGTCATCATTCACGATCAGATAGCGATATTTTTCCATCTGGGCAATTTCGCCTCTGGCATTATTCAGCCGCCTCCGGATTTCTTCTTCGTTCTCCGTATTGCGTGTATGAAGGCGCACCTTCAGATCGTGATAGCTTGGAGGAAGAATGAAAACACTGACACAGTCCTTCTCCTTTTCCATCACAGATCTGGC
The DNA here is from genome assembly GCA_900318145.1 of uncultured Eubacteriales bacterium. GTDB lineage: Bacteria > Bacillota > Clostridia > Christensenellales > Aristaeellaceae > Aristaeella. The sequence continues at coordinate 312,849 of ONJM01000002.1, forward strand.
GCCCTGAGGATCAATGTCCAGAAGCACATTCTGCCCGCGGCTGATCCTTTCATACACTTCGCTTTTCAGCGTACCGTACCGGTGCGCGTGTACGCTGGCGTGCTCAAGGAACGCATCCTCGCTGAGCAGTTTATCATATTCCGCATCGGAAATAAAGTGGTAGTGCACATCTTCTATTTCATTTTCACGCCGTGCGCGTGTGGTAACGCTGACTGAAAAAGCAAAAGTCGGATCTTTGTCAAGCAGCTTTGAGACAAGCGTGCCCTTCCCGGCGCCGGAAGGGCCGGAAATAACCAGAAGCATTCCGTTGCGTTTCTCTTTCATGAATCCTTCTCCTCTGTTTTTCCGTCAATACGCGCTGCAATTGTTTCCGGCATCAGCGGTGAAAGGATCACATGCTCCGAATCCGTCACAAGCACAGCCCTTGTTTTATGACCGCATGTAGCATCAATCACACGGCCGGCATCCCTCGCGTCCTGAATCAGTCTTCTCACCGGGGCCGCTTCAGGAGATACGACTGCAATCAGCCTGTGCGCCGCAGCCATATTGCCATACCCGACATTAATAAACTTCATACTTTACTCCACATTCTGGATTTGCTCACGCAGCTTTTCGATCTCACTCTTCAAATCAACAACATACTGTGCGATCTCTGTATCCTGGGCTTTTGATCCGATCGTATTGGCTTCGCGGTTCATTTCCTGAATCAGAAAATCCATCTTTTTCCCAATTTCACCTTCGGCATCCAGATATACGCGCATTTGCCGAAGATGGCTTTCCAGGCGTGAAAGCTCTTCGTCAATAGCGCACCGGTCTGCCATGATCGCGACTTCCTGCGCCAGTCTCTGTGGATCCGCTCCGTCAGAAAGCAACGTTTTCAGCCTTCCTTCAAGCCTCTCCCTGTATTCCGACACTACGGACGGCGCCCTTCCGGCAATCCTGTTCCGTAATACCGCGGCAGCGTCCAGATGCGTCCGCAGGTCTTCCTTCAGGTGTTCCCCTTCTTTTTTCCGCATTTCTGTCAGCTGCATCAGCGCCTGTTTTAGCGCGTCAGCGCACAGTACACTGACAAGCTCCTGATCCATTTCCCTTTCGCCCAGCGTTGTGACGCCTTCCAGTCTGAGAAGCTTGCTGACACTCAGGTCATATTCAGCGCCCGTTTCCTCGCTCAACGCTTTTCCTGCTTCGCAGTACTGTTTTGCAAGTTCACGGTCTATGGAAATCTCTGTACCGGACGCTCCGGTTTTTTTTACCGTCAGGAATACTTCCGCATGTCCGCGCTTCAGTACAGATCCGATTGTGTCCCGTGCGATCTTTTCCAGAAAGGAAATGTTCCTGGGCAGCCGCATGCTTATGTCCAGAAAACGGTGATTTACGGTTTTCAACTCGGCAGTGACTTCCCATCCATCGTTCAGGACTCTCCCGATTCCGCATCCTGTCATACTCTGCACTGCGTATACATCTCCTTTCACAGAATGCAATTATACCATCCGGCGCAGGAAAAGACAATCAGCGCAGAATGGTACTTCATATCCTTTTCAGTATTGGTTTCAGAAAATCTTACAGCGTGTTTATTCCCATTCTGCCCACACTTCCGGACAGTATCCCGAAGTTACCTTATTCCCGTTCCGTACAACAGGAGTTCTCAGAAGCCACGGGTTTTCCTGTATAGCCGGAATCAGCAGCTCCGCCCGGTCATAATAGCAGGCAGGATGTTCTTTTACTTTACTGTTATCCCGGTCCAGCAGCCTGTCTGTACCTACAGCGTCCAGCATCAGACGGATTTCCCGTTCTCCCAGCCGGTGTTTTTTCAGATCAAGTCCCTGATACGGAATCCTGCGTTCCTTGAAATAGCGTTCTGCCTTTTGTGTGTCGAAATTCTTTTTACCGAAATAAATCTGAATGTTCATCCGTGTTACCTTTCAAATTTCCGGAGATCGCGGCCGGCCAGCGTAAGGATCATACAGTTCTTCGGATTGTTCAGTCTGGACGCAACGCGTTCCGTGTATCTTTCCCTCAGTTCCTGCAGCGTCAGATTTGTACTGATCACCGTGGACATTCCGCGGTTCTGGCGTTCATTGATCAGAAAAAAGAGCTGTTCCACGGTAATATTCTGCATCAGCGGTTCGCTTCCGAGATCGTCCACCATCAGCACGGGAACTTCCATCAGCTCCTGTACGCCGTTCTCGGATTCATAATGGCTTTTCCGCGCCATCTGCAGAAATGTATACGCGCTGACAATCAGTACATTCTGTCCCCGTTCAATCAGTCTCGCGGCCATCGCGCGCATCAGGAACGTCTTCCCGAGCCCGCTTCCCCCGGTCAGAAGTATATCCCGCTGCTGCACGTCAGGATATCTGTCTGCCCATTTTTCACATTTATCCCTTGCAATCCCCGTCAGCTGCCTTTGTGTCACGCCGTTGCTCACGGGCTCGTCCGGTATCAGCGAGGAATCATATTTTTCGAAGGTTTCCGATGCATTCTTTCCCAGTCCGATCCGGTCCCGTATTTTTTGCTGATATGCCTTTTTCAGGCACTCGCAGGGTTCGCGTACCGGTTCACCCGTATATCCTGTGTCTTTGCACACAGCACACCGGTAAACCGGCGACAGATAATCTGCCGGCAGACCTGATTTCAGCAGTTTCTGCTCAATCAGGCGGTTCAGGTTTTCCATTTTTTCCGGCAGGTTTTCCGCTTCAGCCGTACCATGCAGTATTTTCTTTATCGTACCGAATACAAGATTTTCCCGTTCCTGCACGAGAGAGGCAATTTCAGGATAATTCCGGTTGATCCTGCTCCTGCGTTCCGCTTCTTCCTTTTCGTTGGCGGAACGTATTGTCTCGTATTCATCTTTAAGCTCGTTCAGCAGATCTTCACGCATTCTCCTGACCTCCGTATTCGGAAAGCATACGCTGCATGGCTTCTTCCTGTTCTCCCGCGTAATCGCGCTGGACATACTGCTGTGCCGCAACAGCCTTTACGCTGTTTTTTCTTCCTCCTGCGGAAGCCTTTTCCTGCCGTTCTTTTTTCTCTTTCTCAGCTTCCTCGGTTGTCCGGATTCCTTTTTCAGCCCATTCAGACAGCACTTTATCCATGTAGCTCAGCGGTTTCCTGGATTCGAAAGCAAGCTCAGCCGCCAGGGTAATCATTTCGCGGCTGAATCCGAGTTCACCTTCCCATTTTTCCAGCATCTGTATTGCTTTCTGGCTCGTATCCGTACCCTGAACAGAAGACCATTTCTGCCGCAGGAAACGCATATATTCCTCTTTTTCGTGAAACGCGCTGACATGTTCCCGTATTTCCTGCTCACTGGTAAATCCGCGGTCCTGCCAGCTTTTCAGCAGTTTGAGTACGGATTCGAGCGGCTGTTTTTTCGCGGCGCATTCCTTCGCGGCTATGAGTACGATGTCGTTTGGGAACAGCTTTCTGATCTCATCGTATGTTTTTTGCTGCGACGGTGTTGCAATGCTCCGCTGGCCGATTTCAGACAGCACTTTTTTCAGGTTTTTCCTGTCCGCCTCATATGCGTCCAGATCGCTCCGGTTCAGCTGCTGGTTGTTTCCTCCCCTGCTTCGGAATGTCTGTTCAAGAATCGCGTCCACAACCGCAAGATTCGGATCCGCGGTCCCGGTCCGGTCACAGGCGTCCAGAACAGCTTCCTGTGTGAAGTTCCATTCCTGGCGCCACTTTTTGTACAGTGCCAGATTCGCGTCGGAAGGGTTGTATCGTTTTCCCATCTTTCGCAGCACTTCCCGGAACCCGGCGTTCATCATTTCGTCCCGTGCGAGCAGGTGCTCCGCGTCCTCCGCCGTAAATGCCTTTTCCCTGGAAAGCATTTCTGCGACAATTCCGGCATCCCGGATCCTGAAATTTTTCCCCCGGGTCCGCTCCATGTGTTTCAGCAGCATCAGTACTGCTTCCTGGGAAAGATGCAGTTGTTCCTTCCACTCATAGCATTCGGCCATTTCAGAACCGTGAAATTCACGGCGGCCTTCAAAGCAGTTTTCAATTTCCCTGCAGAACTGCACATAGTCAGGTTCCGGCGCGTCAATGCTTGTAAGGTTCAGCTGCTTTATGTTGATATATTGCCAGACAGGCGGATGATCCTGTATCCGGCGTACGATCCTCCGGCGTTCCCAGTATCGGAATGCCTGCATGATCTGATCTTCTGTCAGACCGAGTTCCCTGCACATGCTCTCCATGTCCATTTCTTTTCTGGGATGGTAGCAGCAAAGCAGGCCGTACAGGTATACTTTCACATATTCGCCCTTTGCTCCCGGCATGTATTCCAGGATAAACTGGTTCTCCACCGGCGTGATATCAAACATGGCAAACTGTTCGTCAAAGGCGAATGTCATGAATTCTTCCTGCTCCTTCCAGTCAGTCCGGGTGGTCTTCCAGGATCGCGGCGGCAGCTTTCTTCCCGGCTCCCATGGCCAGAATTACCGTTGCTGCGCCTGTCACGGCGTCTCCGCCCGCGTATACGTTCTTCATGCCTGTTCTTCCCGTATCATCCGCCTGGATTCCTCCCCACTTTTCTGTGGGCAGTTCCGGTGTGGTCTTTTTAATCAGGGGATTCGGACTGTTGCCGATTGCTACGATCACTGTTTCAACGGGAAGCTCGAAATCACTGCCGGCAACCGGTACAGGACGCCTGCGGCCCCTTTCATCAGGTTCACCGAGCTGCATTTCGATACATTTCATGCTCTTCACAAATCCGGTATCATCTCCGGTAATCTCCGTTGGCGCCGTAAGCATCCGGAAGATGATTCCCTCTTCCTTTGCGTGGTGCACTTCTTCCGCCCGGGCCGGCATTTCCTTCTCACTCCTGCGGTATACAACAGTGACTTCCGCGCCAAGTCGTTTCGCGCAGCGGGCAGCGTCCATAGCGACATTCCCGCCGCCGATTACCGCCACACGCGAGCCGATTTTGACAGGTGTGTCATGTTCTGGAAACGTGTAGGCTTTCATCAGATTCAGCCGGGTCAGAAATTCGTTGGCGGAATAGACGCCGCACAGGTTTTCACCAGGAATCTTTTGGAAATTGGGAAGTCCTGCTCCGCTGCCGATAAATACAGCGTCGTTGCCTTCCTCCAATAGCTCCTTCACAGTGAATGCCTTTCCAACAACAGCGTTTGTGACAATTTTGACGCCCATATCCTTCAGCGTTTCGATTTCACGCGCAACCAGCGCCTTCGGCAGACGGAATTCGGGAATACCGTACATCAGAACACCGCCTGCTGTATGCAGCGCTTCATAAATCGTCACATCCCAGCCGGCCTTTGCCAGTTCTCCGGCGCAGGTAAGCCCAGCAGGACCGCTTCCGATAACCGCCGCTTTCTTTCCGCAGGCCGGTTTCTTTTCGCTCTGTACATTTCCTTCAGACATGGCTGTATCTGCTGCAAAGCGCTCCAGACGTCCGATTGCGACGGGTTCGCCTTTAATTCCCCGAACGCATTTGCTTTCGCACTGGCTTTCCTGCGGGCATACCCGTCCGCAGATAGCAGGCAGGGCATTTTGGCTCCGGATCAGATTATACGCACCGATAACGTCTCCTTCTTTAATTTTCGCGATAAAACCGGGAATCGGCACATTCACCGGGCACCCGCTCACACAGGGACTGTTTTTGCAGTTAAGGCAGCGTTCCGCTTCCTCAACAGCAATTTCCCGTGTATATCCCAGCGCTACTTCCTTGAAATTCGCAGCCCGTACAGCCGGCTCCTGTTCAGGCATCGGATGTTTTACCATCGACATATTCGGCATATTTATCTGGCCTCCCCGGTTAGTCTGCAAATGTGTTTTTCACGTGCTTTCGCTTCTTCCGGACGGAACATTCTGCCCCTGGCCATCGCTTCGTCGAAGTCAACGAGATGACCGTCAAAATCCGGTCCGTCCACACAGGCGAATTTAGTCTCACCGCCCACCGTCAGCCGGCATCCGCCGCACATGCCTGTGCCGTCAATCATGATTGGGTTCATGCTGACAATCGTTTTGATACCAAGGGGCCGTGTCATCTCACTTACGGCTTTCATCATCGGCAATGGTCCGATGGCAATTACGGTATCATATTCCCGTCCGGCCTGCAGCTGCTTTTCCAGTGCCTGTGTAACAAATCCTTTGTTGCCGTTACTGCCGTCATCCGTCATGACAATCAGATTCGTACAGGCAGCCTCAAGCTCTTCCTTCAGAATGATCAGATGTTCGTTCCGGAAACCGACGATCAGATCAACTTCCGCACCCGCGTCATGCAGCGCTTTCGCCTGCGGATAAGCGATGGCAACTCCCAGACCGCCCCCGATTACCGCTGCGCGTCTGATACCTTCAGTTTCGCTGGGTTCGCCCAGCGGTCCGACAAAGTCAAGCAGTGCGTCACCTTCCTCCAGGGTATTCAGCTTCTCTGTTGTATATCCGACACGCTGAAAAATGATCGTTACTGTCCCCTTTTCCCGGTCATATCCGGCGATCGTCAGCGGAACGCGTTCCCCTTCCTCGTCAATCCTGAAAATAATAAACTGCCCGGGTTTAGCTTTTCTGGCTACAAGCGGCGCTTCAACAACCATCAGCGTTGTGGTTTCGTTCAGTTCCTGCTTACGTACGATGGAGTACAATTCTTTTCCCTCCCGTTTTCTTCAGATTATATCTATTTTACTCTTTTCGTTTTTTCTGTGCAACATTGCCGTTGTCTTCCTTCCGTTTTCCTTTTCTCTCTGCAGTTTCTCTTTTTGTTTGCTGCTGTACTTTTTTTTCGTTATATCCTGTGCTATAATATATGTATTACGTTGAAGGAGGTTCCTGCCATGGCACTTGTTACCACAACTGAAATGTTTAAAAAAGCTTATGACGGCGGATACGCAATCGGCGCGTTCAACGTCAACAACATGGAGATCATCCAGGGCATTACCGATGCTGCCGGCGAGCTGAAGGCTCCCGTCATTCTGCAGGTTTCCAAGGGGGCCCGCGCCTATGCCAACCACACCTACCTGGTCAAGCTGGTGGAAGCCGCGGTTGAGCTGAATCCCGAAATCCCGATCGCTCTGCATCTGGACCACGGTGACAGCTTCGAGCTCTGCAAGAGCTGTATTGACGGCGGTTTCACCTCCGTTATGATCGACGCTTCTTCCAAGCCCTATGAAGAAAATATTGCCCTCACCCGTAAAGTTGTTGAATATGCGCATGATCACGGTGTTGTGGTCGAAGCAGAACTCGGCACGCTGGCCGGCGTGGAAGATGAAGTTTCCGTTGAAGCCGACAAAGCCATGTATACGCATCCAGAAGAAGTTGTTGATTTCGCAACCCGCACCGGCTGCGACTCTCTGGCTATCGCCATCGGCACCAGCCACGGCGCCTACAAATTCAAGCCCGGCACAAAACCTCAGCTCCGGTTTGACGTGCTGGAAGAATGCTCCAAGCAGCTGCCCGGTTTCCCGATCGTGCTGCACGGTTCCTCCTCTGTTCCGCAGGAATTCGTAAGCATCATCAACCAGTACGGCGGAAATATGCCCGGTGCCATCGGCGTTCCGGAAGAGCAGCTTCGCCAGGCTGCCCGCAGCGCCGTCTGCAAGATCAATATCGACTCCGATATCCGCCTTGCCATGACCGCCGTGATCCGTAAATACTTTGCGGAGCATCCGGATCATTTCGACCCCCGTCAGTATCTGAAGCCTGCCCGCCAGGCCGTGCATGACATGGTCGCGCACAAGATCGTAAACGTACTCGGCTGCAACGGCAAAGCCTGATCCGTATGATAAGCAACGTGCCGGAGCGTTTCTGCTCCGGCGCGTTTTTTATCCGTTTTTTTATTTTGCCATGTAAGGGTCGTATATTTTTTCAGGTTTCGGATTGTATGTGTCCTTGAAAAGAAATTCGCGGTTTGTTTCCATTCCGTCCGTATAAGTTACACGATAGCTGTCCACAATGCATCCGTCTTTCGCGGAGGATGCGTTTTCCTTTTCGCTCACATAAACAGGTTCCATCAGAGAAGGCAGCACTTCAATGGTTTTTGTTTCAAGCCGGTATTCCACGTTTCCCAGATCTGCGCCATAGATGCAAACCTTGGTCATCAGCCGGCTTAAATTGTCAGGATCCGTGACTACATCCGCTGTAATATATATTGGTTCATCTGTAGTGTTTTTAAACACCAGATCAATCTGTTTGCCGCCCATATACACCGTAGCGTCCTTGCCGTATTCAGCGTATGAAACAGAATCCGAATGCGGTCTTCTGCTGACAATTTCCATTCCTGCCCGTACTGCTGCCTGATATACCGTCGTACTGGCCTGACAGGCGCCGCCGCCGATGCCGATGGTGTGTTCGTCGTTGACGTATTCTATGGCAGGATAGAACCCGTTCATTACACTTCTTTCGCCTACAGTTTTATTGAAACTGAAATTTTTTCCGGGCTGTACAACCGTACCGGAAATCAGCTGAAAACAGCGTTTGATGTTCAGATTCCGTTCTTCGGTGGAATGTTTGTCGATCGGAGTAGTGGAGGATCCCCGCAGCGCGAAGTGCTTCTGAAGGTCCGCCACCGTTGTCTGCGGCCGTACCTCTTCCGGGATCAGTTCAACCGTTCCGCTTGTCATCGTGCTCACCATCTGGTACAGGTTTTCCTTCAGCGGCTCAGTATTCAGTGAACGTCCGACTTTTTCATCCTTGAAAACAAATGGATAAACCCTTGTTGTATCGAACGCGAGCACCTGCGCGTCTTCTGCGGGAATATCAATCCGGCTTTTAAGCTGAGAGAGCAGACTGTCAATCCGGCTTGTATCCCCTTCAGGACGTACCGTATAAACGCTGTACGGGTTTTTTTCCAGCATTTCCATCTGTGTATAACGGTCTGCCTGACTTCCGTTATGTCCCTGCAGCCATGCGTCGTTCATCAGCGCATTCAGTTCAGCCTGGTCTGTATTCATATTCAGAAGATCCGTATTGATGTTCGCTACGGTCTGACCTTCAAAAACCAGCTGTACCTGCCATGCGTCGTGCCGCTGGCTGATCTGGCTCTGTACGGAGTTCATCGCCTGTTCCGGCGTCATTCCGCCCAGGGAAATTCCGTCCACATACACGCCGGGGCAATACAGATTATCGTATGGACTTACTTTATCGCTGATCCGCTGTTTTTCAGCCATATCCCTGGAAATCGTCATGCCTGCATAAATTGCACCGCCGATTGCCACAAGGGCCAGAACCGTAATGAATACTGTCAGAACAACTTTCTTTTTTTTCTTTTTCGGTTTCTGCTGAATTACCGGATTGCTGAACCCGCGCTGGCCGGGGTTGTAACTGTAATTGACCGGCTGATTTGCGTTTCTGGTCTGCGTACTCGGGGGAACCGCGTGATATGCCGGCTGCTGGGAACCTGTCTGCTGCGGTACAAACCCCCGGTACGCACCGTATGGATTTGTATTTCTCATCTGTTCCGCGGCGTTAGCCACACGCTGCGGCGGATTGGTACGGCGATCGGAACGCCTGGTATTGGTATTATTCTGCTGATTCGTTCCGCATCACCCCTTTCGTTGATTTGTGCATATGGCTCAATTCAGCAGCTCCGGTCCTCCGTCGCTGCCATCGTTGTTCTCTTCTGCGTCAGCCTGCCGTGCAGCCTCTTCTCTTTCCTTTTCTTCAGCTGCCAGCACATCCCTGGCTTCCTCCAGGACTTCAGCGGTGGTTCTTGGCTTGTCATTGCCAAGTCCTTCTTCAACCGTTCCTTTTTCAAGCACGGACAGGAATTCCGCCCGGTTCAGCGTCTCATACTTCAGCAGCGCGTCCACCAGGGCATCCAGGCGATCCGCTTTGTCGCGGAGAATTTCTTTCGCCCTTTCATAACATTTGCCCAGAATATCGGCTACTTCCCGGTCAATCTTTGCGGCAATTTCTTCGCTGTACTCACGGCTCTGACCAAATTCCATGCCTACAAAAACTTCCTGGTCGCTGCCCAGATAAATCGTACCGATATTATCGCTCATGCCGAATTGCGTTACCATCTTTCGGCAAATCTCCGTTGCCCGTTTCAGATCGCTGGACGAACCGGTATAGATTTCTCCGAGCGCGACTTCTTCAGCAGCATGCCCGCCCAGCATCATGGTAATCTGGTCCAGCAGCTGGGTCTTGCTCATATTGTCATGTTCTTCAGCAGGCAGTGCAAGGGTATGTCCGGCGGCCTGTCCGCGCGGCACAATTGTGATTAGATGCACTTCATCGCATCCCTTCAGCATATGGCCGACAATTGCGTGGCCCCCTTCGTGATATGCGACCATCCGTTTGTCCTGTTCGTTCACCTTATGGCTCTTTTTCTCCGGCCCCATCTGCACCCGCGCAATCGCGTCAATCAGCAGCTGCTGGTCAATCTTCTTTTTGCGGGATCTCGCCGCAAGAATTGCCGCTTCGTTCATCACATTTTCAAGATCCGCACCTGTTGCAAACGGCATCCGTTTCGCGATATTATTCAGGTCAACATCTTCAGCAAGGTTTTTTCCGCGGCTGTGAACCTTCAGAATTGCTACGCGGCCGTCCTGATCCGGATAATTCACCGTAACCTGACGGTCAAAACGCCCCGGCCGCATCAGCGCGGGATCCAGAATATCCCTGCGGTTTGTCGCGGCCATGACGATAATGCCTTCGTTTACTGCAAACCCATCCATTTCTACAAGCAGCTGGTTCAGCGTCTGCTCGCGTTCGTCGTGTCCGCCGCCCAGTCCCGCGCCGCGGTGCCGTCCTACAGCGTCGATCTCATCGATAAAAACAATTGCGGGAGCAACTTTCTTTGCCTGCTCAAACAGGTCGCGTACACGGCTTGCGCCGACGCCGACAAACATTTCCACAAAATCGCTGCCGCTGATGGAAAAGAAGGGTACGCCTGCTTCCCCGGCAACAGCCTTCGCGAGCAGCGTCTTACCTGTTCCGGGAGGTCCTACCAGCAGCACGCCTTTGGGAATTCTTGCGCCGACTTCTGTATAGTTTTTCGGGTTTTTCAGAAAGTCGACCATCTCCTGGAGCTCTTCCTTTTCTTCGTCCGCTCCGGCAACGTCGGCAAAAGTAACTTTGTTTTTGGACGGATCCTGCATTCTCGCCCTGCTGCGGCCAAAGGACATTACACGTCCGTTTCCGCCGCCCTGCGCGCGCATCATCAGGAACCAGACAACAGCCATAATTCCAAGCATAATCAGGTACGGAATAAACTCATACCACCATGGAATCATAACAGGAGCCCGGTACTGAATCTCAAAATCAAGATCGTATACGCTTATATCGGAAAGACTTTTTCCTTCCTTGTTAGCCTTCATCTGCCGGACAGTCTCAAGGAAGTCATCACCGATTGTCGTTTCGAAGTCATAGCTTCTTTCCGGAAAATCCACGTCCGCGGTCATTGTCATACGTTTCGTTCCGTCAAAAACGCCGACAAGTGAATTGCCGCGGATGGCAACCCGGCCCACTTCGCCCTTTTCCACTGCTTTCAGCAGATCAGGATATTCAATACGTTTGCTTACGGTACGATTCAGTCCACCGTTCAGCAGGATGGCAATCACAAGCAGCGTACCGATCAGGATAAAGTATCCGAGAATGCCTCTCGATGGTTTCTGTTTCACCTGGGTTCCTCCTTAAAATTCAAGATCTTCCGCCCGGCAGCGGGCAAATCTCATTTTTCATATATTTTCGGACTGAGAACACCGATATCCGGAAGATTTCGGTATGTCTGGTCATAATCCAGTCCATACCCTACAACAAATGCGTCCGGAATATCGAAGCACATATAATCCACGTGCAGATCCTCAACCTTCCTTCTTGCCGGTTTGTCAAGCAGTGTGGCAATTCTCAGGCTGCGCGCACCCCGCTGAACCAGGATTTTTCGCAGGTAGCTCAGCGTAATGCCCGAGTCGACGATATCCTCAACAATAATAACGTCCTTGTCAAGAATGTCATTGTCCAGATCTTTCAGGATCCGGACGACGCCGCTTGTCTTCGTCGCGCTTCCGTAACTCGAGATCGCCATGAAATCGAGGGTCAGCGGGAGTTCAATTTCACGGATAAGATCCGCGAAAAACACGGAAGCGCCTTTCAGGATACATACGAGCACCGGCTTTTTGCCCTGGTAATCCGCTGTGATCCGCGCGCCAAGCTCCTGTACCTTCGCTCTGATTTCTTCCCTTGTCAGAAGAATCCGGTCCAGATCTTTGTACAGTTCCGCGTTGTTGTTCATCTTTTGCGCGCCTCCCTTTCATTCCTTCTCCAGGGCATTTCACCCGTCCATTCAATCCTTATATTGTCCGCATCCGCCCGCCACCGCGGGATTGCACCGGCGCCGACGCCGGCCGCGAGGATAACTTCCTGCCCTCTGCACAGCAGCGGAATACGGTCCCGCCATGGTTCGTCGATTCCGCGGTCTGTCAGGTAATCCTGCAGCTTCCGTGTTCCTTCCATTCCGAACGGCCGGATTCTGTCTCCGGGTCTCCTGGTGCGGATAACGCATCCCCGGAAATACGCTTCAGGCGCTTCCTGGCACATCACGCCGTCTCCCGGATTTCCAAGGGAAGGAAGCCGTCTGAGCGTAACCGCGCCAAAGCTTACTTCTTCGCTTTCAAACGGTACTTCCTCATTCGTTTTCCCGGTCAGCCCGGAAATGTAGATTCCGTTCCGACCCTTAACTGCGAAGAGGCCTCCGGGAAGGTTCATTTTGCCCCGGCCTGATCTTGCCAGTGCGAGAAGCTCTTCCGTCTGCCGGGCGTTCAGCGCGTGTTCCTTCAGCAGCGGTGTGTTTTTTTGCCACCAGGTCCGCAGAATCCGGATTGCAAAAGCGTCCGGCATGTTTTGTAGCGCGTCGGTTTCCAGCAGAATGTCCCTGCTGTACGCGGCGAGGTATCGGTCGGTTTCCTCCTGCATTGCCAGGTTTTCCCGGGTCAGCACAGCTGCAGCCTGCGCGATGTGCTCCGCGGCGCCCGGCGTCATCTCTTCCATCATCGGGATCAGCTGCTCCCGTACCCTGTTCCGCAGATATTTATCGCTGCGGTTCAGGGAATCCTCCCGCCACGGAATGCCGGCTTCCCGCAGCGTTCTGCGGATTTCCTCGCGGCCGCAGTGCAGCAGCGGCCTGTAAATTACATATCCTTCCCGTTCATCTCTGGGACTCATGCATGCGAGTCCCTGTACCCCGGCACCGCGCATCAGCCGCATCATGAATGTTTCCGTCACATCGTCCCGGTTATGTGCCAGTACAAGGCTGTGGATTCCGGTTTCGTCCATTGCTTCCCGGAAGCACAGGAAGCGAGCTTCCCGGCAGGCGTTTTCATCTGTCCTTCCGCCGGTATCCGCACGAACGGTACGCAGCGGAATATTCAGCCTCATGCACAGTTCCCGGCAGAACGCTTCGTCCTGTTCCGATTCATTTCCGCGCAGCCCGTGATTGACGTGGATCGCTTCCGGTTCAATAAGACCCTCTTCTTTTTCCGCGGCCAGTATCATTATCAGCGCAGTGCTGTCCGCGCCTCCGGAAAAACCGGCAAGGCATCTGCCTTTCGGTAACGCGCATGGTTTAAGCCTTTGCTCAACAATACTCATGGCCGAAGAGGAGCTCCGCATACATTGCAGGGTTTCAGCTTGCTGTACGGTTCGTTGTTGAGTTCCCCGTAAGTAAACGTTGCCATCGGCTTAAATTTCTTGCTAACATTTACGCAGTCCGGATCATAATGATAATATTCGCCGCCTTTTGAATTGTAATACAGTGTCGTATTGGAATAAATAGCCGGTGTATCAGTCGGCGCAACGGTCGGCGTAATATTGGGATCCGGTGTTTCAAGGGTTTCATACGACTGCAGGCTTTGCGGATCGATATACCACTCGTTGTTTTCCTTGGTCATCAGAACGGTCATTCTGAATTTCTCAGGATTCCTCCCGTTGTGCCGGTCGATATGGGTGGTTATCGTAACTCTCCGGCTGGTATCAGCTTCTGTTCCGCTGACGCTCTCGATCAGGCAGTCCGTCGGCACCCGGTTCTGTAAAAGATAGAACAGCGCGGTGCGCGGATTTTCCTGCTTGCTTTGCCAGCTGGGTGCGCAAAGCGGAAGCATCTCGTCCTGCCTGTTTCCGCTCCAGTAAGTAAAGAAAGTTACCAGACGTTCACGCAGGTTGCCGTCTTTCGATTCCGGCGCGGGTGTAGTCTCCACCCGGGCATTCAGTCCGGAAGCGTTATCAGGATTGATTTCCTGTATTTCGCCCGAGCCCGGCAGATTTTCGCCGGCTGCGGTTTTTCCGCTGCTGTTACCTTTGTCGGAAGTATCCGCTGCCGGTTTCTTCATCAGGAAGCTGACAGCGGTCAGCAGGCATAATGCCAGTGCGAGTATGGAATACGTCAGCCGTTTGTTCTCTGCCACAAGCGGTTTAACCCACAGCAGTCCCGCGGTGCCCGCTGCAAGAATCACTAGCAGAATCTTCATCGGTGTGTTCTTCAGAACCAGGACAGCAAAAACGAAAAGCGCAATCAGCAGGACACCGGCTGCGATCAGATGCCAGTTTCGCACGGTGAACGGCTGCCGCCTGACAGGAACCTTTTGCGGTACGTAACCGCCTCCGTTCAGGGGGATCGGATTATATGCAGGCTCCTGCGCCGGGGGCTGGACTCTGCCCATCTGACCGTATGGATTGCTGTATCCTGATTGGTATCCCTGCTGATATCCATGCTGGTATCCGGCCGGAGGATATCCTCCCTGCTGCGGCGGCTGGTATCCGGGGCTGGTATATCCGGGACTGTAGGGTGTCTGCGGAATAAAGCTTCCCTGCGTGCCTCCCTGCTGCGGCGGTACATTATAACCGCCAGGCATGCTGTACGGCGGATTCTGTGCGTTCAGCGAGGAGGTGTAAGGCTGATATGGCTGAACAGGCTGCGGGTTCTCCTGGCTGTATCCCTGGTTTATACCGGTATTGAACTGAACCTGCGGAGTTGTATATCCTTTCTGAACCTGGCCGGAAGGAGCAGAGTAACCCGGCGCTGCAGTCGGCCGGTATGCATCATATCCGTATCCGCCCGGAACCTGCGTTCCCTGCGCGGGTGGATATCCCTGGCTCATTCCGGTTTGCTGGAACTGTGTATTGGGATACTGGGCGTTCGGTTGTCCGTATCCCTGCATCCCCTGGGGATGATATCCATTCTGGCTCATTCTGTTCCCTTTCCGCCGTTTCCGGCGTAGTCCCTTGCTGTACCATTATGATACAGCTTAATAATAAATTTTATCATTCTTATATTAAAAAGTAAACCTCTTTGTTCTCTGCTGATCCTTTTTCCATTCGTTGACATACGTCTTTGCGCTGTGGTAAAATTTTAGCGGATTTAAGGAATGGAGGAGTTTTCTGGCATGAACACTACACTTCTGATTATGGCTGCCGGCCTCGGTTCAAGATATGGCGGTAATAAGCAGGTGGACCGTATCGGGCCCAATGGTGAAATCCTGATGGAGTATTCTATTTATGACGCGGTTGAAGCAGGTTTTGACAAGGTTGTTTTCGTTATCCGCCGCAGCATGGACCAGATGTTCCGTGAATTAATCGGTAACAAAATTGCCAAGAAAGTCAGCGTTTCCTACGCATATCAGGAATATGACTCCCTCCCCGGAGGGTTTATCCCTCCTGCCGACCGCACAAAGCCTTACGGAACGGTTCATGCCGTCATGTGCGCGAAGGATCTTATTCATGAGCCTTTTGCCGTCATCAACGCGGACGATTATTACGGGAAAGACGCTTTTGTCGCCATGGCTTCTTCTCTCAGGCGCCTTCGCACAGAAGAGAACAAAGCGTCCATGGTTGCATATTATCTGAAGAACACGGTTTCAAAAAACGGTCATGTGACCCGCGGCGTCTGCACGACGGACGAAAGTGGCCATCTTGTCAAGGTTACTGAAACATACAGTATCCTTCCTTTCCCGGATGGAACAATCCGTGATATCCACGATAATCCGGACGGAGTGATTCTCGATCCGGACGCTCTCGTTTCCATGAATATGTGGGGATTCAATCCTTCCTTTTTTGAAGCGGGCACAAAGTACCTGAGTGATTTCCTGCAGGATCCTTCCGGGGATCCCCTGAAGAAGGAATGTCTGCTGCCGGCGCTTGTGGATACGATGATGCACACCACGGGGCTCCAGGTAGAAGTTCTTTCCACGAAAGCAGTATGGTTCGGCGTGACGTACAAAGAGGATAAGGATTATGTTGCCGGCGAACTGAAAAAACTTCACGAAAACGGAAGCTATCCCGCCGCGCTGTAAAACGGAAAGCTATCTTCACTGTCTTTCATACCGGCAGGTCTTCGAGGGTTACCACTCCTGAGCGGTAACCCTTTTATCGTCTTGAAGGAGTGATTTCATGTCTTCCTTTCTGCTCAGCATCGGCACTGCCGCCGATAAGCTGCTGCCAGATATTGTTACAGCCCTGTCCTGCGGCGCCGCAGAATCTGCCGGGCGTCTGAATATATTCAGCCTTTCATCCTCCGGTGAAAATAACACTCAGACAGCTGAACTTGTTTCGGATATTGCCTCCTGCCGCCGTATGCTGGATGATTCCGTCAACTGCTGCCTTTTTCCGGTGGATTTTTCTTTTCAGTCATGTTCACCGGTTTTTCACTCTTTTCATGATCTTTCGGAAAATCCGGACGCGTCCCTGCTGATTTCCGCACTTCGCGGAAAAGGGCTTCCTTTATCCTGCCAGACGGACCGGGAAGCTGTTGAATGGAGTTTTTCAGATCTTCTGGAGCAAACGCAGGATGAGTCTGTTTCTCCTTTTCTTGCCTGGCTGAATACAATCCGGACAGAACTGGATCAAAATCATGCTGTCCGGCTTTCCTGCATTGCGGATCTGACCGATCCTTTTGCGGCGGGCATCCTCCTTGTGATGCTTCAGGATTTTCGGAACCGCTTCAAAAACAGACCGCTGTCTGTTTTTGTCATTGCGCTGGCCGTGTCTGCTTCTCCGGTGCCTTCCGGCTTTTTCAACGGTCTGAAAACCATGCTTGAAGCTGTTGAAAGCCGGAAACTGCTCCGCATGAATGATACGGATCCTTTGCGCGGGGCGGATTCCGCCTGGCTTTTGTCTCTTCCTTCATCCATGATGGAGTTTCCGGATTCTTTCCGGATTCTTGCTGTTTCCGCAGCGCGTGTACTCGGTATAATCCACGGCAGGGAAGAACTTCCTTCTCCCGGATTGCATACACGTGAAACAGACGGAACCCTTTCCGTCAGTTCGCTTGGGAATCAGGCTGGTTCTTTCGCGTCGTATATGAATCTGTCCGTATGGCTTCTGGCCGATGTGATTCCTTCCCTTCGGAATTTCCTTTCACATCCCGCGCGTCTGCGTTCCCTGGCGCTGAATCCGAGAACTTCCCTTTTCCGTCAGTTTTTTTCTGCTGCGGAAAACAAGAATCTTCTGCCGGTACTGGATCAGATTGAAAAAACGCTGAAAACCGTTCTTTCAGTCTGCCTTCGTTTTCTCCGGTCTGTTCCCTCCGCTCTTCGTTTTTCCTCCGAAAACGTGTCTCTATGGCAAAAGTCAGTGGATGCATGCGGACGCTATATTACCGTTGCGTCTGAATACGATACGTCTGTTGCGGAAGCGCGTGAATCCGGTCTGGACGCTGTCCGTCCTGTCCATCGTGTTTCTTTGGATGATACGGAAGAGGAAAAACTGATACGCCGTCTTGAGGATATGAAGCAACAGCTGGAGGAAGAAGAAAGAGCAAGGAATGAAACGCTTTCCGTTCTCGGGGGATATCGCGCGCTCCAGGTGCGTCAGGATTGCCTTTTTCGATGCAGGACTGCTTTGAAGGAAGCAGAAATCAAAGCCGCTTCTCCTGATGAAAACGCGGATCATCTGACAAGGTTGAAGCAGGAACGCCGCGTTCGTCTGCTGAAAGCGGCCGTGGAGCGATGCGAATCCGAACTTTTTCACGATAATATATATTCATCCGTTTCCGCAGTTCCGAAATCAGGGCTTTCCGGTACTGATCCGTACAGCGGTACGCCGCTTATCGCTGAATCCTGCCATATTCTTGAACAGCTTATTGCCGGTGAAGAATTCAATTCCAGAGTTCCGCTCCTTTTTCCGGATCTGCCTGAACCGGATCCAAAGACCCGCTGGAAACAGTTGCAGTCTTCCCTGAAAAACTTTGTGACGGAACGTCCGCTTCCGCTGATGCTTGCCAAAGCTTATGAACTTTGCACAGCCGAACTTTCGTCCTGCAGTTTCATATCCCGAAGCGTAATGCCTGGGCTTCCCCTTCTTCCCGATCTGATTCCGGATACTCCCCTGCTTCGGATCCGCGATGTAATCTCCCTGCTGCCCGATACCTGTCTTCCGGAATACAGCGTCGCTGAACAGCGCGGAGTTCTTGCAATGCTGCTTCTTCGCCAGTACCGCCGCCGTTTCCCCGGGGAGGCAGATATTTCCGTCACATGCTGCGAGCCGCAGGCTTCCCCCCTGCTCCGTTACTGGCTGTCCGCCAACCTTTCGGAAAAAGTATACATTATTTCTTTTGCAGCAGAGGATAACGTTTACCCTTTTGCTCTGATCCTTCCGGGTAAAGCCTTTCTTCCGGCCCGGCGCACAGCGGCTTACCGCGGCCTGATTCCTGCTTTTGCAACCTGGTTTAACCCTGAAAACGCTTCTTTCTCTGATCCGTGTGATTACCTTGGCGAAGGAGACCGCCGGCTGCTTCTGGAATGCCTGGACGCCTGGCTTCCCGCTCTGCCGGAAGATATGCCGCCTGAATTCCGTGTTTTCCTGCAGAATTTCCGGAATGATATCTCCCGCAGCCGCGCCCCGTTCCATGAAGACCGGCATTTTTTTACCCGACTGCGCGCGGTATGTGGTCTGCAGACCCTTCCCGCCTATGCGCCTTCCCTGAAAAAACTCCCCTGCTTCTATGAGCATTTCCTTGGCGAAGATAGGATTGGTTCCTGTATCACTGGGATTTCCGGTTTTTCGGCGTCTTCCTGTACAGATATTCCGGAAGAAGTCCTTTACCTGTATCGGGATATCCCGTTTGCCCGAGAGGATTCCTCGCTTTTACTGGACAGCCCGCATGCGGCCGGCGAGGATTATACACTGAAACGTCTTGCTTCGGAATGTGAGATTCTTTCCGACTCATCGGACGATTACAGGGATGCCCTTGTTACCGGCCTGCATCATCTTCTTGCACGTTTCCCGGATATTCTTCCTGAAATCCGCGAGTCAGCGAATACACTCCTTGTGGATGCGGAAAAGCCGGTTATCAGAAAGGAACCTTCCATTGAGTGGCCCTGGGATTCAAAATCTCCTTCCCTGCTCACCGTACTGCGTGAATGCCTCGGAGATACGCTGCCTCAATATGCACTTGATCCTTTCTCAGATCTTCTTGCTGTTTTTCCGGCCCGCGGCGGAGATGTAATCGGTGACGCGATGCTTTCCGCCATGTGTACAGTTCTTCCGCGCGAGAAGCCTGCCGGAAATCAGGAAGCGTCCGTTCTTCAGCCGGATGCGGTTCTGCCGCCTCTTTCCCCGTCTTTCGGGCATGCGCTTTGTACATTGCCGGAAGGACGCACACTGCTCCGTCCCGGACTTCTCTCCTTTTCACCGAATGAAGACGGATCTTTCCGTGTAACGCTCACGCTGGACGGCGCGTTCCCGGTCCGGCTGATCCGTTGCTATTCTCCGGAGGAAATCCTGCACCTCTATGCGCATGATATTCCTACTGTCGCTGTTTGGCCTTCAGTTCCTTTCCCGAGGGATGAATGGAAAGCATATTTCGTATACGCGCATATGACGGCACCGTATGCCTTGTCCGTTCTTCCGGAAAACGGTATCTTTACTGAAGTTCCGGAAATCTCAGATAAGCGTCTTGCGGCTGTCCTCGAATCCTTCCCGGTTTGTTTCTCCCTCTCACGGGATGGGAAAACAGCCGGAATCCTTCCAAATCTTCTTCCGCAGCCTATTCGCGAATCTTCAGATCCGGTAGAGATCTGTGTTGATTTCGGCTCTTCCGGTACTTCTGTGGTTATTGCCTCCGGCGGACAGCGTAGACCGCTGCACGGACCTGTCATGGTCCGTACGCTGATGAACAATCCTGCGGCTTCACGGGATCTTCTGCGCAGGGAGTTTATTCCTGCTGTACCCGTATCCGCGCTGCTTCCCACCGTTTCACGCCTTTTCCGCAACGTGCCGGGATCTTCCCCTGTACCTTTCGTGGACGGAATCATTCTGATGTCTTCTGATCTGGAAGATCTTCTCTCCACGCCTTCGGATGCTGTTTACACAAGTCTGAAATGGGAGGAGGAAAAAGGACGTTCGGGCTTTCTCTGCCTGCATCAGGTGCTGCTGATGTCCGCCCTTCAGGCAAGATGTGACGGCGCTTCTTCTGTTTCCATGCGTTTCTCCCTGCCGGATGAAATGGCGAAGGAAGGCCGGGAAACCCTCATGAATCTGTTTCTTTCAATCTGCGGAAACGTACTGTTGGAAAGCGGATATTCCGTACCTCCGGATGGTCTTCCCGTTTCCTTTGCCTCCGAGAGCTCCGCGCTTGGTGCTTATTTCCGCTACTGTTCTCCGGATGATACGCGCGGAGGATTTATGGTCCTGGATCTTGGCGCGTGTACAGCTGATATTTCCCTTTTCCTCCGCGGTCGCGAACAGGCTGTCCGTACGTGCCAGATACCGCTCGGAATCCATTATATGCTGCTCCCCTCGCTTCTGCGGGATCCTGATCTTCTGACCCGTGAATTCGGTTTTTATCCGGACGAAACTTTCCGCCGCAATCTATCTCTCCTGACACGCGCGCTTCATGCCGCACGTACAGATACCACTGCGCTTCGCAAAGCACGGGTGGCGCTGGATTATTTCATATCAGACCATCTGAGCATTCTGATTTCTCTTGCGCTCAGCCTTGCATCCGGCGGTACAATTACCCGCTCAGGAGCGTTGCTGCTGCTGTTTTTCTCCTACCTGCTGATGCTCTCCGGTCTGGTACTGCTTCAGCTGGCGGCTGATCCGAACAAAAATGATTTTCTTCCCGAACAAATGTCTCTTTGCCTTGCCGGTCGGGGTTCATCTCTGCTCGAAGCGCTTCCTCCGCCGCTGAAGACATCGCTCTGGCATTTCCTTTCCATGTTCCGGAACAGGCGGGTAGCTTCCATTTCTCTCCTCTTTTCTTCAGAGAAAAAGATGGAGATTCCGGTCGGTCTTTCAATGCTGCAGGAAGTGTATCATATGCTGCCGCCCGCCTCCGCCGTGCCTGCTTCCATCGCTGTACGTCCGGCTGAACTGCTTCCCGAATTCCTGCTTCGTTTCCACCGAGAATTCCCGGCTGCCTCGGAACTTCTCTTCCCCGGTTTCTATACCAATGATTACTATCATCCTTTCTCCGCCCTCGGAGAATCGCTGATTTCATCTTCCATTGACCAGTCTTTCCCGCCTGCGGATACTCCCCGTCCCTATGATTCCCTCTCCGCATGGATCGGAAATCTTCTGGATCTCATGCCGTGAAAGGAGCGCCTATGGAACTGATTACATCTGTCAAAAATCCCCGCGTACAATTCTGGAAATCGCTTGGCAGCCATAAGGGCCGCGCAGAAGCTGACGCGTTTCTTGTTGAAGGCTCCCGGATGGTGCTGGAAGCGGTTTCTTCTGATTTCATGATCCTTTCCGTACTGATACGTGAAGATTATGCTCCATCCTTCACGCTTCCTGAAAACATTCCGGCATTCCGCCTTTCAGCGCATGCCTTTGCCGCTGTAACCGATACCCGCACGCCCCAGGGAATCGCCGCAGTACTCTCACGACGTGTCCTTCCCCTGGAAGGTACCCGTTTTGTAGCGCTGGACGCTGTACAGGATCCCGGCAACGCAGGTACGATTATCCGCACCGCGGATGCTGCAGGATTTGACGGAATACTCCTCGGACCGGAATGCGCTGACCTGTTTTCTCCGAAAGTTCTCCGTTCCACCATGGGAAGCATCTTCCGCATGCGTTTCGCTTTTCCTCAGGATCTTCCCGCAGCACTTTGTGATCTTCGGGAAAAAGGTTTTTCAGTTCTCTCCTCCCAGCTGGACGGCGAACCTTTCTTTGAGCGGAAAAATGTTTCTTCTTCCTTTGTCCTGATTATTGGAAACGAAGGAAACGGTGTTTCCGAAGCTGTAAAAGCCGAAGCCACGCATCATCTTCGTCTGCCCATGCGTGGAGGAGCCGAATCGCTGAATGCTGCCATAGCTGCAGGAATCATGATGTATGACCTAATGCGCTGATATTTTCTGCTGCGTTTCGTGGTAGTACGCTGAAATACTGCTTGACAAAATGGTATCACATCCGTATAATTTAGTCTGTTGCGGATACAGGGGCATGGTGTAATGGTAACACGTGGGTCTCCAAAACCTTTGTTGAGGGTTCGAATCCTTCTGCCCCTGCTGCAAATCAGAGCCTTGAAGCCATTGAGTTTCAGGGCTTTTCTCATGTTTTTGGAGTGATAGCCAAATACCAGATATGACAAGTTAATGCTGAAAAATGATCTTTTTTTCTATCTTTTTTCGACTGTTTTTCAAAAATTGACCCTCAAAATGACCCTCAAAACACAAAAAGTGCATACATTGAAAGCAAAGGGCTGCAGCTATTATTCACAAGCAAAAAAAACGAAAAAAAAAGGAATATCACATGTTATTAACAAAGACTCTTTTTGCCGAATGAGTTCATCTAAAGCGAGACATTTTTCATCGAGATAATCAGCTATTTCCTCCTGCTCATCCAAAGGGACATCGTATAGCCTAACCTGTATAAAGTTTGCATACCTCATTGCTTGTCCATCTCGAACCATATTCGTGGTACTTTGAATAGCATTGATGTATACGGATGATTTGAGCAGCCAGCGGTAAAACCGAGGATAGACCTTGTCAAGATTTGGGATTAGCATTACGTAAGCAGAACTAATAGAACCCGTATTGGTGCTTTATTCCAATCCACCTTGGAAGCTTCTCATACTAATAACAAAATCCCCAGCTTATACATGCTTCAGAATAGAAAGTGGCATTCTGATTGTTTAGCACAGGAATACTGCTGAAGGATGTAGGCACCGGTGCGGAGATGGAAAACAAGCTGGCAATGGCAGAGAGAATCTTTACCCGATTTTCCTCCTTCATTGAGCTTTTATTGAAGAGACCAAAGAAGGTGAAGGGATCAATGTCGACCAGCTAATTATCCTTTTCCAGCGTGGGTATGTTGATACTGGTGGTTTCCGTAAATCTGTTTGACCTTATCAACGAGATCGGCTCGGCTGGCCTTATACTGAAGCAGCTTTGACGCCAATTCCTTATAAAACTCTACCCAGTCAAACTGGTTTTCAGCATTCATTGTGATTCCCTCCTATTTCTCAATCCGAATGGCCTTACTCGACCCCCAGCGCCTTAAACACCGCGTCCTCCGCGCTACTGTACGGAATCAACTGAAACGCACCCATAAGATCCGCGGGTACCGTTGTGAAATCAATCATGGAAAGCGATGGGATCAGTACCTTCTTTGCGCCGCTGTCAAGGCAGCACTGCAGCGTGTTGGCCAGTTCATCCACCTTGATCATCGTACCGCTGATGCTGATCTCGCCGAGCACAGCCAGGCTGCCCAGGGTAGGCCGCCCCAGGGCGATGGAGCACAGGGCGATCAGGCTGGGCAGGGCCAGCTTGCCGGTCATGCCGATGCCCTGCAGATCCTGATAGTTGACGATGTAGTCCTTCGTGGTGGTGCTGATGCTGCCACTGATCCGGTTGCCGTTGGCCTTAAGGAAGTTGAAAGCCGTGTTGGAGGATTCGCGGGCATCACGGTCTGTGCCGATGCCGGTTCGCTCGAACTTGCCGTTGCCGGGGAGCATCTGGCTCTCCAGCCGGAAGACACCAATCATGCCTGACTTGCCACGGCTGACGGTATAAATCTGACCGGGATTACACAAGCCCTCCGGGATCAGTTTGCCGCCGCCCTGTTCGGGGACGGAAACATAGTGCTCCTCGAAGGTCTCATTGTCGATATAGCTGAAGTTCACATCGTAGAACTCCATGCCGCCCAGCTTCTTCAGCTGTTCTTTCACGCGGCGGCGCATCTCCAGCGCGATCTGCAGGACTTCTTCCAGCTCTTCCTTGCTGAACTCGCCATCGGGATAGATCAGCTTCAGCAGGCCATCCACGGTGCGGCGCACGGCAATGGTGTCGCGCTGGTTCAGATTCTTGCCAAGGCGGAACCAACGATCCAGCGCATCGCCATACTGCTCCTTGCGCAGTTCGCGGATGAACTCCGCCAGATAGTCCGTGATAAAGCCGTAATCATCGGTAAAGTGCTCAGGGCGGAACTTGGGCACTTCCCAGCCGGGTAGGTAACAGTGGATGCGGTCAAGGAAGGCGGTATCCGTGCCCATCTCCGGCGGGAACGGGTCGAACAGGCTACTGGTTTTCAGCAGTACATCCACGCTCTGGTTGATGTTGCCAACAAAGACCATGGAGGCGGAGGCGGCCTTTTCTTCCTTGCCACGGGCGAAGGAACCGGATGCCATGTAGTCCTTCATAATCTGCACGCCATCTTTATCCTTGAACTTGATACCAGCCACCTCGTCGAAGGCCACACAATCCCACAGACCCACCAAGCCAACCTGCTTGCGGGCCATGTTGTAGAACAGGTTAGCCACCGTGGTCTGGCCGCCGGAGACCAGAATGCTGTTCGGGGAGATCTCCTTGAACAGGTGGCTCTTGCCGGTGGAGCGCGGGCCAAGCTCGCACAGGTTATAGTTGTTCTCTACCAGCGGCACCATACGCAGGATCAGCAGCCACTTTTCACGGATCGTCAGCTCATCCGGCTCCATGCCGATGGAGCGCAGCAGAACATCCATCCACTCATCCTTTGTGAATGCCTTCCGTCCCGCTTTCAGGTCGTCGATGTCGATGTGCGGCATCTGGATCGGCGTCAGTTTCCGGATCTGGATGGGATAGCCGTTCTTCTTTTCTTCCTCGACGAACTCATAATCCAGTTGCACGATGCACCAGATGCCGCCACAGAGCAGCCGGTCAAACTTCTCAGGATACTCATCCTCAATCGGCACCTTCTGCAGACCCAGGTTGGAGAACTCCGCGAAATAGCGGTTCTTCTGGATATCCAGCTGCACGGTTATCATATCGATAACCGTATGGCTGCCGCGCTTGCGTAGCTGGGAGAGGATCTTCTGGCTCTCATCCGGTCGCACGAAGTTGTCCGCCAGGATTCGTTTCACCTGCTGCACGCCAGATTCGATGATGGTGTCATCGTCGGAGGAGCAGTACTGGCCCAGCAGGAACTCAAGGACATAGACAGGCACATTGGCCCCTTCCTTGATTTTCTTGGTCAGATCCTTGCGGACAATCCGCCCGTCGAAATGCTCACGCAGCTTTCCCTTGATGATTTCACGGGTATCCGATGTTGTCTCAAATCCAGACATACACTTATCCTCCGGTTACTTTATCGGTGCCAGCACGTCAGCAAACTTAGCATAATTGACCTTCACACCGTCATCCAGGTCAATGCCGATCATCTGATCGGCCAGGTGGTGCACCTTTTCCTCATACTTCCGCAGTTCTTCTGCCTGCGCTTGAAGGGCAGACAGACGTTTGGTCAGCTTCACGGCTCTGTATCTCATGCACGTAATCTGTGCGGACACGCGCGATGGTGTCCGGCTGCCAGCGGTGCATGTACACCAGCGCTTTGAAGCCGTTCTTCTTGCCGCTGTCAAACAGCCAGTAGATGGGACGCTTCTGGTAGATCTTCAGGTGATCCTTGTAGAAGTCGTTCAGGAAGTAGTCCCGGATGACCTCTCGAGGAGAGCCCTTACCACCCAGCGCATTGGCGATAAAGGTCAGGTTCTCTTCCAGCGTGGCTGCACCGTAGACCGTCTTCACC
>ONJM01000042.1 GCA_900318145.1 uncultured Eubacteriales bacterium
TTTGTAGAAATCTCTCTGCTCAGAAGAAAACTGACCACCTTTCTCTGGCGGTCAGTTTTCTTTGCCCCTTTGTTAATGTCTTTATCTAAATGACATTGGCTTTGAAGGCCGCCCTTACCTGTGGGAAAAATATTTATTTTCTGTAACTGCATACTGTACAGACGTTATCTGATCCGTAGGAATGCGCCCTGAAATCATTCCATTCGCTCCGGTCTGACCAGGTTGCACCGCACTTCGGACAGGTCCAGGTGATTTCATGGATCATAAAATGACCGGAATTGTCTTCATAAAAGGATCCGACAATCTTATCGGTCACCGTCAGGTAATGCGAATCGCAGTAGTAACAATCCTGTTCAATCGTAGTTCCGTCGTTTGTTCCGGAAGAATTCCCGCCGTTGCTGCTTCCTTTTCCAAACTGCGAAATCCTGTAGTCCTTATCTGTTTCATCGGTAATTGTTGCCGAGGCGTTATCCAGAGTAACCTGATCCGCCGGAAGCCACATCCGGATCAGACCTTTATTACACTGATACTCCGCATAGACAAAACCATTTTCCTGGAAAAAGGCTTTAATCGGCGTTCCCTGCGGAACGGTATAGTCGTCCACCCTGTTGAATTCGCTGCCGGGTCCCCAGGCAGGAAGAATGGTTGAATTCGCTGTTCCTGTATAAAACGGCAAATCCGATACGACGGGAAGAGATCCCGGTATGGAAACAAAACAGTCTTTGTGGAAATAAAGGAATCTTTCTTCTACCGTCTGATATTTGATGTCCACAAGAACCCTGTCATTTTCAATAAAGTATGCGGTGATCTGCTTTTGCTTGTACGGTTTATATCCCCATCCGCCGCCGACATATGTTTTGCCCGGCCCCGCGTTGGCGTAGATCCTGGCGCTTTCATCGTCAAGAGTCCTGAGTTTTACTTCCGCACCCGGATACGTTTCAGACAGGACAGGTATTTCTTCCGCTGCCGCGGCAGCGAAACAAGCCGTCAGCACCAGCATAACTGTTATCAGCAATGTCCGCAAAAGCTTTCTTTTCATGTTTCTTCTGCTCCTTTGTATTGTGTTATATTGCTCTGTCACAAAATGAATGTGTGTTATTCCTTCCAGCACTGCGGATCCGGGGCGTAGAAGTTTCCGTTCCGCGCGCCCGCAACGGCAGGGCAGCCGCGGCACCAGGGCATCAGTTCGCAGGATGCGCATTTTTCAAAACGGCTGTACTCCCGGTATTGCCTCATCGGACCGGCCCACAGCTCGCTCAGATTGTCCCGGAAGATGTTTCCGATTTTGCTGTTCAGTACCCGGCGGCAGGCATACACATCTCCGTTCGGTAAAATGGTCAGGTGGCTGATGCCGCAATGGCATCCGCCGTGGACTATGCCGGTTTCCGCCTTTTCCGGGATATGAAATCTGCCTTCTTCGTAATCGTAAAGCGTCCAGAGATGATCTTTCTTTCCGAATCTGGTTTTGCATCCTTCCTGCTGAAGGGAACGGATGGTTTCCGCGCAGGTTTTCAGGAGCTGCCGGTATTCCGCGGGTTCTATTCCGACTTCCTTTTCCGGTCCGGTCGGACAGTACCGTGAAAAAGCGTATAAACCGACGTTTGCCTTTGCCATTTCACGGATGATCTCCGGAAGTTCCTCCATATTCATCCGGCTGACGGTTGTCATGACCGCGGAGGGCAGTCCGGTTCGGTTCAGCAGCGCGATCTTTTCCATCGTTTCCCGATAGGAGCCGGGTCTGCGCAGAAGATCGTGGGTTTTTTCCAGGCCGTCAATCGACATCTGATACTGCCTGCACCCGAGCTTCTTCAGCCGTTTGCAGACGTCGGCTGTCAGATGGAAAGGATTGCCCATGATCGTGAAAGGCGCTCCGACCTGGTGCAGTAGAGTGATAAAAGGCCAGAAATCAGGATGAAGCAGCGGATCGCCGCCGGTGACGCAGAAAGACGGACGCAGGGAGCGCTGGGAGCAGAATGCCAGGCACTTGTCCAGGATACGGGCAAGATCTTCCGGTGAGGTGCTTTCCGGCGTTTTCTGCGGGTTTTCCCCATAGATATAGCAGTGCTTGCATCGCTGATCACACGCGTCGGTGATATGCCACTGAAAAACAAACCAGGGCTTTTCCGCGGAAACAGGAGTTGTTTCCGGATCTTTTTTCTTTCGGCCTATGTTCCTTATCATCATGATCCCTCCGCTCTGGTCAAGTGCAGCTGCGCCTGGTTCAGTTCCAGCGTAATCTGTTCACTGTCCAGATAATAATATTTCATATATCCGTCCTCCATGCACAGGCGGCCGTCCTTCCACTCAATCCGGTATGTTTCCCGGTGTTCGGAGCCATGCAGGGAATAGGACAGCTCCAGCGTATCGCTGTCCAGCCGGATCAGAACCTGTTCCGCGCCGGGAAGGGACAGCATTTCTTCCGCTTCCCGGCTGCTTACCTGCCATAATCCCTCCAGTGTATACCGGTATGGTATATCCTTGCTTCGGCAGTACTTTTCCGCGGTTGAATCCGGAATAACGCGGGCTTCAAGTTTCGGGCAGTTTGCAAATACCTTCGGTTCAATGTGTGAGAATCTTTTATCTCCGATGGTTTTCAGCGTCTGAGGCAAAACAACGGATTTCAGATTTTCCTGGTTACAGAAGGAGTCATCGCCGATAGATACAAGGCCTTCCTGAAATACAACGGATTCAAGGCCGCTGCCATATTGGCTGAAACAGGATTTACCGATCGATTTCAGGCTGGCCGGGAAAACGATTTTTTTCAGGGTCCACACGTAGAAATAATCTCCGATGGATT
Source organism: uncultured Eubacteriales bacterium (assembly GCA_900318145.1). GTDB lineage: Bacteria > Bacillota > Clostridia > Christensenellales > Aristaeellaceae > Aristaeella. Next base: position 2,798 of record ONJM01000042.1, read on the forward strand.
CAAGTCCCTCCGGAAAAACCAGCGAGCCGGAATAGAGCTGATGGATATTATTCCACTTCCCGATGGATTTCAGGGTGGAGGGCAGGATCAAAGTGCGCATGGAGACGCCGTACAGCGCATAATCCCCGATTTTTTCAACGTCTTCCGGAATTTCGAAAACCGCGGCCGTCTCACCGGAAACGGAAGTGTCGGGTACGCTCAGCAGTGTTTTTTTCTCCATATCAATCAGCATACCGTTGATCACCTGATACCGGGGAGAGGCGGACGTGAACCGCTCCGCCCAGATCACGGCGCCTTCTTCAATGCCTGATACGCTTTCCGGAAGCACAAGATGCAGACGAAACACCTTAAAAGCATCCTTCTGAATTGACTGAACGGAACCGGCGACGGTCACCTGCCGCAGGTACTTAGCGGGGCGGAATGCTTCTGCGGCGATTGCCAGCGTACCTTCCGGAATCGTATAGGAAGCGTCTTTTTTTCCAAGAGGATAGGCCGCGAGCGTTCGAGTCTTCCGTTCAAACAGAACCCCGTCAACGGTTTCATAGTATTCGCTGTTTTCGATCCTTATTTCTTCAGTCTCATCAAAATCAAAGGCATTCGGCTTGATGCTCCGGATTGTATCCGGCAGAATCACGACTTTCGATCCGGGCATCTCTTCTGTTTTCCAGTCCGGTAACTGCCGCCAGTTTGAAAAGGCATAACCGGATATTTCGGTGACCGGATAACCGCCCAGTGTTTCCGGGACAGTCAGAATCCCCGGCGGATTACCCGGAGGATTGTATTTTCGGATGCAGGCGGTTCCGGATTCGACTCTGTATACCCAGTTGCCCTCCGTTATATCCGCGGCGCAGGCACCGCGGATCAGTACTGCGGAAATGATCAGTATCGCGCAGAACAGTATCCGTTTCATGAACAGAGCCCCCTTTGTCAGAAACTGCTGCCGCCGCCTGATCCGCAGGAGGAACAGGAAGAACCGGATGAGCAGGAAGAGCAGGACGAACACGAAGAACAGGACGAACAGGAGGAACAGGAAGAGCCGGAAGAGTGCGATCCTGCCGGCGGCCGGTATTTGCTGACGGTGCGTATTTTGGTTTTTCCGGTTACATCCACGTTTGCCTCATGCCTCTGGTTTTTGGTCAGCGTTGTTAATTCCGTGCTTTCCTGCAGACTGACTTTCCGGGTATAAATGAATATGATCAGCAGAGAAATACCCAGTCCCAGCATTACTCCGCAGATTACGCGCATGGCGGATACCTCATAGATACCGTGAATCGCGTTATTCGCGTCATTAAATACCGCGGCGGCGCATCCTCCGTAGTTTTTCCGGCTGGCGTAGTGGCTGTTGCGGTCGGTAATGGCGTTTGCTTCAGAACTGTCGATATACGACCGCAGATTTCCACGAGTCAGAAGATTGATCATCCGGCTGGACATGTTGATTGAAAACGCGACACTTGGAGTATCCAAAGATGTACTGATGTTCCTGTCCACATACTGCTGCAGCGCCAGCAGCGTGTCCCCGGCGCTCTTGTTTGTGGACCAGAATACAACATTTCCGTATGCGGAGAGCGGCCGCATGGCTTCAAGAACGCCGGCCTCCTCCTCGTCAGACAACAGATTGGCGGAATCATCCAGAATGATTCTGTATCTGCCAGAATCATTGCCCGGATATTCCCGCATCGGCTTCGGCGAAGGAGTGGGCGTCGGAACCGGTGAAGGCGTAGGCGTCGGGGCCGGTGTCGGGGACGGTGAATAGGTAATCAGCGGGAAACGCCGCAAAGCGCTGCCGCCATCCTCAGCCAAAGCGGACGGGGCGGACAGCCGCGCCGCCGCGAGAATAAATATGAAAATGACGGAAAAAACACGCAGGCGTTTCTTCATTTCCGGTCATCCTCCTCTCTTTCAAAGAGCGGCGAGGGCCTGGAAACAAAAATGTTATGCTGCCTGAAAGCGTTGACCAGCACCAGCAGGGTAAGTGTGAAACTGACCAGGCTGATCACATAGTACAGCAGTTTATTGGCGGTGTTGATCTGCATAAAAAGGATGATAACGCCGGCACCGGCCTGCGTCAGCAGCGCTATCTGGTCCACCGCTGACATATCGCGGCATCTGAACAGGATGATCAGCAGCATGATGACGGAGACAACACACAGCAGCGGCGGAAGGGCGGAGGCGTCTGAAACCAGGGAATTGATTGCCCGCAGCTTGTTGCGGGAGAAAGCTACATATAGCAGCAGGAATCCCGCGAAAACAAGTCCGGAAAGAAGCAGTTTCTTCGGTTCGATCGCGAATCTGCGGTCGTCCTCCTTTGCCCGCGCGGCGGCAGCGGAGATTGCTTTCAGACTTCTCAAATGCTTTGGTACTTTGAGCAGGACCCGGGTTGGATCTTCATTGAGCAGCCTCCTGTTCACGTTGGCCAGGAAAGGGCCTGCTGCATTCCAGCATACCGCGGCGAGCAGACAGCTGAGCCCGGCGGTAATCTGCGGACGCAGGAGGATATAGTGATGAAGGAACAGGATCAGCGCGGTGAGCACCGCCGCAAGCGCGAAAGTCATTACCGTGAACTTTTTCCGGCTGACAGGGAGCTCGCAGCGCATCCGGTTATCTTTTTTAATTCCGTTGATTGCTGTATAGATTACCCGGCTGCCCTGCCGGGAAGCAAGCAGCCAGACCGGCATCAGCACAAGTTCGGCTTCCTCGGTAAAATTTTCCGGAAGCGTCACGGTCGCTGAAGTGACTCCCGACCGATCGACCAGGTCCTTGCTCAGGCTTTCCTCCGCATAGTCCCTGGCCAGCCCGGTGACATAACGGCTGTCCAGATCCGGCGCTTCCGCGTAAAAACCGGAAAGATAAGCCGGATGAAACGGAACGGCTGCTTTCCCGCTGAACTGAAGCCACTGGGCGGTCTCATCCTCAAACTGGCTGCACGCGTCATAGAAAATGTCAGTTACTTTAACTTTTGCGGTCAGCTCTGCCGAATAGGTATCATAGACCAGATAATTCCCGTTGACCGATACCGTGTCGTATTCTCCCTTGCATTCTCCCTCGCCTTTTCCGGAGACGCGCCAGAAAGGGATGTAGATCGGCCTGAAATGGCTGACCGCGTCCGCCGCTTTCATTTCCTTCGGGATAAGCGGGGACTGGCTGATCCGGTCCAGGTATATTTTTTCACAATCCTTCCGTGTCAAAGTGAAAGGAATGATTTTTGCAGGCCGCCGGATACTGGAGACGCGCTCCTTCAGGATTACATCGGATCCGCAGAAACTGCAGAACCCGGTCGTCGCGGTCTGCGTGGTATAAAGCGACGCCCCGCAGGACGGACATCTGTATTCCATCGTTTCGATTTCGGGCGCTTCTCCTTCCTTCCTGCTTTCGGAAGGGTCTGTAAAGGTGGATACGCTGAACTTACCGCCGCATTGTTCACAGACCATCTTCTCATGTTCGATACTGTATTTGACCGCGCCGGCGCAGCGGGGGCATTTGAAATTGATTCCGGACGGTACGGTGAAAGGCCTGACGGCATGATCCGCCTGTTCGTTTCTGCCGATTCCGTTTTTCTCTGATTCTGTGCGGTTCAAGCGCTTTTTCTCCTTTGCGTGAATATCAGTTTTTCAATAATTGCTTTACTGTTATGCTTTTGTAACCCGATTCGGATGTATAACGCGCATCCGTCTGTATATATATTATAGGACAATCATGTTATTTTTGTTGTTTTTATATTAAATTTTCGGAAGATCTGAAGACGCGGACAGCAAGCATCCCGGAGCCGGATGAACGCGCAGGCCTGAAACCAACTATCATGCTGCTGAATGAAGCGTATGGACATATTCTCATCCGGCGAAGTAAAAAAGGCCGGACCGGAAGCAGAAAACTGTTCCGGTCCGGACCGCAATCAAGATATTTCAGTGAGGATACAACGGGGTATAAACGATCCCCGTTTGCCCCTGCCTGTCAGTTTGCTTTCTTCCAGTGCGCGACAAGCGTAACATTCTGGGTGGCATGGCAGACAGTGGAAGAAGTGATTTTTGTACCTGACTTGAGCGTATACCAGCCGGTAAAGGTATAGCCTTTGCGTGTGGGTGTCGGCAGCGTGCCGTAAGCCTTGCCGTAAGTCACAGTCTTTTTCGACGTACTGACAGTGCCGCCGTTGGGATCAAAGATCACGGTGCTGGCGATTGCTTTCCAGTGCGCGACAAGTACGACGCTCTGGGTAGCCTTGCAGACAGAGGAGGAAGTGATCTTTGTACCTGACTTGAGCGTATACCAGCCGGTAAACGTATAGCCGGTGCGCGTAGGTGTCGGCAGCGTACCGTAAGTTTTGCCGTAAGTCACAGTCTTTTTCGACGTACTGACAGTGCCGCCGTTGGGATCAAAGGACACGGTACTGGTTATTGCCTTCCAGTGGGCGACAAGGGAATAGTTCTGGGTTGCTTTGCAGACAGAGGAAGCAGTGATCTTTGTGCCTGACTTGGTCGTATACCAGCCGGTAAAGGTATAGCCGGTGCGTGCGGGCGTGGGCAGGGTGCCGTAAGCCTTCCCGTAAGACACGGTCTTTTTCGCCGGGCTGACGAAACCGCCGTTGGGATCGAAAGTAACCGTATAGGTTTTGGGCGTCCAGTGGGCGACAAGCGTATAGTTCTGGGTGGCCTTGCAGACAGAGGAGGAAGTGATCTTTTTACCGGATTTGGCGGTATACCAGCCGGTAAAGGTATAGTGGGTGCGCGTGGGTGTGGGAAGCGTTCCGTAAGTCTTGCCGTAAGTCACGGTCTTTTTCGTCGTACTGACAGTACCGCCGTTGGGATCAAAGGTTACGGTACTGGTTTTTGCTTTCCAGCGGGCGGTAAGCACAACGCTTTGGGTGGCGTGGCAGACAGAGGAGGAAGTGATCTTTGCGCCTGACTTGAGCGTATACCAGCCGGTAAAGGTATAACCGGTGCGCGTGGGAGTGGGCAGGGTGCCGTAAGCCTTGCCGTAAGTCACGGTCTTTTTCGTCGGGCTGACAGAGCCGCCGTTGGGATCGAAAGTTACGGTAAAGGTTTTTAACTTCCAGTGCGCGACAAGCACAACATCCTGGGTGGCGTGGCAGACAGAGGCAGAAGTGATCTTTGTATCTGAATTGAGCGTATACCAGCCGGTAAAGGTATAATGGGCGCGTGTGGGGGTCGGCAATGTGCCATAGGTCCGGTCATAGGTCACGGTCTTGGTTGTCGGGCTCACAGAACCGCCGTTCGGAACAAAAGTCACCGTATAGGATTTCGGGGTCCACTGGGCATAAAGGGTGACCGTGGCGCCGTCCGAGGCTGTCAGGTTCTTTACAGAAGCTCCGTTCGCGTAATCGCTGCCGCTGCCGTCACTCCTGGTGTTCCAGCCGCTGAATGCATAGCCGGTTCTGGCGTAGGCGTTGGATGTGAGGGTTACGGAAGCACCGTATTTCGCGCTTTTGGTTCCCATGGAGCCGGAGGTGGAGCCGTTGCCGTTAAAGGCGATCTTATAGGAATGGGCGGTCCACTTGGCGTAAATGGTCAGCTTGCCCTCGGCCAGGATCTTTCCCAAAGTCTGCATGATCGTTGTCACACCTGAAAATGCCTGGGAGGCAGGCTGTGAAAAGCCGCTGTCCAGATACCATCCGGCGAAATCATATCCGGTTCGGGTGGGATTTTTCAGTGACAGTTTCTGGGCGTAGAAATAACTCGGATTGGCACTGTTGTTTGTACCGCCGTTCAGGACATATTCAATTCTGTAAGCGCGTATAACATTATCAGAATAGACCCAGCGCCCGTCAGAAAGCCTGTACCATTCGTTGCCGGCCTGGTTGGTCGTTTTGCCGTTGACCGTCATGATTGTTCCGTAGGAAACGGTCCGTACAAGCGTGGAGTTGGTGGAATACGGGCGCGACCAGATCTTTGTGCCGCTGCTGTTTGTGGCGGCATATGTGGTAGCGGACAGGCTGGAAATCGTCAGCGGATATTCATAACCGCATTTGGAGCAGATGCCGCCTTCGTAGTTATGGGAGGAACACTTTGTCCAGATGGCATACAGCGCCGTATCGGCGTTCTTGTCATGAGTCGCACCGGGGGCATAGCTGTCACCGGATCCGTCGCTCCTGGTATTCCAGGTTTTGAATATGTAGCCGGTGCGGGTCGGCTTGGTTTTGGAAATCTGAATGCATGTGTTCTGCAGTTTGTATTGTGTGGCAGGGGCTCCTGTTCCGCCGTTGGCGTTATAAGTCACCGCATACCTGCGGGTCAGGTTCTCCGGCCAGACCCAGTAACCGTCAGATGTCTTGTACCAGACGTGGCTATCCGCGTTGGTGGCTTTCCCGATCACCGACAATACTTCGCCGTAGGGCGCGACGCGTTTCTTTTCAGAACCTCCCGTGGAGTACGGACGGGTCCAGACGGCGCATCCGTCACTGTTGGTTACTTTATAAGTACCTGACATGGAGCTTACGCTGAGCGGGAAGGAATAACCGCATCCGGGGGATTTACATACGCCTCCGTTGCTTGTACAGTCATGGGAATGGGCTTTCAGGTTGCCTGAATAGACCCAGTATCCGCTGGAAAGCCTGTACCAGACATTTCCGTCGGCATTGGTGGTTTTCCCTGTTACGGTAACCACATACCCCTTGCTGATGGTGCCTTTGCTTTCGGCTCTTCCGGTGGAATAAGGAATGGTCCAGTATTTGGCTCCGTCAGAAACATCCCCCTGGTAAAGCGCGGACATGGAGGTGACGCTGATGGGATAGGTATAGCCGCATCCGGCGGATTTGCATACGCCGCCGTTGCCGATGCAGTCGTGGGAATGGGCTTTCAGGTTGTCTGAATACACCCAGTAACCGTTGGAAAGCCTGTACCAGACATTTCCGTCGGCATTGGTGGCTTTCCCTGTTACGGTGACCACATACCCATAGCCGATGGTACCGGCGTTCTGGGATCTTCCGGTGGAATAAGGCAGAGTCCAGTATTTGGCTCCGGAGGAATTGTTCCCCTGGTAAAGCGCGGACATGGAAGATACGCTGATGGGATAAGTATAGCCGCATCCGGTATATTTGCACACACCGCCATTGCCGGTGCAATCGTGTGAATGCGACTTCACATTCCCGCTGTAAACCCAGCGGCCGGCCAGCGAAACGCCGCTGTAGCTTCCCGAACCGATCTGATACCAAAGGTTGCCGCTGGAGTTTGTCACGTAATCCGAAACCGTAAAGACAAACCCCTTGGTGGTGATGGTTACCAGCTTTGTTGACGAGGAAGAATAGCTGCTCCAGATCGGAACGCTGTCGTTGGCCGTTTCATAATAAGCGTCAGCTGACGCCCTGGCCGCGACGGAAAGTCCCAGGATCAGGATGAGCGCCGCCAGCAGGAAAAATAGCTTTTTCTTCATAAACGGGCAAGCTCCTTTCAATTGTAAATATCATATATAAGTACACTTCTATCTATACTATTATATTATAATATAGCGAAGTTCATTTCTGTCAAGAAATAAATCACCGAAGCTGGAATCTCTTCCAGTTTCAGGGCGTTCATCAATTCAACTATTCAATTATCCTCCGACTCGTCAACTTCCGGCAGGCCCGTCAGCGCGAGCAGCACCGCCGTCACGAATCCAAACCCGCCGGCGCTCAGCACGGCCAGCCAGTTCACATCCCCCAGGATCACCGCCCCGGTGCCGATATACGCCAGAGCGGCCTCCGCAAACGTCCGAACCGCCCGGATCAACGCCGCACGGGCCCAGGATTTCCAGTTAGTAACCTTCATCGTCAATACCACCTTTCTTCGTCGCTCAATACCACCGGCGCTCCGCCCTCCGTCATGGGCAGATGCCGGAACGTATTCCTCAGATCGTTCATATCCCCGTTGCCTCCCAGGGCATGATACTGCTGCCAGACATTCTCCAGGTTGGCCCGGTCCTCATAGTCCGCCCAGCCTTTTTCCTGGTAATGCCTGTATCCCTGCAGCAGGCAGTTTCGCAGGAGCGCCTGGATCCCCAGGGCAATGGCGTCGGAACGCTTCTGCGCTTCGTCCGCCTTCGTCTCCGCCGCGTTCAGACGCTTCGTAATCACCCTGGTAATAATCAGGGTAATCACCGACGGGATCCCGGCCACGCACAGCCACTGATACACATTCATCCCTGTCACTCCTTTGCTTCCGTCTTCACTGCCCCGGGATACTTCCGCAGCAGCTCTTCCGCCTGCGCCTGCGTCAGGCGCGGCACCTTCACGGTATAGTACAAAACCGTGGAATCCGCGTTTTTGTCCAGCAGCGCCAGGGCCTTTTCCAGCGCGTCCCAGGTCATCGGGCCCGCGATGCCGTCCACCACCAGCCCGAAGCAATGCTGGAACTCCTTCACGGCTTCCTGCGTCTTCGCGCCGAACTTCCCGTCCGCGCCGTAACTGCCCAGGTCAAACCCCAGGCGGAGCAGCGCCTCCTGGCATTCCTTCACGGCCGCCCCGGAGGAACCTCTCCGGATCGTCGGATTCCAGACCGTACTCTGCACCGATACCACCTCTCCTTCCAGTCCGGCCGGCACCGCGAAATGCGTCCAGCCCCTGTCCGTGATTTTTCCCCGCATCACTTCCCCGGAGCAGTGGATAATCACCCCGCCGCCGATATGCAGCCCGGTATGCTCCATGGTCCGATGGTCCTTCTGGTTCTGCATGAAAACGCAGCACACCGTATCCCGGGGAAGGTCCGCGATGCTTCCCTTCCGCACCCAGTTCCCGGCGGTATTCCACTGGCTGGTGGCTCCGGCCCCCTGCAGGGCAATCCCGGCCTGCTGCAGGATCCAGCGGGTGAAACCCCGGCAGTCGAAGAACCGGACCTTTTCCCCGGGATAGTATTTGCACCCGCCGCAGCCGGCAGCCGAACCGTTCAGCACCGGACATTTCTTCCGGATCTGTTCCGCCTCCCCGGCGGGACAGCTGCTCCGGTTCGCGTAGCTCCGCCGGTTCGCCGGCGTGCAGAGCTGCCCGTAACCGCCCCAGACATACGGCCAGCCCAGGCAGGCTTCCGCCGCCCGGACGCACAGCTCCGCAGCGGAAAGCCCGGAAGCTTTCCATCCGGAAATCAGGGAATCAACCTGTTTGAAATTGTTCACAGACAAAACCTCCCAACAGCATTAACCGTCCTAACCGTCCGTCACTGCCGTGACGCCCATGGGAACAGGCAGCATCCCGTTCGCCGGCAGCGGTCCGTTCGTATGCACGGTGACCGCGTTGCCGCCGTCATCCCGCAGGGTTTCCCCGGGTTCCAGGTATTCCGGAACGGTTTCATTCGTTCCGTCCCAGGAAAACAGCTTCAGCTTCCGCAGCAGCACGCCGCGGTACGTTTCGTCGTCCCAGCCTTCCTGCCGGGGAATCCCGGCTGAAGCG
>ONJM01000047.1 GCA_900318145.1 uncultured Eubacteriales bacterium
CGGGAATGGGTTCTCGACCAGGAAGGTTATACCGTTGTCAGTCCGGATTTCAGGTACAAATCCCGTATTGTTACCAGAACTGTCACCGCAGAGGACGGCAACAAGAGAAAGATTAAGGAAAAGGTTGTCATCTATTGGAGCCGTTCCTTCTACGCCAGGGAAAAGCACGAGAACCAGTCATTTCTTGACTTCATTGAGAAATTGAAGGCCAATCCTGCCGGTTTCAGAGTTTCTGCGGCACAGAGCAGAAGCCTCCGTAAGTTCATGAAGAAGGAAATGATCCACAAGGAAACGGGTGAGATTGTCGACTCAAAGAAACTGCTCTCCATGATTGACGATTCCAAGCTGACCGAATTCAATGAACTGATGGGATACTACCAGATTGTTTCCTCTGAATTGGATATGGATGATCTGGAGATTGTTGACAAGTACCATGGATTGACCCGGATTGAAGACCAGTTCCGGGAGATGAAGGGCACTCTGGAAACCAGACCGATCTGGGTGAATACACCGGAGCATATTCAGTCACATCTGCTGATTTGCTTTATGGCTTTAACCATGATGCGCGTTATCCAGCATAAAATAAAGAAATCCCTGCCTGCTGACAAGGCGAAGGATCTCAATTGGTCTTACGGGATGCCGGGTGATCGCCTCCAGAAAGCATTACGTTCCTGGATGATTGACCGTCTTTCCGATGAATATTACAGAATGAGTGGTATTGATAACGATGATCTTAAAACGGTTTGCAAAGCTCTGAACTTGCAAATCCCATTAAAACTCTTTACTCTTGGCGATCTTCGTTCCTTGAAATCCGCTGTTCAGATCTTTTGATTGCACGTACCTTTTATTTTGGATTTTGAAACCCAAAGTCATTCCCTGGCTTGGGGTTCCGCATTTTTATGGTGGCAAAGTCGGGGTATACCATAAAAAGCGCCTTTGTTGGCCGCGCTCCGGCCGGTTTTCGGCATTTGTCGTGTTTTTCTTTTCTTTCTTGACAGCCGTCCGCCTTTCGGTTACATTGATTCCAGCAGAAAACCCGTCGCGGGCGGGCCGTAAAATATCGTCTGAATACAGGAGGAAGCATCATGCGTTTTGAACCCACTTTTGAATCCCTGCGTACCTATTCCGCCCCGGAATGGTTCCGGGACGCCAAGTTCGGTATCTGGAGCCACTGGGGTCCCCAGAGCGTTCCCATGTTCGGGGACTGGTACGCCCGGGTACGAGTATCACGTGCGCCATTACGGGCATCCGTCGAAGTTCGGTTACAAGGATATCTGCGCCCTCTGGAAGGCGGAAAAGTTCGATCCCGCTTCCCTGGCGGACAAGTACTGGAAGGCCGGCGCCCGCTATCTTATGACCCAGGGCACCCATCACGACCATTTCTTCAATTATGATTCGAAAATCAACCGGATGAACAGCGTCAATGTCGGTCCCCATAAGGACATTCTGGCCCTGTGGAAAAAGGAAGCGGACCGGCTGGGCATGCCCTTCGGCATCAGCGAGCACCTCGGTGCCTCCTTCTCCTGGTGGCGGGTCAACAAGGGCTGCGACAAATTCGGCCCGTACGCCGGCGTCCCCTATGACGGAAACGATCCAGCGTATCAGGATTTCTATCACGCCAATCAGGAGCACGGCACGGAAAACCCGCTTGCCGCCGATCCGTGGTATACCTCCAATCCGGAATTTCGGGCCTACTGGCTGCGCTGCATCAACGAAATGATCGACCGTTTCCAGCCGGATCTCCTGTATTCCGACGGTGTGCTTCCCTTCGGCGATCACTGGCTCTCGGAGCAGGGAAAGTTCCAGGATCCCGAGGTTTACCGCCTCGGCATGGAAGCCGTGGCGCGCCTGTACAACACCTCCATTGACCGGTACGGCGAAAACCGCGCCGTCTACCTGCAGAAGGACCGCCGGGAGGAGATTTACAGCGTCGGCGTCCTGGATATCGAAAAGAGCCAGCTTCCCGGCATCATGCCGCAGCCCTGGCATACCGACACCTGTATCGGCAACTGGTTCTACGACGTACACCATCCCTACAAGCGCCCCGAGCAGATCATCGAAATGATCGTGGATATCATCTCCAAGAACGGCGTCATGCTGCTCAATGTCCTCCAGCGGCCGGACGGCACCATTGACGACGACGCGGAATTCATCCTGGACAAACTGGCCGGGTGGTTCGCCGTCAACGGCGAGGCCGTCTACGGCACCCGCCCGTGGCGTGTCTTCGGCGAGGGTGAAACCCGGGTCAGGATCGAGGGCTTCACCGAGGAGAAGACCGACTGGGGCCGGGACGATTACCGTTTCGTGCAGAAGAACGGCGCCGTCTACGCCTTCATGATGGGCGCCGCCGGCGGGCAGACCGCCGTCCTCCGCAGCTTCGCGGACATGACCGTCCGCTCCGTGGAGCTGCTGGGCGCCGGTCCGGTCCCCTTCACCCAGGAAATGGGCGTCCTGCTGGTCCGCCTGCCGGACCGGCTGCCGTCCATCTGTGCCAACGCGCTGAAAATTGCTTTCTGACGTCCCTGCCGGATAAAGCTTTCTTTGATGCAGGAGAAAACGCCATGAAAAAGCTGCCGGCTCTGATTCTCGCGCTGCTGATGGCGCTGAACGGGCGCTTTGCCGAAATGGTGGCAAGGCAGCAGGTGGAAGCCGGCCAAAAGGAAAACCGGCCGGAATGATCCTGTTTCCGGCGCGGTTCGTTCTCAGTCCGCGGATTTTCCGTTTTCAATGCTTTCAAGCTTTTTCTGCCGCGCGAGCCTTTCCCTCACCAGCTCCGTGAAATCCGCCGGCGCGGTCACCCGTACCAGGGGACCGAAGGCGAGGATCCGGATGAGCATCTCCGTCTCGTCTTCCGGATTGTATGTGACGGAAATCCTGTATCGCCGGCCGTCCAGCCTTTCCGCCTCCTTCTCGAAATGGGCGAAGTGCATGAGCGCGCGCTCCAGGGCGTTCCGCTCGTCGGTCAGCTCCAGCTCCACCGTTTTTTTCTCCGGTATTCCGGGCACCCCGTCCGGATACCGGATTTTTCCTTTGTACCTTTCGCATCGGGTGATCCTCGCCAGGTTTACGAACTGCTGCCGGAAGCCGTACCCCGCCAGCCTGAATTTGTCGTCCTTTTCGGAGTACTCCAGGTATTCCGGCGTCAGGATATAGCGGTTCGTTCCCCGCTTCGGGCTCACCGATTCAATTTCCAGCGGCGCCCGTTCCCGGATCGCCTCCAGAATCAGCCGGAAGTTGCGGATATAGTTTTCATCCCCGTAGGGATCGCCGTCTGAGTACCGGTCGAAAACGTCAATGTCCTCCGGTCTGAACAGCGGCTCAACGTCCGGGTCGCCGAAGTCCGTATCCGCGAACAGCCGGATCCGCGGGTCCAGTGAAACCGCCTTCAGCCACCGTTTCTGCAGCAGGGTCATCGGCATCGTCGGCGCGTGCCGGAGCGGCGTCGTTCCGTCCGCGTTCAGCAGCTGCCACCGCCCGTCCAGGATCGCCGGTTCGATGTTCAGCAGGCTTTCCCCGAAAGCCTCCCGCGCGGCGATCTTCCGCAGTTCGGCCTTTGAAAGCGGATGCGCGCAGGCTTCCCGCAGGATCCGCGCCACCGCGTTGTAGTACGCGCTGTAAAGCTCGCTGAAAATCATTCGTCCTCACCGCCTTCCAGCCCGTACGCCCGGTACATCGCCCGCAGGTCGTCCCGGAACCGGGCTTCGGTCTCCGCGTTCGAGCATTCAAACCGGGTGATCCGGCAGATGAACGTCCGGATCCACGGCAGCATTTCCGCGGTGTCGTACACGTCCGCGCTGAACCGGCTGCTGCCCGCGCCGGTTCTTTCCACCGTTCCGCAGCGCTTTTCCCGTTCCAGCCGGCTGTGGATATGCCGCTCCTTTTCCCCGTACGCCACGGTGAATTCAATGTGCTCCGGCGGCTGGTCCGCGGATTCCGGCATGCTGATTCCCCACAGGTGCGGCAGCATCCTTTCCAGCGTCCGGCGGTGCTCTTCGAACTGCCCGCATACTTCCCCCGGCTTCACCGAGAGAATGTTGTCCGTCCGGAAGGCGGAAATCCGGCCCAGCCGGGGCACATAGGCCAGCAGGTACTGCCGCCCGCTCTGCACGCTGATCCGGATGCGCAGGGGCACCGCTTCCCTTTCGGTCATCCGTTCCTTCCGCCGCTGAATCACCCGCATCGTAACCGTTCTTTTTTCTTCCATCGCGCCGAACAGCGCGCACACCGCCTCGCTGTACATGGCGTCCGTGATATAGTGGTGCTTGAAGGCGAAGGGATCGTCGTGCGGTTCCGTCTTGTCCAGCAGAAAAGACCCGATCACCCCGCACGGCGCGGTTTCCGAGAAGAAATCCAGGATTTCGGAGCCGGCGTTCGGGCAGTCCGCGGCCCGCCTGTAGTATATGCTTTTCCCGCGCCTCTCCCGGAGGATGATGCCTTCGTCGGCGTATTCCTTCAGCTTCTTCCGGATCGTGGATTCGTCAAACATTTTCGGTTCCGGAAACCCGGCGAGGTACGCGTCCGTCTCTCCGCTGATCTCCCCGGCGGTCATCGCCGTGTCCGGATCGTGCAGGATATCGAACAGAATGAAATGGAGCGTGATGTCCCCGTCCGTGAAGCTCTTCGTTTTCCAGGCGGCGTACAGGGGATTGTGCCGGGAGACGCGGCTGTCGATGGAAAGAAAAACGTTCTTCCCTTCACGCGTCTGCCGGAAGCGCATGTAATCCCCCAGCCAGCTCTCCACGCGCCGCCGTTCGTCGTCGTAGGACCGGGCGCTGCGCTGGGTGTATTCGCTTCTGCTTTTGAAGCCGTAGAGATAGAACTCCCGCATATAGTCGCGGACACGGTCGAAATTCTTGATCAGCTCATAATACGCCATGGTTGCTTCCTTTCCCGTGCGGGTCAAAAAACAGCAGGTGCCGGGTTCTTTTCCGTTCCTGCTATTATAGGGTATTTCCGCCGGCGGAACAATAGGCGCGCGGCGCCGCTGCCCGCGGCGCCGCCCGTTTGTTTCCCGTGCTAACTTTCCAGAAAGAAATTGTGATCCGCAAGGCTCAGACCGTTCTCCGCCGCGCTTTTCCCCATCGTCAGCACCAGGTCCGCTTCCTGCCGCGTCCGGACGGTCTTCGCGCCCTGGCCCTCCAGCAGGCAGTCCAGGTAATTCCGCAGGGAGAAGACCGGGCCTTCCTCATCTTCCCCGGGCGAATTCCACCCCGTCCAGTCGTCCTGCTGTCCGATGAACCGCACATAGCGGTTCCGCACGTCGATCACGCCGTACTTCATGTCGGAAATGTTCTGCGTCAGCGTGTGGGTGAAGAAGCAGTTCTTCGGGTTGTAATGCCGCACGTTCTCGCCGGCCTGCCTGACCGCCATCAGGCCCACGTAGCACGTTTCCACATTCCGGAAAGCGCTGCTCCCGTCATAGAGATGGATGTTCGCGTGGATCTCCCGGATCGGCGCGGACAGGTCGATGTCGATATATTCCGCCGCGTCGCTGTGGGTGATGTCCCCCGAATGTACCACGCCGGTTTTCCGGAAGTCCCCGTTCCATCCGATATGCAGGGGTTTCCCTTCCGCTGTCGTACCGCTGGCATGCAGGTCGATATCCACCCGCGCGGCGTCATTCCAGTAGACGAAGAACCGTACAGTCTTCGCCTTCTCCGGAATCCGGAAGCAGATGCCGCTGCGGATGTAGCCGCCGTCCCTGGAGCGGTTGCCGGTTTCCAGTTCCGAATGGACCAGGTCGAACGCGTTCAGGTCCTGGAAGACCTTCTTCCCCTTCAGCGGAGTATCCGCCTGCCGGAAGTGCTCCTTCAGCACCGCCGTCAGGATCCGGATCACCTCCTGATCGTGCCGTTCCCTGTCCATTTCCTCCCGGAACCGCTTTTCCAGCTCCGCCAGTTCCGCTTCCCTTCGGGCGTCCAGCGTTTTCATCGCCTCCCGGTGCGCCGCAAGCTCCCGCTCGTACGCTGCCCGGGCCTCTTTCCTCCTGATCTCTTCAAGGGCGTCGCATTCCCGCAGCGCGGCTTCGAAGGCGGGCGTGTTGCGCGCTGTCATTTCCGCGGTCAGCCGCCGGCGTTCCTCTTCGCATACCGGATACATTTCCCGCAGCCGCGCGCGCAGCGCGTCGGCTTCCGTTTCCAGCCGCAGGATGTCCTCCCGGAGCTTTCTGCCGGAATCCGTGTCCGCCAGCAGCGCCGTGAGCTCCGGATCCCAGTCCCGGTTGGCGTTCCGGACGATCCGGATCCTTCCGTTGTTTGTCCGTTCCGCTTCGCGCCACCGGACCAGGCGCTTTCTCCCTGCGGACAGTTCCTGTTCTTTCTCCCGCAGGCTGTTCTTCACGGCGTCCATCGGCTCGAAAGCCTTCCGGGCAATCTCCTGCTCCGGCAGCTCCAGCCAGGTCCTCCGGGCCTGGCTGCGCATCCGTTCAGTCTCGGTCTCAATCAGCCACAGATTCAGCATCGGAGGAATCGTTTCATCCTCGTATCTTTGCCTGCACGCCAGGACGTCCTGCCGGTATTTTTCGCGCAGGGAAGCCTTCCGTTTCGTCAGCGCGCTCACCGTCTGCAGGAGCAGGTGTCCGTTCAGCGCCTTCGCGGCGGGCATCAGCACGGCCAGGATCGCTTCCTCCGCGAATCCCAGCGTCAGCAGACGGTTCAGCATCCGCACCAGGTATCCCGGCTTTCCCGCGAAGTACCGCAGGGCCTCCGGATTCCCTTCCCGCAGGAGCTTTTCCCCGGCGCCCTGCCAGGAAATCAGCTCGCCGGCGCGCAGTGCCCGCACAGCTTCCCGGTGTTCCGCGCTCCTGGAAAAGCGGTTGTAATCGGTGTATTGCAGCAGCAGCAGGTTCCGTTCCCGCGCCTGATCGGACAGCATCAGATTCTCCTTCAGGTTCCGCGCCGGAAAGGACTCCAGCAGCTTTACCAGGAGCTTCTTCTCCCTTGTCCGCAGATGATAGCGCCGCTGACGCAGGTAATGCCCGCCGCACCGGAGCGCGTCTCCGGCGTGGGAGCAGACTGCCCGCAGTGTTTCAAGGGCGGTTTTCCGGTCTGCTTCCTCCATCAGGATCGGAAACAGAAGGTCCAGGTTCTCCTTGAACCGGATCTTCAGTCCCTGCAGCTGCTCCGGCGCGCACAGCCCCGCGCTTTCCAGCACCAGGGTCACTTCCGGATTCGTCAGCCGCTCCCGCCTTTGCAGCAGCGTTTCCAGCACGGCCTTCGGCGCGTTCCGCTCCGGAATCAGTTCGATCACCCTGCGTTCCAGCAGCGTGTCGTCCGCCTGATTCCGCGGACGCGCGCCGGGTTCCGGCAGCCAGCCTTTGCTGACGCTTTTCCCGGTCAGGCATTCGATGCCGTAGGTCGAAAAGTAATGAAGCATCTGATGCATCCGGAATTCCGCTTCGGACATTTCCAGAACCTGCTGCGGGAATCCCGGATACATCGGCTCCGCCGTCACGTCCGGCGTCAGCGCCTTCAGCTGTTCGAAGAATCCGTACATGCTTTCGCTGACCGACAGCCGCGCGATATCGTCCGGCCGGAGCGTATAGCCGATGGACGCCAGGTTTTCGTTCACCGTCAGCGCCTCGCACAGGCGCCGGTCCGTTCCCTGTTCCGGATCCCCCGGCTCGTATGCCGCCATGCGCAGTTCGTTCAGAAGAAGCCTGTGAAATTCCTTTGTCATATTCGCTTTCCTCCCCGTCCTGCGGCAGCGTTTTATCCTGAAGTAAAAGCGGGCAGACTATCCGATAACAGTACCCGCAGCTGCTGGGTGTTGATCAGATAAAAATAACAGAAGGATGTTATCTGCTTCACTGCGGGTCCGTCTGCCCGTCATGTTTCTGGTTTGGTTGGTTCTGAAGATACCGGTCCGTTTTTGTCTCCAGCATGGCCGCGGCGCTCCTTCCGGAGGCCGGTTCCGCCATGCGGACAGGCCGCGTGCTTGCCCGCTCCTGCCCCGCTGTCCTGACCGGCGTTGCCGCCGATATCGGAGGATCCCCTCCCAGGTGCCCGGACAGCCGTCACCTTTGGCTTTTTCTTCCGTCTTCGCGCATGATGCCTGCGTACGATCCGTTTTCGTTCTGTTCGGTTTTCAAGGTGCTCCGGAAACGGAGGTTCCGCTCCGCGCCGTCCGGTTTCCCTTTCGGCAGGCGCAGTGTACCACAGGAAAAACGCCGCGATCACGGAAAAAAAGTTGCGAACGCCGGCAGGCAGGACAGAGCGGCCGCTGTCTTGAAATATTTATGTATCGGAAAAACTCAGCCTTATTGTCTGAATTGCGGAGGTGTGCCGGATGGAAAAGAAGGGAAATTCCCTGCTGAGCATGTTTGTCTGCGGGGACCAGGCCGTATTTTATATTCTGAACAATGCCCTGGGGACCGTCGGAATGACCGTTCTCCCGGCGGAGCTGAAGGATCTCTTCAGCCCGGACGGATTCTGGGCCGCGGATAATCTGGTGCAGCTGAAGCTGGTGGGCGACGGCTACGCCCCCGCCTATTCCCAGGGTGCCGTGATGCACGGCAGCGAAAGCAGCGCGCTTCTGAAATATGACCGCCAGGAAACGGAGACGGCGGAGGATGGCACGACGGTCACAACCGTGCTGAAAAGCCCCCGGGTCACGGCGTACCATGTCCTGCGCCACAGGGCGGGGACGCGGTACCTGTCCGTGGAAACCAGGGTGGAGAACACCTCCGGTGAAACGCAGAAGCTGGAATACCTGACCAGCTTCAACCTGTGCGGCCTTTCCCCCGCCGGATCGGAGGAAAGGGTCGCGGACCTGTATTTTTACCGCCTTTCCAGCCGCTGGAGCGGCGAGGGCAAACTGCTCCGCCAGTCCATGCTGGATCTGCACATGGAGCCCAGCTGGTCCCGCCACGGGGTCAACGCCCTGCGCTACGGTCAGGTCGGTTCCATGCCGGTCCGGGGCTTTTTCCCCTGGGGCGTCGTGGAGGACGCGAAATACGGCTGGTGCGTGGGTGCGCAGCTGTACTGCCCGGGTTCCTGGCAGATGGAAATCTGGAACAAGGACGACCGCCTGTCCTTCGCCGGCGGTCTGGCGGACCGTGAATTCGGTCATTTCCTGAAAACCCTCCGCCCCGGGGAATCCCTGGACGCCCCGAAAGCCGTGATCGCCGCTTCCATGGGCGGCGTGGACGAGGTCAGCGATTGCCTGACGTCAGCCCAGGAGGAGGCGCTGTCCGCCCTTCCGGAAGCGGAAAAGGATCTGCCCGTGATCTTTAACGAATACTGCACCACCTGGGGCGATCCCTCCGCCGAAAACGTGGAGCGGATTATCGGCGCCATCCGGGGCCATGGCTTCCGCTATCTGGTGATCGACGCCGGCTGGTACGCGCCGAAAACGGAAATCTGGTACAACCGCCAGGGCGACTGGAAAGCCGCCGCGGACCGATTCCCCGGCGGCCTGCGGGAAACCGCGGACAGGATCCGCGCCGCGGGCATGATCCCCGGCCTGTGGATGGAGATGGAAGTGGCCGGCGGCGGATCCGAAGCGTTCCGTGAAAGGGAGGATCTCCTCCTCCGGCGGGACGGGCTGCCCCTGGAAGACAGCGGAAACCGCTTCTTTGATATGAAAAAGCCCGAAACCGTGCGGTATCTGGACGAGCATGTCATCGCGACGCTTCGGGACGCCGGTTTCGGTTATCTGAAAGTGGATTACAACGGGAATTACGGGATCGGTCCGGACGGGGAGGAAAGCTTCGGGGAGGAGCTGCGGAAGAGCACCCTCGCCTCCCGGAGTTATTTCCAAAGGATCCGTGAACACATTCCGGAAATCGTCATCGAAAACTGTTCCTCCGGCGGGCACCGCCTGGAGCCCTCCATGATGGGCGTCTGCTCCATGGCTTCCTTCTCCGACGCGCATGAATGCCTGCATATCCCCGTCGTCGCCGCCAACGTGCACCGGGCGATCCTCCCGCGCCAGAGCCAGATCTGGGCGGTGGTCCGGGCTTCGGATTCAGACCGGAGGCTGTATTATTCCATGGTCAGCGGCCTGCTGGGCCGCCTCTGCGTATCCGGCGACGTGTATGACCTGTCGGAGCGCCAGTGGAGGATTGTCGACGAAGGAATCGCTTTCTACCGGCGGTGTGTTCCGGTTATCCGTTCCGGAAAAACCCGGCGGTACGGCCGCGAGGATCAGGATTACAATCATCTGAAGGGCTGGCAGGGAATCGTCCGGGAAGGCGTCCGGGACGCCGAAGGCCTGTGCATGGCGGTCTTCCACCGCTTTGAAAGTGAAAACGGCTCCTTCTCCGTGCCGCTGCCCGCCGGGTCCTGGCGGATCGAAGGCGTCTGCGGCGAACCGGAAACGGAAGTATCCCTGGAGGGCGGCGTCCTGTCGGTAACAGCCGCTGAGGACTGGTCCGCCGCAGCGGTCCTGCTGCGGAAAGCCTGAGGGCGGAAAAGCCGGTGCGTGCCATCCCGTCCTTCCCTGCGTATCAATTACTGATCCCGGCCGTTCACTGCGCGGGGATCGGAATTACGCGGAAATCAAGGAAAGGAATCCGATATGAATAAAGAACTGATCAATCAATCCGTCTCCGTAACGCTCCCGGACAGCTTCACTCCGATGACCGAAGCGGAGCTGTGCCGTGTCTTTCAGAATAACGATCCCGGGCGCTGGGGCGCCCGGGATCAGGAAAACCATATCATGCTGACCGTGATGTGGAAGAATTATCCGCCGCTGCTGTCGAAGCTTGCCGGTCTGAAATCCGTCTGCGCGAAAAATGAGCAGCTGAACGCCAGGGGCTACGCTGGTCACGGCTATCAGTGCGGCGGTTTCTTCTCCCGCGAGGTGGACGGTTTCCCCGCGGAAGGCTACAGCTTTTCCTACCGGGTCGGCGATATCCTCCAGTCCGCTGAAACGGTTCTGTTCAAACTGGACAAGGCCGTCTGGAGCGTCACCTGCGTCGGGCGCGCGGAAAACCGGTCGGCGGATCATGAAACCTTCTCGGAAATCCTGGACGGAATCCGTTTTGAGTAACCGACGCCGTCAGCATTCCAGCCCGTGGCGCTTCGCGATCTCCAGGAAACGGTCATAGTACCCTTCCCGGAAGAACAGGCATGAAACGGAGGGACGGTCTGAGACCACTGAAGAAGTGACCTCAAAACAACCGTTCTGTTCCTCTTACTTTCGTTAACCGTCAAACTGCGATTTTCAGCTTCCGGAATATCCGGATTTT
>ONJM01000023.1 GCA_900318145.1 uncultured Eubacteriales bacterium
CGACCTAGGCTCCAAGGCTGTGTACCGGCTGCCTGCTACGGCTTTTCCGGGTTTGGACTCTCACCGAACTGTATTACAAACGCCGAACTGGCGCACCCTGTGTATATCATACCAGATTATTGCCGCGCAGTCATGCCCCGGATATCATCATCCCGTATTCGGGCTGTCTTTCGCGGAATTCACCGTCCGCGGCGGCCGCCTCTCCCGCCGCCTTCCTGAGCGCCCCATCCGCCCTGGCCGCCCCATCCGCCATGGCCGCCGCCCATCATCGAATTGGGAATGGAAGAAACCTGCTGGCCGTTGACAATAATCGTTCCGCCGTTGTACTGGGCAGTTCCGTCATAGTCGAAAGTGCTGTTGCCGGTTACCCGGATGATACCGCCGTTGACAACGACGCTGCCGTTCGCGTCAATGCCGTCTGTATCGCCGCCGCCCATCACGATGGTGTTGTCGCCGTCATTGATCTCGATCAGAGGCGTATAAGCGCTGGATTTTCGGGCCGCGTTGATGCCGTCGTCGCTGCTCTGGATATTTATGGTGCCGCCGTTGATCTGGATGTAGGTTCCCTCAATGCCTTCAGCGGCGCGGATGTTCAGGCTTCCGTTGTCGATCTGTACCACGGATGTGCCGTGAACGCCGTCATCCCCGGCGTTGACTGTTACGCTGCCGCCGCTGATATACACATAACCTTTTTCGGCTTCTTCGTCATTCTCCGCGTGCAGGCCGTCCGTACCCGCGGTGAGATCCAGTGTGCCGCCCGCAATCCGGATCGAATCGTTGGCTTCAACGGCCTTCGAGGCCGCACTGATCCGGTATGTGCCGCCGGTGATCCTGATATCATCCTTGCCAACGATTCCGTTGTCAGTGGATGAAATAACCAGAGAAGCGGTACCATTCAGCGTCAGATCAGCCCTGGAGAAAATGACGCCGTCCATGTTCGTGCTGCCGTCGGCGCGGAAGGTCCCTGTCACGGAAAGGCTGCTGTCCCCGCTGACTGTGATGAATACCTTGTCGGCGGATTTTACGTAAATAGCCGGAAAATCGGCATTGGTGACGGAAAGACCGTCCAGCACAAGCTGCACCTTGTCGTCCTTTCCGGCTTCCACGGTTACCGTGGCATTGTTTGCTGTGCCGGTGAGCACATATGTGCCTGCCGAGACAATTTGAATGTTCTGTCCGTCGGACATCGTATAGCTGACCGCGCCGGACAGGTCCGGGGTCTGGAGCAGATCGCGTTCGGTGAACTGCTTGTCAGCCGTATAGACCGCGGAAGCCGCGGCGGAAGCGGAAACCGTGAAAACAGAAATCAGAAGAACAAATGAAATGAGAAATCCGATTAAACGTTTCATAAAACAACCATCCTTTCTGTGGTGAAAAAAAACTGTCTGTTGTGTTTAAAAGAAATCCGGATGAACTACAGTTCGCTGCCGACATCCGCCGGTCTGGCCAGTGAAACAGGCAGATTGCCGTTTCTTTCCCGGACGGCGTCCAGAAAGCGTTTGCTTTCCCGGGTATCCCGAAGCGTGCCGCGATAGATCAGCTGATAGGCAGTGCCCATTTCAACCGTGCGAACGCGGATCAGTTCATAAGCTGAAAAAAACGCGTCCAGCAGATCGTCAAACAGATCGTCGTAATCCAGGCTTTCCGGAATGGAAATGCGTACTTCGCGCTGGTTCTCCGCTGCCTGCCCGAACCTGCAGGCTGACAGAACAACGTCGGATATCATGCAGAGCGCTGAAAGCAGGCAGGCAACCGCCACGTACCCGGCGCCCAGGCAAAGGCCTACCACCGCGGCCAGGAAGATCGCCAGAATCTCCTTTCCGGTGCCCTGAACCAAACGGAAACGGATCAGGCTGAAGGAGCCCGCCACTGCGATTCCCGCCCCGAGGTTTCCGTTGACAGCCATGATCACCGTCGCGACAATCACCGGCAGCAGCGCCAGCGTGAAAGCAAAGGAACGCGTGGCCGTCAGGTTCCTCTTTGTGTAATACAGCGATTCCGCAAAGCCCAGAAGCAGCGCGAGTCCCAGTGTCACCAGGACGTTGCTCCAGGTCAGGCTCCCCGCGATAAAAATACTGTTGAACAATTTACTGCACTCCTTTCGGTTTCTGCTGCGTGAGGCCGGATATACCGCTGGTATGCCAGACCGTACTTGGAAAAATGTGTCCTTTGAACCTCGGTTTCCTGCAGCAGCTGTACGAGCCACAAGGGATAGATGCCGTCTGTCTTGATTTCCATCAGCCGCTGATCGGCTGGAAGAAGAGAAATCCCTGCAGCCCTGGAATTCAGGTCCGGCTCCCAGTCCCGGAAAGTCAGATTACGGTCAAAGGTGATGCGCACCCCCGGCTGTTCCCTGCAGAACCATGCGTCCCGGTCGTAGGAAATGACTGCGGCAGGATGCAGGCCGTAGCGATGCATCATCCATTGTACTTCACGGCCGATCTGTCCGGCTTTTTCCGGCATCCATCCCCGGAGCAGCGCGTCCGTCGCTTCCCGCAGCGGCATTTCCGTCCGCCGTTTGTAGACCACGCCGCTGTATTTCTTCTTGATTTCAACGAAGGACTGCGTCAGTGTTCCCGGCTCGCCGTATACGCGCAGGCGAAGCTTTTCCTTATAGGCGGGGCGCTCCAGGGACAGGCGGATCAGGGTATAATCGTCTGTGTCGTAATACAGGCTTTGCACCCTTGGGCTGCCGAAATCCATTCTTTCAAAGCCCAGCCGCATGAGTCCCATTTCCATTGCGGCAGCCTGGGACAGGGTCAGCAGGTATTTTGTTTCCACTCTCGCGAAATTCTCCTGCATAGTCTTCATTCCTTTCTGCCGTTCCACGCCGTACTGCATACGCTCTGCAGGATGCCGCTGACGCACAGGGCTGCCAGCAGCCAGCGGGAAATGCCGTTGTCCACAAAGTTCATCATCGGGTTGAACTGATCCAGAATCAGGAATACCGTAAACATCAGGGACAAAATGATGGTCAGGTGGCTGAAAACTGCCCGGGCTTTATTCATAATCATTCACCTCCGTAATCAGCAGCGCGTCGCTGCTCTCCCGTCCTCCGCCGGATGGATTGTTGATGACCGCGCTCTGCCAGACCATGATGGAGGAATTTCCGCCGTCCAGGTTGTACGCCGCTTTGCAGCCAAGGTCATAAAACAGCTGGCTCAGTGCCGGCAGAGTGATTCCCGCTGATTCTCCCCGCCCGTCCACGACTACCATGCAGTAGTGGCCGGGCTCATAGTATCCAATGGCCGTACGCGGGTTGGCTGAGATAATACGGCTGGTGCTTGCGAAAGCTGTCAGTACGCTGCCGTCGGTATCGAGCAGCGCCGGCCCGAAGGTCCAGGCCTGCCAGGCTCCGTTCTGAACAGCTTCCTCCACCGAGAAGGATTGGCCCGGCATGACTTCCATCGAACCGTCATAGTACAGGACGCATACGTCGCAGTCAGTTCTGTTAGCCCGGTAGATTACCCCGTTGCGGATTACAACACCCTCGCTGGTGTTGCCGTAATAATCCCCGTTGACCGCCACCAGCGCGTTGTTCAGCAGCGCCATGTCCTCAATACTGTCCCGGAAGCCGGAACCATAGGTGTTGCCGGCCAGCGCGGCCTGGAAGCAGGTAATGTCCCGCACATAGATATCCGCCAGGTAATAGGTAGTCCTCCCGAGGGTTTCTTCCGTGACGGTGACGGAAATATCCGGACTGGAGTAACTGTTTTCCGTGGTGACAACGGTATCCGTATACTTTTCTGCGAACTTTTCGCTGATCGGCGTGGTATCCTCTGCTTCCGCGGCGCTCTCACCGCCGTCCTCTGTCAGGGCACTGCCGCCTTTCCCGTTTGAGCCGCCGCCCCTGCCGCCGTTATTCTGCCTGCCGCCTTTTGCGGCTGTCCGGGACGAGTCGCTGATTCCCGCTGAAGCGATCAGCATCGTTTTCTCCGGAATTGCCAGGCCGGAGCCGTTCTCTTCAGTATCCGTCTTATACGGATTGCTGATCACGATCCCAAGGCTTTGCTGCTGCCGGGGCAGTACGTGATGAAACAGGGCAAAGATAATCAGCGCCAGGCCGGCGCATACAAGATCGATCAGAATGTTTCGCAATACGCGGTGATTTTTCAAAGCGTTTTCCTCCTTCGCCGGTTGCTTTTTCCCTTCCGGCAGACAAAGCATAACGCCGAAATTTAAAATGAACCTAAAAGCTGCGGCATCGGAATAAAAAAGTCTCCGTGCCATTCTTCCGGCATGGAGACTTTTTTGATTCCGTAAAGGATTTTGCTCTTGTGTACCTTGCTGTAGTCAGCGGAATGAGATTTTCCGGATCACAGTTTCGCGAAAACCCGCATGGCTTTTTCCGCGTCGGCTTCCATGGCGTTCTGCGCGGCCAGGGCCAGGTCGTGGAAGAAGGTCACATCTTCCTTCTCCAGCAGTTCTTTTACAGCGGTCACGCCTGCTCTGGACATATAGCTGTAATAGTTGATCTTGCGCAGCCCGTTCCGGATGCCGGTACGGTAATCCTCGGGCGAAACGCCGCTTCCGCCGTGCATCACCAGGGGCAGCCCTGTCTTTTCGGCAATGGCCTTCACCCGTTCCAGATCCAGCACAGGTTTGGATTTGTAAATGCCGTGGGCTGTGCCGAAGGAGGGAGCCAGAGCGTCGATGCCGGTTTCCTTGCAGAACACGGCGGCCTGATCGGGATCTGTGTATACCGGGCCGCTGCCGGCGGATGCGCCGCCTTCCCTGGATGCCAGTGCGCCCAGTTCCGCTTCCACACCGCAGTTATAGTTTTTGGCCATAGCGACGGCTGCCTTTGTGTTCGCCAGGTTTTCTTCATAGGGCAGGAGGCTGCCGTCATACATAACGCCGGTAAAGCCGATGTCCAGCGCCTGCTGCATGTAGGATAGCGTTTCGCAGTGGTCCAGATGCACGCAGACAGGCACCTTTGCCTTTTTTGCCGCTTCAACCATTACCGGGCCGATCACAGATAAAGGCGCTACGGGCTCATGGAGCTCCGCGTGGGAAATGATGACCGGCACGTTCAGCCGCTCCGCGGCGTTCAGAACCGCGTTGATGCATTCCAGATTGGGGGTGTTGAACGCGCCGGCAGCGCATTTGTTTTCTTCCGCCATCTTCAGAATTTCAACCAGATTAACCAGCATTTTCCTTCTCCTTTACACGAGCGGACGAACCGCCTGATATACTTTCCTGTAGCGTTCATAGATCTGCATATATTGTTCATGGCGCCGGGGATCGGGATAATAGGTTTCCCGCTGCCGCACCATGATCGAGGCGGCTTCCTCCAGATCGCTGAACACGCCCGCGGCAACGCCTGTGAGCATTGCGGAGCCTACCGTTCCGGCGTCGGAAGTTTTAAGGGACGTTATAGGCAGATTCAGGATGTCCGCCTTCATCTGCATCCATACTTTGGATTTGGCGCCGCCGCCGGTGGCATGAAGCTTCGTAAAGTGAATACCGGAATCGGCAAGCGCGTCGTAATTCAGCCGCATCTCGTAAGCGACGCCCTCCATGCAGGCCCGGTAGATTTCGGGCAGCGTCGTTCCGGCGGTCAGCCCCAGAACGGCCCCCCTGGAGCCGGTATCCATATAAGGCGTGGCCGCGCCCGCGAAGTGGGGCAGCACAAGAAGTCCCGTAGGCTCCTCTCTGTCATACTGCTGTTCCAGCAGCGTATGGACGGATATCCCCTGCCGCCTCGCCTCTTCCGCTTCTGCTTTGGCAAAGGTGTTCACGCACCACTGGATCAGCGCGCCGCCGGTATAGGAAAAGGCATAAGCCACGTATTTCCCGGGGATCACATAGGGCACCACGGAAAAATACCCCTTGCTCATGACGGCAATATCCGGCAGGCTGTCATAAATGGGCGTCAGGCATTCCACCGTACCCGCTCCGTCCACAGCGGTTTCCCCGTCAAAAGCTCCGGCCCCTGCTGCCGCCGCCACCTGGTCATGGCTGACAGTAACGATCCGGCAGGAAGGATTCAGCCCCGTCTTTTCCGCCGCCGCTTTTGTGACGCATCCGGCGGGAGTGCCGGTCGGTACAGGCTTGCTCAGCAGGGAAAGATTGATTCCGGCAGCGTTCAGGATCTCTTCACTCCAGTTGAGTTTCCCTATATCAAAAGCCATGGATCGGGTGGCCAGGGAATAATCGATCCGGGCGTTCCCCGTCAGGTGCCACGTCACATAGTCCCCGATAAGGAAAATATGCTTCGCCCGCTGATACACTTCCGGCTGATGTTTTTTCAGCCACATGATTTTGCAGACGGAATACATTTCATGGGGCGCCAGGCCGGAAATCCGGGCAATGGTATCCGCGCCCAGCTTTTCTGTCAGTTCCGCGCGTTCCTCCGCGCCTCTCGGGTCGGTGTAAAGCATGGCGGTATGCAGCGGCGCACCCTGTTCATCGGTCATCACAAAAGTTTCCCCGAAACTTGTGATCCCGATACCGCCGATGTCAGGGTACTGCCCGGTCATTTCCCGGATCACAGCGTACACGCTGTCCATCACCACGGAAATGTCGATCTCGTGTCCGCTGACCCGGCGGCGTACCGGATAGTCCCGGTAGGCTTTCCCCAGATCGCGGCCCTGTCCGTCAAAAACCGTTAATTTGCATCCTGTGGTGCCGATATCCAATCCCGCGATTTTCATTGGTCGATCTCCACCCAGTCATAATGCAGGTAGGTCGTAAACGCTTCCCTGAGCACATCCTTCACATGGCCTTCTCCGATGGAGGTATGATGCTTGAAACCGCCCCGGGCCAGCCTGATCAGCTTGTTCTGCAGATCTTCGATTTCCGCCACGCCCGCGCAGCCGAAGTAGCCGTCCTCGATGGGATCGTCGGTGAATCTGGCCTCCGATGCGTAAATGACGATTTTTCCGTCTCTGGTCTGGCAGTTGGAAATGGTAATGGGCATGGCCTTGATACGGCCCTCGTTGCATCCCCATCCGGAGCCCGGATCGGTCTTGTCGAACATTTTATGATTGGTGACAGTGCCCTTGCAGGTCATGAGGCCCTGCGCTACGGGGCCGCAGTGGAACAGAATCACCTTGTTTTCATCGTCGCCGTAATTGTTGTTCCAGTCCAGCACAGCGGTGGGCTTTTCTGTAGCCAGGTTCATAGCCCGCATGGTGAGGGCGGAGCACATGTCGATTTCACAGCTGGCCACGATACCGCGGTCGTTCAGTTCAGAGAGGATTACGCAGGGGCAGATGCGCAGGTGGGCTTCCATCTCGTTCCAGCAGCGCAGCGCCAGCGCGTCCAGGTGATATTCTTCGATATACCGGTCAATAACCACCGCCAGCTTGCCCAGGTTCAGCATGTTCATTTCCGGCACCCGGGAAAAATCGGTGTAGTTTTTCAGATGTTCGATCTTGGCAGTGACGGCGGGATCGTCGTCCTGCATGGCGGCGATCTTGTCAAACACCTCGGAGAGGTCAAAGGATTCCACGTTGATGCCATGCTTTTGCAGGGCGATTTCATCAAAGCGCACGGTCTTGAAGGCGGTGGTGCGGGCGCCGATGCAGCCCAGGTTGAACCGCTTCATACCGTTCACCACCCGGCAGATGGCGGCGAAGTCCCGCAGGTTTTCCCGGAACCGGGGAGAGAGCGGATGCACAACGTGAGGTTTCAGAACTGTAAAGGGCACGCCGTACTGGGTGAACACGTCGGTAACGGAGAACTTGCCGCAGTAAGCGTCCCGGCGGTGGGCAAAGTCCATTTTGCCGATTTCATCCGGGTACGCCTGCATGAGGATCGGCACCCCCGCGTCCTGCAGGGCGGTGATGGCCCCGTTTTCATCGGCGAAAATGGGCATGGAGAAAATCACGCCGTCGTATTCGCCTTCATGCTGTTTCAGCCACTTGGCGTACAGCAAGCCTTCGTCCCTCGTTTCAATACCGCCATAGCGGGTCAAATCCTTGTCCATCATGATGTAGTCATAGCCCGCGTCGGTGACGGCCTTCACCATGTCGTCCCGGGCGCCATAGATCAGTTCTCCGGGCATGAAGCCGCGGTTGCAGAATGCCAGGGCAAACGTCATTCTCTTAGCCATTGTTTTTCTCCTCCTCAAATGAAATGGTCACAGTATGCTTTTCTGTTTCAAAAGCTTTCAGCACCGGCAGGGTGCCGTTTTCCCGTTCGTCATGCCGGCCCATGATATAACAGTTGGTGGGCTCCAGACCCAGCACATAGTCTCCCGCCGCCATGCTGCGCCACTGGGACAGGACGGGCAGCGTATCGCCGCTCCAGGTCATGACCATACGCACCTGCAGATCCGGATTGATGAGCTCCGCCCGGAAATCCCGCTTCATTTTTTGGAAGAATACCCGCTCTTCCTCGCCGGGAACAGGCGCGTCAAACTCGCATTCCCGTCCCAGGCCTGTTTTTGCGAACTCCGTCCGGGGAATGGTTTCCCGGTCTTCAGGCAGAATCAGCTTCGCTTTTTCGCTCAGCAGCGGATAACCGAAGTTGCAGTGATAAATCTGCATGAATTCCTCGTCCCTGGGCGTCAGGTTGGTGATTTCATCCTCCACCGTCACCGACGCGCCGAACGCGGGAATCCGGATTGTACGCCGGTTTTCCAGCACGTGGCCGAACAGCGCCGTTTCCCGGATCACGCCCCGGATGATGATTTCATCGCCAGCAATCTCCGCGCATACCTGCTCCGCGGCCATGGAATGATACCGTCCGTGAAGCGGATGCCATTCGCCATTGTCCCGGTTGGCGGGACTGGCGGAGCGCAAGCCGCAGGTATACAGCAGTCCGCCGGGGAAGGTATTCACAAACTCGTTCTCATATGGCATGATTACCGCGGGACTGTCATAACCGTTCTTGCTCATCCAGCTCATGCTGATGCCGCGGAATCGGCATTGCCCGATGTCCAGCCCGGCGTCCGGCAGGATGTCCGCTTCCAGACCGCCCGCTGTTTTCACTTCAATGATGCCCGTCCCCCTGGCTTTCCCCTCCGCCACGGTCATGCGGCGCAGCGTAACCAGTTGTTCCGGATGGCCGATATAGCCTTTTTCGATCAGGTTCCGCAAATCACATGCCCCCTTGATAACGCTGTGTTTATTCTGATCAGTTCATGACAGAAAATATACAGATCCGCCGGATCATCTGTTTTGTGAAAGGCTGTCCAGAAAATTCAATACCGAATCCGCTGTTTCATCCTGATAGAACAGATCATCCCCGTGCGTGGCGTCCTCGATTACCATGAATTCGCAGGGGACGCCTTTCTTTTGCAGGGCGTCATACAGCGCCTCGCTTTGCGCCATAGGCACCACCGTGTCTTTTGTTCCGTGCAGGATCATAAACGGCGGCGTCTGTTCAGAAATGTACCGGACTGCGCTGGCTTTTTCCGCTTCCGCCTTTCCGTACCCGACGCCCAGAAATTCTTCAAAGGCGAAATAAGGAACGTCATTGTTTTGGCTGGCTGCGGCAGCCATGCGGTCTCTTTCCGCGGACGCGCCGGACAAATCAACCACACCGTAGTAATCCACCACACCCTGCACAGCGCTGGACTGATCCGGGTAATCACCCTGGTCGAATTCCTTCTGACCGCCCGTCACTCCCAGCAGGCTGGCCATGGTGCCGCCCGCCGATTCGCCCATGGCATAGATTCTGTCGGGATCAATGCAGAATGCTTTTGCGTGAGCCCGAAGAAACCGCACAGCGGATTTCACGTCGGTCAGCTGCGCCGGAAAGACAGCCTCATTGCTGGTGCGGTATTCGATACCGGCTACCACATATCCAGCCCTGGCGAACCGCATCATTTCCGGCAGCCATACGGTCCGGTTCACCACACGGTAAGCCCCGCCGCAAATCCATACGATAGCGGGGCAGGCAGAATGCGCCGTCCGGTTCTTGGGGACGATGACGTCCATTTTCAGGTCGCGCCTGGAAGCGTTATACCAGCAGGGTACGCAGGAAAAGGAGATGCCTGGAATCAGGGACAGCACTTCCCTTTTTCTTTCCACATGAAGCTGCTTTCGCATGTTTTTTTCATCCTCCGTTTTCAGGGCTGAAAGGGGGGACTCCGGAACAGGTTTATTTTTCCCGGATAAATCGCACGTCAGCCTGCAGGGTGTCCCGTGCGTTACCGCCGATATGGATTTCGATCAGTCCGTCGTCAATCACGAAGTTCATGTCCTGATCATAATAACCCAGCGCTGTTTCGGGAATGTCAAAAGCAATCCGTTTGCTTTCCCCGGGCTGAAGATCGGCTTTTTCAAAGGCCGCCAGCTTCCGCACAGGGCGGACGCGCCGGGCTGCCGGATCGCGGAAATAGCATTGCACGATTTCACTCCCCGGCCGGTCGCCGGTATTCTGCACAGTGATTTCAGCATGGATGCCGCCCTCCGTCTGAGCGGCGGTAATATCGCTGTACCGGTAGCCGGTATAGCTCAGACCGAACCCGAAGGGGAACAGAGGCTCCACCGGCGCGTCCAGATACTTGCTGGTATATTTGAACTTTCCGGCCGGCCGGCCCGTTCGGATGTGGTCATAATACAACGTGGGACACTGGCCGGTGGCTGCCGGGAAGCTGGCGGTCAGCTTGGCGGAGGGGTTCACGCGGCCAAAGAGAAGATCGAGGATCGCCGGGCCGGCTTCCGTTCCGGGATGCCAGGCCATCAGAATGGCGTCGGCATATTCTGCCGCGGGCCCCAGGCAAAGGGGACGGCCTGCAAACACCACGGCCGCGACTGGCTTTCCGCTTTCCTTCAGGCGCTTCAGGAGCGCAATATCCGCGTCTGTCAGTTCCAGGGAAGCGCGGCTGGCGGCTTCGCCGCTTTCCGCCTTGCGCTCGCCAATGGCGCAGAGGAACACATCGCAGTCCGGCAGCGGTTCTTCCGTGACCATGGCATAGCTGATTTTTTCTTCGTCCAGTCCGTCCCGGATGCTCCTGCAGTCTCCGGGCTGCACCGCCCCGGCCCAGGTGCCGCTCATTTCGTCCCCGTCGGACGCAAGCGCTCCGGCCAGGCCGATGCGTGCGCCTTCTTTCAGCGGCAGCAGCCCGTCGTTTTTCAGCAGCACCATGGATTTCTGAGCCGCTTCCCGGGCCAGCGCAAGATGGGCGGGAGTCAGCATGGCGGCTTTTTCCTGTTCCGCGTCGGAGCGATAGGGATCGTCAAACAGGCCCAGTTCGAATTTCAGCCGCAGAATATCGCTGACCGCTTCATCCAGCTTCTCCATGCTGATTTCTCCCGCTTCCACCAGCTCCTTCACGTGATCCAGGAAGCAGCCGGACGTCATATCCATATCCATTCCGGCGTTCAGCGCCAGGCATGCAGCCTCCCGGCGGTCTGCGGCGATGCCGTGATTGATGCACTCCGCGATGGCGTTGGCGTCGCTGATGGTCATGCCGTCAAAGCCCCAGCGCCCGCGCAGGATATCCGTCAGCAGCTTTTTATTCACTGAACAGGGCACACCGTTCAGATCGTTGAACGCGGGCATCACGGCGCGCGCTCCCGCCTTCACGGCGCGTTCATAGGAGGGCAGGTATTCTTCCTCGAACCGCTGCGGGGACATATCCACCCGGTTGTAGTCCCGGCCGCCCTCCGCCGCGCCGTAAGCGGCGAAGTGCTTCACGCAGGCAGCCAGCGCGTCATGGCGGGTGAGATCGTCGGTCTGGTATCCCCTGACCTTGGCTTCGCCGTACAGCCCGTTCAGCAGGGCGTCCTCGCCCGCGCTTTCGGCGATACGCCCCCAGCGGGGATCCTTGCTCACGTCCACCATAGGAGAAAAGGTCATCTGGATGCCCGCGGCAGTAGCTTCCTCCGCGGCCATGCGGGCGGTGCGCTGCCAAAGATCCGGCTCCCAGGCGCAGCTTTCCGCAAGGGGAATGGGCGCGATAGTGCGGAAGCCGTGAATCACGTCAAAGCCGTTGATCAGCGGAATACCCAGCCTTGTTTCCTCCACGGCAATATGCTGCATACGGTTCATTTCTTCCGAGCCGACCAGCCCCAGATAGGAACCGATGCGCCCGGCGCGAAGATCGTCCTCGTGCCAGTCCCGTTTTGCGGTAGAGATCATTTTGTGGGCTTCTTCTTCGGTCATGCGTCCGTCCGCCACCATGGTCAGGATTTCTTCAAAGGAAAGATCGAACGCGCCGACAATGGAGCCCCCGGCCTGATGGAGCTGCCCTGCCTTTTCCTCCAGTGTCATTCTGCCCAGCAGGTCTTTTATTCTTTTTTCAATCTCCGGATTTTTCATGGCTGCCCTCCTGTGTGATCCATTTCTGTTATTTCATCTGTCGCTTCCAGAAAGCTGCTGCGTGATCGATCCAGCCTTCGGCGGCGGTTTCGGTGCCGGGGCCGACACCGTGATCCACACCGGGGAAGATTTCGCATTGGTACGGAATCCCGGCTTTTTCCAGTGCGGCCGCCATGCGGCGGGTATTTTCCGGCTTGACGGTACGGTCCGCGTCACCACACCAGATGTAGGTTGGAGGATAATCCGCGTTCACCTGCTCATCCACGCTGGCAAAAGCTTCCATGGATGCTTCGGCAGGCTCGCCCAGCAGCTGGTTGTGTGTCTGCTGTTCGGTAAACTCCGGCCGCATGCTGATAACGGGATAGGTCAGCACCAGCGTTTCAGGTCTGGGCAGGCCGTAATGGGGATAGCCCATATTGCCGGTGCCGAAGCTGGCCGCCAGATGCCCGCCGGCGGAGGAACCCCATACGGAATAATGGGCGGTATCCAGCATATATTCATCCGCCCGGGCAAAGATCTCCCGTACTGCCTGTGCCAGATCGTCCTGTGGCGCGGGGAACCGGGCCTCCTCCTTCACCCGGTAATAAACGATGAAGGCGGAAATGCCCATCGCGTTCAGCTTCCGGGCGTAGGGCACACCTTCGATAAAGCTGCACACCATCGTGTATCCCCCGCCGGGGCAAATGACCGCGAAGGGATGACGCTGCCCGTCCCGAAGAACAAACCGGTCGTCCAATGCATAGCAGTTTTCTTTCCGGTGAGCATCCTTTTCCGCCTGCTCCATATCCATATCCTTGGGCGGTACATATCTGGCAATCTGATTCAGTTGTTTGTTGATTGCAATGATACGCTCCTTGGGCATATCCGGGGCGCCCATGCGGATGAGCTGCAGAAGGCTGAACTGCATCGTCGTCCGTCTGCGGTCTTCAGCGCTCATGCCCTCACCGCTTTTCACGGTCTCTCTTCCGGTTTCCCGCTCCTTCTGTGCGGCTTTCGCGGTCCGGGCTGCCATCATTTCGGCCAGGAAGGGCTGCACCAGCGCTGCCGCGTCATGCGACTGGGATATATCTTTCAGCAGGTCTTTCACAGAATAGAACCCTTCGGGCGTATCAATGTCGAACCAGTTGAGCACCGTTCCCTGCTGGAATCGGTAGGCAGGATCGGGCTGCGCCGCGTGCGTGTACCGTGCTTGTTCAGTCAGATCGCCCGCGGACGCTGTGACGGTATAGGTTCCTTCCGGCTGGGGCACAGTAAAATGAAAGAAATGATCCTCCGCGCGTTTTGTATAGGCCGTTCCGTTCACCGTCAGGGTGACTTCCGGCAAATTGCTGTACACCACAAATTCCGCGGTGTCCCCGTCCCGATTTACAAATTCCTTGCTGCACAGATGCAGCATGGGTTCATCCGTCAGCCAGGCCTGGTAGGCATAGAAAGCGTCCTTGCGGGTCTTCCGGTCAAAGGTGACCAGGCCCTTGTTATTGCGGCCCTTTGTGCCGCCCTCTTCCCGGGCGTCGGCGGCAAAGTCGAACATATTCCACACATGGGTGGCCCACAGGTATTTCCTGGAATACAGCTGTCTGATCAGACTTTCATGGTAGATCATCTGATATTCGTTGCTGTAATCCCCGGGCTCGGGATGGGAGGAATGCCACAGACTGTTTTCGCAGCCGTACTCCGATACGCCCACGGGCAGGTCGGGATGCAGGGCGTGGAAGCGGTCAAACCAGGGACCGTTATCCTCCAGGTGCCCGCCGTACCAGCCGAAATAATGATTGTAGGAAAGCACGTCCGGCACGTCCAGAAGGGGATGATCCACGGGCAAGGGCGATATGCAGGCCATGGTGGTGAGCCGGGTATCGTCCATTTCGTGACATAGCGCGTTCAGCTTTTGATGGAAGGGCACCAGGGTTTCCTGGTCCCCGTGGGCCATGGTGATTTCATTGCTCAGGCCCCACACCACGATGGAGGGATGATTGTAATTCTGCCCAATCAGCTCCCTCATCTGGCTCAGCGCGTTTTCCCGGGCGTTGTCCAGGTGTTCGCTGATGTAGGGGATTTCCGTCCAGACCACGATGCCCAGCCGGTCGCACAGATCATAGGTGTGCTGATCGTGCTGATAATGGGCCAGCCGCACGGTGGTGGCTCCCATGTCGTACACGTGGCGCAGGCTTTCCTCCATGTCCGCTTCGGAAATGGCGTTGCCCTTGCCCAGCCAGTCCTGGTGCATGGCAGCGCCCCGCAGAGGATAGCTTTCACCGTTCAGGATAAACCCTTCATTCGGGTCAATACGGAAGGAGCGGATCCCGAAGGGGATTTCCAGGAAGTCGCACAGCATATCGCCGTCGTACAGGCAGGCTTTCAGCGTATACATCCAGGGATTCTTCCGGCCCTGCCACAGGACAGGTTTTTCCAGATGAAAAACAGCCTCGTTCCCCGTCATTGTCTGCCCGTTCAGTTCGAACACAGCCGTGCCGCCGGTGGTGCGGGCGGAAATACGTACATCGGCGGAGCCGTCTTCCAGCACCGCCGGCGTCACCCAAACGCCGCAGCCGCCCAGGGTGTCCATATCAAAATGCACTTTGGAAAGCACCACCAGCCGTACTGCCCGGTAGATGCCGCCGTAAAAGGTGAAGTCAGCGATCTGCGGATAAACAGAATCGCAGGCAGCGTTGCTGACGGCGACGGTCAGGCGGTTTTCTCCATCCTTCAGGCAGTCCGTGATATTGAACCGGAACCGGCTGTAACCCCCGTGGTGTTCGCCGATAAAATGATCATTCAGCGTCACCTTTGCGGAGGCGGACACGCCGTCAAACTCCAGATAGACTTCCTCATCCGCCTTCTTCACGGGCACGGTGAAGGTCTTTTCATATACGCATTCGCCCCGCCAGTAATCCCCGCCGCCGTCCTGGCCGTCCAGGTTGTTCCAGGTGTGAGGAAGCGTGACGGGCACGCAATCCGTTCCGGGTTTCAGAAAGCGCCATTGATCATTGAATAAAATAATGGTACGCATGTCCGTTACACTCCCTTGTTCCGTTATTTTACCGGCACGGAGATTTCAGCGCTGCCCAGGCCTTCGGCGGATACGGTCAGCTTCGCTTCGCCCGCTTCACAGCCGGACCGCAGCACAGCCAGCGCCCGGCCCTGGTAGCTGGTGAACCAGCCTTTGCTGTAATTTTCGTCGGTAATAGGATTCCCGCTGCCAAATCCAAGCAGCTCCGCCGCGCCGGATACTTCCGCTTTCAGAAGCATATCGGTATCGGGTACGACATCGCCGTTTTCATCGGTCAGTTCCGCGTTCACATAGCACAGGGAGATGCCGTCCGCTTTCATCTCTTCCGTTTCGGCGTTCAGGCGGATGGAAACAGCCTTGCCGGTGGTCTTCAGCACCGTGCGGGAAACTTCTTTGCCGCCCGAGTAGCTCACCGCCTCCACCGTACCGGGCTGATATACTGCCCGGAAGAGGAAGGTCAGCGGCATATCGTGGATCAGCGCTTCGCCGGCTTTTTTACGGCCGAGGCTCTCCCCGTTGACGATCAGCTCCGCTTCCTCAGCGCTGCTGAACACAGCGATATTCACAGCTTCGCCTTCCCGTCCCTGCCAGTTCCAGCGCGGCCACACGCCGGGGAAGCCCCAGCTGGACAGGGTTTCCGCCTTGCCGGTCACGGCGGGATCATACGAGAACACCGCGGTTTCCCTGCTGCCCCACACAATGCGGCGATAGACGCCCTGGGGCCGGATGCCGCCGGTTACGTCAAAATCCGCGTCATTTGCCGTGCGCCACGGGAAGGGCGAAGGCGCGCCCCAGGGATTGCCGATATTGGGATCACCGGGCTCATAGAAGGTGGCCTTGCCGATACCGGCTTCGCCGATATAATCCCATGCCGTCCAGGTGAAATCACCGATCACCCAGGGGGTCTTTTCGATCATAGGCCAATGCATGCCGATCTCTTTGGGGTAGTTTTCGCTGCCTAAAATCACCCGTTCCGGGAACATCTGGTGATCCTGTTCGTATTTGCCCTCCATGTAGTTGTAGCCCACCACGTCCAGGCCATTGGCAAAGCCCTCGGTGTACTGCTCCCACAGCAGGTCCTTTTTCCCTCCGATATCCGCGTTTTGCAGGCCGCCGGACATGCTTTCCATCCGCTTTTTCATCTGTTCAGCCATGATGAAATCATCCAGTCCGTTCCAGAAGGAGCAGATGCCGTTGGAAATGGGACGGCTGGGATCGAGAGAACGGACGGTTTCAGCCAGTTTTACCGCCCACGCGTAGCCGTCGTTCAGACCGCCGCGCTCGGTGATTTCATTGCCGGTGGACCAGATCGTCACACAGGGATGGCAGCGGTCGCGCTTCACAAAAGCAGTCAGGTCCTTCTGCCAGTCGGTTTCAAAATACTGGTTGTAGTCACCGGGCTGTTTGCCCATGCCCCATGCGTCGAAGGCCTCGTCAAATACGTACATGCCCAGCCGGTCGCAGGCTTCGATCAGGGCGGAAGACGGCGGGTTGTGGGTGGTTCGGATAGCGTTGAAGCCTGCTTCCTTGAGCTTTTTCACCTTCCGGGCTTCGGCGTCATATACCGTCACCGTACCGATTGGCCCGTTATCGTGATGCAGGCAGCCGCCCCGGAGCTTGACAGCCTTGCCGTTGATGCGCAGTCCGTGCTTTACATCCGCCTCGATGGTGCGGATGCCAAACAGTACGCTTTCAGTGTCCTCCGTGGGCTGGGCGCTCGGAATAATATGCGTTTTGAAGGTCCCCGCGTCCCTGGCCGTGGCATGCAGGCGGTACAGATTTGGATGCCCGGCATCCCAGAGCTGAGGTTCGTCCACGGTCAGGGTCATGTACGCGGTGCCGGCGCTCAGCGGTTGCACCTGGATCAGCGTTTTGCTGGTTTTGACCGTCCCGCCAGTCTTTTCGTCGGTCAGTGCGAAGGTCACTTCAGCCAGGCGGCTTTCCGCCATCTCGTTTTTGATTTCCGCCGACACCTGCAGATAAGCGGTTTCGGGGGTGCCGTCCGCTTTGTATTCGATTTTTTTCGTATAGCCGGATAAGCCTCCAAAGGCGATATGCAGCTTGGGCATGTGCGCAAGCTCCACACCCCGGAACAGCCCTGCGCCGGAGAACCAGCGGGAGTTTGGCTGCATGCTGGGGTTCACGGTGATGACAATCCGGTTCTTCTGCCCCGGATACACAAGCCGCGTGATATCCGTTTCAAAAGGCGCGTAGCCGTAATGCTGCAGGCAGGCCAGATTGCCGTTCACCTCGACCGTGGCGTTCATCATGGCCCCGTCGAAGCGAAGGAAAATCCGGTCGTTTTCCCAGTCCGCCGGAATCTCGATCTCCCTGGCATAATGGGCCACACCCGCGTTGTAATAGCCGCTGGCGGGACCGGAGGGCGCGCTTTCATACACATCGCCCTCGATCATGTAATCATGGGGCAGATTAACCTTTTTTTCTCCGAAGATTCCGCGAAGCCGTTTCCCCAGGTCCACCGGACCCGGGCCAAAGTCCCATTCCCGGTTGATTTGCATGCTGCGCATTGCTGTATCCTCCTTATTTTTCTGTCCAGAAGGTATATTTGCCGGGGTTCACCCCGGTTTCTTTCCCGTTCAGGCAAACCCTTGTCCGTACCGGGGTTTCCAGTTCATAACGAATGCCGTCCTCCCGGCATACCCAAAGGGCGCTGACCGTGCCGTGGCGGGTTTCCAGTCTGGCCTGCAGCCAGCCCGGACGCGCATCCGGGTGCGGCGCATAGATCAGTTCTTCGAATCCGGGCCTGTCCTCGGCGTGCTGAATACCTGCCGCCTGCTCGAACACCCAGTCCGCCATGGCGCCGTAAGCATAATGATTGAAGGAATTCATGTCGGCAGACCAGAAGGAGCCGTCCCCGTGGATGCCGTCCCAGTGTTCCCAGATGGTGGTGGCTCCCTTGGTGACGGGGTACAGCCAGCCGGGATATTCCCGCCGCAGCACAAGGTCCCAGGCCAGATCCGCGTAGCCGTATCGGCTCAATAC
Source organism: uncultured Eubacteriales bacterium (assembly GCA_900318145.1). Taxonomy (GTDB): domain Bacteria; phylum Bacillota; class Clostridia; order Christensenellales; family Aristaeellaceae; genus Aristaeella. Next base: position 18,233 of record ONJM01000023.1, read on the forward strand.
GTGCAGAATATAGGGCGTACCCACAAAGCCGGTCCGCAGCTGCGCACCGTCCGCTTTCACCATCTCAGCCAGGGCATCGGCGGTCTTTTGCGGGTCCTCCGCCAGGCCGAAGTGAACAGCCAGCACATGCTCGGTCTGGGTTTTGTATTCGGGGAAAGTTTTGCGGAAAGCTGCCGCAATGTCCTGATACAGCTTTTCGTAGGCGGAAACATCCTTGCCCAGCAGTTTCCCCGCTTTTACAACAAGCTCAGCGGAATGGGCGTAAAACGCGCTGGCGATGAAATCATCCCGCGAAGATCCCTTGTAACTGCCGCTGGGCGCGTCCAGGCCCAGCCAGTCGCCGAAATGAAAATGATCCGTCCAGAGGTCAGGCGTTTTGGTAGCGGAGGTGATATAATCCACCCATTTGCGCATGCACTCATACTGGTCTTCCAGCACGGCCTTGTCACCGTAGGTCTGGTATACCTGCCACGGGCAGATGACCGCGGCGTCGCCCCATGCGGCACTGCCGGGCCCTTCGGGCATCAGATCCGGGATCACCTGGCCCACCTCGCCGCTTGGGCGCTGATCAGCCGCCATATCATGGAGCCATTTTTTGAAGAATCGCTCGGTGTCAAAGAGATAGCTGGCGGTTTTGATGAACACCTGGGCGTCCCCCGTCCAGCCCAGCCGTTCATCACGCTGCGGGCAGTCGGTGGGCACATCCAGAAAGTTGCCCCGCTGACCCCACACAATGTTGGAAAACAGTTGGTTCAGTTCAGCGTTGCCGGATTTCAGCCAGCCGGTGCGTTTCATATCGGAATGCACGGCGATTGCGGTGAAATTCTCCGTCTTGGCTTCTCCCGGCCAGGACAGCAGCCGGATATACCGGAAGCCGAAGAAAGTAAGCTGCGGATGCCAGGTTTGCTGTCCTTCCCGGCAGATATACCTTGCCTGTGCCTTGGCGCTCCGGTAATTTTCGTTGTACCAGTTGCCGTCCCTATCCTGCACCTCGGCGTGATCGAACAGCACTTCATCCCCCGCGTGCGCGTTCAGCGTGATCTCCACATAGCCGGTAACCTCCTGGCCGAAGTCCGCCACGGTGTCACCCTGAGGCGTTTTGAAAATGCGTTTCGCTGCCACGCGCTCCGTTTCCCGGATGGTCTCACCCTCCTGGGGGATCAGGATATCCTTGCTCCATGCCAGCGGCTTCACCGGCTGCCAGTTTGTCGGCTCGATCCGGGCGTCGCAGGTTTCGCCGTCATAGATTTCGCTGAACAGAATCCGGCTGTTCGCCCACTGCCAGGTTTCATCTGTGGGAAATCTTTCTTCCGTTCCATCCGAATAAGCGATATGCAGCGAAGCAATCAGTCCGCAGGGCTGATTCATCCGCCGCTGTTTGTCCTCGCTGTTCAGCCAGCCGGGCATGGGCGAACGGAACCAGCCCCGGCCCACGGTGACGCGCAGGTCGTTTTCCTGCTGCAGCAGCGCCGTAATGTCATAGGTCTGCACCTGCAGGCGGTGATCGTAGCTGGTCCAGCCCGGAGCCAGCACAAAATTGCTGACCCGCTGACCGTTGATTTCGGCATGATATACGCCCAATGCGGTTATTTGCAGTTCGCCTTTTTCAATCGTTTTTTTCGCATCAAACTGCTTGCGGAATACCGGGCAGCTATCGCCCGTATTCTGGGATACCGTGATCCAAGAGCCGGTTTTGATTTCCATTGAAAAAGCCTCCTTACTTGATTTCACCCAGGGCATAGAACGCTCGGGTTCTGCCGGCCAGCCAAGCGTTTTCCGTTACACGGAAGGAATCCTTGAGGCGGATATCCTCAGAGGAAGACCCGATCTGCACTTCAAATTCGCCCTTTTCGATCTTCCAGCGCATGTCTTCGTCCAGGAAAGCCATCTGGCTTGGCTGCAAAGTGAAGATTACTTCTTTTTCCTCCCCGGGCTGTAATGCCGCCCGGATGAAGCCCTGCATCTCCTTCTGAGGTCTGGTCATGGACGCGTTCACGTCTTTCACATACAGCTGCACAATTTCTGTCCCGGCACAGGTGCCGGCGTTCTTCACATTCAATGAAATCCTCACTGCTTCAAAGGGGTTGATCTCCTTCCTGTCCAGTTTCAGGCCGCTGTATTCAAAACTGGTGTAGCTCAGTCCGTAGCCGAAGCAGTAACGGGGACGGTGGGGACAGTCCACGTAATCCGTAAAGCCGATACTGGGAGCCTGGGTCCACATGGAGCCGTTGGGATGGTTATAATACACCGGAATCTGTCCCGCGCACCGGGCAGTGGACAGTGGCATTTTGCCGGAGGGATTCCATTTGCCCAGCAGCGTGTCGGCAACGGCCTCCGCTGTATAAACAGCAGGATTCCAGCATTCCAGGATGGCGTCCAGACATTCATCCGCCGCGTCGCTGGAGATGGGGCGTCCGTCAAAGTGAATACCGACCAGGGGTTTACCCAGCCTCTTCGCTTCCCGGATGAAAGCGTCCTGGCAGGCGGGCAGATTGATGTCGGTGCCATCCACACCCTCGCCCATGGTGGCGACAGAGCCGGAGCCGTTCTTGCCGCCCAGGGTCAGGAGGATCACGTCGGCCTGTCCGGCGATTTCCAGCGCTTCGGGGAACAGGCTTTCATCCGCGCCCGCCTTGTGATAACCGGGTGCATACAGGATACGGGTATCCGGCAGGGCATCCGTCAGGACCTGCACCAGATTTTTGCAATGAGGCTTTAATTTGGTCAGCACGCCGGCAAATTCTTCGTTTTCGTCATCCTCCACATTGGTCCCTGGCACAAAGCGCACTTCATTTTTTTCGCCGTTGCCATTCACACCGGCCATGGAATTGCGGGCAGCGTGCTTGGCTTCCACCATGGACAGGTGGGTGTAGCCGCCGAAATAATACCGGGCGTTGGCAGCCGCGGGGCCGATGACGGCGATGGTCTTCTCCCGGCCGGTCAGGGGCAGCGCGCCGTCGTTTTTCAGCAGCACCAAGGCTTCCCGGGCGGACCGGGCGGCAAGCTGTTCGTCCTCCGCGTGATGCACGGTCTTGTCCAGTTCTTCACCCTCCAGGGCAAAGGGATGCTCGAACAGGCCCATGCGGAATTTGGCTTCCAGCACACGGATCACCGCGCTGTCCAGCAGGGCCATGTCCGCTTCGCCGGATGCGAATTTCTGTTTCAGTTCATCCGCGTAAGCCTTGGGCATCGGCAGTTCCACATCCAGTCCCGCGGCCAGGCAGCGAAGGCCCGCGTCGCCCATGGTTTCGCCGATCCCCTGATATTCATGGGCGTTGCTGGCTCCGCCGTAGTCGGACACGGTGACGCCCTCAAAGCCCATCTCGTCCCGCAGAATACCGTTCAGGTAATGTCTGGAGGCGTGGATGGGCAGGCCGTTCACGGATCCGTAGCAGGGCATTACGCCCTTGAGGCCGGCTTCGGTGATGGCCGCCTGAAAGGGTTTGCCGTAGACTTCCAGCAGCAGCCGGTCTCCCGCGTCCACATGGGCGCCATGGATCGCGCCGGCGGAATTGTGGAAGCCGAAAAAGTGCTTGGCGGCAGCGTCCGGGGTGCGGCCCGCGGTTTCGGTCTCCTGGATGCCGTGGGTGTAGGCTGCTCCCATGGCCGCGGCCAGGGTTGGATCTTCGCCGTAGGGTTCGCACTGGCGGCCCATGCGGGAATCCCGGGAAATATCCAGCACAGGCGCTAAAACCTGGGTAATACCGACAGCTGCTTCCTGGCGGGACACGGTTTCACCGATCCTCCGTTCCAGCTCAGGGTCAAAGGAGGAGCCCCGGGCCACGCCGGAGGGGAATGTGGTGGTATCCTGCATCAGCGGCCCGCACAGGCCCTCCATATGGAACACGGCGGGAATATGCAGGCGGCTGCTTTCCATTACGATGGACTGCAGCTGCCGCTGCCAGGCGGCGGTTTCCTCCAGGCTGTCGCAGGAGCGGAACTCCAGGGAACTGATCTGGCCGATGCCGTGCTTGAAAAAGGCTGCCATGCGGTCCTCCGCGCCTTTGATGGCGAATACGCCTACCAGCTGCGCCATCTTTTCGTCCAGGTTCATTTCCCTGAGCAGCAGTTCCGCCCGTTCCCGGGAAGTCAGAGACGCGTTCATGTATTCCTTCATGATCGTTCCTCCTTTTAAATGCGCATGATCAGCAGCGCCAGGTTGTCCCGCCCGGGCAGGGTCAGTTTGGTTTCGCCGCTGATGCTTTCAGCGATCACTTCCCGGGTCATGTTCCACACGTCGATCAACTCGGCTTTGTACGCCTTATCCTTGGGCAACTTCACCGTCTGTTCGCCGTAGCATTGCAAATCGAAATAAGTCAGGTACGCTTCTTCGCCGCAATGACTTTCCCAGGCGTGCTCCCCGCCCAGGTGGGCCGTGCGGTCCTGCTCGGGCATGCGGTGGATGCTGCGGGCAAACAGGGTAAAGAATTCCCTCATTTCTTCCGGAACGCTGGGCAGCGCCGCTTCAAATTCTTCCTTGTTCAGCCGCGCGATGGACCAGATGCCGCCCGCCTTGGGGGTCAGAGGTCCCGGCAGACTTTCCATGATCTGCCGCAGGAAGGCAATGCGCTTGGAGCTTTCGCCTTTGAGAACACCGCCCCGGGCCCACCAGACGATCTCGTCATCAGAAAGGAAAGTCTCTCCATGGGTGCAGTACGCGCCACTGGCATAGCAGCGCCAGAAGCGGCGCACCATTTCCTGTCCGCTGATGCTGCCCCAGAAGTGGGGCAGATTGCCCTCATAGCAGCATTCGTCAATGATCACCGGTTTATTGTACTCCCGGATCCACCGGGGGATTTCGGACAGGCCCTTGGTTTGCAGACTGGCGTGGGTCACGTTCTTCCGCGTGGCATCCCAGAAGCACATGCAGTTGTGATTGGACAGAAGATGATGGAAGGGGTCGTTGGCGGCGACAAATTCTTCGATCTCTTCCCAATCGGCCAGGCTCTTGTCGGCCATGTTCAAATCGTATTCGTTGGCCAGGCTCCACCAGATGTTGGGAAAGGCGCTCAGGCGACGCAGCAGATAATCCAGATACATCAGGTTGTCCTGCTGCGGCAGCTTGGAAAACCCCCACCGGTCATAGGGATGGAACAGGATCAGATCGATCTGGATGCCCATTTCCGCAATTTGCTTCAATATCTTTTCAAACCGATGCCAGAAGGCGATACAGGGCCGATTCACATCCCAGGAGCCCTCAGCTTTCTTTTCAAAAGCGTACAAGGGCGGCTCGTTGTGGTTGTAATCGTAATGCTTGGGGAATACGCACATGCGCACCTTGTTAAACGGCGCGGCTTCAAGGCTTTTTAGGGTCTGCTCTACCAAGTCGTCGTCCTGATGGGCTAGGGCGTACACCGTGGTGCCGAAGGGGATAAACAGCGAGCCGTCAGCATATTCAAAATGAGTATCCACAGCTTTTACCAACCCGTGAGAACCGTCCGCCGGTTCGCAGCTTTCCGTCCCCTCAGCGTTCACCACGCCTGTGACCTTCCAGCGCCATTCCCCGGCGATTTCCGGGAGGAAACGGATGACATACCGCCCGTCGCCATCATAAAAGCCCTTGACGGTTTTGGCGGTATCACCGCATGCAAATTCCGCTGTCAGGTCGGTCTGCGCCCATCGGTCCGTCAGCGTTTCTCCGGAAAAAACCAGCTCGAACATTTCGTATTGTTTCATGCGTGTTCCTCCCTTTTTTGAAAAAGGCCGCCGTCCAATTTGGGCGGCGGCGCTGCTTCCAACCGCGCTTTGCGCAGGTTGACGTGTTGCTGTTATTCGGTCACGAATTTCAGGGTCTGTTCGATGGCGCCGAAGGGAGCCACCTCGGCAACTTTGTAGTTGAGCACCATGTCGGCGGCGTAGCCTTCGGTAGTCATGTCGCCGGCGTTCTCAAAGTGGAGCACGAAGGAGTAAGTGGTCATATCGATCTCATAAGTGCCCTTGTCCACATCCATCTGGTTGCCCATGAAGTCGGCGTACAGCCGCACGGTGTTATCGCTGTACAGGTTGCAGATAAAGTCGGCGTTCGTTCCGTCCATGCCGGGCACGGGGATCTCGCCCTTCAGAGCGTAAGCCACTTCCACGGGCTTCACTTCCACCAGGGTCACTTCGTCACCGTCGGTGGAAACGTAGGTATAAGTACCGTCTTCATTCTTTGTCACAGTGGCGCCGGCATCTCCCTCAGAGCTGGGAGTCAGTACGATCTCGGTCTGGTCGGCGTTCATGGCGTAGGTGCCTTCCACAAACATGACTACCAGGTCGTCATACTTGCCGTTGACTTTCAGGTCCAGGGTGGCGGTGTCATCCTCGGGATTGATCAGGGACAGGAAAGAGACAGCGGGCTCGCCGGCATACTGGGCGGCAAACTTGCTGTTCTCAGGATCGGTATCCAGGTTCATGGCGCAGTTGCCGCCGCCGATGCCGGTAATATTCGCCATATCGTTGTAGATATGCTCAGCATCCATGGCGCACCGGTCCAGTTCATTGCCGGCAAAATCGTAGAATACGACGGTATAGGGGGCGGTGCCCTCGGTCAGGGTACCCGCTTCACTGGCGGCGCGGTCCATCGCCACATTGTAGGCACGTTCTTCAGCCAGCACCTCGTAGGTACCGTCGAAGCAGATCTGATCCATGCACATGCCGGCGTGGAAAACCTTGCCTAGTCCGGGAATCTCATCATAGAAATGGAAGTAGTAATTCATGAACATGGTTCCGACGTCATAGCCGTAGGAATAGTAGGTACCGGCCAGGTTCGGCACATCCTCCGCCGCGGCGAAAGATACAGCGGACAGGCACAGCATCAAGCAGAGCAGCAGAGCAGCGATCTTTTTCATCATTTTCGTAATCTCCTTTTTCTTTATTGGGGAAGGCTTTCTTTATTCTTTCTCCTTCCTTCTGATTGCATTATGCCATTTCCCGCCCGGAAATTCTGTATGAAATCCGACATAAAATCCCGTAAATCCGACATCTTTCATTTCTGCAGCTGTTTCTGGTATTCCCGGGGTGTCATGCCGTAGAATTTCTTGAACTGCTCTGTAAAATAGGAATAGTTTCCGAAACCCACCTTGTTCGCCACCATGGAGATTGACATCTCCTGCCGGCGCATCAGCTCCCCGGCCAGGCGGATCCGTCTCTCCTGCATATATTCAGACACCGATATGCCGAACTTCTTTTTGAACAGCCGGGTCAGGTGGTCTGCGCTGATAAAGCACACCGACGCCAGTTCCCGTACGGACAGCTCGTCCGTCAGGTGGCTGTCGATATACTGCACGGCCGTGTCCAGGGCGTTGCCGGAATCGCTGCGGGTTTCCTTTGCCAGGGAATCGATGTACTGCTCTCCGTAGTGCTGGATCTGCTCCTTCCTGCGCCGCTGGGCGGATCGTTCCTCCGCCTGCATCAGGATCTCCGTCAGCTTCTGGTAGCGGACCGGCTTGAGTACGTATTCCATGCAGTTCAGCCGTACAGCCGTCCTGGCGTAGTCAAACTCGTCATGGCATGTCAGGATAATGCATTCCGTATTCGGGCTGTGCTCATTGGCATATTCGATCAGCTGAAGTCCGCTCTCCCCCGGCATTTCAATATCGCTGACCAGGATATCCACAAAGGTGTTGCTGAAGATGCTCACCGCGTCCTGGTAGCTCCGGGCAGTCAGCACCTTGTCAAAATGAAGCTGATCCCAGCGGACCCCGTCCAGGATCCCCCGCACCGCCAGCTCTTCGTCGTCCACTATCAGGATCGTCATGCCGTCACCCCTGTTTCAATGTCTGTTCCGCGGTAAGCGAGAAAGGAATGATCAGGTACACCTGTGTTCCTCCGCCGACCGCGCTGGTAAAGTGGATGTCCCCCCGGTTCCCGTAGAACAGTTCCACCCGGCGCAGACAGTTATAGATACCGATGTGTTTCTGTCCCGCCTCGTCGATGTAGGGTTCCTTCTTCTGAAGCTTCTCCAGCACCTCCGGCCGGATGCCGCTGCCCGTATCCATGATTGCGATATGCAGCCTGTTTCCCCCGTCTTCGTCCTCTTCCCGGTGTACGGATACCACAATCTCGATAGGTGCCTTCGGATCCAGGGCGTACTTCGTGGCATTTTCCACAAAGTTTTCAATCAGCAGCGGCGGAATCATGGCGGACATGCAGTCCTCTTCCGCCTGGTATACGTAGGAGAACCGGTCCGGAAAGCGGATGCGCTGAATGCGGATAAAGTTTTCCACAAACTCCAGCTCCTGCCGTACCGTCACCATCTGCTGCCCCCTGCGCAGCACGTAGCGGAAATAATCCGCAAGGCACAGGGTATAATCCTGGATGGTGGCGTAATCCTTCGATTCCGCCAGGGCGTAGATCATGTTGTAGGAGTTCAGCAGCATATGCGGATTCACCTGCAGGCGCAGGTTGTCCATCTCCGATTCCAGCAGCTTCACATCCTTCTCGTAACCTGCCTGCACTTCCGCCGCCATGCCGTTAAAATGTTCGAACAGCCGGTGAAAGTCATCGCTCACGACCAGGGACTGCTGCGGAATCCGGTAGGACCGGTCCTTCTGAAATTCGGACAGGGCATGGTTCATGGTCTCCATGGGGTCCAGCACATCCTTCTTCAGCCTGCTGAAAAGGATCGGGCTGATCCCGATGGTCAGCAGGGCGATCCCCAGGGCCGCCCAGAACCAGGCGGGAACATTCCGCAGGGAAAAATCGTAGGAAAAGGTGACCAGCACCCGGAAGGGCTGTCCCTCCTTTTCCCACAGGAAGCTGTTCCGCTCCTGCTTCAGGGAAGCAAAAGACCGTTCTTCCTCCCGCCATGTCCCGTCCTGAAGGATCAGAAACGCCTGTTCTCCGTCCTTTGAAACATACACGCTGCTGCCGTTATCCGCGCGGACGTCAGGCTGGGGCGCGTTCCAGTGCAGCAGCGTCAGGCTTGGCGCCAGGCCGGCGGGGAAATCCGTCATCACGTCGATATCGCCCAGCTCCTGGCGCAGCGCCACCTGGTCCAGGTAAAAGCTGAAAGCATTCTGGCTCATGCTGTCAACCGCTTCGCGGGACTTGCAGATGGAAACCACCGAAAGTGTCAGGCAGACCAGGCTGACCGGGAGGACCAGCGCGACGATCATCGTCATCAGCCGCGGACGGAGCTGACGGAACACGGGCCGGATCCAGACCCACTTATATAAGGCTGAATGTTCCTTCATGCAGGCATCCTCCCGTGCGCTGAAAATATCCTGTTGATACAGTGAGCCGTCATTTTTGATTATACCCGGATTTTCCGTTTTCTGTAAAGAAAAAAAAGCAGCCCGCGAACGGACTGCTTTCGTGAAAAGCCTTTAGCCCTTGACGCCGCCCTGGATCACGCCTTTCTCCATCTTGTCCTGGAAGAAGGGGAAGGCGATAATGATGGGGGCGATAGCGGCGATAATCACCGCGAACTGGATCAGGTAACGGCTGTAGTTGGGGTTGGAGGAATTCAGGAAGTCTGCGTTTTCGCTTGTGATCTGGCGGATGACCAGCTGCAGCGGCCACAGGACCTTTTTGTTGGGCACGTAGATGCTGGCCGGCAGCCAGGAATTCCACTGGCCGATGGTCAGGTTCAGAATGATTACGCTGCCCATATTCATCGCCTGGGGCAGGGTAATTTCGAACAGGGTGGAAAGGTGGCCTGCCCCGTCGATGTGGCTGGCTTCATACATTTCCTTGGGAATGGAATTAAAGGCGTTCATCATCATGATGCAGTACATGCTGTTGGTGCAGCCCGGAATGACCAGCGCCCAGGGGGTGCCGACCCATCCCAGGGCACGGATCACCATGTAGGTTGGCACCATACCGCCGCCGAAGAGCATCGTGATCATCAGCGCCATGGTCACCGGCTTCTTCAGTTTTGTATCCCGGCTCAGGGCGTAACCCGTTACGGCGGAGAGCAGGAAACCGATGGTGACGAAGGCGACGGTATAAATGACAGTGTTGATATAGCCGTCCACAATACTGGAATTCTGGAAAATCAGGGAATAGCCGTCCAGGGTAAATCCTCCTACAGGCCACAGTACCAGTCCCACATGGGCCAGCAGTGATTTACCGTCCGAGAACGAGGACATGAGCACGTGCCACATGGGGATCACGCTGCACAGTGCCACCAGTGCCACGCAGGCGTACACGACAACGTCCACGACCCTGTCCGCCACGGACTTGGTCTCGACCATGTTGTTTTCCCATTCTTGCTTTTTCCGCTGCTTTCTTGCCATGGTGACCCCTCCTCTCAGAACAGGCTGCTTCCGGCGGCCTTACGCGACAGGGCGTTGGAACCCACCAGAAGAATCGTGGAAACGACGGACTGGAACAGACCGGAAGCCGCGGACAGGGAATAGTTGCTGTTGCCCGCGCCGAAGGCCTGGCGGTAGGTATAGGTGTACACGGTATCGGATACGCTGTAGGTGCTGGGCATGTACAGCAGCAGAATGTTGTCATAGCCCGCCGCCAGCGCCGTACCGATGTTGATCACGAACATCATCAGGATCATGGGCAGGATGGAGGGCAGCGTAATCCTGAACATCCGCTGCAGGCGTGTCGCTCCGTCCAGTGCCGCGGCTTCATGCAGATCGCCGCTGACCTGGGAAATGGCTGCCACATACATGATGGATCCCCAGCCGATACCCTGCCAGATGCCCATCAGCAGGTAGATGATCCAGAAGACGGGAGGTTTGTCATTGGCAAACCAGTTCTGGTTCTCCGCCCCGAATACGTTGGTCAGGAACAGGGACAGGGGGCCGTCTTTTGACAGGAACTGGGTAAACAGGGAGCAGACGATGACCGCTGCAACGAAGTTGGGCATGTAGGACATGGTCTGGGCCGTGCGCTTGAATTTCTTGGAGTTGATCAGGCTCAGCATCAGCGCGAAGATGATCGGGGCCACAAAACCGATCGTGGCGCGCATCACGCCGATTACCACCGTATTGCGGATGGCCTGCAGAAAGTCCTCTCCGCTGAACAGATCGATGAAATGCTTCAGTCCGACCCATGGACTGCGGAAGTAGCCGTCGATCACATTGTAATCCTCGAAGGCCATCACGATACCGAACATGGGCAGGTAATGCAGCACCACTTCATACACGATGATCGGCACGAACAGCAGGTACACCACCCAGTCGCGTTTCAGCTCCGTCTTCCAGCTCCTGCGGGAGGAAGCGGCCAGATCGTAAGAGTTTTTCTTTGCCATATGTCACACCTCCTGTCGCTTATCGGAAGGGATACTCGTCAACATACTTCTGCATAAGTTCGGAAACCTGATCCACCCTGTACTTCTTCAGCACTGTACACCACTTGTCCCAGTCCTTGTCAAAGTTGTTTTTGCCGGTGATGAAATCCGCACAGTTTTTCGTCATATATTCCAGTGCTTTGGAATGGATATCCCCCATGTACTTGCTGTCTTCCTGGGTCATGGCGTTTGTGGTGCGGCTGCCCTGGAAGAAGCCTGTGTTGGGATACAGCGACCACGTATCGAGGGAAGCCTGGTACGTCGCGGCATATCCCAGGTCCACCGTCCGGACCAGTTCCAGGCCGCAGCACTTGTTGAAGCCCACGGCAGTGTTCAGCTGGCCGCTGTCGTGCACCAGCACATCGCTCTTGCGGTAACGTCCGTCCACGCCGATATAATAGGCGCCGTCAGCGAGTCCGTTGTCAGCATAGAAGGTATTCTCCGTGAATTCCTCCACCTGTTCCTTGTTCAGCCCCAGCGTCTTGATCAGAGCGCCTTCGGTGGTAAAGAAGTAGTCCAGGTAGCTGCACAGGGCCGCCAGGTCCTTATCCTTGGCCTTGGGAGTGATCAGGATTCCCCCTTTGGTCAGGCCGCTGCCCATCACGCAGTCCGGCGGTACATTCCGGCAGCTTTCCGGGCCGTACATATCGTTGATCGGATAGGGCGTGCCCTGGACATAGATGCCTTCGGTAAATCTGCCGTCGTGCATATCAAGCCGTCCGCCCAGCTCGCTCTGCTGCCCGTTCCACATGCCGATCATGCCCTGGCGCACGGACGTGGAGTCGATCTGGTAGAAAGCGTCGGAAGTGCGCTGATTGAAATCATGATCCAGCCAGCCCTTCTCATACCAGGCGTGCATGCACTGCAGATAGGTTTTGAAAGGTTCCTCATTTCCGCCGAAATGCACCTTGCTGTCCGCGTCCTGGTACCACACGTTCACGCCGCCGCCGAAGCAGCTCAGCAGGCCGCCGGACCAGGTGAATCCGGGATAATACAGGCTCATGCAGTATTTATCCGTAATGCCGAGATCCGCCTGTGCCCGGGTGAAGATTTCGAACATCCATTCCCAGTCGGAGATGTACTTCGGATCCGTACCGCCGGAAGGGAAAACCACGTCGTCCGTCCAGCTGTCCACGTCGTTCGGGTCGGTATAGCCGCCGGTGAACGCCGCTCCGGTAACAGGGTTGGTTCCGTATTTAACGATCCAGTCCCGGCGGTACATAAAGCCCTGGAACACCGTGCCGTAGCCGTCTGAAACCGTGGCGATGTTGTAGTAATGCTCCTTGCCGTCCGCATCGACATGAACCGTATTGATATAGACCTCGTGGTTGGAATGTACCAGCGCTTTGTAGTTCGGCATATAAGCTTCCACGTAATCGGTCAGTTCGATCGCGTAGCCGTTCTCCACCATGAGGGCAGGCGGATCGCAGATTACGGCGTCGATGATGTCCGGCAGGTCACCGGAAGCAATCATCGTGCTGTAGTTATCCGCTTCAGACCCGGGCGGAGGCTGCAGGAAATTGAGTGCGATACCCTTTTCTTCCGGACCCCAGCCTTTTCTCAGGGTATATTGGATTGCCGGGTTTTCGGCGTAGTTTCCGTAGTATTCCGAGGACGTACCGGAATAGATCCACCATTCAAAGGTGGTTTCCGGGGATGCACTCCGGCCGCTTGTGCCGCCGATATTGCCGTAGTACACCTGCATGCCGACCAGCAGCACCACCACAGCTACCATCAGCGCGATCCATTTTGCACGAATGGACATCTTTGTTTCCGTCTCCTTTCCGAATCCTTCAGGTTATTGAACTCATAAATATCCTGCCGCATGACCATCATATCCGATCGGACAATATTTTTCTTTGCGAAATCCGACCAAAAATACGGTGAATCCGACATGATCGGAACCGCCCTGTCCGGAACGGTACCGTTATGAAACGACAATCCGTGCCCGGTCCAGGTTCAGCACCTGGGTGAATGCCCGGGACGGGTCTCCTTCCCGGTTGGTGGCAATTCGCACGGTGGCAAAGTAAGTGCCGGGCTTGTCATAGCAGCCCACAGTCTCCGCCCGGGCAGTATGGACAGCTCCCTTCACGCCTTTTTCAAAGGTCAGCCTGCCATCCCACATATCGTCTCCCAGCATAAGCCGGGCAACACCGTTGACGTCCGTATCCTTGACGGTCAATTCTTTTTCCTCCTGGGCAAAGAGGATTTCCGTCACGTCGCCCGCACCCTCCGGCACTTCCACATCAACGGTGAAGCGCACACATTCGCCTGCCTTCACATAGGCGCATTTTTCGCCGTTGGCCTTCAGGGTGGGGATCGCCTGGATCCCGAAGCGCCTGCTCACATCCGGCTCCGCGTGGATCTGTCCGTCTTCACCCAGGGAATATGCGGTACGGTTCAGGGGCGCAATGCCCTTTTCCACCCAAGCGGAGAGGTCGATCAGCGCCTGGCGCAGAGCGCCTACATAGTTGACCACCATATAGTTGCCGATGGCGTTGATATCGCCGTGCATGCAGCGCTCCATGAAATAGGTGCGGTGATCTTTATCGGTGCCCTTGGTTTCTATGATCTTGTTCCGCCACCAATCGGCGCACCAGGGGCAGGTGCTTTCATCCATCAGAGCCTGGATATTGATCACCTTGCCCTGAATATCGCCGTCCTGCGGCAGGCCGACGCCTGTAAACGGCACCAGGAAGGGGGCACGCTGGGGCGTTTTGGGCGTGCCGTCCGGATTGCGGAACTGATCCCAGGCATGGAAGGACAGGTCTGCCGGCACCTGATGGCGATAATAGCTCTGGGCGGCAATATAATCGGAATTGTCCAGCAGGATCTCATCACCGGGCTTCACTTTCCGCAGGGTTTCATCCAGGTCGCTCATGCCATAGCATTCGCCGATGGTCACGATGCCGCCTTCGCTGTCGTTAAAGCGCATCATCTTGTCCATGAGCAGGGCGGCTCCCTGGGCATCCCCGGTCTGGAAAACCATCGAAAGGCCTTCCAGATACAGGTTGTCGCCCAGCGGCAGCGTTTCCAATTCCAGATAAGCCCCGTCGCCCTTGACCGCCTGCTTTTTATAGGAATCGTCCACGCCGTTCTGGCCGTCCTCGGCATCCCGTTTCTCCGTTTTCTCAGTCAGGTGCACGGACTTTACTTTGGTACGGAAATAGATGCGATCCTTGGAAGCGCTGCTTTGGGGATCGGCCCCGGCATAGCCCGGCTTGGTCCAAAAATCAGTGAAATAGGTGGGGTCAAGGCCTCTCATGGCAGGCAGCAGCACCGGCAGCGCACCGGGATCAATGACACCCTTGGCTTCCATGTACCAGGCCAGGGGCGGGAAGCCCATCCTCGTCAACTCCCGCAGCATATCGGCTTCGTCCTTGTTCAGCTCCTGATAAGGGTCGCCGCTGCCGCCCGCATCCAGAGCGTCCAGGATTTTGGAAAAAGCGTTGCGCAGCACCCGCTGGCCCTGCACGTGCATGGTGATGGTGTTGGGCAGGCTGACGGGAGAGCCGATCACGAAGGGCGCGGCCCCATCCCAAGCGGAAGTGTTTTCGATGCAGGCCATGGATTTATAGCCGCCGCCGCTGCCGCCGTACACGTAGCCGTAGGGCCGCCGATCCGTGCCATAAATCTCCATGGCCTTTATCCGGGAGAATTCCGCCGCCGCCGCGGAGGACTGCCAGGTCAGCTTATCGTCCCGTTTTCCGCCGAACTGAGAATGGGAACCCATGTTGGTTTCCACATAGTAAGCGCCGCATTTGAGCGCGAAGCCGACGCGGTCTTCCAGGCCGGTGTGGCCCAGGGAAGCCACTTCCTCATCCGGCCCGGGGAAGGGAGACAGATACTGCTGGAACCGGCCTTCATACCGATCGGCAGGCGGGAAACAGAAAGAGAATTTCACGTCCGTACCCTCAAAATACCCATGCAGATAGCGGAAGGGAATGGTTTCGCCGCCCGGCAGATGTCGCTCGCGCCATTCGTCCTGGTCGATCACCGGATGCTGAAAACGGGCGTCCTGTTTGGGGTCATAGATCGTCTTTGCCATGTTGATTCCTCCTCAAACGATGTTTTTTCGCTTTGTCGGTTTGCGCTGTTACTGAAACACTTCATAGCTGTACGTTCCTGCTTCCACCTGATGCATTCCGCTGCCTGGCAGGATGATTTCAGCAGGAATCGGGACGGTGAATTCAAAATGGAGCCGATGATCGGCATAGCGCCATCCGCTGCGGATCTCGCCCACAGGAGACAGCCATTTCGCCTCCGCATGCCCCAGGGAGGGATGCGGATAGGGACGAAGGGTCAGGCTGCCCGCTTCCAGCCGGATGCCGCACACGCCGCTCATCAGCCAGCCGCAGATGGCCCCGTAAGCATAATGATTGAGGGATTCGTGTACCGTACCGTCGGGATGCACGCCGTCCCAGGTTTCCCAGATCGTGGTAGCGCCTTTTTTGACAGCGTAAAGCCAGCTGGGGCATTCCTGCTGCAAAAGCAGCCGATAGGCGGTATCTATATGCCCGTTTTCCGCCAGAACCCGGCAAAGATCGGGCGTTGATAAAAAGCCCGTATTCAAGTGATACCCGTTTTGGATCACCAGTGCGTTCAGGGCGTCGGCCGCCTGTTGGTTTTCCTCGCCGTCCAGCAGACCAAAGGCGATGGGCCGCACATATTCGCACTGGCGGTCAGAGGTGATTTGGCCGTCCTTCAGGCAGCAAAAGCGATACGCCTTTTTCGCGTTTTCGGCAATGAAAGCAAAATGCGAAGCATCATGGGAATGACCCAGGATTCCCGCGATGCGGGACAGCAGGGAGGCGGAGCGGTAATAATACGCCGTCGCCACCTCCGGCACGCCTTCCATCGCGTTTTTGCGCATGATCTCCGCGTTGTCCGCCCCCGGCTCGCACCACTCGCCAAAGTGGATGCCCGTATCCACCAGAAAATCCTTCCAGGGGTTGTTTTCGTTCCGGGGACGGGTCTGGCGGGCACGCTCCTGGCAGAAAGCCAGCCAGCGGGTCATCATGTCATAGTTTTCTTCCAGGATCGTTTTGTCGCCCAAAGCCTGGTAAAGCGCCCAGGGCACCAGGATGCAGGCGTCGCCCCAGCCGGCGGAGCCCTGGAGCATCATGGCAATTTGATCCCGCGGATCATTGACGGGGGCGATATTCTGCACGACCCCCTTTTCGTCCTGCGCCAGGCGGCATTCCTCCAGCCACTTTCGCAGAACAGGCGCGCAGTCCATCAGCATCACGGCGGTGGGCGCAAACAGCGCCGCGTCCCCCGTCCAGCCCGCGCGCTCCCGGGTGGGACAATCGGTGGGAATATCGCAGAAGTTGGAGCGCATGCTCCACAAGCAGTTGTGGAACAGCTGATTCACATCCGCGCTGCCGCAGGTAAAGAAGCCCACCTGCGGCATATAGGAATACACGGCGATAGCGGTAAACCGGGCATCCGTCAGATCAGCGTCGGTCTCCACTTTGGCATATCTGAAGCCCATGATTGTAAAGCTTGGCTTGTATTCATTCAGGCCGTCCTTGCAGATATAATCGATCCGCTGAGGCACGCCGCCATTCTGGCTGCGCCAGGTGGGGTTGTAATTGGACTGTGTGAAATTTCCGTTTTCATCCAGGGTCTCGCCATGCCAGATCGTGATTTTCTGTCCAGCCTTTGCCGTTACACACAGCTCCGTATATCCCGCCAGGTTCTGTCCAAAGTCGATGACCGTTTCCCCATTTGGTGTTTTGATGAGCTTGCCGGGAAAGCGCTCCTGCTCCAGAACAGGAACACCTGT
>ONJM01000001.1 GCA_900318145.1 uncultured Eubacteriales bacterium
CCTGCTTAAATTCGTTGTACGAATCTCAGGATAATCGCCTGTCGGCCAGTCGGATTTCTCAAAACCCCAACTGTCCGATTTACAGGGTACAGTTTATTTTCACCGTGCCCGAACCGGAAAAAGTCCATTGTGAAATCATCCGTCCTGATTGTTTCAGCCTGCGCTTTCATTTGCATGATTCCTGCGCTTATTTGACCGCCCTTGTTTTCTGAACGGTGGACCAGGCAAGAACGGGAACCGCGATCAGGTCAAAGACTCCGACGATCCTCTGGAACGTATCGGAGAGATCGAATTCGAATAGTTCCGAGCCGGCCAGCAGGAAAGTGGCGACGGCTGTGACGATCAGGCTGATAATCCAGGTCAGATGCAGGTTTTCCTTACTCATGTTCATATACTTCCTTCCGGTTTTGATTTATTGTACGGAGTGTTCCATGTGCCGCGTTTTTTCCGCATGCATTTTTATATACGCTGCGGCGGTGGGAATGGCAGTTTTTTACAAAACTAACCGCGTGCGGGCTGCGTCCGGGCCGCGAACGGTCACCTGCGAGGGACGGAGGATTTCTTTCGGCCGTGAAGAATTATAATGTATTATCCCCAAAGACGGGAGGAGAAGAAAACAATGAAAAAAGGGTTTGTACTGATTCTCGTTCTGGCGATCATCACAATGCTGACGGCCGGCTGTTCTGCCTTTGCCGAGGAAGCGTCCGCGTCCGGGCCGGAAGAGGAATATGTTCCCAAAAGGATCCGGCTGTCCGAAAGCAACAGGGGACCTGTGAAGGTGGAACAGGAAAACGGTGAAGTGGAGTATGAAGCGCTGTTTTCCGACGGTTTGCTGAACAAGCTGGAAGTGGAACTGGAGGACGACGACGCTGAATACGAAGTCCGGTACAGCGCGGACGGAAAGATTGAATACGCCGAATATGAAACGGACGACGGGGAGATCTATTTCGACGGCTCGGAATGGCACGACGGCGACGGGGAAAAGGTGGAGGGCCCGGACCTTTCCTTCATGAAGAAGTATTTTGACGGATACAGGCTGAAGCATTCCGCCTACCCGCACAATACCATGGGCCTGGTGGGACTGCCGCTCCGGGAACTCTATCCGCAGCAGACCCGGAAATGGTACCATATCCTGCCGGTGGATCTCACAAAGGAAGGCGTGTTCCGTTACCCGACGGTTGTCAGCAACATGTACTATATGGGGTACTGCGAACTGACGGTGCAGGACGGGAAAGTAACCGTGGATTACGCGGTTCCCCTTGGCAATTTTACGCCGGAAAAACAGTGCATGGCCTGGTTCACCGACATTCAGGAAATTACCCCGGCCTTCCTGGATAATCCGCAGAGCGATTACAGGTACGGAAAACCGGTGGATATTCAGACCGAGCTGAAAGGACAGGATACGGCGCTGCTGTTTATGTGCAACACGGTGTCCTACCAGATTCCGCTGACCGATAACTTTACATTCCCTGCAAAGTTCTATTCCACCAGTCCGTCGGTACAGGCGCTGCAGCAGGAACTGCGGGAGCTGCTCCGGAAGACGGAGAGCGGAGCGGCGGAATAATACATTCAATTATTCTTGTTTGGATTGGGCCGGCCATAAGGCCCGGATCCGCAATGCGGCGGGATATTCCCCGCCGTTTTGTTTATGTAAGAGGTCTGGCATGAAAGTGAAGAGAAACTGCAGCGGATGAATGAAAAAAAGTGTATAATAGGCTTCAGAGGGAGGCGTTGAAGATGAGGCATCGTTTTGCGGTTCTTCTGGTTCTTTTGCTTTGCGGAATTGCGGTATGCGCGCAGGCGGAATATGTCGTCGGAACGGATATCGCCGGGAAGGATATCACCGATTTCTACTATACGCTCAGCGCCTCCACGTACCCGCCCGTATATCAGCGGTACCGGTTCTGCAGGGAGAACGGGAAAAAACTGTTTTACCATGAATCCCGGCAGGGCGGCGGCTGGCCGCAGACGGAAGAGGATATTGTCGCTTCGGGCACCAGAGAGCTTACGGAAAAGGAATGGTCCGCGTTTGTCAGCTGCCTGCGCGGCGGAACGGTGACCGGGCGCAGCGACGAGGTTATTGACGGGGACGAAGGACCGTGGATGTACCTGTACTGGACAGGGGATGAAGGAACTATTCAGGAATTCAGGTTTGCGTCCCCGGCTGAAGAGAATGAGTTTATTGAGCTGTGTTCCAGCCTGGCGCAGAACCACATCCTGACATACTTCCGGTTTTCCAGGGGCGGCTATATGGTACCGCAGTCCTGGGAGATTACGCTTCATAACGGCGGCTACACCATTCAGCGGAACGATGATGAACCGAGGGTGTTCGATGCGGACCTGGTGGCGGAACTGCTGAAGGTGATTGAATCGAACAATCTTGAGTCCTGGAACGGCTTCCACGAAAGCGATCCGGATGTGCTGGACGGTGAGGGCTTCATGCTGGAGATGAGATTCGCGGACGGCACATCGGTTTACGCTTCCGGGGACAACGCTTTCCCGGACAACTATTCCGGCGCCTCGGACGGCATTGAGGCGATCATGGAAAAAGAGGAAATGTGCCGTATTGCCGGTACATACAGATACGAAGGGGAAGGCTTTGGCGGGGATTTCACCATTACGCTGAATCCGGACGGCACCTATACCTTTTATGAAGGCCCGCTGAGCAGTTATATCGGCGGGGGAACATGGTACGTTTATTACAGAACGGTGTATATGACGGAAACGAACGGCTATGACCTGCAGTTCATGTTTGACCTGCAGGATGACGCCCTGGCCTATTACGCGGTGGGATCGGACGCTTTTCCTTACGCGGAGGTTTCCGACGGGGAACGTTTTATGCGGCAGGATATGTCCGGGGCGCAGGCGGAATAATCCTTCCGGCGGAGGCCAATTGAGGGATTCTTCTGAGTGTATGCCGGCTGACCCTGGGGTAACCGGGATATTGACAGCCGCCTGTGTTTCCTGTATCGTTTTTCGCAGAAGAAAAATCCTGATACAGGGAGGTATATCGAATGGACGGTATTGAAAAAGTATGTAAATTCCTGGAAGAATGCGGCGTGTATTACCTGGCGACGGCGGAGGGGGACCAGCCCCGGGTGCGGCCTTTCGGCACGGTGATGGTCTATGAGGGAAAGCTGTACATCCAGACCGGTAAGGTCAAGCCGGTTTCACACCAGCTTGCGGCGAATCCCAAAGCCGAGATCTGCGGTTTCAAGGACGGAAAATGGATCCGGGTTTCCGGAGCACTGGTCAACGACGACCGGGTGGAAGCGAAGACGGCCATGCTGGACAAGTACCCGACCCTGAAGGGCATGTACAGCGCGGAGGACGACAATACCCAGGTGCTGTATTTCCAGGGCGGCACAGCCGTGTTCGCCTCCTTCGGCGGAGCGCCGGAGACCGTTTCCTTCTGATGGAGAACATGAAAGACGCCCGCAAGGCTCTTCGAAAACAGTATATCCGGGCCCGCGAAAGCCTGCCCCCGGAAACGCGGGAAACGTATTCGCTCCGCGCCGCGGAGCGGATCGTTTCATTGCCGGAATTCCGGGACGCTTCCACGGTGATGCTGTACCGGGCGGTCCGGGGAGAGATCAGCATGGAATCCATTCCGGCGTACCCGGCTTCCGCGGGAAAGCGGTTTGTCTATCCGCGGTGCCTGAACGGGACGGAAATGGCGGCCATGATTCCCGCAGGATGGGAGAACGGGCCCTTCGGCATTCCGGAACCCTCGGCGGATTCCAGGACCGCCGCGCCGGAAGAAATCGACCTGATCGTCTGCCCGGGCACCGCTTTTGACGAACAGGGCACACGGCTGGGCATGGGCGGGGGATACTACGACCGGTTCCTGCCGCGGTGCGGGAAGGCGGTGCGGGTGATGGCGGCCTTCGAGGCGCAGCGGGCGGAAAAACTGCCCGCGGAAGATACGGACGCGCCCATGGATATTATTGTGACGGAGGAAGCTGTACGGCGGATCCGGAGAGGAGGAACCTCATGCGGCTGACCACGCTTTGCTACGCGGAAAACAAGGGCCGGTGGCTGATGATGCACCGGGTGAAGAAGGACGCGGACGAGAACGCCGGGAAATGGATCGGCCTCGGGGGACACATGCGGGAGGACGAGAGCCCGGAGGAATGCGTCCGCCGGGAAGTCCGGGAGGAAGCCGGTCTGGAGCTGCGGGACCTGCGGCTGCGCGGGATTATTACCTTCATCCTGCCGGACTGGGGAAACGAGCTGACTTTCCTCTACACCGCCCGGGCGGAGGAAAAGGAATTGCCGGACTGCGCGGAAGGCGTGCTTCGCTGGGTGCCGCTGGAGGAGGTCGCGGAGCTGCCGCTGTGGGAAGGGGACCGGATATTCCTGCCGCTGCTGCGGAAGCGGCGGGACTGCTTTTCCCTGAAGCTGAACTACGCACCGGGCGGCGCGCTGCTGGATTATGAGCTTACGCCGGAGGGTGAATGACCGAAGGCAGAAACAAGGAGGAATCCGGATGCCTTTTATAATCGTTCGGAATGATATTACCCGGATGCGGACGGATGCCATCGTCAACGCCGCCAACAATTCCCTGCTGGGAGGCGGCGGGGTGGACGGCGCGATTCACCGCGCGGCCGGGCCGGAACTGCTGGAGGAATGCAGGACGCTGGGCGGATGTGAGACCGGGCAGGCGAAGATTACCCGGGGATACAGGCTGCCGGCGAAATATGTGATCCATACCGTAGGGCCTGTCTGGCACGGCGGGAGAAACGGCGAGAAGGAACTGCTGACCGCCTGCTACCGGAATTCCCTGATGCTGGCGGAAAAATACGGCTGCGAGTCGGTGGCCTTCCCGATGATTTCAGCCGGGGCTTACGGATACCCGAAGGAGCAGGCGGCGGGAATCGCGGCGGATACCATTACGGCGTTCCTGCAGGACCATGACATGACGGTTTACCTGGTGGTTTTCGGATCTGATGAGTTCCGGACCGGAAAGAAGCTGTTCCGGGAAGTGCAGGAATATATCGACGACAACTACGCCGACAGCCATTTCAAAAGCAACGTGGAATCCGTGCGGGCCAAGCTGTGGCATCGGGACAGCAAAGCCGCGATGGAAATGGACCAGGCGCTGGCAGAGACGGACAGCGAAAACAAATACAGCGCACCACGGGCAGAATTGGTGCAAAATGATGACAAAGCTTTATTCATGCAGAGCGGAAAAGGTGCGAAATGCTCATTTTATGGCGCTTTGCAGGATGATCTGGAACAGAATGATTTACAGTATGCACCAACATTACCTATTGACCAATATACATCGGCTAAAACCTCCGCACCATCCGCACCGGACTGGGAAGCGCTGCTGCGGAAGACGGACGAAGGCTTTTCCGAAGCGCTGCTGCGGCTGATCACCGAAAGGGGAATGACGGACGCCCAGTGCTACAAGAAGGCGAACGTGGACCGGAAACTGTTCAGCAAGATCCGGTCCAATCCGGCGTACAAGCCGGGAAAACCGACGGTGATGGCTTTCGCGGTGGCGCTGGAGCTGGACCTGCGGGAGACGAAGGAGCTGCTGAAAAAAGCGGGCTTCGCGCTTTCCCGCAGCAGCAGATTTGACATCATTCTGGAATACTTCATCAAAACGCGGCAATATAATATCTACGAGATCAACGAAGTGCTGTTCCAGTACGACATGCCCCTGCTGGGTTCCGGCATGAACTGAAAATGTCGCCCGGCAGGCGACCGGAAAACCCTCCCGGCTGTGTATGATACGGATGCAGGGGACAGAAGAGCCCCTGAATCAGACACACGGGAGGGATTTGTTATGAAAAAGAACCTGACAGAGATGGTCTTCATCCTCGATAAGAGCGGCTCCATGGCCGGCCTGGAATCGGACACGATCGGCGGCTTCAACAGCATGATCGAGCGGCAGAAGAAGGAGGAAGGCGAAGCGCTGGTTTCCACGGTCCTGTTTTCCGGCGACAGCACCGTGATTTACGACCGGGCGGATCTGCGGAAGATCGAGCCCATGACGGACCGGCAGTACCGGGTCGGCGGCTGTACGGCGCTGATTGACGCGATCGGCGGCGCTATTCACCACATTGGCAACGTGCACAAATACGCCCGGGAGGAAGACCGGCCGGAGCACACAATCTTCGTGATCACCACGGACGGTATGGAGAACGCCAGCCGGCACTACACCGCCGGGGAAGTGAAGGATATGGTGAAGCGCCAGAAGGAGCGGTACGGCTGGGAATTCCTCTTCCTGGGCGCCAATATCGACGCGGTGGAAACAGCCGCCCGTTTCGGCATCGCAGGGGACCGTGCCGTGAATTTCAACAACGACGCGCAGGGCCAGGCACTGAACTACGCCGAAGTCAGCGAAGCTGTGCGCAGCGTGAGGGCGAACATCCCGCTGACCGGCGCCTGGAAACGCAGAATTGAAGAGGATTACGAGACGCGGCGCAAAAGGTAATCCGTTTCCGCCCGCCGCAGCCCATCCCGGACAGGGATGGGCTTTTCACGTTCCGGGCGGGCGAAGTTCCCCTGCTTGATTTTTCCAGCAGCGGCAGGTAGAATATACTTGGGATTGTTTGTAAAGGAGTATCCGCAGAAAAATGTTTGACAGTTTTGAAGTGATCCGGAACGCTGATATGCGCCAGTATACGACGCTGAAGCTCGGCGGAACGGCGGACTGGCTGGCTTTCCCGGGGAGCGCGCAGGAGATCGCCGCGCTGTTCCGGGAGGCAAAGCAGGCGGGAATCCCCGTGACGGTGATCGGCCACGGGAGCAACCTGCTGGTGCTGGACGGCGGAATCCGCGGGCTGGTGATCCGGGTGGAAAAGAATATGCGGGAGATCCGGCAGGAAGGGAACCGCCTGATCGCGCAGGCCGGCGCCATGCTGGGCTCCGTTGCCGCAGCGGCGGCGGAAGCCGGGCTGTCCGGGCTTGAGTTCGCTTCCGGAATCCCCGGAACGATCGGCGGCGCTATGACCATGAACGCGGGAGCCTACGGCGGGGAAATGGCGGACGTGACGGTGCGGGTGGACGGTATCCGGCCGGACGGAACACCCGTATCCCTGGACCGGGAGCAAATGCGGTTCGGATACCGGGCCTCCGCGGTAACGGCGCTGGGAATCATTGTGACGGAGGTTACGATGGAACTGCAGCCGGGGGATCCCGCGGCGATCCGGGCGCGGATGGCCGAGCTGAACGCCATGCGCGCGGAAAAGCAGCCGCTGGACGTTCCGAGCGCGGGCAGCACCTTCAAACGGCCGGAAGGCTATTACGCCTCCGCGCTGATCGACCAGTGCGGACTGAAGGGATACAGCGTCGGCGGCGCCCAGGTCAGTCAGAAACACGCCGGTTTCCTGGTGAACACCGGGAGCAGCAGCCAGGATTATCTGGACCTGGTGCGGACGGTGCAGCGGATTGTCGGAGAAAGGGCAGGCGTACAGCTGGAGCCTGAAATCCGCATTATCGGAGAGGAGGCTCCGGCGTGAAATACCTGATCGTTACCGGGCTCAGCGGCGCCGGAAAGACTGCGTGCGTCCGCTATCTGGAGGACAGAGGCAGTTTCTGCATGGACAACATTCCGCCCATGCTGCTGCCGAAGCTGCTGGAAGCCTTCGATACGGGAATCACCCGCTGGAATACGGTGACCATTGCGGTGGATATCCGCAGCGGTGAGTTTTTCGACGCCCACGCGGTGGCGCAGATGATCCGGGAACTGAGCCGGGGCGGGCATTCCATGGAAACCATATTCATGGAAGCAAGCGACGATACGCTGCTGGCCCGGTACAAGGAGACCCGGCGGGATCATCCGCTGAGCCAGGAAGGGCTGTCGCTGACGCAGGCGATCGCGGAGGAAAGGCTGCGGCTGCAGCCCCTGCGGGAAACGGCGGACTACGTGATCGACACAACCGGGCTTTCTTCCCGGGATATGCGGAAAAAACTGGATGAATCCCTGAAAACCACCGGGGCGGCGGAACCGCCGATCCGGGCGGAAGTGATGAGCTTCGGCTTCAAGCGTGGTCTGCCGCGGCAGGCGGACCTGGTGATTGATGTCCGGTTCCTGCCGAATCCTTTCTACATTGAGAGCATGTGCCGCCATACCGGGCTGGATCCGGACGTACGGGAATTTGTGACGGAGCATCCCGTGACAAAGGAGTTCATGAAAAAATGGACGGATCTGCTGTCCTTCCTGATCCCCTGCTACAGGGAGGAAGGGAAGCACCGGCTGGTGATCGCCGTCGGCTGTACCGGCGGGGTGCACCGGAGCGTTACCATCGCGGAGGCGATCGGAGCGTTTCTGCGGGAGCAGGGACTGCCCACGGAAATCAGCCACAGGGATCTGCTGCTGGAGCAGGCCCGCTGGAATACACCGCATGAGGACGGGGAATAATGCGTACGGGGGAGAAACAAAGCTTTGCGGCACGCGTGCGGGAGGAACTGATCCGCCTGCCGGCAGGGAAGGCCTGCTGTATGCTCAGCGAGATTTCAGCCCTGACGCAGACGTCGGGCCATCTGGCTTTCCGGGGTGGCGGCTGGCTTTCGGTGAGCTACCGCCTGGAGGACGCAGGAACGGCCCGCAGGCTGTTCCAGCTGCTGAAAAAAAGGCTGAATGTGAATCCGACGCTGCATTTTACCCAGACGTCCCGGCTGGGGAACCGGCGGACCTGTGTACTGACCCTCGCCGGCGGGGACGCGAGAATCCTGCTGGACGCGCTGCATATGACCGAGACGGACGACAACGGACAGCTGCATATCAGACGGACTGTTCCGCGGCATCCCATGACCCGGCAGTGCTGCCGGCGGGCGTTCCTGCGGGGGGCGTTCCTGGGAGCCGGAACCGTGACAAATCCGGAGAAGGGTTATCATTTCGAGTGGAAGGCGGATGACGAGCACCTGCCCCGGATGCTGGGAAGGCTGCTGGAAAAATGCGACCTCCCGTTCCATTCCTACGAGCGGTCCGGGCAGCAGGTGGTTTACCTGAAAGGCGCGCAGCAGATCGCGGACGTGCTTGCGCTGATGGGGGCCGGGCAGAGCGTGCTGGAGATGGAGAATATCCGGATCCGGAAGCAGCTGCGGGCGGCCGCGGTCCGCGCCGCCAACTGTGACGAGCACAACGGGGAACGGATGCTGGACGCCGCGCAGAAACAGGTGGAGGCCATCCGGCAGATCTCCCTGAAGCAGGGGCTGTTTACGCTGCCGCCGGCCCTGCAGGAGCTGGCAAGGCTCCGGCTGGAACACCCGGAGCTGAGCCTGAAGGAGCTGGGAGAGAATCTGGATCCCCCGGTGGGGAAAAGCGGTGTAAGCCACCGGATCCGGCGGCTGATGGAAATCGCGGGGGAATTATAACGAACGGAACGGCCCGGGAAAGGAGGAACAGAAAGCATGATCGCTTCACTTTCATATCTGCTGCTGTATCTTTCCTTCGGCGTTCTGGAAGTGCGGTTCCTGCTTCCGCGGCACAAGCCGCTGAACCGGATCTGGCTGGGGCTGAGCCTCGGCGTGCTGGAAGAGATGTGGCTGCCGGCGCTCTGCGCCTTTGCTTTCGGTTTCACCGCGCAGGCTCACGCGGCGGCGGCAGGGCTGCTGCTCCTGCTGACTGCGGCCTGCTGGTTCCTGCGGGACCGGCGGGAGGCGGCGTGCTGGGACGCGGAGGAGAAGGCACAGCTCCGGAAAATGCTGCCGGTGATTATTCCGCTGACGCTGCTCAGCGCATACCTGCAGTATACCCATGTGATGCGGGTGGACGCGGCGGGCGGCTGGCATGTCGGGCAGAGCACCTACGGGGATCTGCCCATGCATCTGAGTTTTATTACGGGACTGCAGGGAAAGACTTTCCCCGCGGATTACCCGTTCTATCCCGGGACGCGGCTGAGCTATCCCTTCCTGGCGGATACGCTGAGCTCCACCTTCTGCCTGCTTGGCTGCAGCCTGCAGGCGGCGGTGACGATTCCCGGAACGCTGATGATGGCGCTCTGCTTTACGGGCGTGCTGGTGCTTGCCCGGGAAATGACGGCCGGCGGAAAGGCCGTGGTTCTTGCGGCGCTGCTGTTTTTTCTGAACGGCGGGCTTGGTTTCCTGTATGATTTTGACCTGGCCGGCGGCACATGGGCGGCACAGCCGGACGCGGACTTCTTTACCCGGATCGGACAGACGGTTTCCGGCTGGTTCGAAACGGTGAGCCTGCGGATCGGGGATATCCTGGACGGCTATTACAAGACGCCGACCAACCAG
Organism: uncultured Eubacteriales bacterium; assembly: GCA_900318145.1. Classification (GTDB taxonomy): domain Bacteria; phylum Bacillota; class Clostridia; order Christensenellales; family Aristaeellaceae; genus Aristaeella. The sequence continues at coordinate 10,216 of ONJM01000001.1, forward strand.
CCCGATCCGAACAACCTGCGCTGGTCCAACGTGATCTGCGACCTGATGATTCCCCAGCGGACGCTGCTGGGAGGCTGGTGTACGGTGATTCCGTGCTTTTACCTGCTGGACGCGGTGTTCCGGCCGAAGAAACGGGATCCCGGAAACAAAGCGCGGGGGCTGGTCCTGCTTGGCATCTGGGCCGGCGCGCTGCCGCTGGTGCACACCCACAGTTTCCTGGCGCTGGGCCTGGCTTCCCTGGGATGTATGGTGTACGACCTGATCCACGGGGATCCGGACGCCATGATGATCCGGCGGGGCAGGGGGCAGATCCTGCTGCCGTACCTGGTATACGCGTGCATCGCCGCGGCGCTCGCGGTTCCGCAGCTGCTTGCCTTCACCTTCCGGCAGACATTTCAGGAAGACGCCGGACATACTTTCCTGCAGTTCCAGTTCAACTGGGTGAACAACCCGAACGGGCAGGGCATGCGGGACCTGTACATCTGGTTCTGGGTGAAGAATATCGGACTGCCTTTTATCGCGCTGATCGCGGCGCTGTTCGACAAAACGCCGAGGAACCGGCGGATCTTCGCGATGGCGCTGCCCATTATCCTGGCGGCGGAGTTTATCCGCTTCCAGCCCAACGAATATGACAACAACAAACTGTTCTACCTGGCCTGGCTGCTTTGCTGCATGATCACGGCGGACTGGTGCGGGAACGTCTGGAAAAGGCTGCGGGGACTGCGGAGCCGCTATGTGCTGGCAGTCCTGGCGGCCGCGGTAACCTTCCTGAGCGCGGGGCTGACCGTCTGGCGGGAATGCGTGTCCGACTACATGGCTTACAGCAGCGCTTCGGTGGAAGCCGGAACCTTTGCCAGGGACCGGACGGAAAAGGACGCTGTGTTCCTGACCGGTACGCAGCACCTGAATCCGGTGCTGTCCATCGGGGGGAAAACCATCGTCTGCGGCCCGGATCTGTGGCTGTACTGGCACGGCTTCGATACCCGGGAACGGCAGGAGGAGCTCCGGATGTTCTATGAGGATCCGGAACACAACGCGGATATTCCGCAGAAATACAATGTGAGCTATATCTATGTTTCCTCCTACGAAAGGTCAGCGTACAGCGTGAATACGGAGGCGCTGGACCGGAATTACCGGAAGGTGTTTGAAAACGGGGAGGCGACGATCTGGAAAGTGCCGGACGGCTGACGGCGGGCGGCTCTTTCCGTAAGGCCGGGCAGGCGCGCCCGGCTTTTTCAGTTGCTTTTTCGGGCAAAATAGGATACAATAAACTGATAATATATGCGATGCGGGCGCAAGCGAAACCGTGCGCCGGCGATGAATGGAGGTGACAGCATGGACGGGAAAAACGACGGACTGAAATGGCTTGCCTGGGCGATTCCCGCGGGGCTGTCGCTGATAATCGCGTTAATGCCCCTGCCGGAGGCGACTGTGAGCGCGCTGCTGATTCCGGTGATTTTGTTTCAGCTGCTGCTTCCGGTGATCTCCGCGGTCACGGGAGCCGTATGTTATATTGCCGTCGCGCCGGCTTTCTGCGCGCTGGCCGCTGTGCTCGGGTGGAAGGTTTTTCCCGCGCCGGCGCTGCCGCTGACGCTTTTCTGGTGCGCGGCCTGCGGACTGACGGCCTGCCTCCCCATGAAACGGAGGCTGCTGCGCCCGGCGCTGCGGACAGGCATGTGCCTGATGGCCTGGGCGGCCGCGTTTCTGACGCTGCTGCAGCTGACCGGTGGAAATATTGTGGCCGGGCTGGCCCAGGCGGTCTGTGATTATGTGGATCACAGCCCTGACAGCGCGGAGATCCTTCTCCGGGCCTACAGCGCGGGTTTTGTCCGCCTGACGGGGACCGAGGCGCTGATGCCCGCCGCGCGGGTGCTGGGCAGCGTGGTCATTCCGGCGGCTACCCGGACGCAGATGCTGTTTACCCTGCGGGTTTCACTGGAAGAAATGCTGCCCTCCCTGCTGTGCAACGCGGTGGTATACCATACCGCGCTGACTGTTGTGCTGAGCACGGTGCTGCCGGACTGGCAGCGGCGGAAGCGGGGAGAACACGGGGAGTTTGCGCCCATGGAGCAGTGGTATATGCCGCGGCGGCTGGGCCTGGCCGTTTTCGCGCTGTGCCTCGGCTGGCTGATCGCGATGATGGCGCAGGACGGAACCGGCGCTTATCTTGGATGGATGTGCGCGGGCGTGTTCCGCTCGGCGTTCATCCTGCAGGGGATCTGCTGGATGCAGTGGATGGGAAAACGGATGGGAATCCGTTCCGCGGCGCGGAACATCTGGTCCGTGATCCTTTCCGTAGTGGTTCCGCTGATTCCGATGATTATGGGAATGATAGACCAGCGCAGGGACGCGCGCCATCTGCGTCCGAGAGAGGAGACTGATCAGGAATGAAGGTTGTATTGCTGAAGGATGTCCGGAACATGGGAAAGCGGGACGATATCCTGACGGTCAGCGACGGGTATGCACGGAATTTCCTGTTTCCCCAGAAGCTGGCCGCGGAGGCGACTCCCGGTACGCTGAAGGAAATTGAGCGCAAGCGCGCTGCCCAGGACGCCCGGGAAGCCGAGATGAAGGCGGAGGCGCAGGCGAAAGCCGAACTGCTGAAGAACAAGGTGATTGTTCTGGAAGTCAAATGCGGCGAAAAGGGCCGGCTGTACGGCAGCGTAACGGCCGCGGAAGTGGCGGAAGCGCTGGAAAAACAGCACGGGATCAAGGCTGACAAGCGCAAGATCGACATCGGCGAGCCCATCCGCGAAACCGGGATCCGCGAGATCTCCGTATGGCTTTACACGGGGATTACCACCAAGATGAAACTGGACGTGCAGCCGATTAAAAAGTAACCGGCAGCCGCGGGGAGAATGCGATGGAAATTCCGGAGAAACTGAGCGGCGCGGTTCCGCCCCACAGCGTGGAAGCGGAAACCAGTGTCCTGGGCGCGATGCTCCAGGACGGCACCGCCGTGCTCCGGGCTGCGGAACTGCTGAAGGCGGATGATTTTTACCTTCCGGAGCACCGGGAGATTTTCCAGGTGATGCAGGCGCTGAACCAGGAACACTACCCGATCGATACCGTGACCGTGCATACGGAACTGGCGAAGCGGGGAACCCTGGAGGGAATCGGCGGGGACGCGAATCTGCTGCGGATCCTGAATTCGGTGCCTACCACGGCCAATGTGAAGGCGTATATCGATATCGTCCGGGAAAAGAGCACGCTCCGGAAGCTGATTTCCGCCTGCCAGAACATTTCGGGGGAATGCTACCGGCAGCAGACGCCGCTGCCTGAACTGCTCGCGTCCACGGAAAAGGCCATCTTCGACATCGTGATGAACCGGACGGACGGAGAGGCGCTTCAGCCTGTGGGCGAAGTGGCGGTGCGCGCGTTTGACCAGATCGAGGAGCTGGCGAAACGGCACGGCAGCATTGCCGGCGTTCCGACCGGCTTTTTCGACCTGGACAGCCTGCTGACAGGACTGCACCCCGGCGAATTTATTGTGGTCGGCGCACGGCCGGCAATGGGAAAAACGTCCTTTGCCATGAATGTGGCGGCGAACGCCAGCATCGGCCACGGGAAAAGGGTCGCCGTATTCACGCTGGAAATGCCCCGGGAGCAGATTGCCATGCGCGTCATGTGCTCCGACGCCCGGGTGGACATGCAGCGGGTGCGGAAAGGGACGCTGGCCAACGACGACTGGATCCGGCTGGCGAACACCCTGGCGCCCATGGTAGCCGCGCCGATGTATATTGACGATACGGCGGGGATCAGCCCCAGCCAGCTGCGGTCCCGGTGCCGGCGCCTGATGATGGACACGGGCGGGCTGGACCTGATCGTGGTGGACTATCTGGGCCTGATGCGCGCGGACGGACGGGTGGAAAACCGGCAGCTGGAAGTCAGCGAAATCAGCCGGGCGCTGAAGGCGATCGCGCTGGAGCTGAAAGTGCCTGTAATGGCCTGCGCGCAGCTGAGCCGCGCCAACAGGGACCGGCAGGACAAGCGGCCGGTGCTGAGCGATCTGCGGGATTCGGGTTCCATCGAGCAGGACGCGGACGTGGTCATGTTCCTGCACCGGGAGGAATACTACAACAAGGACACGGAAGACAAGAACATCGGTGAAGTGATCATCGCCAAACAGCGCAGCGGTCCGCTGGGAACGGTGAAACTGGCCTGGCTGGGCGAATTCACGACATTTGCCAACCTGGCGAGGGACACCGGAAACACCGGGGACGCGCCGTTCTGAGATCCCGGAAGGAGCTTACATGGAGAATTACTCGGTTTGCCAACTGCAGAAGGATATGCGGTTTGAAGGGTTCCTGCTGGTCCGGACCGCGGAAAAACGGAAAGACGTCAAGGGAAACGACTATGTGGATATGAACCTGACCGACCGGACCGGCGAGATCAACTGCAAGATCTGGAATCTGGATCCCGGAACGGAAACGCCGGAAACCGGCAGCGCGGTAAAGATCCGCGGAACCGTGCAGGAATACAACGGACGGCTGCAGCTGCGGGTGGAAAAATGGCGTGCCGCCACGCCGGAGGATCCGGTGGATATGAACCGGCTGGTGCCCTGTGCCCCGCGGAAGCCGGAGGAGATGATGGCGGAGATCCGCGCGGCCGTGGAAAGCATCCAAAGCGAAAGCCTCCGGAAACTGACGGAGGGCATGCTGGAGGCAGCGGGGGGAAACCTGCGCTGGTTCCCGGCGGCGCAGCGGATGCACCACGCGGAACGCAGCGGGCTGCTGCACCACACTACGGATATGCTGAAGCTGGCGGAAGCCATGCTGGGGATCTATCCCTGGCTGAACCGGGATCTGCTGACCGCCGGCGTGATTATCCACGACCTGGGCAAGCTGGACGAGCTGAAAAGCGATCAGGCCGGGAACGTGACGGATTACACACGGGACGGGCAGCTGCTGGGGCATCTGGTGCGGGGCATCACAAACCTGAACCGGGTGGCGGACCGGCTGGGCATTCACGGTGAACCGCTGGCGCTGCTGGAGCATATGCTGCTGAGTCATCACGGGGAAAGCGAGTACGGAAGCCCGAAGCCGCCCATGTTCCCCGAAGCGGAAGCGCTTCACTGGATCGATATGATGGACGCGCGGATGAACGCCATGAAAACCGCTGAGGATAAGACGCCGGAAGGCGCCTTCAGCGAGAAGATTTTCAGCCTGGACCGGAGGATCTATCATCCGAGGTATACGGACGACGCGGAGTAATGCGCGGATTTACAAATAACGGAGGGATGTACCATGATGAAAAAGAGGATTGTTTGCCTGGCTCTGATCCTGTGCGCCGCACTGGTTCTGACAGCGTGCCAGCAGCAGGAAAGCTTCCCGAATCAGCCCAAACAGGACACCGGGGCGGGACAGCAGAAATCTGCACAGCAGGTAACGGTGACGGACGCTCCCGCGCAGCAGATCAATTTTGACGACGGCAGCTATGACCCCGCTTCCGAAGAGGGCGGAGCGGAAGAGCAGGTCACGGCGGGCAGCAGCGTTACCGCCGCGCCGGTCATGCAGAGCGAATACGCCGGCGCGACGCCCGTAAGGATTGATCCGGTGGACAAACCCACCCCCTCACCGCTGCCGAGTATCACATTCTCCTACGCGGCCTATACGGCTGCCAACCTGCATCTGTCCTTTGAAGGGCCGGCGGGCTGGATTCCGGATGACAGCACCGGGGACACCTACACGCTGAGCGATCCGAACAGGGAGATGGACTATCCGGCGAGGGTGGTGATCCGCGCTGTAAACGTGGGCAAGGATTACACCCAGAAGGAACTGACCGCGGAACTCAAAGCCCAGTCTGACGCGCTGCGGAGCAGCGGCGGGTTCCAGTCCTACGATCCTTCCAATACGGCGACCCGCCACTTTATCGCGGACGGCGGCGTGTACATCGCCTACAAGGGAACGCTGAACGACGTGAATGAAACCGGCGTCGCCGGACGCATCATTGTCAATACCGTCAACAAGACGCTGTACATTCTGCACGTCAGCTATCCCAGAGGCCTGGCGGACACCTACGCGGACGGCGTGTACAACAAGGTGCGCCATTCCATGAAGCTGGTCAACTGAGAACAGCCGGCCGGAAAACCGCAGAAATGATGTGACGCGCTCTCCGCATCCGCGAAAGCGCGTCATACTCTGTTATCGGAGGCATTACGAAACATGAAAAAAGCTGCGCGGTATATTTCCCTGCTCCTGTGCGTCCTGCTGCTGAGCACGCTGGTGACAGCGCGGGCGGAGCTGGTAACAATCGGAATCACCCTGACAGGACTTGTTCCGCAGGAGGATGGTTCCTTCCGGAACACGGTGCCGGAAGGGGATTTCCGCGTTTATCAGAACGGACAGGAAATCGGCGTGATCACAGCGGGGGGTGAAACCCTGGCAGTGAACAACAGGGACCGGGTCCGGATCGAACCGCTCCCGGAAACTTTCGCGCCTGAATGGGACCTGAGCACCGCATACCTGGCGCCGGATGTATCCGGCTCCGGAACCGTAATCATTCCCGTGACGATCTACGCGCGGGATCCGGAACCGATCCCGGCCGCAACGGAGGCGCCGGCGGCGCAGCCCGGCACGGAGATTCCGGTGGAGACAGCCGGTGAGACGCAGGAAAATCCGGAAACGCCGGCTCCGACGGAAGTGCCGGCCGCACAGACAGCGAAAAATGGTCCGATCCAGACGCCGACCCTGCCGCCCTATACCGAACCCGCGGCGGAAACCACGCCGGAACCGGCGCTGCCCGGCCTCCCGGAAGGCGCGGGAGCAGGAACGCTCCGGGTGCAAGTCTTCAATGACAAGAACGGCAACGGGGAACAGGGAAGCCTGGAGGACGGCATAAAGGGCATTACGGTCTATCTGCTGAACGAGGCGGAGGAAGCGCTGACGTCCGCCGTGACAGACGCGGACGGAATGGCCGTTTTCACGGGGGTGCCCGCGGGCAAATACAGGACGCGGATCACGCTGCCGGAGGAATACTATTTTACGCAGTACGGCGGGGAAAACAGCCTGATCCGGAACGCGTACGGCCTGATCAACAAGGGGGAACAGACCAGCCGCGTGCTTGAAATCAGGACGGGCAGCGAAACGGAGCAGGGCGTCGGCATCCGGAAAAACGCCTGCACCATGAGCGGCTTCTGTTGGCTGGAGGATACCGTGGACGGCCTCTACCGGAAAGGAGAGACGAAAATCGCGGGCATCAGGATCCGCATGGAGCATCAGCTGGGAGACCTGATCTACGAAACGGAAACCGACGCGGAAGGAAACTGGAAAATCGATCATCTGCGCCCGGGATTCTACACGGTCACCGTTACGGCGCCGGAAGGCCTGATGCTGACCCGGTATACCCAGAGCAGGGGCACCCGCTCCTTCCTGACTTCGGACAATCCGAAGCGGCGGGTGGACGTGGAGAAATCAGGCACCGCGAACATCGGTTTCAACTGGGCGGCGCAGATCTGCGGACGCTGCTATCTGGACGCGAACTATAACGGACTGTACGACGAGGGCGAACTGCCGCTGAAGAACGTCAAGCTTACGGCGAAATATTCATTTGACGGCGAAACAGCGTCCACAGCCGTTTCCGGCGAGGACGGCACGTATGTGCTGGACGGCCTGCGCGGGAACAGCTATTCGATCCAGGCGACGCTGCCCGCCGGAGGATATACCTTTACCCGCACCGCACCGGCGGAAGCCCTGGGGAATCTGTTCAGCGCCCGGGGAGACCAGCGGGCTTCAACACTGAGCAACTACACGATCCTGGACGCCGAAAGGCGGCAGATGGATATCGGCGCGATCCTTCCCGGCAGCGTGGAAGGCACCGTCTACTTTGACGACAACTTCTCCGCCACGCAGGACGGAAGCGAGAAGACGGTTTCGGGCTTCCTCGTGAACATTCTGGACGCGGCGGGCAACATCGTGGCTTCCGACCGGAGCAACGCATGGGGCGTCTATGAGCTGACGGGACTGGTGCCCGGCGAATACACGCTGGAAGCTGACGCTGTGAAGGGATACGCGTTCACGAAGCGCGGCGACGGCAATATGCTGCTGAACCTGAATGCCGGCGCCGGGTATTCGGAGCCCTTCCGGGTGGAGCTTGGGGAAAAGCGCACCGGAATGCATATCGGTATGATCCGCCCCGGCACCGTGGAAGGAACGGTGTTCGCGGACCGGAACGACAACGGGCTGAAGGATCCCGAGGAGAACGGGCTTACCGGCGTGACTGTGCGCCTGGTGAGCGAAGAGGAGGGAGAAGCCTTCCGCGCGGAAATCGGGGAGGACGGGAAATTCCTTTTCGACGCCGTGATGCCCGGACGGTATTACGTGGAATATGAGCTGCCGGAAAACGGCGTGTTCGCGCGGGTGAAGGACGGCGGCAACACGGTTTCCGCGGAGGGAACCGTTGCCCGTACCGAATCCTTTGACTTTGTTACGGGTGAGCTGCGCAAAGCGCCGCTGTGCGGCGCGCTGACGCTGGGCCGGATCGAAGGAACCGCTTTCCACGACTGTGACGGAAACGGCCTGATGGAGAATGAGGACGCCCTGGCCGGGGTGACCGTGGAACTGATTCCTTCCAGAAGCGAACTGGAGCCGGTGACGGCTGTGACGGATGAAAACGGAAGGTTCGCACTGGAGCAGCTGCGGCCGGACGTATATGAACTGGCGGTCGCCTGTCCGGAAGGATATGTGCTGAGCCGCACGGATTCCCTTGAGCTGCCGCTGAAGGCAGGGCTGAAGGAACAAACTGTGAGCCTGAACGTCCGGATGGGCGACGAATGGACCGGCCAGTTTACGGGCGCGGTGCTTCCCGCGGCGATTACGGGCCGGCTCTGGCTGGATGAAAACAACAACGGCCTGTTCGACGACGGAGAGAGAACGCCGGCCGGATATCGGGTTACGGTGACGGACGAATCCACCGGCGCGGTGTTCGATACACCGGTTACCGATGAAAACGGTGTGTTCTCTGCGGCGGGCATGATTCCGGGAAGCTTTTCCGTTTCCCTGCCGTTAGATGAACGGACGCTGGCCGCGAAGCCCGGGGATTCCGCCTTTGCGGAAGAGAACGGCGCGCTGGTGCTCGCGGGCATCAGACTGCGGGAAAATGAAATCCGTGAAGGCCTGCTGCTGGGCATAGTCCGCTATACCGCTGTCAGCGGGCAGGCATGGATTGACCGCGGAGACGGGATCGAAAGCCTTGCCGGCGTGCAGATTACCATGCGGAATGCTGAAGACGGCAGCGTGATCGCTGAAACAAAGACGGAAAGCGACGGCAGCTACCGGATGGACGGGCTGATGCCCTGCGTGTTCCGCCTGGAAGTGACGGCCCCTGAAGGCTGCGTGGTCATCGAACCGGACGACGCGCGGCTGGCAGGCGGACTCCGTTCCGTACCGTCGGAGACCAGCAACCGGCTGGGCTTCACGGAGGACATGGTGCTGGAGATGGACCGGGATATCGGCGGCATGGATATCGGATGTGTCCTGCCCGGACGCCTGGGGGACTACTGCTGGGTGGACCTGAACGAAAACGGCCTGCAGGACGGGGGCGAACCCGGTGTTCCGAATGTGCGGATCGAACTGCTGCGGGACGGCGAGTATGTCGCGGAAACCGTCACGAACCAGTACGGGTTCTACCGCTTTGTGGATCTGTATCCCGCGGTGTATACCCTGAAGGTGCATGTGCCGGAGGAAGTGGTGCCGGCCTGGCGGCGTACGGATCTGCCGATGATTGCCTCCGTGCTGGAAGCATCGGATGAGGATACGGCTTATTCCGTTCCGGTAACCGTGGAAAGCAACCGTGACCAGTTCAATGCGGATCTCGGATTTGTCTGCCTGGAAGCAGGCGTGCTGCCTGAGGGCGCCGGCGAAGGCGAGACGCAGGACTGGAGCAAAAAATATTGAGGTGTGACAGTATGATGAAAAAATGGATCAGCCTGCTGCTTGCGGCGCTGCTGCTGTTCGTGTCCTGCGTGTGCGCGGCTGAAACGGCGGAGGAAATTCCGGAGGGGGAAGCCGCCGAAACGGAAGCGGATACGGAGGGATCCGGGGAAGAGTATATGGGGGACGACTCCGAACAGATTCCCATCGAAATCCCGGAAACGGACGGAGAAGAGGACGAAGCGCTGCAGATCCGTCCCCTGAAGGCCGGGGATGAAGGCGACGATGTCATGTATCTCCAGCTTCGGCTGAAGAGCCTGGAGTACTTTGCCGGGGAAGCGAACGGAAAGTATAACCAGGAAACGGAGCAGGCGGTGCGCGCTTTTCAGAAGGATTACGCTGAAAATGAAGCGGAAATCACCGGGGACGCGGATATCGCCACCCAGCTCCGGGCGTCCGTCGCGCTGTACAGGACGCTGAAACGGAATGCGCAGGGCGAGGATGTAAAGGAGCTGCAGAGCCGGCTGTCCGATCTGGGCTACTACAAGGGAAAAATCAGCGGTAATTTTCTGGAAGGAACGGAGAACGCAATCAAGCAGTTCCAGAAATATAACGACATGGAACAGACCGGCATCGCGACGCCCGCGGTGCAGACGGCAATCTTCTCCGACGAGGCTGTCAGCCGCTACGGTGACGAGGAAACGATCGACATTCCCGTTGACTATGATGACGAGTACTATATTGTGGACGAGAACGAACGCGGCGTTCCCATGCCGGACGCGCCGGTTCTGTACACAAAAACCCTGAAAAGGGGGAACAAGGGTTCCGAAGAAGTGAAGCTGCTGCAGGAGCGGATGAAACAGCTGGGATACTACGACGGGCCGGTGAGCGGCAACTTCGCGGACAAGACCCTTGCTGCCGTGAAGAAGATCCAGGTGCAGAACGGCATGGAAGATTCCGGCGTGGTGGATGAGGCGACCTGGAACGTGATTTTCAACAATCCCGGAATCGTGACGCCGGATATGCCGGCGAAGCCCGCGCCGAAAGCGGAATACGCGATTACCGTCGATGTACGCAACCAGATCGTGATCGTATACACGCTGGACGAAAACAACGAATATACCATTGCTGTGCGGTATATGCTCTGCTCTACCGGGATGAAGGCGACGCCGAGCCCGGTCGGGGACTGGGTGCTGAACGGCAAGAAGACGCGGTGGTGCTTCTTCCCGAAATGGGGAAGCTGGGCCCGCTACTGGACGCGGATCAACGCGCAGGTAGCTTTCCACTCGCCGATTTATTATGAGCCCGATACGAGCAAGATGAATAAAACCAGCTGGAAAATGCTGGGCAACCGGGCAAGCCACGGATGTATCCGGCTGTCCGTACCGGACGCCAAATGGATCTATGACAACGTAGGCAAGGGAACGGTCGTGACCATCCGGGAGGATCTGCCCTACAACTATGAACTGAAAACGGCCCTGAACCGCGACAAACCCAAGTCCCCCAACGGGGATCCGCCGGCGACAACCCCGGAACCGGCATACAGCCGGGAAAACAAGCCGACGCTGCATGCCACCCTGGGCAACAAGAGCCAGGGAGAGGCGGTTTACTGGGTTCAGCGCCGCCTGCAGGAGCTCGGATACTACAGGACCAAGTGCACCGGCGAAATGCTGAACCAGACGATCCAGGCCGTGAAAGATTTCCAGAAGGACCACGGTTTCACACCGAGCGGAACGGTGAATCAGCAGCTGATCGACGCCATGGCGGAGGCGGAGAAGATTACGCCCACACCGGCGCCGCTTCCCGAACCGACACCGGCTCCGTAAGCCGGAAACGGGGATCAGGAAAGGGGAGAGTGAGAAAGCTCTCTCCTTCTTCTTTGGCTTTTTGCCGGGAAGGCTCCGCGTGCCCGCTGCCGCATATCCTGTTTCCCGCGGGTGAAAAAGCGCGAAAAGAGCTGCTTTCGGCGGAAAGCGGCTGATTGACACGGCAGCAGGGAGATTTGTATAATCAACCCGTCAGGCTGACAGAAGTTGAGACAGGCGGGAACGCGGGAGGAAACAGCCATGAAATTCGGAAAAAGAAACACGGCGAAAGCCGGATATGACGCGGCGGTGAAAACCCCTGTCATCCGCTGCAGCATCTGCACCGGGGAGCAGGTGGCGGGCTTTCAGCGGAAGGATACGGGAACCTTCGAGGAGGTTATGCTGATCCGGGACGCCGCGGATCTGCAGGCGTTCCGGGACGCCTACGGCATTGAGGGTGAAATCCGGAAAATCTACTGAAGACCCGGAAACCGCAGCATGAAAACGGAAAGGCGGATAAACCATGAAACGCAGGGTACGTATTGTTTTTTTTGACGCGAAGGATTATGACACCGCGTCTTTTGAAGGCGCGCTGCCGGCTTTCCGGGAAGCGCATCCCGGGATGCCGGAATATGAACTCAGGTTTTTTGATACCCGGCTGAGCATGAACACGGTGAATCTCGCGAAGGGTGCGGATGTGGTCTGCATTTTCGTGAACGACCTGGTGGACGCGGAAATGGCGGAAACCTTGCGGAGCATGGGCGTAAAGCTGCTGGCGCTCCGGTGCGCGGGATACAACAATGTGGACGTTCAGGCCTGCTTCGGGAAGATTCACGTGGTCCGGGTACCGGCTTATTCACCCTACGCGGTGGCGGAGCATGCCATCGCGATGCTGATGACCTCCATCCGCCGGATCCATAAGGCATACATCCGGACGCGGGATTTCAATTTCAGCCTCAGCGGGCTGACTGGCTTCGATCTGCACGGGAAGACAGTGGGCGTAATCGGAACCGGGAAGATCGGCGCCTGCTTCATCCGGATCTGCCAGGGTTTCGGCATGCGGGTGCTTGCGTATGACAAATTCCCGAATTCCGCGCTGCGGGAGTCCGGCGTGGAATATGTTCCGATCGGGGAAATCTGGAAGCAGAGCGACATCATTTCCCTGCACTGCCCGCTGACGGATGAAACGAAACATCTGGTGAACGCGGAAAGCATCGCCGAAATGAAAAAGGGTGCTGTGATCGTGAATACCTCCCGGGGCGGGCTGATCGATTCCGAGGCGCTGCTGGAAGGAATCAAATCCCGCCAGGTCGGCGCGGCCTGCCTGGATGTATATGAGGAGGAATCCAACATCTTCTTCCATGACTTTTCCGGGCATATTGTGGAGGATGATACGCTGGCGCGCCTGATTTCCATGCCGAACGTAATTGTTTCCTCCCACCAGGCGTTCCTGACCCAGGAAGCGCTGGGGAATATAGCGGATACTACGTTTGCCAACATCCTGGAGTTTTTCGGGACGGGCATGAGCGAAAACGAACTGTGCTACAAGTGCGGAAAGCTGGAGACCTGTACGCGGGATCACCGGCAGAAATGCTTCTAAGGAACGGAAGAGCGAAGGACAATGAATCAGAAAGCATTGCGGGGCAGCCTGCTGCTGCTCCTGGGGTCGGTCATCTGGGGAGCTGCTTTCGCGGCCCAGCGGATGGGGATGGATCATGTACCGCCATTTACTTTTTCCGGTATCCGGATGCTGCTGGCAGGCCTTGTGCTGATCCCGGTGTCCGCAATTTCACGGAAACGGTCCGCTGTTCAGGCTGATCCGCGGGAACAGCGGAAAGGCGGAATCCTGTGCGGGCTCTTCCTGTTTGCGGCGACGTCCTTCCAGCAGGTCGGTCTGGTATACACCTCGGCGGGAAAAGCCGGGTTTATAACGGCGCTGTATGTGGTGCTGGTTCCGGTAGCAGCATGGGTTTTGTTCCGGAAGCAGCCGGGCTGGGTAATCTGGGCCGGCGTCGGACTGGCGGTTGCGGCGCTGTATCTGCTGTGCATTCCCGCTGAGGGTTTTCAGGTGGAGCAGGGGGACGCCCTGGTTCTGGGCTGCGCTGTATGCTTTACGGGGCAGATTCTCTGTATCGACCGTTACGCGCCCCGGGTGGACGGAGTCACAATGGCAAGAGATGAATTCCTCATAACCGGGATCCTTTCTATGATCATCGCGGTCTGCACGGAAGAAATCCGGCCGGACGGGATCATGAAGGCGGTCATTCCGATTCTCTATACCGGTATTCTGTCCGGCGCGGTGGGATACACCCTGCAGATTATCGCGCAGCGGGATGTCAATCCAACGGTCGCTTCGCTGCTGATGTGCCTGGAATCCGTTTTTGCCGTGCTGACCGGCGTGATCCTGCTCGGGGAGCAGATGACCGCGCGGGAAGGCGCAGGATGCGTGCTGATGTTCACCGCGGTGGTTCTGGCACAGCTGTCCACAGCCATGAAGAAGAGAAAAACCTGAAAAGAAAGGCTGCAGTATATGAAAATCCTGATTGCGTCCGATATCCACGGTTCAGCATACTGGTGCCGCAGGCTGATGGAAGCCTGGGACCGGGAGAAACCGGAACGCGTGGTGCTGCTGGGAGATCTGCTGTACCACGGCCCCCGCAACGACCTGCCGGAGGAATACGCGCCGAAGCAGGTTATTGCCATGCTGAATGAACGCAGGGACAGCATTCTCTGCGTCCGCGGAAACTGTGATACGGAAGTGGACCAGATGGTGCTGCAGTTTCCGATCCTGGCGGATTATGCCTGGATCGCGGCCGACGGGCGCCGGCTTTTCGTGACCCACGGGCATATCCATAATGCAAACAATCCCCCGCCGCTGAGGGAGGGGGAGATCCTGCTGCACGGGCATACGCACATTCCGGCCTGGGAGGATCGCGGGACTTTCCGGGTGTGCAATCCCGGATCCGTATCCATACCGAAGGAAAACAGCCCGCACGGGTATATGACCATGGAAAACGGCGTCTTCACATGGAAGACGCCGGACGGGACTGTTTATCATACCGAAAGGGAATAAGGCTGCATCAGGTTACTGTTTTGCCGCCTTCAGCATTTTATCCCATTCCTTCACAATGGCGCGGTCATCGAAATAATTGATCCGCATGGCCTTCCGGACCCGCGCGAGCGTGGCGTTGGTGGTTTCCTGCGCTTTCAGCGTTCCGGCCCGGATGATGTCATACACGGTATCGATGTCCTTTTCCCATTCCGCTCTTGCGGTCCGGATCGGATCCAGAGTCTCATTCAGCACACTGATCAGGAACTTTTTGCAGGTGCCGTCCCCGAGACCGCCCCGGCGGTAATGCTCCTTCATTTCTTCCAGATTCGCATAGTCCGACAGGTACCGGCCGAAGTGCTCGTCCGTGCACAGGGCATCCAGGTAGGTGAACACGACATTTCCTTCCGTGTGCCCCGGGTCTTCAATTTTCAGATGCTGCGGATCGGTGAACATTTTGCCGTTCACCTGTTTTTTGACGGTTTTCGCGTCATCTGAAAGGTAGATGCAGTTCCCCAGGCTTTTGCTCATCTTTGCCTTGCCGTCCACTCCGGGCAGGCGCCGCTGGGTTTCATTCTCAGGGATCATGGCCTTCGGCATGACCAGTGTCTCTCCGTAGATCTTGTTGAATTTCTCCACAATTTCCCGGGTCTGCTCAATCATCGGAAGCTGGTCTTCGCCTACAGGCACCACCGTGGCGTCAAAGGCGGTGATATCCGCCGCCTGGGAAACGGGGTAGCAGAAGAAGCCCGCGGGCAGGCCTTCGTCCGCGAAACCGCGCATCTGGATTTCCGCCTTGACGGTGGGATTCCGGCTCAGCCGGGCTGTGGTAACCAGATTCAGATAATAGAAAGTCAGCGCGTGCAGCGCCGGCAGGGCACTCTGCACACAGATGGTGGTCTTTTCCGGATCCAGCCCGACACTCAGGTAATCCAGTACAACGTTGATAATATTTTCCCGGATTTTTCCGGGGTTGTCCGCATTATCCGTCAGCGCCTGATCATCCGCGATCAGGATGTTGATTTCATCGAATTTTCCGGAGTTCTGCAGCTCCACGCGGCGCTTCAGGCTTCCGACATAGTGCCCGAGATGAAGCCGCCCTGTGGGCCGGTCTCCCGTAAGGATAATCTGTTTCTGCTCTGCCATGACATCCGTCACCCTTCCATTGTCACTTTCCAACTATTTTACCACAACCTGAAAAACGCCGCAATAGCGGCCGGTCCGCGTTCCTGCCTGCCAATTCGGGAAAAAGCCTTGCAAAACTTTTTGCGCTATGATATAAACCTTTCCGCTGACCGTATGGGATTATAGCTCAGTTGGTTAGAGCACCACGTTGACGTGGTTGTACTTAACGACTTGCATTGGCATCAATATGATGTTCAACACGACCATAAGGTCGTTTTTTCTTTTCACATGATACATGACCCGGTAAACGAAATTGGTGTCGAATTTTGATAAAAACATCGCATTTTTGTGAATTTAACGTAAATTCATGGAAAAAAGACTTATCAAATAAAATAGTCCCCGAAAAATGGACACTTGAATTAGTGTGAGATCCATTCTACAGACACTGAATTAATGAGCACAACTTTCTGACTACTGCAGAGATCCTTTCCACCCCAAATAAGAAAGAGAACCGGCCTGGCTTGGTCGATCCTCTGTCTTATTACCTGAGAAATACTTGAAACCATGTTACGATGGAGTGCCGTATACCCGGCCGGTACGTACGGTGCAACGGGTGGCGAAGGCCAATGCCCTCCCTCTACCTTATTGCGATCAGGCAGCAGCGGTTTTTATTCAGCCATAATCTTCGTGCTGATATCGGCACAGATTCCGAAACAGCCGCTGCCGCCGATCCTGTCCGTTCCGGCGGCTTCTGATATTTCTTCGCTTCCGGGGACATTGTACAGCCATAGCACATAGGTCAGGCCGTCGCCCTGCTCTGTTCCCTCTGCCATAGCGGTCACAAGGCTGCCGCAGCTGCTGATGTCGATCTTTCCCAGGTTGTTTCCCTTGCAGACCAGCCTTTCAAGCCCCGGATTGTTTTTCAGATTCAGCTTCCAGATTTCGTTATCCGAGCAGCGGAGATCGGTAAGGGCACTGTTGCGGTTCGTATCCAGTTCCATCAGCCGGTTTCCGTCGCAGGCCAGGGTCTGCAGGCGGGTGTTGCCGGAAATGCTCAGGGCGCTCAGCTGGTTGTTGGAAACGCGGATTTCTGTCAGATCGGCGTTCACATACACATCCAGTTCCGCCAGCCGGTTGTCCGAGGCGCTCAGGAATTGCAGACCGGCGTTTTTTCTGACGCCGAGTGATGTGAGGTTGTTGCGGTCACAGTTCAGCCGCACCAGCGACTTATTGCCGCTGAGATCCAGTTCGGACAGGCTGTTGTCAGAACAGTCCAGTTCCCGCAGCGCTGTGAAGTATTCTATACCCTTCAGGGAGCTGATCTTCCGGCCTGCGCAGTTGATGTACAGAATCCCCGGCAGTTCTTTTGAATCAAGGACGCTGTTGCCGTCCTGATCGAACGATTTTACAAAGGCACGGAAAACCGCGTCCGGGAAATTGTCGCTGTTGATCTCAACTCCGGAGGCAGCAGGTTCAGGGTTGATGATTTTCTCCTGCTTTTCGACGGTCCTGGACAGGGCGGTAATCTCTCTTTCTTTTTCGTACAGGGAAGCGGTCAGGGCTTTGATCTGTTCGTCCCTTTCATTCAGGTCCATGTTCAGCGCTTCAATCTGAGCGCCTTTCTCCGCGGCATCCGCATCCAGCGCGCTGATCCGGGAGCCTTTCTCTGCGATGTCCGCGTTCAGCGTGTCGATCTCATCGGCTTTTCCGGCAATATCCGTGTTCAGCGCTTCGATCAGCGCTGCTTTATCCGCGACATCTGCGGTCAGCGTATCGATTTTGCCGGATTTTGCGGCTACGTCATTGATCAGGATGTCGATCTGGCCGTCTTTTCGAGCCATCTCTTCATTCAGGGCTTCGATCTGCGCGGCTTTCTCCGCGGCGTCTGCGTTCAGCGCTTCGATCTGGGACTCTTTATTGGCGGCGTCCGTATTCAGCGTATCGATCCGGGAAGCCTTTTCTGCGGCGTCCGCATTCAGGGATTCAATCTGAGAAGTTTTCTCCGCGGCATCCGCGTTCAGCGCCTCGATCTGGCTGGCCTTTTCCGCGGCGTCGGCGTTCAGCGCTTCGATCTGGGAAGCCTTGTCTGCGGCGTCTGCGTTCAGCGCTTCAATTTGGCTGGCTTTTTCCGCAGCGTCGGCGTTCAGTGCTTCAATCCGGGAGGCCTTTTCCGCGGCGTCAGCGTTCAGCGTTTCGATCTGGGAAGTCTTTTCCGCGGTGTCGGCATTCAGGGTTTCGATCCGGGAAGCCTTTTCCGCAGCGTCGGCGTTCAGCATTTCGATCTGGGAGGTCTTTTCCGCGGCGTCCGCGTTCAGGGCTTCAATCCTGGAGGTTTTTTCCGCCACATCCGCGTTCAGCGCCTCGATCTGGCTGGTTTTACCCGCTACGTCATAGATCAGAATATCAAGCTGTTCGCTCTTTTTGGCGACGTCAGCAGTCAGCGCCTCAATCCGGGAGGCTTTCTCTGCAATGTCGGCATTCAGCGTTTCAATCTGACTGGCCTTTTCCGCGGCGTCGGTGTTCAGTGCTTCAATCTGCGCGGCTTTCTCCGCGGCGTCCGCGTTCAGCGACTTGATCTGCGAAGCCTTTTCCGCGGCGTCGGCGTTCAGCGCTTCAATCTGCGCGGCTTTCTCCGCGACGTCTGCGTTCAGTGCTTCGATCTGAGAGGCTTTGCCGGCGACATCGGTATTCAGCGTTTTAATCCGGGAAGCTTTGTCTGCGGCATCCGCATCCAGCACTTCAATCTGCGCAGCTTTCTCCGCGACGTCTGCGTTCAGCGCTTCGATCCGCGCGGATTTTTCCGCGGCGTCGGCGTTCAGCGTTTCGATCTGGGAAGCCTTGTCCGCGACATCGGCGTTCAGCGTTTCGATCTGGGAAGCCTTGTCCGCGGCGTCAGCGTTCAGTGTTTCGATCTGGGAAGCCTTGTCCGCGACGTCAGCGTTCAGCGTTTCGATCTGAGAAGCCTTGTTGGCGGCATCCGCATCCAGCGCTTCAATCTGAGAAGTTTTCTCCGCGATATCCGTGTTCAGCGCTTTGATCATGTCTTCTTTTTTGGCGATGTTTTCGGAAAGTTCGTCGATGGTTCTGGTCTTGCCGGCATTGTTTGAGAGATACAGTCCGCCAAGCCCAACAGCAATCAGTGCAAGGATCACAATAATAGTAACAGCCACATTTTTCTTCAATCCGGTTACCTCCTTTTATTCGGGTCGGAATTGGTTGTACGGTTCAGGAAGACAAATGAAAAACTTTCTTTTGATTGCGGCGTTTTGTGGAGAAACAGAACAGTATGCAGGGATTTGCTGTGCGGCGGTATTCATTTGCGGGTTTGTGAGCTGATGCTGAAATACGGCATCTGCAATTGGAAAAAGAGAACGAAACCGAAATACAGTGGAACTTATTTTCGTTAATAATAACACATGGAACGAATTCTGTAAATTGTAAAAATCGATTTATCTGGAAAGCTGCCGCGAATATGGAAGAAACAGAATATCCGAAAAGAAACACAACGATATAGATTAATGCAAGGTGTGAAACCGGCTGTATAGATAGATATATGCTGTATTGTATCCGGAAGGCAATTCCGATATTAATGATACTGACAGATTATGGGACAAAAGAAAACCGGAACCGGGAGGAAGATACAGCGCATGAAAAAGTATTGGATTGTGTTGGCAGTGCTGGTTCTGATGGCGCTGTGACGCGGAACAGCGTCAGCGGCTTCCAGCGGCACCTGCGGAGAAAACGTGACCTGGGATCTGGGCGAGAGCGGGACAACGCTTTCCATCTCAAGTGAAGGTGAGATAAAGGATTATCCTACAGATTATCCTTTTTCCTGCCTTCGGACCTGAAAACAATTCAGAGCCAGGCCTTCTCCGGTATAAAAACAACGGTGGTTGTGATCCCGAAGGCAGTGACCGGCATCTCCGGCAATCCTTTTGCGGAAAGCAGCGCGGTGTGTATTTACGGCTATGCCGGCTCTGCGGCCCAGACACTGGAGACCGATTACGGCTGCTGTTTCGTCGGCATCAGCGACGCCCGGATAGCCGGCCATGGTAAGTAGAAAAACAGGCTCTGGCTATTGTATCTGTTGGTTTTCCGGGATGATACGGCGGAAAGGCACATGAAATCGAATTTGCACTTGCAATCGTCCCGGCAATGTGTTATAATTCCATCCGTTCGAAACCGCATGGGATTATAGCTCAGTTGGTTAGAGCACCACGTTGACATCGTGGGGGTCATAGGTTCGAGTCCTACTAATCCCACAACCCCGGAACGTTGATAATAAAGCGTTCCGGGGTTTTCTTATGTTCTGATATTCGACAAAAATAGATGGCATATCGCACAAAAACCTAACAAAAATCTAACGTTTATAGGCTTTTTGTTGTTTGATGTATCGTTTTCTGCTTTTATTTACCTTTTGCTTTCTTTGCATAACTATACAAAATATAGTGGCTAAAATGAATAAACATTGTATTTATACACTTTATTTTGTATAATAATACATGTTGGAGGTGAATTCATGACGAACACCCATAATGATGAAACACGCAATGCAAAGCGCGAGTATTACAGGGAATGGCGCAAGAACAATCCGGAACGCGTTGCAAAGATACAAGAGCGGTTCTGGACAAAGAAAGCCGCAGAAATACGCAACCAGGAACCGGTTGCCCCGGACCGCGGCGAGGAACCGCAGCCGGATTGATTGGTGATTCCGGCGCGTTCCCTTTCCATCATCCTGGCGCGCCGTTGTCATACCGGCCGCCGGCCGTTTCTCTTGCTCCAATCCAACGGATCCGGCGGCCAACTTCAAGAAAGGAATACCACAACATGGATACTAAAGATAGAAAGATCAAACCTGGTACGGATGTCGTTGCAGTAATAAGCGAACCCGGTGCGTTAGTATTCGCAACGCGTAAAGAATGGTGCAAACTTACGGAAAGCGCGCTGGATGAACTGAATCATTACGATATCAAAAAGGCTTTCATGGCTCCGGCTGGGATTTTCCTTCTTTTGCGTGATTACCAGCCATTGAATTTCCCGGATTCCTTCAGCAAGGATTATTTGCTTGTGAAGATCAACACGGACGAAGAAGGGAAACAGGCGGTTCATTGTATGCAACTGTCAACCGCAGAAGGGAACCAGTTGATTCTGAATCGGATGGATCTGTGGGATTAATCCAGGAAGGGGGAACGCTGATGGACATTATCAAAAAGAAAGAACATAAACGGCCAGCGCGGACCGTGACGGCAGCGCAGAAACGGAAGATCAAAGAGTTTCAGAAGCGCATTGAAGAAGAGAATCGCGCCAGGCAGATGGGAATTCCGAAAGATGCGGAGATTCGCTGTTAATTGCCGGTAAACGTCCGGAGATGATAAAGAAAGGGGAACCACAACATGAAAACTGGGATTGAACGATTCCGACAGCAGAAAGCAGACAATGAAAAGAAAGCTGCCGCTGCTGCGGAAAAACTGAACACGCTGAATGGAACCAGGGCAGAACTTGAAACCCGGATTGATTCTGCAATCAAAGACGGCGACCAGGTGACCGCGGAGAAACTGATCCGTTCCCGGATGGACATTGACGTACAGATTGAAATCGCACAGAAAACCCTTGCCAACCTGGACAAGCCGCTTGACCGTGCTGCCGTTGCTGCCGCATGGGAAGATGATTTGTCCGATTATCAGAGGCAGATTGACAAGGGAGAAAAAGAACTGAATCAGTTGATTCGACAGGCAGTAGAAAAGGCCCTGGCTATTGCAGACGCGATAAATGCATCCTGGGATGCACGGACGGCGGCCCTTCTGCTGGTAAATGACCAGGAACCGCACACATACAATTCCGGGAATAATGATTTTCCGGGAGTATCGTTCACGGGAAAAACCCTGGACGATGTTTCCGAATTACTTTCCCGGGAAGAGATGAACAAGATTCGCCCGGATGCTTTGGGAACAATCGGCATGGCAATACGCAACAGAACCAATGTATTTTTTCGTCGTAAATAATTGGGGGATTGAAACATGAGCAAAAATAATCCGTCAAACGAACCAGAAGAGAATAACCAGGAAGAACAGGAAGAGGAAAAGCCGGTTGGCTTCTCATGGTGGAGTCCGCTTCCAAAGGAACAGTATCACGAGCATCCGATTGGAAGCTCCAATTGATCAATAAGGTGAACCGGTCACCTCTGCTGGGGAACCTTTTTGATAACCTTCCTTCGACCAGGCCCGGCCGCCGTCCGGATTGCGCGCTCATGACACGCAAGGCAGACGGGCAAATCCACTCTCGCGCGGTTAGATCAAACATCGCGCAGCACCTCCTCTTGTAACGGCCGCGGTCGCTGGATAGCGGCTGCGGCTAATTCTTTATAGCAAAGGTGATATTATGAATCTACTGTTTACAACTATCGAAGGCGTGGAAATAGGACGCGAAAAACGCATTTCAAAAGTGAAGAAAGCCATTGAGGACCGGAAGAAACTCAAGAAGGAACTTGAGGAACGTTTCCGGGAACTGTGCGCGCTTGCTAATGCTATCCGTCATTCCAACCCGGTAAAGGCGCGTGTTCTGGATCATCGCGGAATTACCCTGGCAAATGAAGCGTACCGGATGAAAAATGAGGACCGGCAGCCAATGACATATGATCAGATCCGGAGATCTGCGCTCCTGGGAAAATGTGCGCTGCTGGTGGATGGTGAAAAGAAATGAAGATAGAAGTTGAATCATCGGAACTGATACGAATAGCCGCAGCAATAGAACACGATTGTTTTATGCTGGGTTATACGGATCCGGAAGATGCAGAGGATGATATAGATTTTTATATTCCTTCAATCAAATCCATGGCCGGTTGTCTGCGGCTGATGGTATGGAAAGGCGAAAAGCAGAAGCAGACAGGAGGCGCAAACCAATGACAAAAATACCAATTCAAACTATTGCAGATCCTGGCAAGGCCGCAGCGGTTGAACAGGAACGCGCCCGGCTGATGGAATTATTTGCAACAGCAAATCCGAACAAGCTGGATTTTATCCGTGACGCGGTGCAACAACTCGCCTGGTTAAATATCAGCATCCAGGAATTGCAACGCGACATTGACGAAATCGGCCCGGTTGTTCCGTATCAGAACGGCCGGGAACAATCCGGATTGCAAGCGAATCCGTCATGCAAACTGCTGACAGATTTTCAAAAATTAAGTAATACCACGTTCCGCGCGCTGCTGCCGGTGCTTCCGGATAAACCGGCCAGGCATGGCAAGCTGGCCGCATTGATGAATGAATTTGATGTGGAATAACCGCGCAGATCCGGCAACGGAACCGGAGAACAATTCCAATACCATCCCAACAGGACCAGGAACAGAAACACAACCAGCACCAGCCCGGTATAATCCGCGGCTGGTGGTTGGCGGCTTGGATTTCTTTGAAATGATAATGGAACAGAAAGAGCCGTAACCAATAACCAGGAGGACCGGCGGCAATGCGCGAAACAAATATCCCGGATGAACAGATACCGACCGCGGATCCGGCGGCCGTTGTGGCGCGGTATGATGCGTTTATTAGGAAGATTTCAAGACGATATATTCCTATCCTGGACAAAACCGGCGCGATGGACCTGGACGATATGCAGCAGATTGGCCGTTGTGCTTTACTGACCGCACAATCAAAATTTGATCCGGCTGAAGGTGTAAAATTTACTTCATTCGCGTTCAATTGGATCCGTTCAGCCATGCGGCGCGCCCTGGGGTTTTCGTCTACCGGTGCGCCGCCGCCGATCCTGGAATCCCTGGATGCACCGATACCCGGCGAGGACGGCAGCGAAACCGCGCGGATTGATTTTGTTCCGGATCCGGATATATTGCCGTTTGACGAATCGTTAATTGAAGATGAAAACCGCCAGGAAACGAAAAAAGAAGTACGCGCCGCCCTGGACCGCCTGAAAAGCGAACGGCAGCGCGAAATCATCCAGCGCATATACTTTGACGGCGCGGAACGGAAAGACATTGCCGCCGATATGGGAATCTCCAGGCAAAGAATCAGCGTACATGAACACGATGCATACCGGAGTTTGCGCCATGATAAAAAGTTGCAAAAAGTTGTGGCGGATACTGTTCCTTTTGTTCGTGTGGGAGTTTCGCGGTTCAATACCACCTGGACATCCGCGACCGAATTTGCGGTTTTGTGGCGGCTGGAACACTTGCCGCAGTACGCGCCGCAGAACGCGGAGGAAGGACCGAATCCGGGCCGCTGATGACTTACCCCATCATCCGCACCGGCAACGCGCCAGAAATGGCCGTAAATGCTGAAAGGGGAGGTTTGTATGTTTACCGTTTCGGAATGGGATACTTTGACCGGATACCGGGAAACGGTCCTGGCCGCGTGCAGCGTTTTGATAGATATATCCTGGCGGCTGCAGCATGGAATACCGCTGACGGATTTACCGGAACAGTATGACCGGCTGAAGATGGACATTGTTCGATTCAATGCCATCCTGGAAAAGATCCCTGACCGGCTTGCCAGGAACGTTCTCCGCTGCCGGTTCGCCCTGGGTTATACCATCGGTGAAACGGCCGAATTCCTGGAAGTATCACGCGGTAACATTGACAATATCATTAAGAAACTGAAACCATCAGAAAGGAATGGTATACATGAGGATAATCCGATTGAACATTGATGAACTGAATAAGCGCGTTGTGCCGATTGGCATTGAGGACGAGAACGGACACACACAAATCCAAATTGATTGTACACCGATGTTTGCCGAACACCCGGAAGCAATCGCGGATCTGATGGTGCAGCCGCCAATGGGAGATCTTTATACCGCAGAAACAAGCCGCAATCAGAACATTGTTACCTGGACAGTTTCGGAAATGGATCTGCAGTACCCTGGCAACGGGGAATTTCAGCTGCGTTTTACCGATGGAAATAGCATTGCATTAAGTCCAGTAGCGCGATTTAGAATAGCCAGGTCCATCGAATAACCGCCAGGCTGCAGCACCGGTGCGCACGGTGGCCAGCTGGAGCGGTATATAGCCCCCCTATTACTTGTTTTTGGGTGGATGGGCGGCGGGTCTGGCCGTGGGATCGGAAAGACTCTCCCTGGCTTTTGCAAGGCCGGTGGTCTGCACCTGGTTTTCGCGCAGCTGGAGCCGGCATATTTACCGGGAATTACGCGGAAATAATCGGAATTATCATGCGTTTTTGTGGCAGGGAAAAGATACCGGTTTTTCCTGGAAATAAGCATTTTTTACCGGGAGAAATCTTCCTGGCTGGATTATGGAATAGAAAAACAAATACTGATCTTTCTAATCTTTCTAATCTTTCTAATCTTTCTAATCCATCGTGGATCACAAAGCGCACAAAGAATAGAAAAAATAGTATTATTCCATAGTTGGATTCTGATCCATTTGATGATCCAGCAGCAATGGAAATAAAAAAGCCGGGGTATTTTCCCGGCCTGGTTAGTGTGCCTGGTTAGCTGGTTAGATTTTTGTTTGTTGCGCATGTTTGCCGCTGGTTCCGATTGTGACCGGTGTAATTGTAACACCATAAACCTTCCGATTATAATCCGGTTCAAAGATCTTTCCGCGCCAATTATATGCTTTCGGTTTAATACTACCTTCGCGCTTGTCTACCTGGATTCCATCCTTTTCGATCAATAGTGTACGCAGCTTGCTGATTCTCTGATAGATTCCAATGGTTTTATCCTTTGCCGGGATGTATGGGCATCGTCCGCAAACATCGGTAATCTTTGATATCAGATCATCGGTTCCAATAAACATTCCATCCGGATTGTATGATGCGATCTCGCGCGCGGTGATAACCAAGGGATCATCGTCATATTCAAATTGCAATGTTTCCTCTTCTTCTGCTTTCTCATCAGCTTTACGCGCAGCTTTTTTGAATAGCCGTTCATTGTATTCCGGAAGAATCTGCGTAAATTCTGCATGGCCGCGGAATCGTTCGTGCTTTTGTTTTTCGTGGTTATAACTTCCTGGATGATCTTTCACCTGGTACTGTATTGCGCGCTGGACATCCTGAAGCGCGGCCAGGTTGCTTTTTACCGTAAACAGGATTTTGTAATAATCATCCTCCGGATCTGTAACCACCTGGAGCATGGACCGCGTTGATGCACCGATATCGACAGAACCAATTCCGCGATGTATTGCCGCTTTTGTTGTGTCTTTGCCGGTGTGGACGGTGAACGCAATACAGATATTGTTCTCTGCTGCAACGTTCATTAATCGCGCCATCTGTGGCCGGGTTTCGCTTGCATTGTTCATGTCACCGGTTAGAAACTGCTGAATCGGATCCAATACAAGAAACTTTATATCCTTCTCTTTGATGATCTTATTAATCATCTTTATTCCATCCGGAGAAAGATTCAGCCTTGCGATTTCTTCTCGCTCCTGGATCCGGAACAATTTGGATAAATCTCCACCGGCATCCAGGAAAGAAATCTTTATATCGCTTGCTTCATCCTCAATAGTGATAAACATAACGTTCCCCGGATCTTCACAGGGAACGCCCAGGAGATCTGCACCGGTGGACACCTTCGCACCTACTGCGTACAAACAAGTTGATTTACTGGTCCCGGAATCACCTTGAACCGCAACCAAATAACCGCGCGGAAACCAGGGAAAGAACAGAAAATCAATTGGCTTGATTTCAATATCATCATACCCGGTTATGGTTAACTGATGCTTTTTCTTTTCTGCTGGTTTCGCTGCGGCCGGATTTGCCAGGTGGACATTTTCGCCGGTTTCCGTCTGCGCTTGTGCCGGTTTAGTGTAGACGATTTCACCGGTTGCCTTGTTGATTACTTCTGTAAAGGACCCGTCAAAATCGCGTTTCCAGGTGTACCGGTACGGATCCCCGGCACAATCAATACCCAGGGCGGCCAGCTGCGCTGCGTGTTCTTCGCGGTGTTCAACCTGGTATTTTTCGCGCTCTTTTCTTCGCCATTCAGCTGCTTCATGGTTTTCTTTGTATTCCCCGGTAAGTTTTTCCGGATCCGGTTTCCAACCGTTGGCTTTTGCCATATTTACAATGGTTCCAGCGCTTGCGGTTCTGTCTGCACCTTCCGCGCGGAATGATTGCCATTTCTTCGCAGCTGCCGTTTCGCCTGGATACTTGCTGCTGCTGCGCGACCATCTGTCCCATATATCAAAAGGTTGGTCAGCATTAACAAGCGCGTTTCCTACGGTTACCCAGGTTCCATAATCATCCGCGGAAATGAATTGAAGCATATCTTCTACATTCAGCGAAAAAAAATCATCTGATACCGCAGTTGTTCGCCTGGTAGGCTCCGAATCACTGGCCGGTTTCGTTTCATTCTCTGATTCCGGTTCGGTTATCTCCGGATGCTCCATAAAGAATTCTGCTATGTCTTTCTCACCCGGATGGTATTCCGCAACCGGTTCCGCATGACCAAAGAAGAACTGCGCTGGCTTCATTCCGTCCCGGTCGAATTCCGGGAACACCACCAGGATCCTGGCCATTATCGCGCGGATGATATGAATATCCGGAATGGCAACCCGGAGAGGAAAGTAATAATGCCACCTGGGCCGCGCGGATTTTTCGCCTGGCTCACCTGGATGTTTTACCTTGTCGCAATTCCTGGATTTTACCGCGTAGAACGCGATAACGGGTAGCCGTTCAGCTACTGTTGCTGGAGTAATCCAGGCTGCCGAATCTTCCGTATTATCATTATCACAATCAGCCTGGATGGCGTGGCAACGGATGAAATTATCAGAGCCGCGCCGATTATCCTTGAATTCTGTGCAAACATGATCCTTCCGGCAAGCTGCGGCGAGATCCTCCGCGCTGGAAACATCAAAAGGAATACTGTAAATGGTATTCTGCGCATTTCCGGTGCCGCTGGCCAGGAACATCCGGAACGATGCAAGGGTTTCGGCCATCAGCATTCATCCTTCCCATAAGAATTATTCAACCAATCTAAAAGCCGGTTATAGTTGATAAGAAACTTACTCCCGGCGCGAACGTGGACAATCTTACCGGCCAGGCAGCACTTCCGCAGAAAATCATAAGACAGATACGGATGCCGCCGGTGTACTTCCGCAATGGGAATCATTTCCGGGATCATCGGATCAATCTGTCCTGTCATGCTTTTCACCGGTCCTTTCTTCGATCAGCTGGATAATCTCGTTTTGTTCCTCTTCCGGCAATTCGTTCCGAAGCCGCCTGGATAAGGTTGCTTCGCTGGTTCCCAGGATCCCGGCCAACCACCACAATCGCTTGTTATGTTCCAATAACTTGATGCGGATTTTCATGTTGTTCATATCTCTTTACCTCCGGTATTCAATCGGATTCCCGGAGGCCCAGGAAGGAACCTCCGGGGAATTTATTGATAGTTTTAGGGATTGTCTGCTTGATTAATTCGATTTCCTATGATTCTGAACAACTCCCCGGAAACATAATTTGCCATATTAGCGAGGATATCGCGTGTTTCAAGAAAATCGTCCGCAGAAAATGAGTCGCGTTCATCTCCATACATATCACATAGGGAAGTGAGAGCATCCATACCAGCGGATAAGTTCTTCCGGATGGATATGAGCCTTTTAACATAAGGACATATTTTGATGCTGATATTTGAATCTTCCATTTTCTTTACCTCCATATTTTTTCGATTGGCCGTTCCGCTGCGCATCGGTTCGGCCTGGCGTGATGAAACATTTCATCTTTACGTTGACAGTATATCTTTTGTTTTGTATAATAAAAATCCCAACGAGATATGAAAAAACGGAGGTCGGAAAGGTGGAAAAAGATAACAAATATCCCAAAGAATTAGAGAAGCTCAAAGAAAATATAAGAAACATACGCAAAGAAAAAGGTTTCAGATCCGCGGAATCATTCGCGGAAGCCCTGGGAGTTAGTTTGAAAACTGTACAAGGATGGGAAAACCTGGACAATGGCCGTTGGCCGGATCTTGTCATGATGCTTAAATTGTGTGACAAAACCGAAACCGATATTGATTATCTGCTCGGCCGCATCCAAGAACCTACGCATGATGTTAAATTCATTCGCGAGAAAACCGGTTTATCTGTTGAAGCAATTGAACGGTTGATCAGCTTGAAGGGAACCGGCATGGATGATCTTATATCCGATATTATTACTCATAAAAGCGCAGCACGGTTGCTCCGGGTGCTTCTACTTGCATCGGATGAAGATGAAATAGCCTGGCTTGATTTGGATAGCATCCCCAGGGAATTGCTTTCCTCCTATGCGGATCAGCCAATGGATTTTTCCGTTGGTATTGGTTCGGATGTTGCTGATTTCCTTGCAAGTCAAGAAATGGTTAACATAATCAGAAGCATCAGAGAAGCACGAGAAAAAGACAAACGCAGTAAAAGGGAGAACCGGGAACATCATTGGATGGAAGTGTACAAATCAAAGTATGATGTTTATGCGGCGAAAATGGACCGAAAAAAGATGCTTGCAAGGCTTGAAGATGATTGCATTGATTTGGATGCGGATCTGAAAGGGATGAATGATCCGGACACGATCAGCAGAGCAGAGAAACTGCTGGACGAACTGTCCGCATTAAGCACGAGAATCAAAACTGTATCTTTCACAGAGTGGAAATCCGGAAACATAGAAAAGGAATATACCGACATTTACGGTAAGGAGGAAGACAACGATGGCCAATATTAAACCGATAACGCGCAAGGATGGAACGATTGCCTATCAGATCACAGTTTCCCTGGGCCGTGATAAGGCCACCGGTAAACAGATTCTGAAGTATGTGACATACATACCAAAAGAGAAAGCAACAACTAAAATTGAAAAGGAAGTAAACACCTTTGCTGCGGATTTTGAGCAGAAAGCAAAGAACGGAGAACTTGTTTCCGGTGATAAAGTGACGGTCAGCGAATTTGTGAAGATATGGGAAAAGAATTGGCTCCCAGCTAAAACACCGTCCGTCCGCGAGAACTACATGGATATTCTCCGGAACCATGTTCTGCCGGTCATCGGTCATATGAAAATTACAACAGTAAAGGCAACACATATTGACGGAATTATCCAGGCGGCAAAGGATGCTGGAAAAGCTCCGTCAACGATCAGAGATCGGTTTACAGTAATCAATTCTGTTTTTAAGTATGCGTTTAAGAAACAATATATCCGGGAGAATCCTTGCCAGCGTTGCGATGAACGGCCGCCGGTGAAAATGAAGACGGGAAAAGAACTTCGATATTTTAATGAAGATCAATCGCGGCGGTTCCTCCGGGATGCTCTGACAATGGAATATGATCTTAAGTACGGTCAGCGCGGCCGGAAATCAAAAATAACCGGGAAGGAATACACCGTCAAGGAATATACGGTAAAACGTTCGGTTCCGTTGCAATGGCGCGTGTTCTTCACAATGGCAATTTACGGATCCTTCCGGCGCGGTGAAATGGTTGCTTTGACCTGGAATGATATAGATGAAAAAAAACATATCATTTCTATTGATAAGGCTGCAGCAATGACAAAGACGGAAAAGTATATCAAGGATCCGAAGACGGAAGCCGGGATCCGCGAAGTGTTTATGCCGGATGAAGTATTTGCACTCTTGCGCGAATGGAAACGAGAACAGGCGGCACTTTGTATGAAGCTGGGAACGGCCTGGAAGGGTCACCGGAACGGGATGAAGGAAGACGGAAAAACCCCGGATTGCTTTGATGAAAACAATATCTTTATCCAGGTTGATACCGGCTTGCAGATGCATCTGTCTTCACCGAATCATAAATTCCATGAAATCTGTGATATGTATAACGCTACCAGGGAAAAGGAAGAAGACAAATTGCCGCGGATCCGGCTGCATGATCTCCGGCATACAGGCGCAACGCTGCTCCTGGGGAATAATGCGGACATCGAAACCGTATCGCACCGGCTGGGCCATAGTAAAGCCAGCGTAACGCTGGACATTTACGGCCATTGTCTGCCGGAGAACGATAAACAGGCAGCTGATACACTCGCTGCCATGCTCAATTGATGGAGAGAGGAGGAACGAAAATGGAACGGAATAAAAAACCGCCGCCGGACGGATCCAGCGGCAGCCGGTGAACCTAACTCGCGACAGAAAGGAACACCAACCGGATTATATCCCGGAATGGTGCTTCCGATCAAGTAACCGTCAACTAAAACGGAAGAATAAAGAAAGGAAGTATCAATTATGAAAACCGACAAAAACATGAACACAGCGAGAAAACTTTCCCTGGAAGAAATCGAAGCAATGCCGCGAGGATCTGTAGTGTGGAGATCTTTTTACACCAAAACAGATGAAGGAATTATATGGCATACTGCCGATCCGATGTTGGTTTGTTTGCCTGGTCACGGAGGATATTTGCTGGGTGCAGATAAAGATAGTTACTGGGAAGGTGACATTGATAATTCGCTGATGTCGGCTCCGGATATCTCTTATTGGAATTCCGAACCGGCAGATGATCAGCTGCGTGGAATAACAAAAGAACAGTACAACGCTATGACCAATGAGGAATTAATCGTCAATACGAAGCTGGCTGCTGCCATTACAACAAGAGGAGTATTGTTTAAAGAATTGTGTTCAATGACCGGAATGAATTTCAATCATTTTTGGAAAGCATTGACCGGAGAATGTGAATTTGTGCGATCAGAAATTGTAACCATCAGAACTGTGCTGGATCTGACGGACGATGAAGTGTTGGATATCTTCTTTCCGGAAGTAACGCTGCAGATCTGAATTGTGTACAGACTTCCATTTTTAAAGACGGGGGAGAAATCCTCCGTTTTTTGTTAGAAAATCAAAGGTGGTCACCGGTTCGTTTTTTGCCGATTTACACCTAATAAAACCTAACAGGAACCTAACGTTTATATAAAAAGCACCAAAAATGAGAAAAAGATAGAAAAAGAAAAACGGCTGGAGCCGTTGAATTATAAAGAGTTGCTAAAAGGTGGGGAAAGCCGGAAAAAAGGCAGAGAGTCGTTGACATCGTGGGGGTCATAGGTTCGAGTCCTACTAATCCCACCAGCGAGAACCCTTGTAAATCAAGGGTTCTTTCTTTTTGCTTTGACCAGATTGTACATGCAACATGGTAATAATTGGTAAAAATGGGTGTTCGGTGCCTAAACGGTGGCAAAGGCATTCTCCAGGACCCTTATATATTGCGGGTTTGAGGGCTCTTTCGGTGCCTGCTCGGTGCCTGAAGCATATGGATTGAGAGCGTTTAAAAGGTCCTTGTGCTTCATAATTCCCTGATGACGGGTGACCGCATAGATCGTTTCGACCATTCTTGTATCCGCATGACCAAGAAGATCTGCGACCTGTGCAGAGGAAAGGTTTTCTTATATATTCTGGGACATATCTGCAAAAAAAGTGGGAGCCGATGATGACCATCACACAGGAAGAAATGATGCAAGAAGAATATGAATCTGGAGATTACAATGACCGGACAAAGGTTGTTTGCCCTGAATGCAGGGAGCCGTTATGGATAGAAGAATTCTTCATGTGGGATTGATGAAGAATAAGGAATCTGTAAGTCAATAATATGCTATCGCATAATATAAAACCACCGGTCGTACATTGGCCGGTGGGGAAGAGCCGTCTCTTTTGGTGGTGGAACAGAATTACATACGCCGCTGATTTACTTTTCTTCTTATTTCGTCCATTCCACAATGTAAACGCTGGATGGGCGGCCTTTTTGGCTGCGTAATTCAAAGGAACCGTACGTTTTCTGCGTTTCATTATTTCACAATAAAAGTTAATCCTGCCGCTTCCGCGTATTCCTGCGCGAAGCTTCCGGCCACTCCGTAGATGATCAGGCTGTCCGGACAACCGGAGAACGCGGTTGCGTCGATTGATGTCACGGAAGAAGGCAGATAGACCCATTTCAGGGATGGATTATCCGCAAAAGCGTATTTTCCAATGGAAACGACGTTTTTCCGGCAATACACGGAATGATAGTTTCCACTGCGGAAGGCTTCAGCGCTGATTTCCGTCAGATCTGCCGGCAGCGCGAGGTCCGCGTTATTCGCGGACGGCTTGAATCCACCCAGTACAAGGGCAGTTGAAACTACAGACAGAGGTTCATACACATACCCGGTTGAATAATACCGGAACCGTCCTGCAGGGGAGCGAAGGAACACCACCGGGAAGGTGACGGAACCGCCTTCGAAACCGACGGCACTCAATCCGGTCCACATTCCGCCATCGTACGAAATCTTGCCGCAGACGATCCCCGGGAAAGTGTCCGCGAATTCCTTCATCGCCTCATTGGAAGGATCATCATGCAATCCAACCAGCACAGTGATCCCGGCTGCTGCCAGCTGATCCATCCCGGACTGAATGCCGCCAAGGAAGGAACGTGTGTTGTAACAGGTGATCCTGCCGTAAACGAGCAGGATACACCTTCCGGCTCCGAAGTTTTCTGAAGTGATCACGTTTCCGTCGATTCCGGTTATGGAAAAGGAAGGCGCCTCCACATCTGTGTTGAATGCAGCCGGATCCGGCAGCGTCCCCGCAAAAGCCCCGGAAACGGAAAAAACAGCCAGAGAAACAGCAACAAGTATAAAGACAGCAGCCGGCAATGATTTCCGCACAAGGATCCTTCCTTTCCAGGTGTTTTCGCTTTCTCAAAATATTATCTGGAATATTATAACACGACAGATCGATTCTGCAATTTCTGGAAACTGCTTAATTGAATGAAAATCCCGCAAGCAATGCCTGCGGGATGATGTGTTTTTCAGGATCAGTCCTTATGGAGGCGGATGATCCACTCGCCGTAGGTTTTCGGGGTGTACATCTCAAAGGACTCGTCACAGCTGTAGCCGTCCGGGTAGTCGATGACCTGGACGTGATAGGCATCCGGCTTTCCGGTGAAAACGATCGTGCCGCTTTCATCCGACTCGCAGGGGACGCACGCGATATCGGTGCAGAAGTTGACGGAAACTTCCGGTACCGGGCTGCCGTTCTGATCGAGTACATGGATTATATAGGCTTCGGACTTGCTTTCGGCAGCGGAATCCTCGGCAACATAGTCCAGAGTTACCTTGTCATAGCCGTTTGACTTCAGAAAATCGACAAAGGATTCAGCACTGGCGGAGCTGCGGACCAGGTAAAACTGGATCAGATCCGGATCTCCCTCCTCTGTGAGAGCTTTACTGGTGTCCACCAGGTAAACCACAACCTGACCTTCTTCGGGAACGCTGACATCACAGGCGAGGACGCCGCGTTCCGGGTCAAGCATATCCTTCAGAGCCGTAAAGCCTGTGTTGCTGTTATAGAATAAGATATCGGAAGCGGAGTCTGAAGCGGATATTTCTGCAAGCACATGCGCTACACTGTCATTCACAATGAAGATATCGACAGTCTCTTCCTCCCCGTCAGCGCGAAGGATTGCTTTCTGTACACCCTGGTTTTCGATCCGCAATGCGCGGGCAGAGGATACCGGCAGAGCGACAGTGGAGGTATCCGCCGGAACGGAATACTGGACGACTGTTTCGGTATACTGATCTCCGAGGAAGGCACTGAGGACGCGGCGCAGCTCATCGGCTGTACGGAAAGCACCGACCTGACAGAAACCGGCATTGCCGAAACGATCGACAATAACGGTGGTCGGAATACCCGCCGCTTCGGTATAAGCGTACAGCTTACCGCCTTCATCCCGGCTCATGGGAAAGGTCAGGCCGTTGTCCCGGCGGAAAGATGAGATGACATCGTCTGTGTCTTCGGGCTCCGTTGAAAGGGCAATGAAAGCCACCTTGTCCTTGTATTCCTCATACACTTTGTTGACTGCCGGGAACTCGTTCCTGCAGGGTCCGCACCAGGTGGCCCAGAAGTTGATCAATACCGCTTCGTGATCCTTAAGCGCCTCAGAAAGGGTAAAGGTGTTTCCTTCGGTATCCGTTACGGTGAAATCCGGGAACGGCTTGCCGAGGATAGAGGGCCCGCTTTCCGCGGAAGCGGAAACGGCAAGGAAAAGCGTAAGAGCCAGCAGGATAAGCAGGCATTTTTTCATCACTGAAACACTCCTTCAAAAATAATTAATTCAGCGTAAACCGGATAAACGGATTTGCGGAATCAGCTGCTGTTATTTTATATTCCGCAGAAGCTGTACTGATTCCTGCGTCTCTATATACGCAGCACAGGAGGAGGCGGGAACCGGCTTCTGTTTTACGGTGTGTTTGTTTTTTGAAATACAATTTCCGAATTGATGATTCTGTCCATATTCTTTTTTGAATACTGGAGATCATGACGTTCGATAATTAAAATGTTTGCCGTTTCCCAAACCGCCACCCAGCCGACAATCGAAAGTATTTCAAGTGCTACGCTTTCAGATCCGGCGGTTTCGTCCCTGATTATACCATGAAACCGTCGCATGGCTACAGGTTTCCGGGGAAGAATTGTTTTCATTTTTCCGGACTCCGAGAAACGCCGGATGTCTTGTGAAAGAGGCAATAAATATAGTATAATTATCCTTAATGGCAGCTGCAATTGCCTGCGCTGTATTACAAAAGGGAAAAGTATCTTTTTGCCCGGGAGAAAACAAACAGGAACAGATGACTGGGGGAGACGGTATGAAACATCGGACGTGGAGTTTTTTCAAAAGTGTGTGCTGTGCCGTTTTGGTTCTGATGACGGCGCTGCTGCTTCTGCCCGGCACGGAAGCGGAAGCGGCTACCGTCGTGAGTGGTACGGTGACAGAGTACGACCTGGACGACCTGGAGTTTTCTTCCGACACGATCTACGCAGGGAATGAAGTGAATGTTTCATGGTGTTTGCCATATTCAATAAGCTTAAGTTCCTTTGACGAATTAAAACTGTACCGTGTTGATCTGGAAGGAAAGATTGTCGAATGCGGCGAGATTGACTTCTGCGACCCCATGGGCGATACCGAACGGGTCGGAAGCATGTATGTTGCCTTTGGCCCGGAAGAAACCGGTGAATTCATGTTTTACATCAGCGGCGAATCCTGGAACTATGGATTGTGTGAATTTGTTTCCGACAATGTGCTGAGGGTCCTGCCGCATGATCCGGCTGAGGCACATGTGGTCTGGAAGAACGCGGAGGGCCACGAAATCACGTCCGCGGTCGTGGGCCAGCAGGTGACGGCGGACTGGACGATCAGCAATGTCAATTTTACCGGTTCGGTCGGGCGTGTCAGCGTGCGTTCGACAAACGGAGAGGTCTATGAACAGTTTACCGGTACC
Source organism: uncultured Eubacteriales bacterium (assembly GCA_900318145.1). Taxonomy (GTDB): domain Bacteria; phylum Bacillota; class Clostridia; order Christensenellales; family Aristaeellaceae; genus Aristaeella. The sequence goes on from ONJM01000001.1 coordinate 46,232, forward strand.
AGCGGTACCGTAACCTATACGCTCACCGCGCCTGGAGCCTGCCGGCTGAATATCTGGGGCTGTGACAATGATAATTATTCATTTGATGTATATACCTCGGAAACTCTGACGGTCATTTCTCCTGTCACAGCGGACTTTGATATGGATCCGATGGACGGAAAAGACCGGGTGACAGCTGAAATCACCGGACTCGGCGGCGGCAGCGGACGGGAAGCTGTCAGCGCCAGCTGGCTGATCAGCTATAGCAGATGGACCTATGGATATACCACTTCCATCCCGGTGGAAAGTGAAATTGTGGAAAGCTGGAACGAAGGCAGTGCGCAGTCTGTCACCTATGTCCGGGATTTCACCTGGGGCGACAGTGCAAAGCTGACTGTTCAGTATCTGGAGAATGAGGAATACTGTACTGCCAGCTTTGACAGCGTTACGCTTTCCGGCCACGCGATTCCGGATATCCAGGCCAGCTACACCAATTACTCCGATGGTTTTGATGTCAGCGGCGGCGATTATTTCAGCATGGACTGGCAAGTGACCGGAGCGGACCGGATCACAGAAATGTCCTGGAATATTACCACAGCAGGTCAGTACGGGATTGATCCTTACGATGTTGACGCGGATACCGGTTTTTATTCCATCGACCTGAACGTTGAAAGCCTGGAACCGAACGAGGACGGCAGTTTCAGCGGAACGGAGTGGGTAAGGCTGCCCGAGACGGCGATTCAGGTATACCTGGCTATAAGCGCGGAAAAAGACGACTTTGAGGAATCTACAAACAGTTACGATATTGAAACAACCGGCGCGGTTTACCCCGTGGAAGACGTATCGGTGGAAATCGGGGACGCGCAGACTCCCGGCGGATATCTGGTTGTGTGGAATGTGAATATCCTCAACCAGGGCGTTCACTTCGAGAACATGGAGTGCAGCCTGCGCGGACAGGACGATGAAACGATATACACCGGCATATACTACAGCGATGAATATAACTGCTACTTCAATGATGTGGCGGACGGAACCTATTATCTGCATATATCCGGAAAAGATAAACTGGGCAGAAGTTTCAGCGCGACGTCCACGTCACCGGTTACTGTCAGTTACGGGGAACTGGTGCCTGAGGCGCGCTTTGTCACCACGATCCGGGGTGATCATACCGTCAACCTGCAGGACAATATTGTGCTGGCTTATGTTAAAAACGACGGGCCGGAGGGAAGCACGTCCGGCATGTTCTATTATGTGACGCCGGAAGGAGACATTGAGATCCCGGGAACGGAAAGGGATATGGAGGAGGTAGGAGCGCCGGAAATTACGGTATACGGCGTCGAATGGAATATTGAAGATATTGCTGCCGGGGACTATGAAGTGCATTTTGTCCTGACCTACGGAGAAGGGCAAACGACGGAGTGCTCCGGTACGGTTACCGTCGTGCGGAACATCCCGCAGAAGATTGAAAACCTGATCGCGGAGGACAACCTGGACTGTGTCTGGCTGAACTGGCCGATGGCAGCGGAAATCGACACCGCGGCATACGGGATTTACCGCCGGGAAGAAGGAGAGGAATCCTTCGAACAGATCGGCGTGGTGCTGGGACGGGACAACTGCGTTTTCGAGGATGTCACGGTCAGCAGGAATACAACCTACGAATACTATGTGGCAGCCATCACCGAAGTAGGGGAAAAGAGCGAACCCGGCAACATCGTGCAGGTAACCTATATAGGTGACTCGGAGGCTCCGGTTGTTGCGGAAATTTTGCTGGAAAACCAGTATGCCAACGAACATTCCGTCGTGTATGGCAGTATGGGGTTCCTGCTGCAGGCGCAGGACAACCTGGCCGTGACGGAATCCGCGCTGAGCTGGACCATGGACGGGGAAACGTGGACGGAATTCGGCAGGGCATCGGACGGAAACCTGGGCTGTACCCTGGATACCACCGGATTGCCGGACGGACAGATAGAGATCCGCGGCATAGCGTGGGACGCGGCAGGAAATGAAAGCGTGCCTGTGACCCGCACCTTCCGGATTGACAATACCGGACCGGAAAAGGTGACGGGGCTGGAGTGCACGTCCGCGCAGCGGACAGCCCTGACCCTGAAATGGAACCAGGTCGCGGATTATGATATTGCAAACTTTATTGTACAGCGGAAAGCCACGGACGGATCCTGGCAGTATGAAACTACCGCAAGCGGTACCCTTGGAGCCAATATCTCCGGACTGGAACCGGGGACGGAATACACCTTCCGGGTGGTTGGGGTGGACTTGTGGGGGAACACCGGAACCTATTCAGACGAACTGACCGCGGCAACCGTGACGGATACCACCGCCCCGGTCGTGACCGGGATTGTCCCGCAGGGCGGAGCGTACGCGGACCGGATCAGCGTTTCCGCCACGGTGCAGGATGACTGCAATGTGGCTTCCGTAACCTTCCGGATGAAGGAAGGCGCGGACGGGGAATGGCTTGATATTCATACCGAGTCCTTTGCGGGCGCGGGAGTTTCCGCCTCCAGAACCGTATCGTACACGCTGGAGCTGGAAGATCTCGCGGAGGGAGTGGTCTATATCCGCGTGACCGCGGCGGATGACACCGGGAACGTCAGCGAGGATACGGAAACAGCGCCGCAGGCGGAATATACTGTGGACAGGACGGCTCCGGCTGCCCCGGCGGGCGTCAGCGCGAGAGGACGCGCCGAAGCGGTGGAGATTTCCTGGGAACAGGGAGCGGAAGCGGACCTGGGAACCTATTCCGTTTACCGCGCGGAGACGGAGGACGGAGAGTACACGCAGATCGCCTCCGGACTGGCTTCCCTGAACCATTTTGATTACACGGCGGAACAGGGCGTGACGTACGCCTACCGGGTCCGCGTATGCGACCGTGCCGGGAACCTGAGCGATTTCTCCGAGACGGTATGGGGCATGATCACCCCGGACGAGGAGCCCCCGGTGATTGTGAACATCTATCCGGAAGGCGGAGACACCATCAGCCCGGCAAACTGCACGCTGCAGGTGCTTGCCACAGACAACACGGAGCTGGATGCCATCCTGGTTGAATACAGCACGGACGGCCGCACCACATTCAAACGGGCGGCGATGGAAACCGGCATCGGCGGAAAGGGAAAATGGCTGTCCTGCGGTTTCCCGGAGGATGATGAATGGATCGACGGAGGCGTCATCGATATCCGGGCCGTGGCGATGGACGCGTGCGGAAATGAAAGTCTTCCTTTCATGTGCGCGTACCATATCGACACGACGGCTCCGGAAGTAGATACCGTCTCGATCACGTACCTGGAGGAGGAAGGAGGCGTACAGCTTGCCTGGGAAGGAATGGGCGAGCCGGACCTCGCAGGGTACAGGATCTACCGGATGAACAGCGACGATGGGAATTTCGTACTCATCGGCTCCCGGGCGGCGGACGCGGAATACCGGATCACTGACAGCAGCCCCGTGTATATTTCCGGGGAATATATCTACCGGATCGAAGCACTGGATACCCGCGGAAATGCCTCCGAAACGACTGTAACCTTCGAAGGAGCAGTGGAAATCATCCGGGAAGCAGGTCCGGAGGCATACCTTTCCTGCGAACCGGCAATGGAAGCCGGGGTGGAATACCTCTTTGACGCGTCCGCTTCCACCGGAGAAATCACCGCGTGGCATTTTGACTTCGGCGACGGCAGCGTAAGCGAGGGCCAGACAGCGGTTCATTTCTACGCGGAAACCGGGGAATATGCCGTTACCCTGACGGTGACGGATGCCAACGGCAAAGAGGACAGCATTTCCCGGAATGTGACCGTTACCGAGCGCACGATGCTGGGCACGCTTTCCGTGCTGGTTGTGGATGAGAACGGAGCCGGCGTGCCGGGTGCCTCTGTTTACCTGGACCTGGGGGATGAGAACCAGGCCGTCAAAGCTGCGGACGAAAACGGCCGGGTCTCCTTTACCGCCATGGCGGGCGGGCATGTGATCGGCGCGATCATTCCCGACAACCACTGGCTGCCTGCCCAGACGCGGGCTGTCGTGACTTCGGGACAGACTACGGAAATCACAATGACGCTCGTGCACCAGGATCTGATGGAAGGCAGCTTCGAAGCACGGCAGATGACCTTCGAGGAAATTGTCGAAGCGGGCATCGACGTGACGGATCCGGACAACCGGAATTACGTGCAGATCGACGTGCACCTGGTCTACCGGGCTCAGGATTATACGGAATCCATTACGTTCAACTATTATGACCCGGATCCCGCTCCGGTTGTTATTGATATCGGACCCACGATTCATGATGACGATGATGACGACCACAGGCAGCTGATCATCAAACCTATTCCCGGAACGGACAAGCGCAATCACCCCGGCGGCGGATCCGGCGGCAGCAACTACCAGTTCTCCGGAGAGGACATTTCCCTGGCGGTACTGGATATTCCGATCGGCATATCTGCGCTGAAGGATTTCTTCGACGTGAAACTGTATATCATCAACAACGCTTCCGCTGAATTCAGCATGCTGGACAACATTTTCTCCCTGAATATCCCGACCGGGCTGAGCCTGATGCAGACCTACAGGAGTGAAAAAAGCGCAGAGGTCCACCGCGCGGAAATCAAGGGACAGACGACGGAGACCATCCAGTGGATCCTCCGGGGCGATACTGTGGGCGAATATTACCTGTCAGCGGATTATTCCGGCATCCTTTCCAAATTCAACACGGAAATCAGCACCCGCTTTGAAGCGGCGTCGCCTGTGCAGGTCACAGGCCTTTCCGACGCGCATGTGACCATTGAAATCGCGGACCAGCTGGACAAGGACCGGCTGTACTACAACGTTCTGCTGGAAAACGAGGGTGAAAAAGATCTGTACTGCCCCGATATTGAATCGCAGGATGAACTGATCCGGATGGACCTGTTCGACGCGGCGTCGGCAGAACGGGCCAAAGCTATCCGTTATGACGCTAAATCATTGGACGAGCTTTCCATCTCCGTGGCGCCGACGATCGATCCCAACGTCTTCGAACCGGGCGCGCTGCTGATCAAGCATTTCGTGACCTACGACGAAGTGCAGTATACCGAGAAAAAGCTGGCGCTGGAGGAATACTGGTATACCCTGTCAGACGACTACGGGATTGAGGTTACCCTGGAGGTGCTGCCCCTCAGCCGGTTTACCGATTACCTGGGAATCGGCATCAGCCCCACTTCCCTGGACCAGACGGATCTTGCCTGGCTGAAGGACAACGAAAACTTTGCCTACTGGATCCTGTACAAGGGGGATCCCACGGATCCCGACCTGCACCTGAAATCCAAGGTCGGTGAATTCTTCTGGGATCTCGTTACCCTGCTCAGCGGCGGCGGCGGTTCCGTCAAGGAGCTGTTTGACCTGGATCATGTTGAAAGCATTGAAGCACTGATTGCCAGCGCAATGGGTATCAGCGTGGAGAATGCCGAGGGCGTCGGAGCCGCGGTAACGGCGATGGAGTGGCTGAAGAGCTTTAAAAACGCCGTAAATCTGCTGCATCCGGAACAGAAGCTTCTGGAAGCGTTCCTGAAAGCGTATCCCGGATACTCCGGAATTGAAGAAAAACTTGCACGCGTCAACGCTGTTACGTGGGTCAATGAAACCATTACGCTGATCGAGCAGCAGTATCTTGGCAACCTGCTGGAGTACATCAACAACGGCGAAGGAGATCTTGCTTCTTTCTTCGGCACATATTCCGAATATACGAACTACTACCAGGAAAACATTGCACCTGTTGCTGAATTCACAGCTGACGAAGACGTCCGGAAGTACCTCTTCGGCGGGCTGTTTACAGACGAGAAATTCGATACGGTCTGGAAAGGCATCGGCTACACAATGGACGCCGCGGACGCTATCGTGACAGCTACGAGGGACATAGGGTTCGACGTTTCCGTGGCCATTGCCGCCCAGAAGAACCTGAAGGCCTGCAACCTCTTCCTGGACGCCCTGATCGACTCGGCAGGGGACTCCCCAGAGCAGAATAAAGTACGGGACGCCGCGCGAAGAGTCAAGCGGGTGATCCAGGAGAACGATCCTGTCAGTTCGATACTGGAAAACAATCTGAAGCAGGCAGTGCTCCTGGGCATTGAGTGGACCGCGGATATGGGGGTGGATGCTCTCTCAGAAGCGGCATCCTCCACTGTGATCCTGGAGGTTGTGCGGGTCGGGCTTAAAATTACGACCTACATCGGGAACGAATATTTCCATGTGAGCGATACCCACGATCTCGCGGACAATATCGTGTTTGTATCTGTGATGTCCGATGACATCCGTCAGGCGCTGAACCGGGGCGGCTATTCGGACGAGGATACCGTGCAGCTGATCGGCTACCTGCTGGAGCTGCGGAGAATGGGTGAATCCCAGGTGGCGCAGTACGGCATGTCCCAGGAAGTGATCCGATGCCTGTACGACAGCGAGGACCTGTTCCTGGCGGTACGGAGAATTACCGTGCCCGAATCGGAGCATTCCCGCGTCAACAGCTGGCAGAAATGGCGTGATTATGTGGAGGATGAGATCTCAGCCCTGATGGTGAAGCTGCTGCGCAAGCCGGTATATCCGTACGGGGTGAACCTGAGGGCGCCGATCGTGACGATTGACTACGCGAATTTCGAAACCGCGCAGCGCTTTGGCGAGGACTACATCTGGAGAACAGGCAGCGAAACTGAATGGACCCCGTGCACCGGTGACCCGATTCCCGCGGCGCCCGGAACGGAGCCCTATGTGCTGATGGTGCGCAACGCGCGCGCGGACGCCGGGGAGGAAAGGCTGACGGCGGCCGTCCTGATCGGTCTGCCGCCGGATCTCTCCGAAAACGGTATTGAAATCACCTGCACAGAAGGCGGCTACCGGCTGGAATTCCCGGATAACGACCTGACGTATTCCTATACAATGAGCAGTGAACCGATCGCGTATGATTACATGGATGAACTGGAGGAACAGATTCCCGAGGGCAGCTACAGCTGGGATCTCGCGGCGGGACCGGAATCCGGATACCTCTACCTGCGGTCCGCGGCCACACCGGAACAGTTCGCTTCCGAAATCTGGGAGATCAGCCTGGATCAGGTGAAGATGAAAGCGTTTGTGTTCTCGGATCCGGTTAACGGAACGGTGGAACTTATCGGCTACAACGGCTTTGAAACCGACCTGGTCATTCCTGACGCCATACCGCAGGAGGACGGCTCCGTATGGAAGGTCACCGGAATCGGGGCGGAGGCGCTGAAGGACCATACGGCACTGAAGACCGTATGGATTCCGGAAGGCGTCGCGTACATCGGCGATTCCGCCTTCGAGGGCTGCTCCGCGCTGCGCTTCGCGGCGATCCCCGGCAGCACGTCGGTCATCGGAAACGAAGCGTTCAGGGACTGCGCGAAGCTCAGCTGGGCCAGCCTGCCGGCCGGTACGGCCACCGTCGGGAACGACGCGTTTGCGGCGTGCGCTCCGGGCTTTACCGCAATCGCGGTGCCCGGATCGCCGGCAGAGACCGCACTCCGGGCCGCGGGCGTTTCATGCAAGGCGCCGGCTGCTCTGCCGGCAGGCCTGACGGAGATCGAGGAATCCGCGTTTGAAGGAACGGTATTCGCGGCGGTGACCATCCCCGCGGACTGCATGTCTGTCGGCAGTTTTGCGTTTGCGGACTGCCGGAACCTGCACGCGGTTTATCTGGAGACAGGAACGGCGGAAATCGCGCCGGACGCCTTCCCGGATCAGGACATCGTGTTCTACGCGCCGGCGGGTTCGGCCGCTTACGGACAGCTGGCTGGGTACGGGTATCATGTATATTCCCGAAACTGACCCATATGGATGAGAGCTTTCCCGGGAGAGAACCTCCCGGGAAAGCATGAAAAAAACTGAAGCAAAAGAGAGGACAAAATGATGAAAAGAATTATCTGCTGCGTGATTGCCCTGTGCATGCTGGCGGGCTTTGCCACTGCGGGGGCAGAAAGCCAGCACTTTGAGGGGAAGCCCTGGATGAATTCGAATTTCTTCGGTCTCTGGCCTTCCGAACGGCCCGCCGTGGAGGAAACCTTCGAACTGTATGCCAACTATGACCTGTATCAGGAAGCGCTCGCGAAGGGGGAACGGAAAATTTACACCCCCATCGATGAAGCGCAGAGGCTGGAAATGCGGCAGATGGCAGCTATCTGCACGGATCCGGACCTGACCGGCCCGGAGGCGGAGTGCATGCGGATTCTCTACAGGCTGTATACGGGAACAAAACAGGGACGGGAGGCGTTTGCGCCCCTGCTGCCCTACGCGGAACGGCTGCGGTCCGTGAAGACCCTGGAGGAACTGAACGCGCTGATCCGGGAGGACGGCTGGCTGTACGGGGAGGCATTCTACAAAGGCATTCTGTCCACGGAGGAACGGGAATCGGGGAAATATTACGTGTTTTTCTCCCAGACTGAACCCATCGAGTACCTGCCGTTCGATGAAGAGACGTTTGATCTCCCGGGGAAGGACACCGAAGGGGCAAAGGAAAAGCTGCTGTGCCTGGGCTGGAACGCGGAGGAAGTGCCGCAGCTGATCGAAAAAGTGCTTGATGTCTATGATTACAGCAAATCACGGGATGAAGACCCCTACACGGAACGGGAAAAAGAATTCCAGTCCCGTCAGCCGCAGATGTTCTCCCTGAACGAGATCCGGGAAGTCAGCCCGGTGTTCTGCGAGCTGATCAAGGCCCGGGGACTGGCCAGGGAGGGCGCCGAAGAAGAACCGGCATATCAGATCAATATCACTGAACTGATAAAGAACAAGACTGTCTGCCGGGAGGAAAACCTGGAAACGGTCAAGGCAATCCTGGCGCTTTCCATGTACAACGGGGCGGAAAAAGCCATTCCGAAGGACGCGGCGGAAGGAACCGAGGATCCGACAGACGCGGTGAACCGGCTGGCTCCGTTGGCGGTCAGGGAACAGGGCTATGTACATAACTTTGTTTCGCGGGAGCGGATCGATATGTACAATCAGCTGGCAGAGGAATACAAGGATGCCCTGCGGGCAAGGATTGAAAAGAACGACTGGCTCAGCGACGCGACAAAGCAGGAAATCTGCAGGAAGATCGACAGGCTGGTCGCCGCCGACATCCTTTATCCGGGCGGGGAATTCGACTGTACGCCTCTGCTGGAATCGCTGCGTTCCTGCGATAATATCATTGAAGCATACGGGCTGTGCAGCCGCTTCCAGCATCAGTGCGAGGCGCGTTTTGCCGGAATGGACTGGGCTCCCGGAAACCGTTTCGGGAAGCATTCAACACTGAAAGCGGAAGGCGGGTATTATCCTGAAGAGAACGTTTTCTATGTCGGCGGCGCTTCGCTTTGCGATATTACGCTGGACATGACATCCCGGGAAACGATTCTCGGCACCTTCGGCGCGCATATCTCGCATGAGTTCTGCCATGCCTTTGACACAACCGGTTCGAAGTACAACGCGGATTTTACGGGATCCCTGTTTGCCACGGAGAAGGACCGGGAGATCTTTGAGCAAAAGGCGGCGGCCATCGCGAAGCAGGTCAGCTCCATCGAGGTGCTTGACGGCGTTTGCAGCAACGGCACCGCGCAGATCGGCGAAATCCTCGCGGATCTGACGGGCATGAGCCTGACGATGGATATTGCAAAGGAAACGGAAAACTTCGACTATGACAAGTATTTCCGGGCGTTTGCCTATTTCTTCAGCCAATATCTGCCCTCACGGGAAGACGTGGAACCCGGAAGCGCGGACAATACCCATCCTTACTGCAGCCTCCGGATCAACTTCGCGGTGCAGCACTTTGACGAGTTCTACCGGACGTATCCGTCCGTGACGGAAGGAACGCCGATGTATCTGGCGCCGGAGGAGCGGCTGCTGGTCTGGTAAGGGAAAGGCCTGTTTTTATTCCCCTGATCCGGATTGTTCTTGTTTTTTCCGGAGTTATTCTGTATAATGTATCCAGATTCCACAATCACAGAAAGGAAGGAAATCATTATGAAAAAGCTCATTTCCCTGATTCTGGCACTGGCTCTTTGCTGCATGCTGGTTCCCGCGGTGGCGGAGGAGGATATTACCGGTGAATGGTATGCCTCTTTTGCGGGCATTGCCATGACCATGACGATCAACGCGGACGGGACCTTGTCCATGACAGCCCCCGGCCAGGAAGGTTCCGCCGAAGGCACCTGGACCCTGGAAGGCGACCAGCTGACCCTTACGGTGGATGGATCTCCTGCCACCGCGACTGTGAGCGCGGACGGTATCCTGCTCAGCTCCGGCGGTATGGATATGCTCTTCACCCGGGAGCCCGTTGAAGTCCCCACTGTGGGTGAGGTAAAGCCTGACGCGGCGGCGGAAGAGTTCTACGGCGAATGGGCAGTCGCCTACATGGAAGCGGAAGGCATCCTTATGGATCCCGGCGCTGTCGGCATGGGGCTTCCGAAAATTGTTCTCGGTGAGGGCACGATTGAATTCATCGCCACGGACGAGACGGATTTCATGACTCCCATATTCAACGCGCTGGGCCTGGTGAGCGCCTATGAGAACGGCGCCCTGAACCTTACATCAACCACCGAAGGAATTACGGCAACCGGAAAAGTGGAGATGCTGACAGACGGAATGATCAAGGTTTCCCTGGACAACAACGGAAACGCCATGGTCTTCTACTACAAGCCTGCCGCGACCGCGGAAGAACCCGCCGCCTGAGCGGAAAGGTATAAAAAACCGGACAGCTTACTTACGCTGTCCGGGATTTTTTTGCCGCTGAATCAGCCGGCGGGTCCGGTGGCAGGAGAAACGGGATGTGATTATTTTCCGTCCGGGAAGCTGGTAAACGCTCCGTGCTCCATGGCGGGAAGGCCGTATTTTTCCTTGCCGTCGGCGATCACCCGGATCAGGAAACTCATGTTCCGGGCCAGGTTCCGCATGGTCTGAAGGCCCTCAAGGTCTTTCCTTACGTCTTCCGCGGTAAAGCCGTGCACCTGGTTCCAGTAGGTGCCGGACGCGACGGGCATTCCGGAGATCGTAAAGTATTTGTTCAGCACATCGAAGGCGGCAGTGTTTCCGCCGCGCCTCGCGCTGACAACGGCCGCGCCGACTTTCATATGCTTGGAAAAACGGGTGGAATAGAACAACCGGTCCATAAAGGAAAGGATTGTTCCGTTCGGGCTGGCGTAGTATACGGGACTGCCGACTACCAGCCCGTCAGCGGCTTCAAACCTGGGCGCGACTTCATTCACCAGATCGTCAAAGACGCATTTTCCTGTTTTACCGCAGGAATTACAGCTGACGCAGCCGCGGATATCCCTGTTTCCCACGTGGATCAGCTCGGTTTCAATACCTTCCGCCTCAAACACACCGATCATTTCCTGCAGCGCCGTGGCTGTACAGCCTTTTATATGCGGACTGCCGTTCAGCAATAAAACTTTTGCCATAGATATTCCTCCTTAAACATTCAACGCGGTGAAGAAAGAGGCGCTGAGGGAACTGTCGTATCGCCTCTGGTCTGGGAACCGCTGTGATTCCTGCGGAAAAAGAGCATCCCGATCAGGCTCTTTTCATACGGAATAAACTGCCCGTCATCGATCATCCGCAGGATTTCATCCATGGAAGCCCAGCGGACCGCCTGAACCTCCTCATACTGCAGCCGCAGAGATTCCGGATCAACCTGCCGCGTCAGAACGTAATAATCGTCAAAGCCATGCTCCCAGTGAACCGTTATCGCCGGGCGGACGCCGGCCAGGTTAACGGGGAGCCCCAGTTCCTCGCGGGTTTCCCGTTCCGCGGCAGACCGGCTGCTGTCTCCGGCCACGGCACAGCCGCCCACGGTGACATCCCAGAGGCCGGACCAGCCTTTCTTGAACGGCTGACGCCGCTGAATCAGCATCTGTCCTTCCGGATTGAAGACGCAGACATGGACGACCAGCCGATAAAAGCCTTCCGGCACCGGCTCGCCGCGCACCATCGTCTGTCCGGTCTTTTCCCGATCAGCGGTATACAGATCGAACAACTCCATGACGGATCACACTCCTGCTCCGCACTGTATTGCACTGTCAATCATACCACACCGGAGCCGCAGGGGCAATCCGCACGGGAATATCACCGGATTCGGCGAATCGGTATTGTTTTTTTCCGGATATTGAGATACTATTTCATTCAGGTGCCGGCAGAAGTGCCGGTATTATTGACCGAACAATCCGAAAGGAGAAAAAACATGAGCAATTACGAAAAGAAAACCGGCCATCCTGTTCTGGGCATCATCCTTGGAATTATCGGCATAATGGCAGCGGCACTGCTGAGCGTTCTTACCGGCGTGATCGGCGGCGCTGTGGCCGGCGTACTGGGCCTGGCAGCCCTGCTGCTGGGTATTTTCGCGGTCAAAGGCGGCCGCAGGGGCGGCGGCGCCGCGGCGGTTGTTGCCGGCGTTCTGGCCATCATCCTGGCTGTTACTATGACCTATGGCACTGTCGGTATGCTCAATGAAATGAAGGAAAAGGCAAAGAGCAATCCGAATACGCCTCTGATGGCCAAGTATCTGGACAGTCCATCCATGGGTTTTCTGGGTATCGTGCTCGCAATTTCCAAGGATGGAGAAGCCGAAAAAACGGACACTGAAACACTTCTGAAAGCGCTTAACAAAGAAATGGATTTACTGAAAGAAACGACCGGAGCGCCTGCTGCAACGGCGGCTCCCGCCCAATAAACCGGAACCGGATCGGTCACCTGATACCGGAAAACGGATCAAGACAGACAACCCCGGGGAGAAAATGAAAAACTCTCCGGGGTTGTTTTTTAACTTCCTGCTTTTTTTATGATATAATCTTAACCGGTAACCGGGCTATACGGCCCGACAAAGGGGAGAACAGCGCGGGAAGCTTTTCCGGCGGGTAAAGGGGAGTTGTGAAATCGTTATGTCAGTCAACGGCCGTCTCGGAAACTATATCGATCCGGAATCGAGTGTTTTTACCGTATTCAATATCGTCCTGGTGCTGTTTGCATGCCTGGCCGCCGCGGCGGTGATCCGGTGCCTGTATGTCCGGAACAAAAACAAACGTGTGCCCCGCAGGACGGAAGAAGCGGCCGTGATCGGCAAAACGACGGAAAAAACCATCTGGCGGCATGACCCGACGGATGTAACAGGTTTACGCAATTCACATTATATCCGGTATTATATCGTGTTCCGGACAAAGGACAGCGGACAGGTGACGCTGAAAGTCAGCGCCGGCGAGTTTAACCGCGTTCAGGAAGGGCAGGCAGGAACCCTGACATTCCAGGGAAGCCATTACCTCGGCTTTGAGGAAAGAGCCTGATTTTCCGGAAGACTGACAGATCATATGAAACGGGGCTGTGATTTTCACAGCCCCGGTGGTTTTTCCGCTGAAATACAGGAATGCCGGATTTTTATTTATTTCTGGATGGCCGAACCGCGCGGCTGACCGTAGGTTTCCGCCTTGATCACGCCGTTGAGCACTTCGGTGACATACGCCATAACCACTTCGTCCATCGGAATTCCGGTGTCAAAGCTGGAACTGGAGCGGACGAATACGTTGTAGGTATCGCCGCCGGCTGCGCAGAAGTTGTTAGTTACGACCGCGTAGGTGGCTTCGGGGTCGAAGGCTTCCCCGTTGATGCCGTTGATGGTGACACGCTTGATGGAGGCGGGGGCAAAATAGCTGCTCTCCTTGCCGTCGAGGGTGTAAACCTCACCCTGGTCGTAGGCTATAGACGTGTCGAGGGTCCAGCTGATGCCGGAAGTCTGGGGATAGCCGCCGACGGATTCGGGCGTGCAGAAGGTGGATGCTTCAAGGGCTTCCAGCAGCTCGGCGCCGGTGACATAGACCACGGAGACCGTGTTTCCGAAGGGCAGCACGGTGTTGATGTCCTTCTTCGTAACATCACCGATGCCAATGGCGGCACGGATACCGCCGCCGTTGGTGATACCGACAACCGCGTTGGGTTCTACCTGCTCGATGCCGCCTTCCTTCAGGACGGACCATACCATCGCGTCGGTGATCAGGTCGCCAAGATTGGTTTCCTCCGTGCGGTTGCCGGGAGCCTTCGCGCCGTTCAGCTCGACTTCGGAGGTTGCGAATACAGCGCTGTATTCCTCGTCCACTTTGGCGGTAATCTCCTGTGCTTTAGCCTGGACAGCGCTGTCGGTATATTTGAATTCATGCAGGTCGGAGCCGAGATAGGTGCGGACCAGGAAGTGGTCTTCAATCGCCTTGGTTTCGTTGTCGATGACGATGACGCCGATGTGCGAGAACTTGGTGCCGGTGGACTGAATGGGCTCGCCGTTCTGGCCGGCGGTCATCACGTAGTGGCTGTGGCCGTCGATCACGAAGTCAATGCCGCTGACTTTCTGCAGGGTGTCGATCGAACGGTAGGCGTTCGTCTTGGATTCGGCGTCCATGCCCAGGTGGAACAGGCCGATGACCAGGTCCGCTTCCGGACGGACTTCATCAATGGCTTTCTGCGTGGTTTCATACAGCTTGTCGAAGGCCGCGAAGGTGATCATATTGACCAGGCCGGGGTGAACCTTGGTGACGGTTTCGGGCGTTTCCACGCCGACGAAACCGATCTTCAGGCCGCTTTCGGTCTTCACGACGGCGGACGCCGGGAAAGCGGTTTCACCGGTCTCGTCCAGGGTAACGCTAGCGCAGACGGGAGTGAAGGTTACATTGGCAAGGTTCTCTTTCAGCTGTTCAAAGCCGAAGTCAAATTCATGATTGCCCAGCGTTACGACATCATAGCCTGCGGCGTTCATCATTTCGACAGCGGCGGCGCCTTTGCTGGAACTGACGTAGATGGATCCCTGGCTGAAGTCGCCGGCGTCGGCAAGGATCACATCGGCGCCCAGCGTGATAAGGTAATCGCGCAGGCCGGCAATGTATGCATAACCGTCGATCTGGCCGTGAACGTCATTGGAGTGCAGGATGATGGTTTTGCCGGTATAGTCGCCGGCAAGGCTGTACCGGACATCCGCGTGGGCCGCGAAATCCGCTTCGCCCCATTCAGCGTCCTCCGCGCCCGCGGAGAAGACGGCAGCCATGGAGAGAACCATGGCCAGCGCCAGGATCATTGAAAGCAGCTTTTTCATGTTCATAGGGATACCACTCCTTCCTTAGTTATGAATCTGTCGAGGGACTCTTCCTGCAGAAAGTATAGCAGAGGTGAGCAGAAAAAACAATCCGGGCGGCGGATTATTCTCCCGGCTTTTTCAGCCGCGGCCCCGTTCAATAATACATTGAAAAAACAGAAACACCGGGGGATTGGTTTTGACTTTTTGCGGGCGGGGAGCTTATCATATTGGCAGGGAAGAGAAAGGTTTCTTCTATTAATTGATAACGGAGGTTTTTGCAATGAGAAAGCTGATTGCGATGATTCTGGTTCTGATGACAGCGCTTGTTTCCGTTTCCTTCGCGGAGACGATTCCCGGCCTGGAGGACGGGGTGCTGACGGTGGCGATGGAATGCGCCTACGCTCCGTACAACTGGGCACAGGAGACCGATGCCAACGGCGCGGTTCCGATCAAGGATTCCAGCATGTATGCCAACGGATACGATGTCATGACCGCGAAGGCGATCTGCGACGCGAACGGATGGCAGCTGGAAGTGAAAAAGCTGGACTGGGATTCCCTGATTCCTGAAATCCAGAACGGCTACAGTGACGCGGTCATCGCTGGGCAGAGCATGACAGCGGACCGGATGGAAGTTGTGGACTTCGCGGGACCGTATCTGTACGCGACCATCGTATGCCTGACGAAGAAGGACAGCAAATTTGCCGAGGCGAAGGGCATTTCCGATCTGAAGGGCGGCACCTGCACCAGCCAGAGCGGTACGATCTGGTACAGCAGCTGCCTGCCGCAGATTCCTGAAGCAAATATCGGCATGCCGGCGGAATCCGCTCCCGCGATGCTGATGGCGGTGGCGTCCGGAATGGTGGACTTTGTCTGCACCGATATGCCGACAGCGCAGGGAGCGCTGATTGCCTATCCGGACCTGGTGATTCTCGACTTCGCGGGCAGCGGAGACGACTTTGAGGTTTCCGAGGAGGAGGTCAATATCGGTATTTCCGTGCAGAAGGGAAACACGGCGCTCGTGGATGCCATCAACAGCTATCTGAAGGACAAGACGGCGGACGATTTCAATGCCATGATGCAGGAAGCCATCAAAATCCAGCCCATCGGCGAATGATTCAGGGCACTACATCTGAAGGATGAGGAAATTCCATGTTTGCACAGCTTCTTTCCGACATCAGCAGCCTTTGGGCAAGATACGGCTCCGTCTATCTGCAGGGCATCGCCAACACGCTGATCCTTGCGGTGACCGCGACGCTTATCGGATGTATCATCGGGTTTTTCTGCGGCATCCTGCAGACGATTCCCTACGGCCTCAATGACAACATCTTCAAAAAGATTCTGCTGAAGCTGATCCGGATTATTATCCGGGTCTATGTGGAAGTGTTCCGCGGAACGCCCATGATCCTGCAGGCGGTGTTCATCTATTACGGCATGCCGTATTTCTTCGGCATTGCCTTCAGGGATATCTGGACCGTCAGCATTGTCGTTGTTTCGGTCAATACCGGCGCGTATATGGCGGAATCCGTCCGCGGCGGCATCATGAGCATTGATGTGGGGCAGTTTGAAGGCGCCAAGGCCATCGGCATGAACCACTGGCAGACCATGCTGCACATCATCCTGCCGCAGACGCTGCGGAATATCATGCCGCAGATCGGCAACAACTACATTATCAACGTCAAGGATACTTCGGTAATGTTTATTATCGGGTTTTCCGACTTCTTCGCCGTGCATAAAATGGTGTCCGGAGCTGTGTTCAAGTATTTTCCCTCAGCGTTCATGGAAATGGGCGGATACCTGATCCTGACGCTGGTGGCTTCCTTCCTGCTGCGGAAGATGGAAAAGAAGCTGGCCGGGAAATCGAATTACGAGCTGGTGAACACGGACCAGCTGGTGATGACCGCGGGAACCTACAATTATCCGAAAGAAGCAGGGTCGCCTTTTGAAGAGGTAAACAAGGATTACAAAGGAGAGAAAAAATGAGCGAACGGATACTGGAAATACGCCATCTCTCCAAAGCCTTCGGGTCCCATGCCGTTCTGAAGGATATTGACTTTACGGTCGACCGGGGAGACGTCACGTCCATCATCGGGGCCAGCGGCAGCGGCAAATCCACGCTGCTCCGCTGCATCAACCTGCTGGAAACGCCGACGACGGGAGAGATCTTTTTCCACGGAAAGGACGTGACAAAGGAAAAAGCCTCCGCCTACCGGGCCAAGGTGGGTATGGTGTTTCAGAATTTCAACCTTTTCAGCAATCTGTCCGTGCTGGACAACTGCATGATCGGCCAGCAGAAGGTCAGCCGCATTCCGAAGGAAGAGGCGAAAAAGCGCGCGCTGTACTACCTGAACAAGGTAGGGATGGCGCCGTACATCAACGCCCGGCCGAACCAGATTTCCGGCGGCCAGAAGCAGCGGGTGGCCATCGCGCGGGCGCTGGCCATGGAACCCGAGGTGCTGCTTTTTGACGAACCGACGTCCGCGCTGGACCCGGAAATGGTCGGGGAAGTGCTGGATGTCATGAAGTCGCTGGCCGCGGACCGGATGACCATGCTGGTGGTGACGCACGAAATGGCTTTTGCCCGGGACGTGAGCACCCATGTGGTGTACATGGCGGACGGAATTATCGAGGAGCAGGGGAAACCGGAAAAGATCTTTACGGATCCGGAAAGCCCCAGCACCCGGAGCTTCCTGAAACGGATCCTGAACGAATAAGGACCGGAGGACGGACGAACTTCCGGCGCAGCCGGTAAAAAACCCGGAAACTGCATAAGGAATCGCTGACGCGGTTCCTTTTTGTATTTGCAAATGAAGACAATTCTGATATAATCGGCATGAAAAAAACGGAAAACTTCAGGAGGCTGCCGAAATGAAACGGATGCTGTGCATTGTGCTTGCAGTAGCTTTGCTTTGTTCCCTGGTACCGATCGCGTCAGCGGAATGGAGCGGGGACGGTGCTAAATTAGATGACGGCAATACATGGTATGTAACCAGAAAAGCACGGTTAACAAACGGTGATACCTGGCTTGGCGAAAATGAATGCGCTGTTCTGAGTCATGTTGCGGCTTCAAACGGGTCATCCATCAATGGGAACAAGCTTGAAATTCCTTCTACTGTTAAAGTGGACGGAAAGACCCTGAATGTTGTGGCGGTGGCGTGGAACAATTATCAAGGCGGTGACATCCGGCGGATCTCCGGCTTAACAGAGATCATCATTAATGCTCCGGTGCGTGTCATCGGCATACATGTGTTTCAATACAGCTCAGGCAATCAATACAACGGCAATCTGGACAACATTGTCAAAGTAACCCTGCCGGCTACGCTGACGACCATCAATGACCGGGCTTTCATGGATTTCGGCAATATAGATTTTTATTTCCAGGGAACACGGGCCCAGTGGAACGCTGTGGACAAGACGACAAACAATCATTTCGGGACTGTCCATTGCTCCGATGATACCGTAATTACCCCACCCGCAACGCGCACCCTGTATACCGAATATGCGGGGTATTATAAGGTTAAAGGAACCGACGGCCGACTGGGACTGAACTCCAACTATGCTGTCCCCAGCAATACAAACGGTGTTACCCAGCTGACAACGATTCCTGAAGGAACAAGAATTTATATCGACAAAGCAACCGGATATAACGGTCAGGGAAGAAGCTCAGGACACTGGGGACAAACCACCTATAACGGTAAAACCGGTTTCTGCGCCATGAACTACCTTGAACTGGAATCCTCCGGTTCCGGCGGCGACGGAGGGGATTCCTGCAGTACGGCTTACGCGGGGTACTATGTAGTGAGAGGCACTTCCGGACGGCTGGCCATCAACAACGGCCACGGATATGGTACAGGCTATACGCAGCTGGGAACCATTCCGGAAGGCACAACGGTATATATCGAAAAGGCCACAGGTTACAACGGCTGGGGAAAGAGTGCAGGCAACTGGGGGCATGTCACCTATAATGGTGTCACCGGGCTGTGCGCTATGAATTATCTTGACAGAACCGACGGCGATACCTGCTCTGCAAGTTACGCCGGCGTCTATAAGGTCACAGGGACGGCGGGCAACCTGGCAATCAACGACGGGCATGGCTACGGTGACGGCTTTACCCGGCTGGGCGTAATTCCGGAAGGGGAAACCGTCTATATTTCCAAAGCGCAGGGACCGGCCGGTACATCCGGAAAGTGGGGCCATGTCACCTACAACGGTGTCAGCGGCTACTGCTCCATGGCATATCTGCGGGCTGCGTCCGATGCCACAGCACCTGTGATCCGCTATAATCCAAGCATGAGTGAAGCTACCAGAGACGGGTTCATGCTGAAGTTCTGGGTCAAGGACAATATCCGCGTTACCGAAGCGAAGGTTGTGGCGGAGGCGGCAAAGAACGGCTATGCGGCCTATACAGGATGGGCGTCCCTGGACGTGGATTATGACAGCGACGGTGAACAGCGCTACGCTTACTATATCCGGACCGCCGACCATAATTTCGTATTGGGGGACTATATCGTAACCCTGTCGGTCTATGACCAGGCCGGAAACTGTGAGATAAAATCCTACACCTTCCATCTGGATGATACGCCGCCGGAGATTCTGAATCTCAAGGCATCCAATATTACAGCGGATGGCTTTGAGGTTTCTTTCAGTACGTCGGACGCTAGCACCGTTGAAAGCATCGAACTTGAATCCTGGATTGACGAGGAACTGACCGTTCAAGTGCTGGACAGCTCTTCGGGCGCCTTCTTTGTTCCGGCATATGTGAAAGACGTGACCTATCATTACAGAGCCAGGGCTTACGACGTGTTTGGAAATACAAATGTGTCGGACACCTATACGGTATATGTCGACGGAACGGCTCCGAAGATGATGAAAATTACCGCAGGCACAGCCACCACCCAGGGCGTGGACTTCACGATCACCGCGACGGACGACCAGGGAATCCGGTACTATCTCGCACAGGTCTGGACGCCGGATAACGGCGGCGGGAACGGGCGCGATCAGGTGGTTGAGTACAGCCAGGAAGAGAAGAAGATCCATATCAATTTTGCGGATTTCGGCGGAGAAACGTATACGCGCTATACGGTGAAAGCCTGCGCGGTGGATGCCTGCGGGAACCGGAGCAGCTGGAAAACGGTTTCTTCCTTCATCTCTCCGGTGAAGAAGGTTTCCACCCTGCCTTCCGGCCTGAAGTCCATTGGTTCGGAAGCTTTCATGAATACGGATATGGTGTTTGTGGTAATTCCGGACGGCATCACGAATATCCGTTCCAAAGCATTCGCAAACAGCGATCTTCAGTATATTGTGATTCCGGATACTGTAACCACCATTGCTGCGGACGCCTTTGCAGGAACGACAAATGTCACGATTCTGTCCTCTGCGGCTTCGAAGGCGCATGAATACGCGACGGCAAACGATATGACCTGGGTGCTGCTCGGCGAATAACCTGTTTCGGATAAAAATTCAATAAAATCCCATGGAGGTGTACCGGATGAGCTGGAGCAAGTGTGTCAGAAAATGGATTGCCCTGGGGATGATTTGCGTGATACTGTGCTGCGCGGCGGTCAGCTGCGCGGAGGGTGTTTTTGAAGCGCAGGCCACTGTTACCTTCGGCCAGAGCGACGCCCGGGCAATGCTGACGCTGATCAATGATTTTCGCACCGGGAGCGATGCCTGGTACTGGAACGAGGACAATACAGAAAAAATCTATCAGACAGACCTGCAGCCGCTTGTCTATGATTACGCGCTGGAACAGTCAGCCATGCAGCGCGCGGCGGAGATTGCCCTGTATTATTCGCATACGCGGCCGGACGGAACCAGTTGCTTTACGGTGGACGATCTGTCATACGGTGAAAACATCGCGGTGGGATACAGGACCTATGCGGCGGTTTTTGAGGGCTGGCAGGAAACAGAGGATGATTACAGCGGACAGGGGCACCGCAGGAATATGCTGAAGAGCGGCTTTACAACCATCGGGATCGGGCACTCCTGCGCAGACGGCGTCAACTTCTGGGTGCAGGAATTCGGCTTCAGTAATTCCGGCGCAGGCGCGACGGCAGCGGTGGATACCGAAAAAGAAATGACGCTTATGATTGACGACGGTATTCTCAGCGGAAAAACAATCAGCGGCAGCCTTCCGGGCACCCTGAATCTGGAATATGGCAGGAATACAGACCTGCCGGTGCTGGAAGCGGAAATCTCCAGGGACGACTATTGGAGCCGTATTTACAATATCAGGGTAAAACCGGCATGGACAAGCAGCGATGAGGACGCTGTTCCGGTGAATGGCACAACCGCTGCCGGCCTTGCTGTCGGGAAAACGGCGCTGAACGCCAGCCTGTGGGATTACAGCGGTTCTGTTACGGTCAATGTTACCTACAGCGCGCGGACAACGGATTTTGTGCTTCCGCGGGAACTGACCCGGATCGACGCAAACGCTTTTGACGGAATCACGGCTTCCGCGGTGGATGTGCCCGCGAGGGTTACGCAGATTGCTTCCGGCGCATTCAACGGGTGCGCGGCGCTGAAGCAGATCCGTATCCGGGGAACGGATACGGTGATCGCAAGCGGCGCGATTCCCTCAGGGCAGGGGATTGTCATTATCTGTCCGCGGGGGAGCAAGGCGGAAACCTACGCTCAGAACAATAACAATAAGGTCGTCCGGACGAAATAACGGAGGATCAGGTGTTCGCCGAAAAACAAAAAAGACCGGGCCGCCGAAGCGGCCCGGAGGAAACCGGGAAAGAGGTTCCCGGTTTTTTTTATTTGATGTAATCCGCGGTCAGGTCAACGAAGGTGACATCCATATCGTCTCCGTCGCTGTCCAGTTCCATGACGATCATCACATCGCCGGAGACAACGGCTTCCGCTATGGCTTCCGGACGTCCGTCGTCATCCACCGCGTAGATTCCGTTGCCCAGCAGGGCGGTATCCAGCGGCTGGAATTCACCGAAGTCCGCGGCCAGCGCCGCTTTCAGGGCGTCGTAGGAAATATCCCGGGTTTCGTAATCCAGGCGGATCGCCGCCAGCTTGCCGCCGGCGAACAGGTAGGTCATGTCCGCGCGTACATTTCCTTCGGGAATGAGGATATTCTCATATTCCAGCTCGCTGAAGGTGACAGGGCCATGGGTGTGTTCCGTGTCCTGCTCATGAAGCTTTTCAGTTTCAGCGGCGAGGACATCCTGTTCGTTCATTCCGAAGGCAATACCGTTGCGGAAAGTGAACGCGGGGGCTTCTTCCGCAAAGGCGGCAAAGGCGGTGCACAGCAGGCACAGGGCGGACAGTACGGCAATCAGTTTCTTCATGGTTTATTTTCCTCCTATTATTTCAGCTTCTTCATATTCACAGGAAGCACTGTGTTTGTTTACACCATTATATACGATCATCCCCGAAGGATGGCAGTCCAGGACTTCGCAATTATTGCTGCGAAATAATCAAAAGTTGCAGCTCGGGAATTCATGCCTGTTCCCGGCTGGAAAGAAGCGCCTGCAGGCTGGAATCAATATGCAGGCGGACGGCGGAGCGGACCGCGCCCCGGTCCCCGCTTTTCAGGGCCCGGATAATTTCAGCGTGCTCGGTGAGCGTGCTGCGGTGCCGTCCGAACACCTGCGCGTCCTTTTCCCGGAATCCGGAGAGGCGGATCAGATGGTGAGGCATGAAGATGTACATGATGCTTTCATACTGCTGAATCAGGGAGAGAATGCTGAGATGCTCCAGCAGCGATTTGTGGAAAAGGAGGTCGTCCTGCCAGAACTGGCCGATGCTGTACTCCCCGTCGTTCTCCAGGAGGCGGTGCTGCTGCTGCAGCGCTTCCTCCATCCGGCGGACCGTATCGGCCGAGCGGGATCCGGGATATTCGGCGGCAACATTTTCCGCGCAGTAGGTTTCAATCATCAGGCGGATATGATACGCTTCGTCAATGTCGGCCTGCGTCGGCGAATGGAGCGCGAAGCCCCGGTTGGGAAGGATATCGATATAGCGCTCCTGTGCCAGCCGGTTCAGCGCGTCGCGCATCGGCGTGCGTGAAACGGATAGTTCCGTGGCGAGCTTTGTCTCACTGTAGATTTTACCGAATTCGAATTCGCAGTTATAGATCATCTGCCTCAGATGATCGTACGCGATGGTGTTCAGCGCTTTGTATTCCAACTTCGTGTACCTCATGGTCTTTTGCCGCGGATTTTAAAAGAAACGTCCGCAGCAGCGCCGCCGGGGACCGGACTGTGCGCCGCTGCGGACTGTTTGCTGAAAATCAGTGATGCAGGACTTCGCCGGTCAGCTTCTGATAATACTTCAGGAGCGCGCTGTGGTCGCAGGCTCCGTCGCCGTCACGGTGCAGGATCTTCATCATTTCCAGCACCGACTGGGTCAGCGGGATCGGGGCGTCCACGGTTTTGGCCGCGTCCACGACATTGTTCAGGTCCTTGATGTGCAGGTTGATGCGGAACCCGGGTTTGAAGTTCTGGTCCATCATCATCGGCGCCTTGGCGTTCATGACCGTGGATCCGGCCAGGCCGCCCTTGATGGCGTCAAAGATCTTCTGAGGCTCCACGCCGCACATCTGGCCCATCTGCATGGCTTCGGCCAGGCCGGCGATGTTGACCGCGACGATGATCTGGTTGCACAGCTTGGTTACGTTGCCGGCGCCGATATCACCGCAGCGGACAACGGAGGAGCCCATCGAGCCGAGGATATCTTTGCACCTGTCAAAGATCTCCTGCTTGCCGCCGACCATAAACGCGAGCGTGCCGTCGATGGCCTTCGGCTCACCGCCGGAGACAGGCGCGTCCAGCATTTCAACGCCCAGCTTTTCAAGCTCCGCGGCGATTTCGCGGGAGGCGATGGGGTTGATGGAAGAACAATCCAGGACGACGGTTCCCTTTTTCATGGTCTTCGCCGCGCCGTCCTCACCGAACAGCGCTTCCTTCACCTCGGGGGAGTTCGGCACCATGGTGATCACGATATCCGACTGCGCGCCGACGTCCATGTTGGAGGCGCCGGCCGTCGCGCCGCAGGCAGCAACCTCTTCCACAGCGGCTGGGGCGAATTTGTCGGCAACGATGAGGTCATAGCCGGCTTTGAGCAGATTCTTCGCCATGGGTTTGCCCATGATTCCAAGACCGATAAAACCGATTTTCATAATATATATCTCCTTTCAATGATCAGCGTCAGGCGATGGCTTCCTTCACGCGGGTGACAATATCCGCAGGTGTCAGGTGATATGCTTCCAGCAGCTCGTCATAGGCCTGGGCGGAGGTTCCGAAGCAGTCGCTGATCCCCATCCGCAGCACCCGGATCCTGCTTTCCGCCGGGCCTTCCGCCAGCGTTTCGCATACCGCGGCGCCCATGCCGCCGATGACGCTGGCTTCCTCCACCGTGACCGCGCCCTTCATGCCCTTCGCGGCGGCCTGCACCCCGGCGGCGTCCAGCGGCTTGATGGTGCGGATGTTGACGACGCGGACGGAAATGCCTTCCGCTTCCAGCGCCTTCGCGGCTTCCAGCGCCTGGAATACCATGTAGCCGGTGGCGAACACGACCGCGTCGCTGCCTTCGCGCATTACGCGGACCTTTTCCCAGTCAAACGGTTCGTCCTCTTCCGTCACATTGGGAACGTCGTTGCGGTTTACCCGGATATAGCAGGGGCCGTCCAATTCCGCCATCGCTTTCACGATCTTCTTCGTTTCATAATAATCCGCGGGGGAGAACACTTTCATATTGGGCAGAACGCGCATCAGGGCGATATCATCCACGGACTGGTGGGTTTTCCCGTCGCCGAAGTCCGAAAGGCCGGCAGAGGAACCGCAGATCTTCACGTTCAGCCGGGGAATGGCGACGGAGGAACGGATCTGGTCATAGGGACGGCCGCTGGCAAAGACGGCGAAGGTGCTCGCGAAGGCGGTACGGCCCGTCAGCGCCAGCCCGGCGGCGGCTGAAATCATATTGGCTTCCGCGATTCCCATCTGGAAATACCGTTCCGGAAATTCGCCGCCGAACATATTGGACATGGTGGATTTGCCAAGGTCAGCTTCCAGGGCGACTATGTTTTTGCTGCCGCGCCCCAGCTCCAGCAAAGCTTCGCCGTATGCTTTGCGCATATTCATCTTACCCATGGTTATGCCTCCTCCCGCATCTTTTCAACGATCGCAACAGCCTGCCTGTATTCGTCTTCCGTCATCGCCGCGTTATGGTATGCTGCCTTTCCTTCGGCAAAGGGGAATCCTTTTCCCTTGACGGTATGGGCGATAATGGCTGTGGGTTTTCCCCTGCACGCCTTCGCGGCGTCCAGCGCCTCCAGGATCTGCGCCATGTCGTGCCCGTCGATTTCAATGGCGTTCCAGCCGAAGGCCTCCCATTTTTCCCGGATTTTATCATTGGGCAGCACATTGGCCACCGCGTCGGTCGCCTGCACGCCGTTGAGGTCCACGATTGCCACGAGATTGTCAGCCTTATAGGCTGCGGATGCCATGGCCGCTTCCCAGATCTGCCCTTCATCCATCTCTCCGTCCCCGATGACGCAGAAGACGCGGCTTTCGCTTCCGTCCAGGCGGAGCCCCAGGGCCATGCCCAGAGAAACGGACAGCCCCTGGCCCAGGGAGCCGGTCACCGCTTCAATGCCCGGCGTATGATCCATGTCGGGATGGCCCTGCAGGGTACCGTCCAGGGTCTTTACCTTCTTCAGGTCCTCCCGGGAGACGTAGCCCAGCTCAGCAAAAGCGGCGTACTGGGCCAGCACCGCGTGGCCCTTGGAGAAAACACAGCGGTCCCGCCGCGGATCCTTCGGATCGGAAGAGACGCGCATGTGTTTGAAATACAGCGCGGCGGTAATGTCCATGATGGAGCTGCTTCCGCCAAGATGGCCCACTTTTCCGGCAGGGATCATTTCAATCAGGTTTCCGCGCAGAACCGCGGCTGTTTTCTTCAGTTCAAGAATCTCTTTCTCTGTGTATGACATGCGTCTGCCTCCTTTATCAGTAACAGGTTACGCCGCCGTCGACGGGAAGGGCGACGCCGTTGATGAAGCTCGCTTCCTCGCTTGCCAGATAAAGCACCGCGTTTGCCACGTCCTGAGCGGACGCGAGCCTGCCGAGCGGCACTTCGCCGAGCCGTTCCGCTTTCCGCTGCGGATCCTTGAACAGAACCTGCACAAAAGGCGTGTCGACCGTGGAGGGATGGATGGAATTGCAGCGGATCCCGTCCTTCCCGTAACGGGAAGCGATGGCCTTCGTCAGCATCGTGACAGCGCCCTTGGAGGCGGTGTACGCTTCCGGCGTATATTTATGGCCGATGAGACCGCATACGGAGGAAGTGTTGATAATCGCGCCGCCGCCCTGCTTCCGCATAACGGGAATCGCGTACTTGCACCCGAGGAAAGCCGATCCGGTGTTGACCTTCATCATGGTGCACCACTCGTCGATGTTCATCTCTTCCACAGGCTTGCGGATGTTGATGCCGGCGTTGTTTACCAGGACATCCAGCCGACCGCACGTTTCCACAGCCCTGCCGACGGCGTTCTGCCAGTCTTCTTCACTGGTGACGTCCGTCTTCACAAACCAGGCTTCGCCTCCTGCCGCCAGGATCTCATCCGCCGCTGCCTGCCCCTTTTCCGCGTCCAGGTCCAGCAGCCAGATTTTCGCGCCCTGACGGCTGAGCACCCTCGCCATCTCGCTGCCCAGGCCGCCGCCAGCGCCGGT
Organism: uncultured Eubacteriales bacterium; assembly: GCA_900318145.1. Classification (GTDB taxonomy): domain Bacteria; phylum Bacillota; class Clostridia; order Christensenellales; family Aristaeellaceae; genus Aristaeella. Next base: position 72,941 of record ONJM01000001.1, read on the forward strand.
GATTATGATCACTTTGCCTTTTACGTTCACTCCCTCAGTCCTCCTTCACGTTAACGTATGTATGATTTGCCGCAATGTAAGTCCCGCTGTACGCGCGCCCGCGGACCGGTCACGCAGCATACCGGGATACCGGTATACCGGTTTATGGTTTATTTATACTCCCGGGCGGTCCAAAAGTCAATACTTTCCTATATATTATATAAATACCTTATAAATACACCGGATCCCTTATAATATTGGACAAATACGGAAGATTCTGCTACAATACCGCTGAACGAAAGAAGGAGGAATGAAACCATGGCTGTTGCAAAGAAGACTGAAGAAAAGAAGACCGTGAAGAAGGCTCCCGCCGCGAAGGCTGAAAAGCCCGCTGCAGCGAAGAAAGCCCCCGCCGCGAAGAAGGGAACAGAAGTGATCATCCAGAGCCCCATGGGCGGAAATATCACCCCCGAAGAAATCCTGGCGAAGGTCGGGAAGGCGGACAAGATCTATGTCCGCGTGGATGAGAACAAGGCATACTGGGTCCGCGGCAAGGAAACCGGCAGCGTCGACCTGTGGGACTGACCGGATAAAACCCGGAGAAACGGGGAGGATACACACATGGGAAAAAAGCTTGAGGATTATGTCGTGACGATTCCGGATTTTCCGGAACCCGGTATTATGTTTCGTGATATCACTTCCGTGATTCAGAATCCGGAAGGGCTGAAGCTGGCTGTGGACGGACTGACGGACATGGTCAGGGACCTGGATTTCGACCTGGTGATCGGCCCGGAATCCAGAGGTTTTATTTTCGGCGTACCGGTGGCGTACAATCTCGGAAAGGGCTTTATTCCCGTGCGCAAAAAGGGAAAGCTGCCCCGGGAAACCATCAGCCAGAAATACGACCTGGAATACGGGCAGGCGGAAGTGGAAATGCATAAGGATGCCATACAGCCCGGCCAGAAGGTGGTCATCATTGACGACCTGATCGCTACAGGCGGAAGCGCCGGCGCTGCCGCCGCACTGGTGGAACAGCTGGGCGGGGAAGTCGTCCGGATCGTATGCGTGATGGAGCTTGCCGGCCTGGAAGGCAGGAAGAACCTGGAAAGCTATGACATCAAATCCCTGATTGTTTACCCGGGGAAATAAAACAGTACGGAAACAGGCCGCGGCGTTTGAACCGCGGCCTGTTTTTCTGCGCGTCCGGATCAGTCAAAGAGCAGGGAGGACATGATTTCATCGATCACATCACGCGCGGCGGCTTCGGGGCCTGTGACGAGAAAATAGAACTGGACCTGCGTCCGCTTGTCCAGCCAGGTATAGATCCGGTAATATCCTTCTGCGTTCCGGCCGGCAACGCAGTCCGCTTTCACGCCGGAAAGCACCAGGGAATAGGACTCCGTTTCGTCCCCGGTGAAAACCTGGAAGGTATCGCTGCCGGAATCCGCCGTATAGACGGAAAGCGTCAGGTCCCCGCCGTCCAGCAGCAGACGGAGATCCGGATCGTCCAGCCCGGTGAGGGGGACGACGGTCCAGCTGTCCGGCACCGTGAGGGAAAGACGCGCCTCGGGGCAGGAAACGGTCTGCGCGGACGCGCAGGTAAAAATACAGCTGAAAAGAATTGCACACAGTACGGCGGCACACGATCTGCGCACAGGAAGACCTCCTTCTTTATGTCTCTGCATATACAACGAAGCACGGCAGTACAAGTATCCCGGAACCTGAAAGAAAAGAAAATGTTTCAGTATGAAACAAATTATTAAAAATAAGTTGACAATTGAAACATTCCGTGATAGTATTACCCATGTAAGGAGGCGGGCAGGTGCAGTACAGTGAGATTATCCGCCGCAGAAGGGCGGCGCTTGGGATGAACCAGGCGGAGCTTGCGGCCCGGGTGGGCGTCAGCCGGAACACGGTCGCCGGCTGGGAAACGAACCATTCCCGGCCGGATCTGGATACGCTGCCCGCGCTGTGCGACGCGCTGGGGATGACGGTGGCCGCCTTCTTCGGGAAGGAACGGAAAAAGAGCGCGGAAGAGGCCCGGGTGCTGAAGGTCTTTTTCTCCCTGGAGGAAGGGGACCGGGAAAGCATCCTCTGGCAGATGGAAGCGCTGCGGGACCGCCGGGCGGAACAGCGCCTGCGGGAGGCGCCGCCGCTGCCCAGGACGGTTACCCTTTTTGTGAACGAGCTGGGAGCCGCCGCCGGTTTCGGCGCCGCCCTCGGGGAGGCGCAGGGAGAGCGAGTGGTGCTGCTGGCCGACCGGGAGACGGAACGGGCGGACGAAGTGATCACCGTCTGCGGCAACAGTATGGAGCCGACATATCTGGACGGGGAGCAGGTGCTTGTTCAGCACACGAAGGAAATCCGGGAAGGGGAAATCGGCATCTTCCTGGTGGATAATGAAGGATATATCAAGGAGTTCAGGAAGGACGGGCTGCATTCCCACAATCCGGAATACAGGACCATGACCTTCCATGAAGGGCAGACTGTCCGCTGCATCGGGCGGGTGATCGGGAAGCTGAAAGCGGAGCAGATTCCCAGCCGTGAGCAGCTGAACAGGATCGCGGAGGCCGGAAAGGCCGGAAAGGAACAGCAATGAGCAGCAGAATGAATCTCAGTACGGTACACGCCATCAACACCGCCCTGCTTTTCACCTCGGGCGGGGAATATGAAAAGCCCGCGATCCGTCCCTGGCAGTATGTACAGATGGAATATGAGCGGGTCGGCCTTATGCCGCCGGCCGCGACACCCCGGTTTGATACCGTGGAGGACGCGGAAATCTGGATGTGCCTGGACAGCCGGTACAACAACCGGCTGCGGGAAGCGGTGTAAGCAGGCGATGAAAAAAACAGGGTGCGGTTCGGATGAGCCGCGCCCTGCTGCTGTTTATGCAGTTTATTGCTCCTTATTTCTGGATTCCCGGACCATGCTGACAATCATCGAAACCAGCAGCATGGGGAGTCCGATGATACCGGCAGGAAGCCAGACTTCCATGCAGAAACCGCAGACCTGTTCCACGGAATAGCTGTGGATGTTTTCCGCCCGGAACGCGCCCGGGTTCCGGATGCATACGAACCCGACCACAGAGATCACTGTGAGCAGCAATCCGACAAGGATTCCCACAGTAACCGGTTTGCTGTCTTTCATGCACACCTCCGGCTGCCGAAGATTACTTCAGGTATTTGGATTCCATGTAGCCTGTGCGGCCGTTTACCTGCACCTTGACCCAGTAGGGATCCTTGCCGGGAGCGAGGATGGTTACCGGTGTACCGGCGTCGATGTAAAACGCCACATACCAGCCGGCACCTTCATAGTTGCGGAAGGGCGCCTTTTTGACCGCGGTTGCGGAACGGGGATAGACCGGTGCCGCGGGAGCGGGTGTGGTGGAACCGGAGCTGCCGGCCGGAGGATATTTGGACAGGTACTTGCTGCGCATGTAGCCCTTGCTGCCGGCAACGGATACATAGTGGAACTCCCGGCCTTCCTGCAGAACGGTGACCTTGGTTCCGGGAGCGTATTTGGCAAAGACGGCGCTGTTTGCACCGGAAGCGGTCCTGCGCAGGCCGACCTTCCCGCCGTTGCTGATGACCCAGGCGGTGTAATTGACATCCTTCGGGGGCGTGACAGAGGAGGAAGAGGACGGGCTGACCTTCGTCTTGCTCAGGGCGCCGTTCTCAATATAGCCGTATCCGGCGGATGCCTTGATATAGCTGTAGTTGGCTCCGTTGGTCAGCACGGTGACCTTGTCTCCCTTGTTCACGGTGAACAGCGTGTTGAACACATAGTCGGGGCCCCTGCGCACCTTGATCTTATCCTTCTTGACCCAGGCGGAAGAAGCGCTGACACGGACCAGGTAGGAACGTTCGACATAACCGTTCTTCCCGTTGGTGAACGTGATATTCGCCCAGGTTTTGTTGATGAACTTGTTGACGGTGAGCGCCCAGTCCGTCCGGTATGTGTCCATAATTTTGGACTCATAGCTCGGGAACTGCCAGAAGTTTACCTTTTTACGGATCCGGTAATATGTTTCCGCGGTGGCTGCGGCGGCGGACAGAACCAGCACCAGCACCAGCAGCAATGCGACAAAACGTTTTTTCATTCGAAGTACCTCCTTTATCATTCCGGCAGGAGCCGGAATTTTTGTCGGGTCAACTTTTATTATAATCGAGAAAACCTGTTTTGCAAAAGAAGAAAGGTTTACATTTCTGAAACAGAAAGCGCACCAATCATACACAAAACAGTTAAAAAATATGGAGGAAAAGATAAAAAAACCACTTGACTTTAGCGCGATAAAGTGATAGCATGGCAAAGTGTTCGGAAAGAAAAACATTTTTTTCCGGCGCGGAATCGTGTATGATATACGGTAAGCTTCAGGAAAGGCGGACTGGTTATGCAGATTGAAGACCGGGTGATGGATCCCCAGGAAAAGATCGGGTTTATGCTACGCTCGCTGTACGCGGGATACGGCTACAGCCGGTACAGGATGAGCAAATTCGAGGAGTACGATCTGTACAGCAGGAACAAGGATTTCCTGTTTTCCGAAGGCGTCATCACCTTTACGGATACCAACGGGCGGCTGATGGCCCTGAAGCCGGACGTGACGCTTTCCATTGTGAAGAACACGCGGGACCTGCCCGGGAAGCTGCAGAAACTTTATTACCACGAGAACGTGTACCGGGTTGCTTCCGCGGAGGACGGTTTCCGGGAAATGACGCAGGTGGGCATTGAGTGCATGGGCGATGTGGACAGCGCCGGCGTGGCGGAAGTGCTGAAGCTGGCGGCGGAAAGCCTGCGGCTCTGCTCGGAGGAATATGTGCTGGAGATCAGCCATATGGGAATCCTGGGCGCGTTTGTGGACGCTGTCGCTTCCGACGGAAGGATGCGGGACCAGCTGCTGCAGTGCGTGACGGAGAAAAACCTGCACGGGATCAGCCGGATCTGCGCGGAGTGCGGACTGCCCGAAAACGCAGGGGAGCCGCTCCGGCAGCTGGTGAGCCTGTACGGCGCTCCGAAAAGCGTGATGCCCCGGATCCGGGAACTGGCGGAGGAGAACGGGGCGGGCGAATTCGCGGATGAACTGGCCCGGGCTGCCGCGTCATTCGCGGGAAGCGGCGCGGAGAACAGGATCCGGATTGATTTCTCCGCTTCAGGGGACGTGAAGTATTACAACGGGATCGCTTTCAAGGGATTCATCAGCGGCATCCCCGGCAGCGTGCTTTCCGGCGGGCAGTACGACCGGCTGATGCACCGGATGGGGAGAAGGGACCGGGCGGCGGGATTCGCCGTGTTCCTGAATATGCTGGACAGGCTGTCGGAAGGAGGACGGACGGATGATTAACATCGCGCTGCCGAAAGGGCGGCTGGGGGAAAAGGTTTACGCCATGTTTGAAAAGGCCGGTTTTCCCTGCCCGGCCCTGCTGGAAAACAGCCGGAAACTGATTTTTGACAACGCGGAAGCCGGGGTCCGGTATTTCTGGGTCAAGCCTTCCGACGTTGCGATCTATGTAGAACGCGGCGCGGCGGACGTGGGGGTAGCCGGAAAGGATATCCTGCTGGAGTACCGGCCGGAGGTATACGAGCTGCTGGATCTGAACGTGGGAAAGTGCAGGATGGCGGTCGCGGCGCCGGAGCAGTTCCGGGACAATCCGAACCGTACCCTGCGGGTGGCGACGAAATTCAGCCGGATCGCCCGGGACTATTACGCGTCCTGCGGCCGGGACATCGATATCATTCATCTGAACGGGTCCATTGAAATCGCTCCGATCCTGGGCCTGTCGGACGTGATTGTGGATATTGTGGAGACGGGAACCACGCTGCGGGAAAACCACCTGGAAGTGATTGAGACCATCGTTCCCATCTCGGCGCGGCTGATCGCCAACAAATCGGGATTCAAGTTCAAGACGGCGCAGATTGAGCGCCTGGTGGAGGAAATGCGAAAGGAAGTGGAACCATGATCCGGATTCTGAAATACGGAGAGGTACCCAACAGCGAAATCTTTGCCCGGTTCATGCCCACACTGGATGTGGCGGACAAGGTGGCGGAGATTATCCGGAACGTACGTGAGCGCGGCGACGAGGCGCTGCGGGAATATACGGAGAAATACGACCACGCGAGGCCGGAAAGCATTGTTGTGACGCCGGAGGAAATGCGGGAAGCGCTGGACTGCGTGGAACCGGATTTCCTGCGGATCCTGGAGAAGGCGGCCGCCAACATCCGGAAGTTCCACAGCAGGCAGGTGCGCAATTCTTTCATTATCAATGATGAGGACGGCATCCTGATGGGCCAGAAGGTCATTCCCGTGGACCGGGCCGGCCTTTATGTGCCCGGCGGGACGGCAGTCTATCCTTCCACGGTGCTGATGGACGTGATCCCCGCGAAGATCGCCGGGGTGAAGGAAGTCATCATCACGACGCCTCCCGGACGGGACGGGAAGATCAATCCCGCCATCCTGGCGGCGGCTTCCGTGGCCGGGGCGGACCGGATCGTGAAAGCCGGCGGCGCGCAGGCGATCGCGGCGCTGGCGTACGGGACGGAATCGGTGCCGAAGGCGGACCGGATTGTCGGGCCGGGCAACGCGTACGTGGCGGAAGCCAAACGGCAGGTGTACGGCATTGTGTCCATCGATATGATCGCCGGTCCCAGCGAAATCCTGGTGGTGGCGGACGGCGCGTCCGATCCGGCGTACGTGGCGGCGGACATGCTCAGCCAGGCGGAGCATGACAAAATGTCCAGCGCGGTGCTGGTGACGGATTCCGCGGAACTGGCGGAAAAGGTTTCGGCGGAGATTGAGAAGCAGATTCCGCAGCTGATCCGCGCGGCGATCGCGAGGGAATCCATCGACCGGAACGGAAAGATCATCGTGGCGGAGGATCTGCGCGCGGCGATCGATATTTCCAACGAGATCGCGCCGGAGCACCTGGAGCTGTGCGTGGACAATCCCTTCGACTACCTGGACAGCATCCGGCACGCGGGCTCCGTGTTCCTCGGCAGGAACTGCCCGGAAGCGCTCGGCGATTACCTGGCCGGACCGAACCACACGCTACCGACGCAGGGAACCGCCCGGTTCTGCAGCCCGCTGAGCGTGGATGACTTTGTGAAGAAAACGCAGTATACTTACTACACTGCGGAAGCGCTGCGGCGCGTGGCAAAGGACGTGGCCGCCTTTGCGGAGAAGGAAGGGCTGACGGGGCACGCGCGGAGCGCGCTGATCCGGACGGAACAGCGGCAGGGATAAGATCCTTTACTTCGTCCGGGATGACACATGCGGGGAGGAAAGCAGATGAGCCGGTTTTTTTCTGAAAAGTACGCAAAACTGGAACCGTACGTTCCGGGAGAACAGCCGAAGGATCAGCGGTATATCAAGCTGAATACCAACGAGAACGCTTTCCCGCCCCATCCGGCCGTAGCGGAGGCGGCGGCGAAGGCCGCGAAGACGCTGCACCTGTATTCGGATCCGGAGTGCCTGGAACTCCGGAAGAAGCTGGCGGAAAGATACGGGCTGACGCCGGAGGAACTGGTGATCGTCAACGGGTCGGACGAGGTGCTGAACTTCGCTTTCATGGCTTTCTGCGACCGGAACACTCCGGCGGTTTTTCCGGATATCACCTACGGGTTTTATCCGGTGTTCGCGAAGCTGAACGGGGTCCCTTACCGGGAAATCCCGCTGCGGGAGGACCTGACGGTCCGCGCGGAAGACTACCTGCAGGCGGAGGGTACGGTTTTTATCGCGAACCCGAACGCTCCGACCGGTATCGCCCTGGAGCGGGACCGGATCGAGGAGATCCTGCGGGCGAATCCGGATCATGTGGTTGTCGTGGATGAGGCGTATGTGGACTTCGGCGCGGAAAGCTGCATCCCCCTGATCCGGAAATACGGCAACCTGCTGGTGACACAGACTTTTTCGAAATCAAGATCCCTGGCCGGCGGGCGGCTGGGCTTCGGAGCGGCCTGCCCGGAGCTGATCCGGGACCTGGAGACCATCCGGTATTCCACGAACCCGTACAATCTGGACAGCATGACGCTGGCAGCCGGCGCCGCCTGCCTGGAACATGACGAATACAATACGCGGAACTGCCGCACCATCGCGGAGACGCGGGACAGGACGCGGGAAGCGCTGGCTGCCCTGGGATTTGAAGTAACGGATTCGAAGGCGAACTTCCTGTTTGCCAGGCATCCGGAAGTATCCGGGGAGGAAATATACCGGCAGCTGAAGGAACGGGGCATCCTGATCCGTCATTTCCGCACGGAGCGGATCCGGGACTGGAACCGGATTTCCGTCGGAACGGAGGAGCAGATGGCAGCAATGCTCCGGGAAACGGAGAAAATACTGGCCGGCTGCCGGTGACCGGCGGGCCGGAACGGAGGATTGAAGCATGAGACAGGCGGAAATTTTACGGAAGACGGGGGAGACGGATATCCGCGTTTTCCTGGAGCTGGACGGCACCGGAACGTGCAGGATTGATACCGGCGTCGGTTTTCTGGATCATATGCTGGAGCTGTTTGCCCGGCACGGCCGGTTTGACCTGGAGGTGAGCTGCAAAGGGGACATCCGGGTGGATGACCACCACTCCACGGAGGATATCGGCATCGCGCTGGGACAGGCCTTTGATAAGGCGCTGGGAGACCGGAAGGGGATTGTCCGCTACGGGCAGATGATCCTGCCGATGGACGAAAGCCTGATCCTCAGCGCTGCGGATCTGTCCGGCCGGGGGCTGCTGGCGTACGATCTGCAGATTCCGGCGGAGAAGGTGGGTACTTTCGATACGGAGCTGGGGGAGGAGTTTTTCCGCGCGCTGGCGCATAACGCCCGCTGCACGCTGCACCTGAAGCAGCTGGCCGGCCGCAACAGCCATCATATCCTGGAAGGCGCCTTCAAGAGCACGGCCCGCAGCCTTCGCGCCGCGGTGAAGATCGATCCGGACTGCGCGGGCGAGATTCCGTCCACGAAAGGAGTTCTCTGATGGTTGCGATTATCGATTACGGCGTCGGGAATCTCTTTTCCCTGCGCTCCTCCTTCGCCGCGATCGGCGAGGAGGCGGTTGTGGCGTCGGATCCGGAAACGATCCGCGGCGCGGACCGGGTGATCCTGCCGGGCGTCGGCGCGTTCGGGGACGCGGCGGAAAAGCTGCGGCAGACCGGCCTGGACCGGACGGTCCGGGAGGAAGCGGAAAAGGGAAAGCCGCTGCTGGGCATCTGCCTGGGCATGCAGCTGCTGTTTGAGAAAAGCTATGAATACGGCGTCCATGAGGGCCTCGGACTGCTGCAGGGAGAAATCCGGCCCATCGCGGAGCGAATTCCGGCAGGACTGAAGATTCCGCAGATGGGATGGAACGCGCTGAAGATCGTGCGGGAATCCCCCTTGCTGAAGTATACGAAGGAAGGGGATTACGTCTACTTTGTCCATTCCTACAGCGCGGTGAACTGCGGGGACGCCCTGCTGGCCGCGGTGGAATACGGCGCGGAGATTACCGCCTGCGCCGGAAAGAAGAATGTTTTCGGCTGCCAGTTCCATCCGGAAAAGAGCGGGGAAACCGGGCTGAAGATCCTGAAGGCGTTCTGTGAAACGGAGGCGGGTCAATGATTCTGTTTCCTGCCATTGACCTGTATGAAGGAAAAGCTGTCCGGCTGTACAAAGGCGATTACGCGCGGATGACCGTTTACAGCGATCATCCGGAGGAGATCGCGGCGGACTTCGCCGCCTGCGGCGCCACGCACGCGCACCTGGTGGACCTGGAAGGCGCGAGGAGCGGGGAAACGCCCAACCTGGACACGGTGCTGAAAATCCGGGAAAGCACCGGGCTGTTCTGCGAGATTGGCGGAGGCATCCGCAGCATGGAAACGGTGGACCGGTACCTGTCCGCCGGGCTGGACCGGGTGATCCTGGGAACGGCGGCGGTGCAGGACGAGGATTTCCTGCTCCGGGCCGTGGAAAAATACGGCGATAAAATCGCCGCCGGCGCGGATATCCGGGACGGATACGTTTCCGTAAAGGGCTGGACGGAACAGTCCGGCGTGACGCTGGAGCAGTTCTGCGCCAGGATGGAAAAAATCGGGGTTTCCACGGTGATCTGCACGGATATTTCCCGGGACGGGGCCATGCGCGGGACAAACCGGGAAATGTACCGGATGCTTTCGGAAAAGTTCCGGCTGCAGATCACGGCTTCCGGCGGGGTCTCCACGCTGGAGGATGTGCGGAGCCTGCGGGACATGAACCTGTACGGAGCGATTATCGGCAAGGCGTACTACACGGGGGATATCGACCTGAAGAAAGCGATTGAAGAGGTGGCCCGGTGATTACGAAGAGAATTATTCCCTGCCTGGACGTGAAGGACGGCCGGGTGGTGAAGGGCGTGAATTTCCAGCGCCTGGGGGACGTCGCCTCCCCGGTGGACCTGGCCCGGTACTACAGCGCGAACGGCGCGGACGAGCTGGTGTTCTACGATATTACCGCTTCGGCGGAGGGAAGGTCCCTGTTCACGGAGATCCTGACGGAAACGGCGCGGACGGTTTTCATTCCGCTGACCGTCGGCGGTGGCATCAACACCACGGACGATTTTGACCGGGTGCTGAAGTGCGGGGCGGACAAGGTTTCCGTCAATTCCGGCGCGATCCGGGATCCTTCGCTGGTGGGAAAAGCCGCCCGGCTGTACGGCGACCAGTGCGTGGTGCTGAGCGCGGACGTGAAGCGGGTGGACGGCGTGTTCCGGATCTTCGCCAAGGGCGGCCGGGAGAACACCGGCATGGAAGCGGTTGAGTGGATCCGCCGCTGCGTCGGGGAAGGCGCGGGGGAGGTCGTGGTCAACTCCATGGATACGGACGGCGTGAAGCAGGGATTTGACCTGGAACTGCTGGAGAAGGTCTGCGCCGCGGTGAAGGTGCCGGTGATCGCCTCCGGCGGCGCCGGGAAGATTGAGGATTTCATCACGCTGTTCCGGACGCTGCCCGGCGTGGACGCAGGGCTTGCGGCGTCGATCTTCCACTTCGGGGAAGTGGAGATCAATGAACTGAAGCGGGAAATGAAGCGGAACGGGATACCGGCGAGAATCTGACGGAAAGGAACAGGAAAGATGCTGAACATTGATGAACTGAAGTTTGACGAGAAGGGACTGATTCCCGCGGTCGTGGTGGACGCGGAAAACGGGAAGGTGCTGACGCTGGCGTATATGAATAAGGAAAGCCTGCGGATTTCCATGGAGAAGGGGCTGACCTGCTTCTGGAGCCGGAGCCGGCAGGAGCTGTGGCTGAAGGGGGAGACCAGCGGCAATTACCAGCATATCGTTTCCATCACGGCGGACTGCGACCGGGACGCCCTGGTCGTCAAGGTGGAAAAGGACGGGCCGGCATGCCATCTGGGAACGGAAAGCTGCTTCGGCGAAACGGTCTGGGAGAGCGAAGAGCGGCACGAGTTTACGCTGGAAGGGCTGCTGGAGCTGATCCGGGGCCGGAAGACAGAGAAAAAGGAAGGCTCCTACACCACCTACCTGTTTGAAAAAGGGCTGGACAAAATCCTGAAGAAGGTGGGCGAGGAGTCCACGGAGGTGATCATCGCCGCCAAGGACCGGGACAGGAAGGAAACGGTCTATGAGATCGCGGACCTGACGTACCACGTGATGGTGCTGATGGTTGAGGCGGGGATTTCCCTGCAGGATATCCATCGGGAGCTGGCGTCCCGCCATGTGATTGACCATAAAGTGAAACAGGAGAAAATGACCTGATGTTTGACCTGCACATGCATACGGTCTGGTCCGACGGAAAGAACACGGCGGAGGAAATGGTTCAGGAAGCGATCCGCCGGGGGCTGGATACGGTGGGGATTTCCGACCACAGCTCCGGGGATCCCTGCGGGATGGCGCTGGCGCAGAGCGGTGACTACCGGGCGGAAATCGCGGAACTGAAGCGGAAGTACGCTGGGCGGATCCGGGTTCTGTGCGGCCTGGAACGGGATTATCTGACGGACGATTTCGGCCCGTACGATTACACGATCGGTTCCGTACACTGGCTGCGCATGCCGGACGGGCACCGCGTTTCCATCGACTGGACCGCGGAGAAACAGCGCGAAGGGGCGGAAAAGTATTTCGGCGGCGATTTCTACGCGCTGGCGGAAGCCTATTACGATACGGTGTCCCGGGTGGCGGAGGTTACGAAGTGCGATATCATCGGCCACTTTGACCTGATCACGAAATTCAATGAACAGATGCCGGTGTACGACACGCGGCACCCGCGGTACGTCCGGGCCTGGCGGAAGGCGGCGGATGCTCTGCTGAAAACAGGGCTGCCGTTTGAGATCAACACGGGGGCTGTTTCCCGTGGGTATCGGACGTCCCCCTATCCGGACGGGGAAATCTGCCGGTACCTGCTGGACCGCGGCGCGCGGCTGATCTTTTCCAGCGACGCCCACGCGAAGGAGAACATTGCCTTCGGATTTGAAACCCTGGCCGCGGCGTGGCCGGATCCGGGCACCTGCCCGTTCTGAAACAGCAGAAAAAATTTTTCAGCCTTCCGGGAACTTTTCCGGAAGGCTTTCGTCTGACAGTATGAAGCCGGATGAGACGGCAACTGAAAGGAGACTGAAAACCATGATGAAAAAGATCATCGCGATACTGGCGGCCGCTGTCATGCTGCTGACAGCCGCTTCCGCGGCGCTGGCCGACGACGGGATTCTCCGTCCCGGAGACCGGGGGGAGGACGTGGCGGCCCTTCAGCGGAAACTGATTGAACTGGAGTACCTGGAAGGGGAAGCCACCGGCGAATATGACGAGGCGACGGAAAAAGCGGTCCTCCGGTTCCAGCAGGATCATTACCTCCTGGAAACCGGCATGGCGGACAGCATAACCCGGCGGCTGATCGAGGCGGAAACGAAGCACGCCGACCGCAGCCCCTGGGGAGAGCCCGGCGAGTACACGGAGGAAGAGTACTACGATTCCGGGGCTGTGTTCGAAGCGAATATGATGCCGGCGCCCATGCCCATGATGACCGCCATGCCCGGAGGCGTATACAGCGGCGCGGCGAAATACAGCAACGCCGGATTCGGGAACGCATGGCCTGCTGAATTCAGCACGGACGAATACAGCCATATTGAGAGCAACCGTTTCCTCAGCACGCTGGCGTCCCCGCTGTCCACTTTCGCGGCAGACGTGGACACTTCCTCCTACGCCCAGCTGCGCCACAGAATCCTGAACGGGGAGAAGGTTCCCGCCGACAGCGTGCGGATCGAGGAAATGCTGAATTACTTCCATTATAACTACGCGCAGCCTGCCGGGGACGAACCCTTCGGCGTAACCATCGAATACGCGGACTGCCCCTGGAACGAAAAAACGAAGCTGCTGCAGATCGGCCTGCAGGCGAAGACAGCGGAGCGCGACGGCATGCCCGGGCATAACCTGGTATTCCTGATCGATACTTCCGGAAGCATGTACGGCGCGGACCGGCTGGATCTGGTGAAGCGGGCGTTCCTGCTCCTGCTGGACGACCTGGACGCGAAGGATACGGTTTCCATCGTGGCTTATGCCAGCCAGGACCGGGTGGTGCTGGAGGGTGTTTCCGCCAGCGAGAAGACCAGGATCATGGACGCCATCAGCGACCTGGAGGCGGGCGGCTCCACCAACGGCAGCGCAGGTATTCTCCGGGCCTATGAAATTGCGGAAAAGTACTACGTGGAAGGCGGCGTGAACCGGATCCTGCTGGCCACGGACGGAGACCTGAATGTCGGTGTCACCAGCGAAGGCGAACTGGTCCGCATGGTGGAGGAAAAGCGGCAGGGCGGCATCAGCCTGACCTGCCTGGGATTCGGCATGGGCAACTACAAGGACAACAAGATGGAAGCCCTGGCGGATTACGGCAACGGCAACTGCTGGTATATCGACACCATCCATGAAGCCCGCAGGGCGCTGGTGACCGAAGGCGGCGGAACCTTCATCACGGTGGCGAAGGATGTCAAGATCCAGGTGGACTTCAACCCGGCCCTGGTGAAGGGTTACCGGCTGATCGGCTACGAAGACCGGGTGATGGCGGCGGAAGATTTTGCCAATGATGCAAAGGACGGCGGCGAAATCGGCAGCGGCCACCGGATGACGGCCCTGTACGAGATCGTTCCAGCGGATTCCGACTTCGACTTCGGCGCGGCAGAAAGCCGCTATCAGCAGGCGGACGCCGGAAGCGAAAGCAGCGAGCTGCTGACCGTGAGCATCCGGGCCAAGGAGCCGGAAGGCACGGAAAGCAGGCTGTATGAATACCCGGTGGAGAACAGGCCGGCGGAAGCCCTCAGCGACAATATGAAATTCGCGGCGGCGGTAGCCGAGACGGGCATGATCCTGCGCGGCAGCGAATGGAAGGGCACTGCCACCTTTGAAAGCGCGCTGGCCCTGCTGCGGGACTGCGAAAGCGTGAAGGGCGACACGTACAAGGAAGAGTTCCTGTACCTGCTGAACCTGCTGAACCGGGAAACGGAAATCCGGTGACCGCAGCCAGCGGGAAAACGGGAAAACCGGGAGGACACATTCGTCCTCCCGGTTTTCAGCGCAAAACTGGCATTGCCCAAACGGGGAAAAAAGAGTAAGATAATCTGACAGAATTTTGAAGGAGAAACGCAATGCCGTTTTTGTACGAGACCCATATGCACACCTGCCTGGCAAGCGCCTGCGGCAGAAGCACCGGGAAAGAACACGCGCGGTTTTACAAAAGCGCCGGATATACGGGCATCATCATGACGGACCATTTCTTCGGCGGGAATACGGCGGTGGACCGTTCGCTGCCCTGGGAGGAACGGGTGGACCTGTTCTGGCGCGGGTATGAGGACGCGAAGGAGGAAGGGGACCGGATCGGCCTGGATGTGTTCTTCGGCCTGGAGCAGAACTTCAGCGGGGACGAATACCTGATCTACGGCCTGACGAAGGAATATATGAAGGCGCATCCGGAGATGGAGCACTGGACCCGGCGGCAGCAGCTGGACGAGGTGCACCGGCAGGGCGGATGCGTAATCCAGGCGCATCCTTTCCGGATGCGCGGGTACATGGACAAAATCCGGGTGGGCACGCTGTTCTGCGACGGTATCGAGGCGGCCAACCTCGGCAATGAACCGCTGGACGACGCGCGGGCGTACCGGATGGGAACGGAAATGAACCTGGTGATGACTGCCGGGACGGACAACCACCATTCGCCGGTGGAAACGCCGTTCGGGGTCGCGCTGGAAAAGAAGCTGACCTGTATCCGGGATTACGTCCGGATCATTCTGGAACGGGGCCGGATCGGCCTGCACGTGCCAGAGGACAGGTTCCGCGTTTCCCCGGGCGGGGTGCCGGACGAGCGCCATTACGCGTATTTCCTGGATGAAAATGAACAGATTACAGACGCCCCGAAGCAGTGGATGGCGTGAAAAAAGCGGCCCGGTTCAGTCGAACCGGGCCGCTTTTTCCATGATGCGCAGCCCGCGGCGGGTCGGCGCTTTTTTTTCCGACGTTTCCGGAAGATCGAATTCAAAAGCGGTGGAAGCGTTGATCACAGGGATTCCGTGGTAATCCCGCTGCCGCTGGAAAAACGCGGAATAGGACTGGTGCACGTGGCCGTGGATCATGACGGCGGGATGCCAGGTGTCCAGCAGCGGGCCGAAGCACTCGAAACCCCGGTGGGAGAGATGCTCCTCGTCCCCGCAGCCACGGATCGGGGCATGGGTCAGGAGAATGTCGAACCCGCCGGCGGCGCGCAGCTTTCTCCGCAGGGAAGCGATCCGGGCAGCCATCTCCTGCTCCGTATACATATTGACGCAGTCCGGCCGGTAGCGGCAGCTGCCGCCGAGCCCGAGAATCCGCACGCCTTTCACCATCAGGATTTTTCCGTCCGCGTCCAGGCAGCCTTCCGGCGGCTTTTCCGCGTAATGGTCGTCATGGTTGCCGTGAACGTAGACCACCGGCGCGCTGGTGAAGCAGGTCAGGAAAGACAGGTAGGAGGAGGGAAGATCCCCCGCGGAGAGGATCAGATCCACCCCTTTCAGCGCTTCCCGGCACATATCTCCCCAGAGCTTGCCGGAGGGCTCATCCGCAATGGCCAGAATCCGCATCGCCTGTCCTCACTTTCTGTTCCAGCTGAAGGAGGAAAGCTCGGGCATCAGTTCCCCGTGGATGCCCTGCAGGCGGACCAGGGGGCGCGCTGACTCGATGAGCTCTGTTTCCTTCGGGAAGCTGCCGACAATGTTGTCCACCAGGTAATCCATGCAGAGGATCTCAGCGGGGGTCAGGCGCCGGTCCGCCTCGCAGCGGAGGGTGCCGGCCTGGTCCCGGATCTCCCCTTCGAAGGGCGTGAAGGTGCCTTCGCTCAGCTCCTGGCGGAAATGGCTGACAATCCTGGCGGCATAGGGGTCAAACCGGGCGGAGAAGGCGACATCCAGGATGTCGGAGCCGATGCCCCACCAGTAGTTGGTGGCGTTCTGCCGGTTTTCCGCCGGGTTGAAGGTGCCGTTCAGGATCATTTCGGAAATCAGGCGGTAGAAAAGGCCCCAGCGGGGGATCAGGGTCGCCATGTTGTCGATATCACTCCCGTTGCGGATGTACAGGCCGTAGTCCCGGGAACCGTATTTCGGCGCGGTGATATCGCGGTTGCAGACGACCCGGATTTCCGGATCCTCGAAGGGCAGCCTGTCATTGTACCAGGAGGCGGAGAACCAGTTCAGGTAAACCTTTGCCTTCGGGTTGACCATCCGGGCGCCCAGGGCGAAGGCGTTGGCCGCGGCCGGGGATCCGTAGATCGGGTAGTCGGCAATGTATCCGATTTTTCCGCTTTCGGACAGGATGCCGGCCGCCAGCCCCAGCAGGAACTTGGCCTCATAGAACCGGATATAGTACGTCCGGATATTGGTGTAGCTGGACAGGAGGGAGCAGCAGAGGAAGCGCGCCTCCGGATGCGTCAGGGCCGGCTCGATGGTGCTGTTGAGCATGACGGGGGAGGTGGCGAAGAAGGCCGTATATCCGTCCCTGATCAGCTCTTCCACCGTCCGCTCGAAATCCGTACGGGACGGTACGACGCGGACAGCGGTTTCCAGCTTTCCCTTCAGCTTCTGCTCCGCTTCCAGGCGGCCGAGGTTGTGCCAGTAGTTCCACGCGGAATCCTCAACGGGACGGTTGAACAGGAAAGCGGCCTTCAGCTTTGAGGGGCGGAAAAGGGACGCGATGATCGGAACGGGCGGCGCGGGGTTTGCCCGGTCCATAACCAGGTTGACGCGCCCTTCGCGGGTTTCAAACTCCCGGGACATGAGCCGGACGCGCTCCTTCGTCTTTTCCTGGTCATCGTCGCGGACATCCTTGTAGCCGAAGGCGGTCAGGTAGGCCAGGAAGGCGTCGCCCGCCGGCAGCATGCCGTCCTCCCGGAAGATCGCCTCATAGGCCACGGAAAAATAATGGTAACACTTCCGCAGGGTGAGGATCTCATCCTCCGTCCATTTGTCTCCTTCCTTCATTCCCGGCAGGGAGGCCAGCTTCTGGTACGAGCCGGGGCGGGTGAAGAGGATGCTGTACAGCCCGGTTTCCTTCGTAAAATCGCAGTATTCATAATAGGAAACGACGTCCGGATCCTCCGTGCGGGGCGGATAGACGCGGGTGACATCCGCCTCGATATCCCGGGATCCCATGGCCTTCATGACGGAGACGCGCTTGTTTCCTTCTATTATATAATAGTAGCCCATGTACTCCAGCGCGGTGACCGGCATATTGACGCCTTCGGATTCCACGCTTTCGTACAGCCGTTCCCATTTGGAGGCGAACTCGCTGCCGCTGTCCAGAATCGGCAGGAAGTTTTTTGTGAACGCTCTGGAACGGCCCTGGGAAACGGAACCCGTCACCCGGGAGAGGGGAACGTCAATGATGCCCAGCGGAAGCCGGGTCAGGCTGGACAGGTCGTGCACCTTTTCCTCCAGCACGGGAAGATAGGGATCCGTGTTGGACTGAATGGCCGCTGTGTAGATACGAAGCCCGTCGCGGCGGGCTTTACTGTAATGATCCATCGTATAACCTCCGATTTCGTGATCTGCCCGCCCGGAGAACGGGACATCCTTATTTTACCTGTTTCC
This sequence comes from uncultured Eubacteriales bacterium, assembly GCA_900318145.1. Taxonomy (GTDB): domain Bacteria; phylum Bacillota; class Clostridia; order Christensenellales; family Aristaeellaceae; genus Aristaeella. The sequence goes on from ONJM01000001.1 coordinate 90,972, forward strand.
GGGAGGCGATGCAAGGCGTGAAAACCGAACAATCCACACGAATCGGCGGAAAACGTCCGGAATTTGTCTTTTCTGGGTGAAAGACGGGACAATTCGGACGTCTTGAGAAAGCGCCCGCGGAATGGTAGAATATAAGCGTTCAAGCAAGAAACGGAGGAAAACCGGATGCCTGAAATCGGGATGATTCTGCGCGAGGGAAAAGGGAAAAAGGTATACGCGACCGATGATCCGGACAGGGCAATCGTCTATTTCAAGGACGAGGCGATGGCGTTTCACGGCCTGAAACGGGGAAGAATCCTCGGAAAGGGCGAAGTGAACAACGCGGTCTGTGAGCATCTGTTTTCCCTGCTGGAGCAGAACGGCATCGAAAGCCATTTTATCGAAAAGATTGACGCCAGGCACAGCCTGGTGAAGCGGTGCGAGATGCTGCCTTTCAACGTGAAGATCCGGAACCGCGTGGCCGGCAGGCTTTCGCAGCGCACGGGCCTTCCCGTCGGGCAGAAGCTGGATCCCGTCGTGGTGGAATACGAAATGCGGGAATCGGACCTGGACGTGGATCCGATGATCAACCACACGCATATCTATGCCATGAAAGCCGCCACGCCGGAAGAAATGGCGCAGATCGACAGCACCTGCCTGAAGGTGAACACCGTGCTGACGAACTATCTGAAGGAGATCAACATCGAGCTGATTGACTTCAAGCTGGAGTTCGGCCGGTACCACGGGCGGATCATCGTTGCGGATGAGATAACACCGGATACGGCGCGCTTCTGGGACAGCAGCACCCATGAGCCCCTGGACAAGGACCGGTTCCGCCGGGATATGGACAACGTTGCCGAAGCCTATCAGGAAGTGCTGCACCGCATGATGGGCGTGGGCTGAAAACAGGATACCGGACGGCGCGTGATTCCGCGTGAATCGCGCGCCGTTTTTTATTTCATCTTTCCCTGCGGAGAAAGAGTTGCAAAGGGACCGTACTTGTGTTACAATCCCATCCGGCGTGTTATGCGCCGCGGCAGTCTGACAAGATTATGGAGGAAAGAAATTCATGAGCCATACCTATGAGAAGGTTTCCGGAAACAAAGCGAAGCTGACGTTCACCATCCCCGCGGAGCAGTTCGGCGAGGCGATGCAGAAGGCGTTCCTGAAGCTGCGCGGCCGGATCAACGTTCCCGGATTCCGCAAGGGCAAGGCCCCCAGAAGGATGATTGAAACGCTGTACGGCGAAGGTGTTTTCTACGATGACGCGTTTGAAATGCTTTTCCCGGACGTTTACGAAGCGGCCGTCAAGGAGTACGACCTGCATCCCGTTGACCGCCCCGACATCAGTGTGGACGAGATCGGCGAAGGCAAGGATCTGAAGTTCCATCTGGAAGTATATGTCCGCCCCGACGTGAAGCTGGGCGAGTACAAGGGTCTGACGGTGGAAACCGAACAGCAGAAGCTGACGGACGAGATGGTCGAAGCCAGGATCAGCGCGGACCAGGATAAGGCAAGCCGCACCGTGGATGTGGAAGACCGTCCGGTGCAGGAAGGCGACACCGTGAACCTGGACTATGCCGGCACGGTGGACGGCGTCGCGTTTGCCGGCGGCACCGCCGAAGGGCAGACCCTGAAGATCGGCAGCCATCAGTTCATCCCCGGATTCGAGGAGCAGATGGTCGGCATGCAGATCGGCGAGGAAAAGGATCTGCAGGTGAAGTTCCCCGATGAGTACCACGCGGAGGAGCTGAAGGGGAAGGACGCCGTCTTCCATGTAAAGGTGAACGGAATCCAGGTGACGGAACGGCCGGAACCGGATGATGATTTCGCCGCGGATATCAGCGAGTATGACACCTTCGCGGCATACCGGGAATCCATCGTGAAGGAACTCACCGACCAGGTGAACCGGAACAACGATATCGCCGCGGAAAACGCCCTGGTGGAGAAGGCCGTGGAGAACGCGGAAACGGACATTCCCCGGGCGATGATTGAGGACCAGGCGGAGTACATGGTGCGCGAAATGGGCATGCGCATGAGCTACCAGGGCCTGAAGATGGAAGATTACCTGAAGTACACCGGGCAGACTGCGGAAGGCCTGAAGGCCATGTATATGCCGGAGGCGGAGAAGCGGGTGAAGACCGAGCTGGTGATCGAGGCGATCCGCAAGGCGGAGAACATCGAGCCCGGTGAGGCCGAGATCGAAAAGGCGACCGCGGAACAGGCGGAACGCTCCGGCATGGATCCGGAAGCGTTCAAAAAGAGCCTGACGGAGGAGCAGCGCGACTACCTGAAGGACAACGCCGCCATCCGGATGGTGCTGGACCTGATGAAGGACGGCGCCACGATCCTGGAGAAGAAGGAAGAGGCTCCGGAAGCGGAGGAGAAGAAGCCCGCGAAGAAGAAAGCCGCGAAGAAGGCGGAAACCGACGGGGAAGCGGAAGAAAAGCCCGCGAAGAAACCCGCCGCGAAGAAGGCTGCTTCAAAGAAGAAGGCAGCCGCGGAGGAATAAATCCATACCGACCCATCGCACGTTAATCGGCGGCCCTGCCGGGCCGCCGTTCCTGTCAAAAAGGAGGAATCGGAATGCCGCTGGTACCGATGGTAATTGAACAGACAAACCGTGGAGAACGTTCCTATGATATTTACTCCCGCCTGCTGAAGGACCGCATCATTTTTCTGGGCGGGGAAATCACCGATGATACCGCCAACCTGGTGGTGGCGCAGATGCTGTTCCTGGAGATGGAAGATCCGGACAGCGACATCAGCCTTTACATCAACAGCCCCGGAGGCTCCGTGACGGCCGGCATGGCGATTTATGACACCATGCGCTACATCAAACCCCGGGTTCGCACGGTCTGCGTGGGTATGGCGGCAAGCATGGGTGCCTTCCTGCTCATGGCGGGCGAGAAGGGGAAACGCCTGGCGCTTCCGAACGCGGAGGTCATGATCCACCAGCCGCTGGGCGGCGCCCAGGGCCAGGCGACGGACGTGGCGATCCGCGCGGAATGGCTGATGAAAACCAAGAAAAAGATGATCGCCATGATGGCGGAAATGACCGGCCAGCCCCTGAAGAAGGTTCAGGCGGACGTGGAACGGGACTATTTCATGAGCGCTGAGGAAGCGCTGGAATACCATATTATCGACGAAATTTACCAGCCGCGCGAAAAACAGGCGAAGTGAGGATCACAGCATGGCAGGAAACAACGGAATGAACCGGCAGGGACCGCGCTGCTCCTTCTGCGGCAAAACCCAGAACATGGTGGAGCGGCTTGTGGCCGGCCCGAATGTGTACATCTGCAACGAGTGCATCGAACTGTGCAACGACATTCTCCGGGACGAGGAATTCATGGAGACCGACAGCGGCGAAAAGAAGCAGGAAATGAAACACCTGCCGGTGCCGTCGGAAATGAAGAAGATCCTGGACGAGTACGTGATCGGCCAGGAGCGCGCGAAGCGCGCCCTGAGCGTCGCCGTGTACAACCACTACAAGCGGATCAACCGGAAACAGAAGAAAGAGGATGTGGAGCTGCAGAAGAGCAACATCCTGCTGCTGGGCCCCACGGGCAGCGGCAAAACCTATCTGGCGCAGACGCTGGCAAAGATCCTGGAGGTTCCCTTCGCGATCGCGGATGCCACCAGCGTGACGGAAGCCGGCTATGTGGGCGACGACGTGGAGACCATCCTGCTGCGGCTGATCCAGGCGGCGGACTGGGACATCGAAAAGGCGCAGCGGGGCATCGTCTATATCGACGAAATCGACAAGATCGCCCGGAAAGGCGAGAACATGTCCATCACCCGGGACGTCAGCGGCGAAGGCGTACAGCAGGCGCTGCTGAAGATCCTGGAGGGAACGGAAGCCGCTGTTCCGCCGCAGGGCGGGCGGAAGCATCCCCATCAGGAAATGATCCGGATCGATACCACCAATATCCTGTTCATCTGCGGCGGGGCTTTCGACGGGCTGGTGCCCATCATTGAAAACCGCATCGGGAAAAAGGTGCTGGGATTCGGCGCGGAAGTGCAGAGCCAGCGGGATCCCGCCCGGACGGACGCCCTGAAGGACGTGCGGCCGGAGGACCTGACGAAGTACGGGCTGATTCCGGAATTCGTCGGCCGTCTGCCGATTCTGGTGACCCTGGACGGCCTGGACGAGGACGCGCTGGTGCGGATCCTGACGGAGCCGAAGAACGCCCTGTGCAAACAGTATGAGGCGCTGCTGGATATGGACGGCGTGCGCCTGACCTTTGAAGAGGAAGCCGTACGGGAGATCGCCCGCCAGGCGATTACCCGCAAATGCGGCGCCCGGGGACTGCGCGCCATCATCGAGGACGCGATGCTGGACACCATGTTCGAGCTCCCGGGACTTACGGATATCAACGAGTGCGTGATCACGCCGGAATCGGTGAACGGCGGAAAGCCGAAACTGATTTCCGGGGTGCGCAGAAGGAGCGCGAAGCGCACGGACGGCGCGCGCCGGACGGAAGATGACGCCAAGGAGATCAGCTGAAGCTGAGAGAGGAAAGAATGAGAAAACCGCAAACAATGCATCTGCCGGTTCTGCCCCTGCGCGGACTGATGGTTTTTCCGAATATGGTGCTCCACTTTGACGTGGGACGCCATAAGTCCGTTATGGCCCTGGAAAGGGGAATGACAGACCGGCAAAAGGTGTTTCTGATCAGCCAGAAGGACGAAAACACAGAGGATCCGGGCTGGAAGGACCTGTGCCGCGTCGGCACCGTGGCGGAAATCCGCCAGGTGATGAACCTGCCCGGGGAAAACATCCGGGTGCTGGTGGAAGGAAAAACGCGGGGCATCATCGAGGAGACGCTGGAGGAGGAACCGTGCCTGAGCGCGGTGATCCGGGTCTGCGAGGACAGGGTGCCCAGGTCCGCGGAGGCGAAGGCGCTGCTGCGCACCTGCCAGGACCTGTTCGCCGACTACGCCCGCATTTCTCAGCGCGTCAGCCAGGATACGGTGGACGCGATGCGGAACGTGGAGAAGGCCGGGGAAGCCGCCGACCTGCTGGCCGCCAACGTGCTGACGAAGACCGAGAACCGGCAGGAGCTGCTGGACGAGCTCGATCCCCTGAAGCGGCTGGAGAAAATGTGCGCCATCCTGATGCGGGAAACCGACATGGCGGATACGGAAAAGCAGATTCAGGCCCGGATCCGCAAGCAGGTGGAGAAGAACCAGAAGGATTATTACCTGCGGGAGCAGATCAAAGCCATCCAGAACGAGCTCGGGGACCGGGACGATACCGAGACCGGGGAACTGCGGGAACGGATGGAAGCAACGCCCCTGAACGAGGAAGCCCGCGCGAAGTGCGCGAAGGAGCTGGACCGGATGAGCCGCATGGCGCCGGGGTCTCCGGAGGCTTCCGTGAGCCAGACCTATATTGAATGGATCCTGGACCTTCCCTGGGGGAAGGAGACGGAGGACAACCTGGACCTGAACCGGGCGAGGGAAATCCTGAACCGGGACCATTACGGCATGGAAGAGGTCAAGGAACGGATAATCGAATACCTGGCCGTGCTGCGGCTGAAGAAGGATATGAAGGGACCGATCCTCTGCTTTGTTGGCCCTCCCGGCGTGGGCAAGACCAGCATCGTAAGGGCCATCGCGGAGGCGGTGGGCCGGAAGTTCGTCCAGATGAGCCTGGGCGGCGTGCGGGACGAGGCGGAAATCCGCGGCCACCGCAGGACCTATATCGGCTCCATTCCGGGACGGATCATCTCCGGCATCAAACAGGCGGGCACCGTCAACCCGGTGTTCCTGTTTGACGAAATTGACAAGATGAGCGGGGATTTCCGGGGAGACCCGGCTTCCGCCATGCTGGAGGTGCTGGACTCCGAGCAGAACAACGCCTTCCGGGACCATTACCTGGAGCTGCCCTTTGACCTGAGCAAGGTGATGTTCATCACCACCGCCAACAGTATGGAAACCATTCCGGCGCCGCTGCTGGACCGGATGGAGCTGATCGAGGTGCCCAGCTATACGGAAGAGGAAAAGCTGCAGATCCTCCGGCGGCACCTGATGCCCAAACAGATCCGGGAGCACGGCATGCGGGAAAACGCGCTGAAAATGCGCGAGGACGCCATGAAGGCTATGATTGAGGGCTACACCCGGGAAGCCGGCGTGCGCACCCTGGAGCGGACCGCGGCGGCCGTGTGCCGGAAGGCGGCGGTGATGATGCTGGACAGCGGCAAACACACCATGACGGTGAACGTGAAGACCCTGCGGGAGCTGCTGGGCGCCCCGAGATACCTGCGGGAGGATCCGGAAAAGGAACCCCGGGTGGGCGTCGTCAACGGACTGGCCTACACCACCGTGGGCGGGGAAATGCTGGAGGTCGAGTGCACCCTGATGCCCGGCAAAGGCGTCCTGAAGCTGACGGGGCAGCTGGGCGACGTGATGAAGGAATCCGCGGAAGCGGCGTTCAGCTGGGTCCGCGCCCACAGCGAACAGCTGAAGCTGGAGAAGGATTTCTACCAGCAGGTGGATATCCATATCCATGTGCCGGAAGGCGCGGTGCCGAAGGACGGCCCTTCCGCCGGCGTCACCATGGCCACGGCGCTGGTCAGCGCGCTGACCGGAACACCGGTGCGCCAGAACGTGGCCATGACAGGGGAAATCACCCTGCGGGGCCGGGTGCTGCCCATCGGCGGACTGAAGGAAAAGACGCTGGCGGCCTACCGGGCGGGGATCGATACCCTGGTCATTCCGGAGGAAAACCGGAAGGATCTGGAAAAGATTCCGGATTATGTGCTTGAAAAGTTCCGGGTCGTACCGGTCCGGGAGATCGAAGAGGTGCTGGAAACCGCGCTGAAACGGGACTGACCCGCCGCGCGGAGTCCGGGCAGGAGTGAACAGGATGGAAATCAGATCTGCTGAATTCGTGACGTCCATGGCGGAGTACGGTAAGTTTCCGGGAAAGGGACTTCCGCAGATTGCCGTGGCCGGCAAGAGCAACGTCGGGAAGAGCACCCTGATCAACTGCCTCTGCCGCAGGAACAAACTGGCCCGGACCAGCTCCACCCCCGGGAAAACCCGCCTGCTGAACGTGTTTCTGCTGAACGGGGATTTCCACCTGGTGGATCTGCCGGGATACGGCTTCGCCAGGGTGGACAAGCAGGAAAAGCAGCGCTGGGGAAAAATGATGCAGGATTATTTCGCCCGGGCGGATGAGCTGAAGCATGTCCTGTGCCTGGTGGATATCCGCCATGATCCTACGGAGGACGATATCCTCATGAACCGTTTCCTCCGGGAAACCGGCATTCCCTTTTCCGTGATCGCCACCAAGGCGGACAAGATCAGCCGGGGCGCCCGGAGCAAATACCTGGCGCCGATCTGCCGGGCCCTGAGCGTTCAGCCCTGGGAGATCCTCTGCTTCAGCGGAGAGGACGGCACCGGGCGGGACGAGCTGCTGAAGCTGCTGGAGCAGGCGCTGAAGGGCTGAAACAGGAAATACCGGATTCATACAGATATACCAGTTTTTGCCTATTGCATCCCGGAGTGGAAGAGTGTATAATCACGAGCCGTGGATCGGAGCGTTCATAACGGATGGCACGGTGGGCCGGGAACCCGGAAAAGTGGGGACGGCGCACTGCCGCGGTTCTGCCCGCGGAAGCGTTGTGGAGGCAAAAGCGAAAATCCGCGCGTTTATTCAATATCAGGTGGGAAAATGTTCCTGAAAAAGACAAACCGGGGGAGGAAGGACAATGAATCTGGTCAAGTGTCCCAGATGCGATCTCAACTATATCCGCGAGGATGAAAAGTACTGCAAGGTATGCCTGAGGGAACTGAAAGGGGAAAACAGCCAGGACGAAGTCGAACTGTGCAGCATCTGCAATGAGGAGCCGGCTCTGCCCGGGCGGGATGTCTGCCTGTTCTGCCTGAAGGAAATGAACAAGAGCAACAGCACGCCGGATGACACCGAGGAAACGGAAGGAACGGAAAGCGTGGATACGGCCAATATCGGCGATATGGACTCCGTCAGCGGTATGGATGAGATCATTCCGGAAGAGGATGAAGCCATTCCCAGCCAGGAGTACGGGGAAATAGAGGAAGAACTGAGCCTGGAGGACGTCCGGGAGGACGAGGAAAGGGAAGCGGAAGAAGCGGAAGAAGAGGAAGAACAGTAAGCGCCGCGGAACGCCGGGAAAGGAAACCAGAACATGCGCCTGTTTGCCATCGGGGATCTGCACATGCCGGGGGGAGACGACAAACCCATGGATGTGTTCGGTCCCCAGTGGGACAGGCATTTTTTGCGTATCAGCGAAAACTGGCGGAGTACGGTCCGGGAGGAGGACACCGTACTGATCCCCGGGGATATCAGCTGGGCGATGCAGCTGGAGGACGCCCTGCCGGACCTGGCGGCGGTCGCCGCGCTGCCGGGGCGGAAAATCCTCTGCAAGGGAAACCACGAATACTGGTGGTCCTCCGTAAGCCGGGTCCGGGCGGCGCTGCCGGGGAATATGACGGCGCTGCAGTACGACGCCGCGGATGCCGGGCCGTGCGTGGTCTGCGGAACGCGGGGATGGAATTACCCGACGGAACGGAACCCGCTCTCTCCGGAGGATGAGAAGATTTTCCGGCGGGAGGTTCAGCGGCTGGAGATGGCGCTGGACCGGGCGGAAGCCCTGTCCGCCGGGAGGCCGGTTCTGGTGATGATGCATTTTCCGCCCAGGATGGCGGAGGATCCGGAAACACCTTTCACCCGGATCCTGGAAGCGCGCCGGAGCGTACGTACGGTGGTGTACGGGCACCTGCACGGCGCCGCGTTCGCGGGCGGATTTTCCGGGGAAAGCCGGGGGATTTCCTACTATCCGGTATCCTGCGACGGCATCGGGTTCCGCCCTCTGGAGATTCCCTGGCCATCCCTCTGAAAATGAAATTCTAAACTTTTTGTAACAAATCAGACAGGTCCTGTACGGGACCGTTCCCATGAACCGGGAACGGTCCTTTTTTTTATACCAGATATGGGAATCGGGCACCGGAAGGCATACAAGGCACAATTAATTGTTTCAAATTTATTTCAAAAAGATTAACAAAAAGAAACAAAGATATGATCCAGGCGGCTGAAAAGGATCAAATTCATGCTTGCAAGGGGAACAAAACTATGCTAAATTTGTGGGGAAAAAGGGTAGAACAACCCAAAAATGAACACAAAAGTGGTAGAAAGGGGGAGCGGTGTCTATGGGTGAACGGACACTGCGGTTTATCGGCTCCTTCTGCCACAGCCTGGACGCCAAGGGACGGCTGGTGATTCCCCAGAGCTTCCGGGAGAAGCTGGGCGAAACATTCTGCGTCGCCCCTTCCTACGACTTCAAGTCCATTGCCGTATACCCCACGGAGATGTGGGAAAAGCGGAATGAAGCATATGAAAAGCTCGGGAAGCTGAATCCCGCGCTGAACCGGTATCTGGAACAGTTTTACGCGCTCAGCTATGACGAGCAGTCCTGCGACGGACAGGGGCGGGTGCTCCTTCCGGCCAACATCCGGCAGAAGATTCTCGGCGAAGAGCGGGACGTGGAGATTACCGGCGCCAACGACCACATCCGCGTGGTGGCTGAAACCGTCAGCAAAGACAGCTGGGATCAGTTCAGCGGAGAGCTTCCCGCCCTGCTGGATATGATCGCCGGCCTTGAGAAAGCGGAAACCTGAAACCCGCGCAGCACTGAACAGAACGGAGGAAACCTGAATGCTTGATATGCCGATCCGTGCCGGAAGAAGACTGCAGGATGCCGCCGTGCGCCTGCGGGAGGGCGTTTCCAGGCATACGGACGAACGCCAGCAGGTGAACAGCCTGCACCGGCAGCGCATGACCTGCTCCGATTCCCTGCAGTCCTTTACCAATACGCAGGACTGGACCGGCGGAATGGGCGTCAGCCCCAGCGGCCGGTTCCGGGTGATCGAGGAAGTGAAGCCGAGGCAGAAGTTTTTCTCCGGGGCGGGGATCCGCTGGGACGCGGCATGGATCATCATTGCCGCCGCGGCCGTCCTGTGCGTGATGGTGCTGCTGGCGGATGTTGCCGGAATGGGGCTGGGATCCCGGGCCATCCGGAAGCTGGACGGAAAAATAGAGGACCTGAGCAGGCGGAACGAAGCCATGCGCCAGGAGCTGGCGCTGAGCGCGGGGGACGTCAGCGTATGTACGGAGGCTGTAAAGTACGACATGATTTCCGGATACGGAGCGCAGACAGTTTACCTGACGGCGCCGCAGGAGCTTGCCGCGGGAGCGGTGACGGCGGACATCAGGGGAGCGGTTTCCGGATGGATGACCGGAAACGTGGGAGACTGACAGGGTCAGTCTCCCGCATGGCGTTTCCGGAGGAAAGCAAAACAGAACAGGGCAGGAGATGCTGAACCATGAAGCTTTGGGAATTACTGGCGGAATTGCCGTATGTGGTGTCCACACGGGGAGATATGAATACGGAGATAAAGGAGATCACTTCCTCCAGCCGGGACCGGACGGAGAAGGGCCTGTTCTTCTGCATTGTCGGGGCGCGCTTTGACGCCCATGACTACGCGACGGAGGCGGTGGAGAACGGCTGCGTCGCCCTGATTGTGGAGCGGTACGTGGACCTGGCTGTGCCGCAGGTGCTGGTGAACAACGGGCGCGCGGCCATGGCCCGGATCGCGGAAGCCTTCTACGGGCATCCCTCCCGGCAGATGCGGATGATCGGCATCACCGGTACAAAAGGGAAAACCACCACCACCTACCTGCTGAAGAGCATCTGCGAGAAGGCCGGGCTGAAGTGCGGCATCATCGGCTCCACCGGCACGGTGGTGGAGGACCAGCGGCTGGACAGCAAACTGACGACGCCGGATCCCATCGACCTGCAGAAAATGCTGCGGATGATGGCGGACGAAGGCGTGAAAGTGTGCTGCATGGAAGTTTCCGCCCACGCGATCGACATGAACCGGCTGGACGGCATGTCCTTTGAAGTCGGCGGCTACACCAACCTGAGCCAGGACCATCTGGACTATTTCTACACGATGGAACGCTACTTCGAAACGAAGAAGCTGTTCTTCACCTCCGGCATGGCGCGGAACGCGGCCATCAACGCGGACGACGAATCCTCGGAGAAGCTGAAGGACGGCATGTCCATTCCCTATATCACCTACGGCATCTGCGTGAACGCGGACGTGTTCGCCCGGGATATCGAAATCACGGAGGAGGGCGTGCGCTTCACGGTGCGGATGAACGGCATGAACGAGATTGCCATCCATATGCACATGACCGGCATGTTCAATGTGTACAACGCCCTGGCGGCGGCAAGCTGCGCGCTGATCATGGGCATCGCGCCGGAGAAGATCCGGGAAGGCCTGGAAGCCGTGACGCGGGTCCCGGGCCGGATTGAGGTGCTGCAGACAGGAACGCCCTACAAGGTGATTCTGGACTACAGCCATTCGCCCGACGCGCTGGAGAACATCCTGAAAACCGTACGCCAGTTTACCCGGCACCGGCTGATCGCGGTGTTCGGCTGCGGCGGGGACCGGGACAAGGGCAAACGGCCCATGATGGGCGAGATCGGCGGAAGGCTGGCGGACCACTGCATCCTGACGTCCGACAACCCGCGCACGGAAAATCCCACGGTGATCCTCGCGGCGATCGAAAAGGGAATCAAGCCCACAGGAAAGAGCTACGAAGTGATCGAGAACCGCCGGGAAGCGATCGGAAAGGCGCTGCGCATGGCGGAGGACGGGGATATCATCGTCCTGGCCGGAAAAGGCCATGAAACCTATCAGGAGATCATGGGGATCAAGCGGCCGTTCGACGAAAAGGTCATCGTCAGCGAGCTGCTGACCGAAATCCGCGAAGAAAAGGAAAAAGCGCGTCCGGCGGAGAATTAATATAAGATTCAGATTCCGGAAAGGAAGTCGGATGGCGTTATGTACAGGATGATCGGAGCTTTGCTGCTGTCGGCGGGCGTCGCGCTGCTGACGGGTCCGAAGCTGATCGCGTATCTGAAAAAACTGCATTTCGGACAGACAATCTACGAACTGGGCCCGGCGCACCAGCAGAAGCAGGGAACGCCCGTGATGGGCGGCCTGATGATGGCGGCCGGGATTCTGGTTTCTTCCCTGGCCTTTCACCCGGCGCGCTGGAGCGGCGGGTGGGATTTCATCATTCCGCTGCTGGCCGTATCGTTTCTGAATATGTGCATCGGCTTCGCGGACGATTACATCAAGGCGGTGAAAAAGCGGCATGACGGTCTTTCCCCGTGGCAGAAGATCGCGGGCCAGGTCATCGTGGCCGCGGGCTTCAGCGTCTACTGCTATTTCTGCCCCGCGGTGGGCAGCAGCATCCGGATTCCGTTCGCCGGAACGGACTGGGATCTCGGGATCTTCTATATTCCGGTGATGACGCTGCTGGGAATCTTCATCGTGAACAGCAGCAATTTGCAGGACGGTCTGGACGGCCTGCTGGGCACGGTGTCTGCGGTGGGCTCTTCCGCATGGGCGGTGATCTGCCTGCTGCTGATGCTGGTGCCTTCCCTGGCCGGGATCGCTGACCCGGACGGGGTGGCGGTCTGCGGTACGTTCGCCCTGGCCACGGCCGGCGCCTGCGTCGGTTTCCTGCGGTACAACCGGTATCCGGCGAAGACCTTCATGGGGGATACGGGCAGCATGCTGCTGGGCGGCGGCGCCGTCGCGACGGCGATGCTGCTGCGGCTTCCGGTCCTGCTGGCGCTGATATTCTTCACGCCGGTGATGAGCAGCGTCAGCGTGATCCTCCAGCGGTACTATTTCAAGCTGACTCACGGGAAGCGGATCTTCCTCATGAGCCCGATCCACCACCACTTTGAGAAGAAGGGCTATTCGGAGACGCAGATCGTCAGCATGTACGCGGGCGTGACGCTGATCCTGAGCCTGATCGCGGTCCTGAGCATTCTGAAATAACAGGGGAAGAAAATGAATTACGAGCAGAAAAAGGTACTTGTCGTCGGAATGGCCCGGAGCGGAGTCGCGGCGGCCCAGCTGCTGCGCGCCTGCGGGGCGGACGTTACGGTGAACGACAGCAAGAGCGAAGCGGAGCTTGGTTCCCAGCTGAGCCCGCTGGAAGGCCTGCAGCTGACCCGGCGGTTCGGCTGCGGCGCCATGGAGCTGCTGGAGGGGATGGACGTCCTGGTGATTTCCCCCGGCATTCCGGATACGGCGCCCTTCGTCGTGAAGGCGAAGGAAAAGGGCATCTATGTGATCGGCGAGCTGGAGCTGGCCGCGCAGCTGTCCAGGGGCACGCTCACAGCCGTGAGCGGTACGAACGGCAAGACCACCACCGTTTCCCTGCTGGGTGAGATCTTCAGAAACAACGGCCGGGTGACCCATGTCGTGGGCAATATCGGCTATCCGTTCTCCCTGGCGGCCCTGGTCAGCCGCCCGGAGGACGTGATCGTGTGCGAGGTCTCCTCCTTCCAGATGGAGACGGCGGATTCCTTCCACCCGCATGTGGCGCTGCTGACGAACATCACGGAGGACCACCTGAACCGCCACGGCACCATGGAGGTCTATACCGCACTGAAGATGCGGATGTTCCGGAACCAGACGGCGGAGGACTACGCGGTGTTCAACGCGGACGATCCGGGGCTGGAGGGGCTTTCGAAGCAGGTGAAGAGCCGGGTGCTGAAATTCAGCCGGAAGAAGGAAGTGCCGGAAGGCGCCTTTGTACGGGACGATACCGTATATCTGCGGCTGGACGGCAGCGAGAAGAAGGTCTGCCGGACGGATGAGATCTATATTCCCGGGCCCCATAACCTGGAGAATGCCCTGGGCGCGGTCTGCGTGGCAGGCGCCATGAAGGTGCCGGTTCCCGTGATCCGGCATACGCTGAAGACCTTCCGGGGCGTGGAGCACCGGATCGAGCGGGTGCGGGAGCTGGACGGCGTGACTTATATCAACGACAGCAAGGGAACCAACGTGGACTCCACCATCAAGGCGGTGCAGACCATGACGGAGCCTACGGTGATTATCCTGGGCGGATACGACAAGCACACGTCCTTCGATCCCCTGGCTAAGGAAATCGCCGGAAGCCCCTTCATCCGGAAGGCGGAGCTGATCGGGGAAACGGCGCCGCTGATCCGGAACGCGCTGGAGCGGGCCGGATTCCGGCAGACGGAATTTGCCGACAGCCTGGGAAGCGCGGTCCAGCAGGCGAGAGACACGGCGGAGGAAGGCTGGAACGTACTGCTCAGCCCCGCCTGCGCAAGCTTTGACATGTTTAAGGATTACGAGGAACGCGGTCGGGTTTTCAAGGAAATCGTCCGCGAACTTGAACCGAAGAAATGAAAACAGACCAAAGTCTGAATCGGAGGTGGGCGAATGCAGGGCCCGTTGCAGCAGGGGCCGGGCAGGCGGGCCGGTGATTCCGGCAATCCTTCCGGCGGCCCGGACGGCGGTCTGAAGGACTGGCAGCGGAATACCTGGTTCGGCCCGGCTCCGTCCAACAGCAATCCCTTTGAGGAACCGGAAGACGCTCCGGAACTGCTTGAAGCCCGGTCCAGCAACGTCCGGGACCGGTCCGGGAGCTTCTGGAACGACCAGCAGCAGACCGGCTATCAGTACAACGCGGGTGAAATCAGAAACACCCGCGGCGCGGAGGAAAGAAAAAAAGAAAAGCGCGGCATTCCGCTGCGCTCCGTATGGATTCTGCTCCTGGTGGCGGCCGCCGCCCTCCTGGTGCTTTATTTCGGCGTGTTCCGCATCCGGGAGATCCGCGTGACCGGAAACAGCCGGATTTCCGCCGCGGACGTGATCCGCCTCAGCGGGATCCGCCGCGGGCAGAGCATTATCGGGCTGAACGAGGACGCGGCGGAGAAGCAGCTGGCGGCGGCCGCCGCCTCCGAAGCCGCGAGGACCGGAAACTATAATTACTACACGCTGCAGTTCCGCTATCTGGAAAAAGAGCTTCCCGGCACGGTGACCATCGCGGTGCGGGAACGGGAAGCCTGCTGCTGGCTGACCTGGTGCGGTATTCTGTACGTGATGGACAAAAACGGCCTGGTGCTTTATGAATCTGAGGATTCCGGCATGCGCGACCGGATTGAGCTGGTGGAGGTCAAGGGACTGGACATCCGCTCCGGCGCGCAGACCGGGCAGACCATGGTTTTCTCTTCCGCGGAACAGGAAACCATTTTCAGGGACCTGTTCATGGAGATGAAAGTGCTGGGCTGCACAAGCATGATCAGCGAAGCCGACCTGAGCAACCCGCAGTCCATCCTGCTGACCACCCGGAACCCCGCTTTCACGGTTTCCATAGGGGACAGCAGCGTGCTGCACGCGAAGCTGCGGAGCATGCTGCTGGTGCGGGAAAAGCTGCTTGAGATGGGAAAAACAGGCGGTTCCATCACGGTTGCCAATCCTGAAACCCCTTCCTATTCCCCGTCCTCCCCGCAATGATGGGAAAAATGTAACAAAAAACAATAAAATCGTAATAACTTACCCCCAAATACTTGCAAATTCTATAGAATAAGTCTATAATACTTTGTTGTGTGCATTTATTAGTAGGGATTTTCCTGTACATTCCTGAGCGCGGGAGGTTGGAAAGCGTATGAAAACGACGGTTGCGGCCATCGACTTCGGTACGAGCAAGATCGTTACGCTTGTAGCCGAGAACAGCGGAAGCCAGCGCTGCGACATTGTCGCGGCCGGCGTCGCCAAATATGACGGATACCTGGAGGAAGGCTGGAACAACCCCGGCCAGCTGGACGAGGCGATCCGCCGCTCGATCAGCGACGCCGAAGAACAGGCCAATACCAAGATCCGTGAGATCAACGTCGGCGTACCCGGCGCCTTCACCAGCGTCTACGCCACGAAGGTCACCATTTCCCTGAAGGGGACGGATCCGCGGGTTACCTCGGCGGATGTCAAGGCCGCCTTCTCCAAAGCCGCGGAAAACCTTTCCAGCATCCCGGGCGTGGTGATCCATTCCAGCCCTGCCTGGTTCATGGTGGACAGCGGGAAGAAGACCCTGGAGCCCGTGGGCATGAAGGGCCGGGAAATGACCGCATTCATCAGCTTCGTTGTCGGCAACCGCTTCTTTGTGGACGACATCACCAACCGGATGGCGGATCTGGGGATCGTGGTTTCCGGATTCTTCTCCACGTCCGCCGGCGAAGCCATGCTGTACCTCAACGAGCAGGAGCGGGACCGGACGTCCGCGCTGATCGATATGGGCTACCTCAACACCGAGATCATCGGCGTGGAGGGCGACGCGATCATCTACCACAAGGTGCTGAACCTGGGCGGCGGGGATATCGCCGTCGCGCTGGCTGAAGAGCTGGACATTTCCCTGAGCGCCGCGGAGGATATCAAGCGCAAGTTCGTATACGGCATCGAGACCACCGGCGAGACCTACGAGGTTCCCGGGGCGGACGGGCAGAAGGGCGTCACCTTCACCCGCGAGCAGATCAAGCCCATCATCACCCGGATCCTGGACGAGATCTGCGACAAAATCAAGGAATGCATCGATGACGATTTCGGTTCCCTGGGCAGCTGGAGCAGCGTGTTCCTGACCGGCGGCGGGCTGAGCTTCAACCGCGGCGGCAAGGAGTACCTGGCCGGAAAGCTGGGACGCCCCGTACAGGAGACGCCCCGCCGGACCACGAAGCTGAACAGCCACAGCTTCTCAAGCGCGCTGGGCCTGATGGACCTGATTATCGATACGATTGAACAGCAGCACCAGCCGGCCGCGGGAGCGGGCGGAAAGATCAAAGACTTTTTCCGTAGTCTGTTGGGAGGTTAAGCAAATGATCGAATTCCAGAATGAAGAACAGAACTCCTTTGCTTCCATTAAGGTCGTCGGATGCGGCGGCGCCGGAAACAACGCGGTCAACCGGATGGTCGACGCGGGTCTGCGCGGAGTGGAATTCATCTCCGTCAATACGGACAAACAGGCGCTCGGACAGTCCAATGCGCAGGTGAAAATCCAGATCGGCGAAAAGCTGACCAAGGGCCTTGGCGCCGGCGCGATCCCTGAGGTGGGCCGCCGGGCTGCGGAGGAAAGCAGGGAGGAGATCGCTTCCTCCCTGAAGGGAGCGGACCTGGTGTTCATTACCGCCGGCATGGGCGGCGGCACCGGCACCGGCGCGGCGCCGATCGTCGCGGAGATCGCCCGGGATCTGGGCTCCCTGGTGATTGCCGTCGTGACCAAACCGTTCAATTTTGAAGGCAAGCAGCGGATGAAGAACGCCGAAACCGGCATTGCCGATCTGAAGCAGCATGTGGACACCCTGGTGGTGATCCCCAACGACCGGCTGCTGCAGGTGGTCAACAAGGGCACCACGATGCTGGAAGCGTTCCGCATCGCGGACGACGTGCTGCGCCAGGGCATCCAGGGCATCAGCGACCTGATCGCCGTGCCCGCGATGATCAACCTGGACTTCGCGGACGTGAAGACCATCATGGAATCCGGCGGCATGGCCCATATGGGCATCGGCATCGGTTCCGGCGAGAACCGCCTGGTGGAGGCGGCCAAGAACGCCATAGCCTCCCCGCTGCTGGAGACCAATATCGACGGCGCGCGCGCCGTGCTGATCAACGTGACCGGCGGCGCGGACATCTCCATTGTGGATATCAACGAAGCAGCCAACCTGATCATGGAAGCGGCCGATCCGGACGCCAATATCATCTTCGGTGCCGGCATTGACGAGACCATGGGCGAGGACGTGCGGATCACCGTGATCGCCACCGGTTTTGAAAAGACGCCGTTCCCGAACAAGGAACCCGCGAAGAAGCCGCGGGAGATCGAGCATGAGCGGCTGTTCGGCTCCTTCGGGACGAACTTCTCCCGGCCGGAAACACCGGCGACCCGCGACCTGTTTGAGAGCAGCGCGCCGACGTCCGCCTTCTCCTCCGGAAACACCGGCGACGTGCCGACCTACATGGCATCCGCGCGGCCCAGCATGGGCGTGCCCGGCATGGTGAACACCGGATCCTTCCAGACCGGGTTTACGTATCAGCCTGCCCCGCAGGCGGCGCAGGCGACCCGTCCCTTCCAGCCCATGGGCATGGCCCAGACCGGCGGGAACGAGCCCATGAACCAGATGCCCTTCAGCGCGGGACAGCCGCAGAACTACCAGCCCCTGTTCAACAGCAACGGGCAGGTGACGGGGCAGACCGGCAGCTTCCAGGCCATTCCGCAGAACCAGGCCATGGTGACGGATGACCACGGCGTGCCCGGATTCCTGAAGCGGAAAAAGTGAGAAACGCTTTAAAAAGCAGCGGGCGGAAGCCCGCTGCTTTTTTTCGGAAATTTTTTAAAAAAGTCTGTAACGAAATCCTTTTTTGCGCGTCTAAACAATGAGTCCGGCAGAAAGGAGGTGAGGATGTGGACCGGGAACAGACCGAGAAACTGTATGAAACCCACTATATGCGGGTGTTCTCCTACGCCATGACGCTAGCGGGCGACCGTACGCTGGCGGAGGAAATCACCCAGGAAACCTTCTTCCGGGCTTTTGCGAAAGCCGGGGAATTCCGGAATGAATCGGACGAAGTTACCTGGCTGTGCGCGATCGCGAAAAATTTCTTCTTTGACGAGAAGCGCCGGCAGGGAAAAACAGGGCCGATTCCGGAGGACGTACCGGATACGGGAAAGGGCGTCGAGCAGGCGGCAGCGGACCGTGATTCCTCCTTTCGGATTCATGTCGCGCTGCACGCCCTGGAGGAACCGTACCGGGAAATCTTCGAGCTTCGGGTTTTCGGCGAACTGAGCTTCAGTGAAATCGGAACGATTTTCGGAAAGACCGAAAACTGGGCCCGGGTCACATATCACCGGGCCAGGCTCAGACTACAGGAAAGGATGGAAGTAAAATGAAGAACTCCTGCGATGTTATCCGCGACCTGCTTCCGCTGTACGCGGATGACGCCTGCAGCCAGGACAGCCGGGATATGGTGGACGAACACCTGGCCGAATGCCCGGAGTGCAGCGGCATGCTGCGCAGGCTGCGGAGCAATGAGATAGAAACCGGCCTCCGGCAGGAAAAACAGGACGTGCTGGAATACGGCGCCAGAAAATTCAAACGGCGGTCCGCCACGGTGGGCTCCACGGTTTCCGGCATGTTCATGATCCCGATTCTCGTCTGCCTGATCATCAACCTGACCGCGGGATCCGCGATGGGATGGTTCCTGATCGTCCTGGCGGCGATGGCCGTGGCTGCCAGCGTGATCATCGTGCCGATCATGGTGCCGAAGGACAAGCTGTTCTGGACCTTCTGCGCGTTTACCGCGAGTTTGATGATCCTGCTGGGCGTGACCTGCCTGGTCTCCCGGGGAGACTGGTTCTGGGTGGCCGCCAGCGCGGTCCTGTTCGGGCTGTCGGTGTGCTTCCTGCCGTTTGTGATCCGGGCGAAGCCGCTGCGGAAATGGATCGGGAAGACCAATAAAGCGCTGCTGGTGATCGCGGCGGACATGGTGCTGTTTCTGAATATGATGAACGTGATCCGGATCCACAGCCAGGGAGGCCCCGGCCTCGTGAACGTTCTTGGCGTCGCGGCCGGGGTTGTGCTGGTGGGGCTCGGAATCGCAAGGAACAGGGGGAATCTGAATTGACCAGGAATCAGATCATTAAAATCGCGATGGTTGTCTGCGCGGTGGTGCTCCTCTGCGCGGTGATCCTGAACTTTACGGGGGTGTTCGGATCCTCCGGCATCGGCGGATACGCGGACGCGGAGAAATATACCGCCGGCGGAACGGAGATCACCGGGGAGGTGAAGAACCTTTATGTCAACTGGACCAGCGGAAAGGTGGCCGTCGCGTATCACGCGGGGAACACGGTGACGCTGGAGGAAAAGGCGGACCGCGCGCTGTCGGAGGACGAACAGCTGCGGTGGTGGCTGGACGGGGATACGCTGCGGGTGCAGTTCAGCAAGCCCGGCATCCGCCTGAACATGCCCGGGAAAACGCTGACGGTTACGCTGCCGGAGGGGATTGCCCTGGACAGCGCGGAACTCTTTGTGACCTCCGGCGACCTGGAGATCCCGACGGTGAAGGCGAAAACGCTGAAGCTCGTCTCCACCAGCGGGGATATCAGCGCCACGGCGGAAGCGGAGACGGCGGACGCCGGTTCCACATCCGGGGACATAAAGCTCCGGATGGCCGGCAGGACGGAAAGCGTTTCAGCCGGCTCCACCAGCGGCAGCATCAGCGTGGAAGCTGAAAAGGCCGGGAACATCAGGGCGGGTTCCACCTCCGGCGGAATCAGCATCGCGGCGGAGGAAGCCGGTACGGTTACAGCCGGCTCCACCAGCGGAGGCATTTATGTGTCGCTGCGGAAAACGGAGAAGGCGGAGATTTCCAGCACCTCCGGCAGCGTCACCGCGGCCCTGCCCGAAGAGCCCGGGTTTACCGCGAAGGTGCACACCGTCAGCGGCAGCGTCTCCTGTGACCTGGAGGCGCGCAGGGACGGGGACAGATACATCCGCGGGGACGGCAGCGTGAGCGTATCGATCGGAACCACTTCCGGAAACGTCCGGATCCAGGCGGCCGGAAAGCCTGAGGAAGAGAAATAAACCGGGTTAATTTGCCGGATGCGCACTGTATTCCGGCGGCAGAGCGGAGTATGATTCAGTCATCCCGAAGGGGATAAACGGAAGGAGAGAATGAGTATGAACTGGATAATGACAGTTGCTTTGGGTGCCGCGGTGGGTTATTTCCTGATTCAGTTTATTATGAAGAACAGGAACGGGGAAGGGGCGGAAACGCCCAGGGGCCGCCTGCACAGAAGCGCAACGGACAAAAAGATTGCCGGCGTGTGCGGCGGTATCGGGGAATACCTGAACGTGGATCCCACGGTGATCCGCCTGGTGACGGTGCTGCTGGTGCTTGGCTGGGGCAGCGGGCTGCTGGCCTACCTCATCTGCGCACTGGTGCTTCCGGAGGAATAACCGCCGGGCACGGGAAAAGCAGTAAAAAAGCTCCGGGGCGTGCCCCGGAGCTTTGCCGTACCGGCGGGAATCAGGCTTTTTCGCTGAGGATCCGCATAGCGGGCGCCTGCACGCCCTTGGCGGCGAAGGCTTCCACGATGCTCTGGTTCAGCTCGAAATACAGGTCCCAGTACTTGTCCGTTTCACACCAGACGCGGACGGTGAATTCCATGGACTCGTTGGTTCCGCCGCTGATATGGGCGAAGGGCGCGGGATCCGTCAGGGCGAACTTGCTGGTGGCCACGGCGTCCAGAATGCACTGCTGGATTTCCGCCGGCTTTTCGCTCTTGGCGCAGGCGAAGACCAGATCCACCCGGCGCTTCGGCTCCGCGGTGAAGTCCGTCACGTTGGAGTTCATGAGGTTGCCGTTGGGGATGGTAACCCGCTTGTTGTCCAGCGTCATGACAACGGTGTAGAACAGGTTGATGGAATGCACCACACCGGCCGCGTCGGCGGCTTCGATGTAGTCGCCCACGTTGAAGGGACGGAGGATCATCAGCAGGATACCGCCGGCCAGGTTGCTCAGCGCGCCCTGCAGCGCCAGGCCGACCGCCACGCCGGCGGAAGCCAGCAGCGCGATGATCTGCGCCATGGGAACGCCCAGGATGCCGACCACGGCGATGATCAGCATGACGTACATCGCCCATTTGATGAAGTTCAGGATGAAGCGCGTCATGGTCTGGTCCAGCTTTTCAAAGCCTTTCAGCTTGCGGAGGAGCTTCATCACGTATTTGATGATGATCATTCCGACGACGCAGACAACGATTGCCAGCAGGATATTGCCGCCCGCGTTGGCGAGCATTTCCTTGATTTTTTCCATTTTTCCGACCTCCCGAACAGATTTGCAGTTTTCTGCAGCACAAGTATAGTTGCATCAGGCCGGAATTGCAATACGGGAAAAGCGCGGATCATTGACAAAGCACGAAATGAACAGTAGAATAATCACACATCCGAAGAGAACAGATCAACCCGCCGGCAACGGCGGGTTTTTCCGGAAACGGAACGTTTACGGCAGGCGGGAGAGGAAAAAGGGACCGGAAGGTCAGAGCAGCTGCTCCATTCCGATTTTCAGCGGCTTCATGCCCAGCGACTCATAGAATTTCAGCGCGCCGGGATTGCAGCACCAGACGTTCAGCGTCACATGGTGGAAACCGTTTTCCCGGGCGTAGGCCAGCACGTGTTCATAGAGCGCCCTGCCGACCCCCCGGCCGCGGCAGGCTTCATCCACGCAGATATCGTCGATGTACAGCGTTTTCACATCGGTCAGCACGGAATCCCCGACGACCTGCTGACGGATACAGAAGGCGTGGCCCTCCACGAAACCGTCCTCCCGCACGCTGACGAAGACGGGGGTGTCCTCCCGCGGCAGGAGCGCCTCCAGCTGGGCGGCGCTGTATTTGGTGGCCGGGCCCTTGAACAGGTCGGGACGGCCCAGGTGGTGCACCATGTCCACCTGCACCAGCAGGTTCAGGATCCCGGGGATGTCCTCCCGGACGGCTCTGCGGATCATCGGGACTCACTCCTTTACAAGACGGAACTGAAGGTTATATTACCTGTTCCGGGAGGAAAAAGCAACGGAAAGATCCCTCGCGCCGCTCAGGATGACACGGGGGACAGCAAAGGAGGAACAGACAGATGGCGGGACCCGGAGGAAGGGGCAGGGCGATGTTCCTGACCGAGGAGGAAAAGAAGAACAGCCCGAAGGTGACGAAGGAGCTGCTGCTGCGGGTGTTTTCCTACCTGAAACCTTACTGGAAGCAGCTGGCGCTGGTGTTCGCGTGCATCATCGTGGCCTCGGTCTGCAGCCTGTTTCCGTCCATCCTCACCGGCAATATCATCGACGTGCTGACCGGGAAAAACGTCGGCGGCTGGTTCGGGGAGGGGATTTCCGCGCTGATCCGGCTGATCCTGCTGTCCCTGGCGCTGAACTTCGCCTCCAACCTGATCGGCGTGGGGCAGACATACCTGAACAACTGGATCGCGCAGCATATTTCCTTCGATATGCGGAACCAGATGTACCGGCACCTGCAGAAGATGTCCCAGCGGTTTTTCACTTCCGCCAGCCAGGGGGATATCATCACCCGGATGACCAGCGACATCTCCGGGGTCGAGTCCGTGGTGAGCAATACGTTCTCCAGCATTCTCTCCAATTCCATCACGCTGGTGGTGGCCCTGATCGCGATGTTTCAGAAGAACTGGATCCTGGCGCTGGTGGGCATGGTCGTTGTGCCGCTGTTCACGCTGCCGACCCGGATGGCCGGCAGGACGCGGTGGAAGCTGGCCGGGAAGGCACAGGAATGCAACGACGAAATCAACGGCATCCTGAACGAGACCCTGTCCGTGAGCGGACAGCTGCTAGTGAAGCTGTTCGGGCGGGAAAAGGCGGAATACGAGCGGTACGAGGAAGCCAACGGCCGGATGATCAGGCTGAACATCCGGGAGCGGATGGCGGGCCGCTGGTTCTTCATGCTGCTCAGCACGCTGACCACCATCGGGCCGATGCTGCTGTACCTGGTGGGCGGTATTCTGATCATGAAATATGACAGCAGCCTGACGGTGGGCGACATCACGGTGCTGGTGGCGCTGCTGGGGAGAATGTACGGCCCGGTGAACAGCCTGCTGAACATCCAGGTGGACTGGATCCGCTCCATGGCGATGTTCACCCGGATCTTTGAATACTACGACATGGAACCGGAGATCGACGACCGGCCCGGCGCGAAGGAGCTGACGGACGCGAAGGGCGAGATCCGCTTCGATCATGTGCATTTCAGCTACGACGGGGAACGGCAGATCCTGAAGGACATCAGCTTCACCCTGCGCAGCGGGGACTGCGTCGCAATTGTCGGCCCCAGCGGCAGCGGCAAGAGCACCATTGTGAACCTGATTCCCCGGCTGTGGGACGTGACAGAGGGCAGCGTTTCCTTTGACGGAACGGACGTTCGGGACCTGACGCTGCACTCCCTGCGGGAGGAAGTGGGCGTGGTGACCCAGGAAACCTACCTCTTCAACGGGAGCATCCGGGACAACCTGCTGTACGCGAAGCCGGACGCGACGGAGGAGGAGATGATCCGGGCGTGCGGGCAGGCCAATATCTGGGACTTCATCGAAAAGCAGCCGGACGGGCTGGATACCATGGTCGGCAACCGGGGACTGAAGCTGTCCGGCGGGGAGAAGCAGCGGATTTCCATTGCCCGGGCGCTGCTGAAGGATCCCGCGCTGCTGATCTTTGACGAGGCGACCTCGGCCCTGGATTCCATCTCCGAAGCGGCGATCCAGGCGGCGATCAATCCGCTGATCGAGCAGCGGACCTCCATCCTGATCGCCCACAGGCTTTCCACGATCCTGGCCGCGGATGAGATTCTGGTGGTCCGGGACGGGGAGATCGTGGAGCGCGGAAAGCACAGGGACCTGGTACACGCCGGCGGCACGTATCAGGAGCTGTACGAAACGCAGTTCAGCAGGGCCATGGAGAACACGTAATAAAGAACAGGGAAGGCGGAATACGGCAATGGAAAAAACGACAGCGGTTCAGATTGTGATGCCCCAGCACTGCAACGGATACAAAAAGCCCCGTCTCTTCGGCGGCCAGATCATGGCGTGGATCGACGTGGTGGGGGCCGTAGCGGCGCGGCGCTATACCCAGCGGGCGGTGACCACCGTGTGCATCGACAACCTGACGTTCCTGAAGCCCGCGTACCTGAACGATACGGTGGTGCAGGAAGCCGTGGTCACCTGGACAGGGAACACCTCCCTGGAGGTCCGGGTGGACAGCATGGTGGAGCGCCTGGACGGCAGCCGGGAGCTGATCAACCGGGCATACGCGGTTTTCGTGGCCCTGGACGACCAGGATAAACCGGCGAAGGTGCCGCCCTTTGAA
The DNA here is from genome assembly GCA_900318145.1 of uncultured Eubacteriales bacterium. Taxonomy (GTDB): domain Bacteria; phylum Bacillota; class Clostridia; order Christensenellales; family Aristaeellaceae; genus Aristaeella. Next base: position 115,749 of record ONJM01000001.1, read on the forward strand.
CCGCAAACGGAGGAGGAAAAACAGATCTTCCGGGACGCGGAGACCCGCAGGCGGATCCGGATGAGCCTGGGGAACGAAGCGAAGACGGGAAAACAGCCCTGATAATTGTCACCTTATCACCGCAAATACAGGTTGACGATCCGCCGTGCCGGTGATATCATGGCCGGGAAAACGACGGAAAAGAGGCGGATCGGATGGCAGTCAGGGATCAGGTGCTGCGGATGCTGGAGGCGGAAGGAAGCGTATCCGGGGAACAGCTGGGCAGGGAGCTCCGCGTGAGCCGGAACGCGGTATGGAAGGCGGTTTCCGCGCTCCGGCAGGAAGGATATGAGATCGAGGCGGGGACGAACCGGGGATACCGGCTTGTTTCCGTGCCGGACCGGCTGTCGGAGGAAAGCATCCGCGCCGGGCTGCGGACGGAATGCTTCGGCCGCGGGATGGAAATTCACGCGTCGCTGGACTCCACGAACCTGCGGGCGAAAACGCTGGCGGCCGCCGGCGCGCCGCACGGTTTTCTGGTGGCGGCGGATTCCCAGAGCGCCGGCCGCGGGCGGCTGGGCCGCTCCTTTTATTCCCCGGAACGCATCGGGCTTTACCTTTCCGTGATCCTGCGGCCGGACTGCGCGCCGGAGCAGGCGTCCATGATCACGTCGCTGGCGGCGGTGGCCGCGGCCCGGGCGGTGGAGAAGCTCAGCGGCGCGGACGTGAAGATCAAGTGGGTCAACGACCTGTACATCGGCGGCAGAAAGATCTGCGGCATCCTGAGCGAAGCCGGGTTCGGCATGGAATCCGGCCGGCTGGATTACGTGGTGCTGGGGATCGGCGTGAACGTACGGAAGATGGAGTTTCCGCCGGAGCTGCGGGAGATCGCCGGATCCATCGGGAACGAGACCGGCACCGAGCCGGACCGGAACCTGCTGGCCGCGGAAATCCTCAATGAGCTGGAGGCGGTTTACGGGCAGCTGGAAACAGGCGAGTTTCTGGAGGAGAGCCGCAAGCGGTCCAATGTCATCGGCAGGGAAGTGACGGTGATCGCGGGCGGGCGGGAATACCCGGCCCTCGTCACGGGGATCGACGGCATGGGCCGGCTGATGATCCGCACGGCGGAAGGGGACCGCTGCCTCGGCTTCGGGGAGGTCAGCCTGCGGCTGGACGGAAAAGCGGAAAGCGGGGCGGTCCGCGTATGAGCATGAAGATTCAGACGAAAGACCTGACCCTGACCGCGGTATCCGCCGCGATGATCTGCGTGGCGGGCCCCCTGTCCGTTCCGGTGGGGCCGGTGCCGATTTCCCTCGCGACCTTCGCGGTTTATCTGGCCGGCGCGGTGCTCGGGCCGAAGCGGGGGACCGCAGCGGCCGCGCTTTACCTGCTGATCGGCATTGCCGGGGTGCCGGTATTCTCCGGCTTCAGCGGCGGCTTCCAGAAGCTGGCCGGCGTGACCGGCGGCTACCTGGCCGGATACCTGCCCTGCGCGCTGCTTTCCGGGCTCGGGGCGGAAATGAAAACGGAAAGCCGGGCCGGGCGCTGGCTGCTCCCGGCGATGATGGCGGCAGGCACCCTGGTGCTGTACGCGGTGGGCACCGCCTGGTTCATGCTCCAGACAGGGAACGCTTTCGGCGCGGCGCTTTCCCTGTGCGTGCTGCCGTTCCTGCCCGGGGACGCGGCCAAGATCGCGGCGGCGTCGCTGCTGGCGGGCCCGATTCGCAAAGCGCTGCGGATGCAGCGTGTTCAGTGAAGCACGGAATCAGACAGAATAAGGAGGAAGACAGCATGGGCACGGACCGCAGGCTGCATTTCACTTCAGACTATATGGAAGGCGCGCACCCGCTGATTCTGCGGCGGCTGGCGGAAACAAACCTGGAACAGTCCGCGGGCTACGGGGAGGATACGTACACCGCGGCGGCGCGGGAAAAGATCCGCGCGGCCTGCGGCACGCCGGAAGCGGACGTGTTCTTTCTCGCCGGCGGCACCCAGACCAACGCGGTGCTGACCGGCGCGCTGCTGCGCCCGTGGCAGGGCGTGATTTCCGCCCGGAGCGGGCATATCAGCGTCCATGAGGCCGGCGCAATCGAGGCCGGCGGGCACAAGGTGCTGGCGCTGGAACACCGGGACGGGAAACTGTCCGCGGAGACCGTCCGGGCGTGCGCGGAGGAATACCGGCAGGATGAAAACCGGGACCATATGGTGGAGCCCGGCATGGTCTACATTTCGCATCCCACGGAATACGGAACGCTGTATTCCCTGGCGGAGCTGGAGGCGCTCAGCGCCGTGTGCCGGGAGTACGGGATGCCGCTGTACCTGGACGGGGCGAGGTTGGCCTACGCCCTGGCGTGCCCGGAGAACGATGTGGCGCTGCCGGATATCGGAAGGCTGTGCGACGCGTTCTATATCGGCGGCACGAAATGCGGCACCCTGTTCGGGGAGGCGGCGGTGATTCCGAAGCATGGCGCGGTTCCGCACCTGTTCACGATGATCAAGCAGCGCGGCGCGCTGCTGGCCAAGGGGCGGATCCCCGCCATCCAGTTCGACGTGCTGTTCACGGACGGCCTGTACTTAGAAATCGGGAAGCCGGCCATCGAGACCGCCGCGCGGATCCGGGAAGCCCTGGACCGGAAGGGTTACGAGCAGGCGTTCCCGAACCCCACCAACCAGATCCTGATTGTGCTGGACGAAGAACAGGCGGAAGCGCTTTCCCCAAAGGTGGAGATGAGCTTTATGGAACGGATGCCGGACGGCCGGATCCTGATGCGGATCGCCACCAGCTGGGCGACGACCGCCGCGGATACGGACCGGCTGATTGAATGCCTGTAAGGAGGAAAAGAAAGATGCGTACGATTTACCTGGCCGGCGGATGCTTCTGGGGCATGCAGAAGTTTTTCGACCAGTTTGACGGCGTGGAGAAAACGGAAGTTGGATATGCCAACGGCCCGGAAAAGGCGCCTTCCTATCAGGAGGTGTGCAATGACAGCGGCCACGCGGAAACGGTGCGGATCGATTACGACGAGGGCCGGATCACCCTGAAGGAGCTGCTGGGATATTATTTCACGGTGATCGATCCGCTGTCGGTGAACCGGCAGGGGCATGACGAGGGGATCCAGTACAGGACCGGGATCTACTATACCGACCCCGGGCAGCTGCCGGAAATTGAGGAAGTATACAAAGCGGAGGAGAAAAAAGCCGGCGCGAAGCTGGCGGTGGAGCTGGAGCCCCTCCGGAACTTCTATTCCGCCGAGGAGTATCATCAGAAGTACCTGGACAAAAACCCGGGCGGGTACTGCCATATTCCGCAGCGGTATTTCAGCATGGGGAAATGAGCCTGCCGATGGAATATGAAGTGATCCGGAGCCGGCGGAAAACCCTGTGCGCGGAGGTACGGGAGGACCGGGTGATCATCCGGGCGCCCCTGCGGGCTTCCGCCGCGGAAATCCGCGCGTTCGTGCAGAAGAACCGGGAATGGATTGAAACGCACCTGGAGAAGGCCCGGCAGAAAGCGCTGGAAAGAAGCGCCGTACCCCGGCTGACGGACGGGGAGATCCGGGCGCTGGCGGAGCAGGCGCTGCGGGTGATTCCGGAACGCGCCGCGTACTACGCGCCGCTGGTCGGCGTGCGCTACGGGCGGATCACCATCCGGAACCAGCGGACCCGGTGGGGGAGCTGCAGCAGCAAGGGCAACCTGAACTTCAACTGCCTGCTGATGCTGACGCCGCCGGAGGCGCTGGACAGCGTGGTGGTGCACGAGCTGTGCCACCTGAAGGAAATGAACCATTCGAAGCGGTTCTACGCGGAGGTGCTCCGGGTTTTCCCGGAATACCGGAAGTGGCAGAAATGGCTGCGGGACAACGGCAGTCAGATTCTGGCCCGGCTGGGCCCGTAAAGGCATGCCGGATCAATCCCCAAAGGAGACCTGAAAGGATGAAAACGATCGGATGGCGCTACGCGCTGTGCGTTTTTATCGCGTCCGTCTGCTTCAGCACCGGCGGGCTGTTCATCAAGCTGATTCCCTGGAACGCCCTGGCGATCAACGGCGCGCGGAACCTGATCGGGTCGGCGGTCATCGGGATTTTCCTCCTGGTGACCCGGCGGAGGGTCGTCTTCAACCGGCGGGTGCTGACCGGCGCGCTGTCCATGATCGGGGTCACGACGCTTTTCGCGCTGGCGAACAAGCTGACGACGGCCGCGAACGCCATCGTCCTGCAGTTCACGGCGCCGGTTTTCGTGATCCTTTTTATGGCGGCGCTGTATAAACAGAAGCCCGGGAAAACGGATATCGTCACCTGTTTCGCGGTGCTGCTGGGCGTGGTGCTGTTTTTCGTGGACGGGATCCGGGCGGGAAACCTGCCGGGCAATATCGCTGCGGTCCTGTCCGGCGTCTGCTATGCCGGCGTTTTCATGATGAACACCGGGAAGGACGCGGACGCCATTTCCTCCTGCTTTATCGGGCAGCTGGCGGCTGGCATCCTCTTTATACCGCTGTGCCTACGGGAAACGGATTTTTCCGCGCCCGTTCTGGCGGCGCTGGCCGCGCTGGGCGTGGTCCAGGTGGGCGGCGCGTACATCCTGTTTTCCATCGGCATCCGTCGGACGCCGCCGGTCACGGCCAGCCTGATCTCCGGCATGGAGCCGATTCTGAACCCGCTGCTGGTCGCCGCGTTCTACGGCGAGGCGGTTTCCGCCCTGTCCGTTGCCGGGGCCGTGATCGTTGTCGTTTCCATTCTGGCATACAACGTGAAGCTGGCCCGGGCAAAGCCGCGGCCGGCGGCGTAAAAATACGTACAAATTTAATACAATGCCTGTCTCCGGCCCAATACCGTAAAATTTTCAACTGATTTGGGAAGAAAACAAAACAAAAATGCCATATTTGCAAACGCGGCTCTCTTGACATGGAAGAAGCAATTCAAGTAAAATATCAGTAACGTTTTCTGAACTTTTCATATCGGATTCGACAGGAGGATTCCTGTTTGAATAAATAAAAAGGAGGAACCACACTATGAAGAAACTGGTAGCCCTGGTACTGGCACTGGTAATGGTGCTGAGCGTTTCCGCGGTGTTCGCGGAAGCCAAGACCGAGTACAATGTGGACGTACTCGTGTGGAAATTTGACGACACCTACGGCTCTTCCGTCCGTCAGGGAATGCTCAAGTGGGCAGAATCCATCGGCGAGGAACTGGGCGTGAAGATCAACCTGAAGATGTACGATGCCGGAGACGACATGTCCAAGCAGGTTGAGCAGTGCGACCAGGCGATCGGCGACAAGCCCGATTTCGTGATCATCAACCTGGCAGAGCCGGCAGGCGGCCAGACCCTCGTTGACAAGCTCGGCGCAGCCGGCATTCCTTTCCTGTTCTACAACATTCCGCCGTCTGACGAGACCTACGAATCTGTTGTGAAGAACACCGGCGCTTTCTTCGTCGGCACACTGCCGCGTGAAGCGGGCGACATGCAGGGCGAAATCCTGGCCAAGCTGTGGGAGAAGGATGCTTCCAAGATCGACCTGAACGGCGACGGAAAAGTGCAGTTCGTTGAGTTCAAGGGCGTTGCCAACAACCCCGAAGCCATCGCGCGCACCCAGTATTCCGAAGAGACCGCTGTCGCGCTGGGCGTTCCGCTGGAAATGGTCACCGACGTGATCGTTGCTGACTGGGACACCACCAAGGCCAATGACGCCATGCTCGCCACCTGGAAATCCCATCCGGAAATCGAGCTGGTCTTCGCCAACAACGACGACATGGCGATCGGCGTTATCGCCGCTCTGAACCAGTCCGGTTACAACACCGGCAACGAAGGCGATCCCGCCATCACCGTTATCGGTGTTGACGCGACCGACGCCGCGTTCGAAGCCATCAATGCCGGCCGTATGACCGCTACCGTCAAGCAGGACGGCGACGCGATGGGCAAGGCGAACATCCGCATCATGATGAACTATCTGCAGACCGGCGCGTGGGGCGCGGAAGAACTCGGATACAAGCTGAACGAAGACGGCTGCTCCACCTTCATCCCCTATTCCCCCATCATGCTGGAGGAGTAATCCGGTTAAACTTATCTGAATACCAAAACGGTTCCGGCGGCTTTCAGTCGCCGGAACCTGTTTTGAAAAAAACGGGCAGAGTTTCCGGAAACGGTGTTTCCCGCCTGGTTCGGGGAAACACTGTTTGCGGAAACCGTGTTTCAAATTTATAAGAAAAGTGGTGATACTGCGTATGTCCGAGAACCGGGAAGCCGGAAAGGGTACTCCGTTCCTGCTTGAAATGCTGGATATCGACAAATCTTTTCCCGGCGTAAAAGCACTGGACCACGCAAGGCTTCAGCTCAGGGCGGGTACAGTGCATGCGCTGATGGGGGAGAACGGTGCCGGAAAATCCACGCTGATGAAATGCCTGTTCGGTATTTACACACGGGATACGGGAACTGTCCTGATGAACGGGCAGCCGGTCAAGTTTTCCAATCCGAGGGAAGCGCTGGACAACGGCGTGGCGATGGTGCACCAGGAGCTGAACCAGGTGCTGCGACGCAGCGTGATGGAGAACGTCTGGCTCGGGCGTTTTCCTGTGACAAAGCTCGGACTGGTGGACTCGAGGAAAATGTACTCGGAAACCAAGGCCGTTTTTGAACGGCTTGGGATTGACGTGGATCCGAAGCAGATCATCGGCACCCTGTCCGTCTCCAAGCGGCAGATGGTGGAGATCGCCAAGGCTGTTTCCTACAACGCGAAAATTGTCGTGCTGGATGAGCCGACCAGTTCCCTGACAGAGGACGAGGTGGACCATCTTTTCTCCATCATGAACCGGCTGACAGCGGAAGGTGTCGGGATCATTTATATCAGCCACAAGATGGATGAAATTCTGCGCATTTCCGATGACGTCACCATCATGCGGGACGGCAAGTGGATCGCCACAAAGCCGGCCGAGGGCCTGACCAAGGAGGAAATCATCCGGCTGATGGTGGGCCGGGAAATGACGAACCAGTTCCCGCCGAAGCACAACGAGATCGGCGAGGTCCTGCTGGACGTGAAGAATTTCTCCGGCATGTATGAGCCGACCTGCCATGACGTCAGCTTCCAGCTGCACAAGGGCGAAGTGCTCGGTGTGGCCGGGCTGGTCGGTTCCCGCCGGACGGAGCTGCTGAATACGCTGTTCGGATATTTCACCAAGGCGGGCGGCGAAGTGTCCATGAACGGAAAGCCCATCCGGAACACAACCACAGACGAGGCACGGCGGAACGGATTTGCCCTGATTACGGAGGAACGCCGGGCGACCGGTATCTTCGGTGAAAGCTCGATCCTGTTCAATTCCGTCATTGCCAACCTGGACGCGTACGGCAGTCCGCTGCTGAGCAGCAGGAAGATGGACAAGGACACGGACTGGGTCATTGATTCCATCAAGGTAAAAACGCCCAGCAAGAAGACGCTGATCAAGAGTTTGTCCGGCGGCAACCAGCAGAAGGTCATTATCGGCCGCTGGCTGCTGACAAATCCGGATGTGCTGCTGCTGGACGAACCGACGCGCGGTATTGACGTCGGCGCCAAATACGAGATTTACCAGCTGATCCTGAAGCTGGCGGAGCAGGGCAAGGGCGTTATGATGGTTTCTTCTGAAATGCCTGAGCTTCTGGGGATCTGCGACCGGATCCTGGTCATGAGCAACGGCCAGCTGGCCGGTATTGTGGAACGCGGCAAAGACTTCGGCAATATTCCCGGCGAACAGGAAACCATCATGGCTCTGGCAGCCAAGTATGTGTGATGAGGTGAGGAAAGATGAGTAAAAAGAAGATAATCAGCATCATCATGCTGGTCGTGCTGGCCGCGGGCATTGCCCTGGCTGTTTACGGCGCGACAGGCGTTGGCATCTACGACAACGCCGCGAAAATGCTGGGCGGGGACAAAAAGGCCGCGATCGGCTATATCAAGGATCCCTCCACGCTGAAGGAGCTCAGCTCCATGAACAAGCTCGGCGCGGACAACGTCAAGAGCTTCCTGAAGGGACTTGGCCTGGACGCTTCGAAAGTGGACGCCGCGGTGGCGGAGCGCGCCGGATATGAAGCTGCCGTAGCGGACAGCAAGGACCGGGAAAAATTCCTGGCCTACGCCCAGTCCGTGGATGAAACCGTGACGGCGGACAACCTGAACGACCTGATCAAGGACCATGAGAAGAGCGATCCGATGCGGACGGCCATGGCCATGCAGGCGCTGGGCATTACGGACGAAGCGGAATTTGAGAAGCTGGCTTCCAACGAGGACCTGCTGGGCCTCTACCGGGAAGGCATCCCGAAGCTGTTGGAAAACAGCCGGATGACCAGCGGCGTCATCATCCAGTTTATCGGCATCGTGCTGATGGTAACCGCTTTGGCGTACTTTATCATCCAGGCCATGGATATCAAGCCGAGGGCGAAGACCCGGGCGGCCAATCCCAAGGCAAAAAGGTTTACAACCTTCTTCCTGAATTACGCGCTGTTCATTATCCTGGGCCTGATCCTGGTGGTCGTTTCCATTGTCCGGATTGACTTCCTGAGTATCGACAACATCCTGAACATTCTGCAGAACGCCTCCACCAAGGGTATCCTGGCCCTGGGCTGCGCCGGCCTGATCGTTCTGGCCGGTACGGACCTGTCCATCGGGCGCGTGCTGGGCATCAGCGCCGCCGTGACGGCTTCCCTCGTGCAGTCCACCACCTATGCCAGCCGCATGTACCCGACCATGGTACAGCCCCTCGGTACGCTGGGCCTGCTGGTTCCGCTGTTCGCCTCCATCGCGGTGGCTGTGGCGTTCAGCCTGATCAACGGATTCGGCGTCGCGAAGCTGCATCTGCACGCGTTCATCGTCACGCTGGGCACGCAGCTGATCGCGTACGGCGCCAACTGCCTGTACATCGAATCCCAGCCTTCCGGAACAGCGCAGGCGCTGTCCACCTTTGACTCGAACTTCCTGAATATCGCGGCCGGCGCGATTTACATCGGGGACGTCCGGATCCCGCTGGTGGTCATCTACTTCCTGGTGCTGGCAGCCATCGTCTGGGTGATCTGGAACAAGACCAAGCTGGGCAAGAACATGTTCGCGGTCGGCGGAAACACGGAAGCCGCGGCGGTTTCCGGCGTCAACGTGGCGAAGACCATTATGCTGGTTTACCTGCTGGCCGGTGTGCTGTACGGCATTGCCTCCTTCCTGGAAGCGGCACGTATTACAGCGGTAGGCGCGAATACAGGCCTGAACTACGAGCTGGATGCCATCAGCGCGGTTGTGGTCGGCGGCGTCAGTTTCTCCGGCGGCGTCGGTACGATCCAGGGCGTGGTCATCGGCGCGGTTATCATGCAGGCCATCGTGTACGCGCTGCAGTTCCTCGGCATCAACCCGTACATCCAGTATATCATCCGCGGCCTGATCATCATCCTGGCTGTGTCCATTGACGTACGGAAGTACATCGCGAAGAAGTAAGCCATGAAAGATGACAGAAGCGTAAAAAACACCCGGGCTGAAATGGAGATCGCGAAAAGGCAGTCTGAAAAGACCTTCTCAAGGGAACCGAAACAGCCGGGGCGGTATAAGGTTTATGACAAAATCAAGGATCATGTTTCTCTGAGAACGGTGGACACAGTTATTATCATTACGGCCGCGCTGATCGTGATTCTGCTGGTGGTCGGAATCGCGACGGGAAATCCGCGGTAATCATTCGGAAACAGCCGCAGGCTCTTCCTCTTCCGGGACGATTCCCCGGAAGAGGAAGAGCCTGTTTGATTTGAACGGACCTGCGGTCCGGCGGAGGAACGCCGAAAAGAGAAACAGAACAGCATCGGAAAGGGGAAGGGCATGGACAGAATCTGCGGAAGATGCGGAAAAACAGTTGAAAACAGGGATGCCGTCTTCTGTCCCTACTGCGGGGACAAGCTGCCCGCGGACAGAAGAAACAGTGAAACCACAGGCAGCAGGGAAGCGGAGGAATGGGTCCGGAAAGCGCTGGCGGCCTCCGGCATTCCTGCGCGGAAGAAGATCCTGCAGGAAGGTCTGGCGGCGTGCCCGGACAGCCCTGAAATCGAGTGGGAGCTGCTGTTCATCGGCGAGGAAGGCCCGAAGAGCCGGAAATACATCGATTTTTCGATGATCCAGAGCTGGGCGCTGGAGATTTACCGGGAGCCGGAGGCATTTGCGGAGGAACGGAAGGACGTGCTGCGGGCCAGGTTCTTTGAGGATCCGCGGCTGGTCCGGTACCTGGAACGGGCGGAGGATCCGGCGGGGAAGCAGCAGGAGTACCTGCGGCGGCTGTGCGCGGAATACGTGGAGCTCTTCCTGGAAGGAAACAACCGGATCATGGGAAATGTTCTTGGATTCCGCCTGGAACGGAACAGGGAGAAACGGCTGGCGGTCCCGGTGGCGGAGATGATCCTCCGTGTCCGGGCGGACGAAAAGCTGTCCCCGGCGCAGCGGGAACAACTCTGGAAAGCGCTGTACGGAGCGTACGGCGCCCGGACAGGCGGAAAGATGGAATACCTGGATGAATATCTTCCCCGGAATGAATAATACCCGTTCCCGGAGGGAGAAGCGCTTTGCTCCGGGAGCCGGGCTGAATAATATCTTCCGGCGGTGCCGGGAAGGACGGTGACAAACGTTTTTCCCGGTACTTTTTTTGCGCTTTCCGGGGCGTCCGCACCGGTGCCGCCGGCAGGGGGAGAAACGGGGATGCGCAATTTTTCGAACATCAAAGATGGTACGATGAGTATGCCGGGGGAAGGAAAGGGATTCCGGGAGGAGGAATCGGCAGTGAAGCATCGGGTGAAGGTCGATGTGGCGGTCCGGAAAAAGGGCTTCTTCGGAACGAGGGAAGCGGTCCGGAAAAAGACCATCACGGTTTCCGGAAAGGAATACCGCCGGATGAAACGGGAGAGATGGAACGCGCCGGCGGCTTCCGAGGCGCAGCGCCTGGCCGCGCTGTACCTGATGTGGGAAGAGGAACTGGCGGAAGAGCGCGGGGAATGAAAGGCGGGTAAGGCCGCCGGATAAACGCGGACGGGACGGAACAGATCCGCGGCGAAGAGGAACGGAGGAATCGGGATGGGTTGTTTTGCGGAAATGGAGATTGAGCGGACGGAAAACCGGGAGTTTTATCCCGCGGACAGTTTTCCGCTCCGGTGCCGGATTGAGGATCTGGCCTCTTGCTGCGGCTATGATCCTGCCGCGGAATTCAGCGCGCTCACGGAGATCGCGGACATTTATTCCGGCAGGTCCGGCCGGGAGGCAGAGGATCTTGCGGAGGAGCATCCCATGGAAGCGCTGGCCCTCGCGGTCCGGAGATTCCTGGCGGAATACCCGGAGGAAGCCGCGATGATGGCTGCCGGATCCGCCGCGGAGCGGGAGATGCCCGCGGGACTGCCGGAAAAGGCGGCGTGACGGAAAGAAAAACGGATATACTTGACAGCGCCCGGTTTCAAGCTATACTTGAAACCGGGCGGTTTGAATTAAAAACTGAATCTGCCGGCGGTCCGTGCTTTTCCGGAGCATGCGGAAGGAAATCAGCGGACGCGGCGAAAAAGGACAGGGAGGCGGAGCAGCATGGAGAACAGGCTGATCGGGAACCGGATCAGGGCGGCGCGGCTGGCGAAAGGGATGAACCAGGAACAGCTGGGTGAGAAACTGGACGTTTCCTTTCAGGCGGTGAGCAGCTGGGAAACGGGGAAGTTTATTCCGGATGCGGAACATCTGCCGGAACTGTCCCGGGTGCTGGACCTGTCCCTGGACGGCCTTTTCGCGGAGGAGGATCATGACTGGACTCTGAAGCCGGTCAACTTTGATTATGAGCATATGTACACCTTCGTCAAGGGACGGGCGCAGATGCTGCATATGCCTCAGTCGCTGGCAGTGCTGGACAGGCTCCGGGCGGCGCACGGAGGCCAGAAACGGAAAAGCCGCTACGGTTTTGAAACCACCTACATGGTGCATCCGCTGACGATGGCCTGCCACGCGCTGGCAATGGAGCTGCGGGATGACGACGTCATTGCCGCGTGCCTGGCGCATGACATGATCGAGGATTCGGACATGAAGCCGGACGATCTGCCCGTCGGGGAACGGGTCCGGGAAGCGGTGCGGCTGATGTCCAGGAATACGTACGCGCGGAATGACCCGGACCGGGAGGAAAAGTATTACGCGAACATCCGGAAAAACCGGCTGGCGTGCCTGGTAAAGTGCCTGGACCGGGTGAACAACCTGGCCGGAATGGCGGACGGCTTTTCCAGGAGAAAGATGGTAAGCTACACGGAGGAAACGGACCGGTATTATCCGGAGCTGCTGGCGGTGATCAAAAAGGTGCCGGAATGGAACAACGCATGGTGGCTGCTGCGCTACCAGATGACGATGCTGCTGGAAACGTTCAAGCGGATGCTGTAAAGGAAGAAAGGCGCGCATGCCGCCGGCGGGAAAGATCCGGAAGGCGGGTGCGGTGCACGGGAAGGAACCGGCGGGCTGCCGGATTATGATATGGAGCGGGAGGTGGCTTTATGCTGCGCGAAGCAATGACTGAATCCGGAGCCGTGCGGGGCATTCCCGGCGGTGACCCGAGGATTACTGTGTACCGGGGGATTCCCTACGCGAAACCGCCTGTCGGAGAACTGCGGTGGGAAGCCCCGCAGCCGCATCCGGGCTGGCAGGGCGTCCGGGATGCCGCGCGGTTCGCGCCGATGGCGATGCAGGGGCGGCTGGGAACAAATCCGGGAGAGTTCTACACGAAGGAGCTGCATCCCACCGCGGCGGAATACGAGATCAGCGAGGACTGCCTGTATCTGAATATTTGGACGCCCGCGGAGAGCGCGGAGGAACGGCTGCCGGTTTTCTTCTATATCCACGGCGGCGGGCTGACCTGCGGGTATCCGTACGAAATGGAGTTTGACGGCGAACATACGGCGCGGAAGGGCTGCGTGATGGTAACGCCCGGATACCGGCTCGGCGTGTTCGGATTCCTGGCCCATCCGGACCTGCGGGATCCTTCCCAGGGCAATTTCGGATTCCTGGACCAGGTGGCGGCGCTGCGGTGGGTGAAACGGAATATTGCCGCCTTCGGCGGGGATCCGGACCGGATTACGGTGGCCGGGCAGTCCGCGGGGGCCGCGTCCGTAACCGCACTGCTGTGCTCGCCGCTGTCCAAGGACCTGTTTCAGGGAGCGATCCTGATGTCCGGGGGCGGCGTGGAGTCCGGCGACCGGTTTGCATGTTCGCTGGAGGACGCCCGGGAAGCCGGGGTCCGGTTCTTCCGGCGCCTCGGCGCGGAAACGGTGGAAGCGGCGCGCGCACTGCCGGCTGAAACCGTCCTGGAAGCGCAGCAGGCGATGTACAGGGAGGATCAGGACCGCGCGTCGTCGCCGGGGATCGTTTACGGAGGAGATTTTATGCCGGAGCATCCCCTGAAGGTGATCCTTTCCGGCGGGCTGCCGGATATTCCGTATATGATCGGATGCTGCAGGGGGGAAGGGAAGTTCTTCGCCCGCCTGCTCGGCCGGGAGACGGACCCGAAGGATTTCGGGGAGATAGCCCGCAGGCAGTTCGGACCCCTGGCCGGGAAGGTCCTGCAGATGGCGGAAGGACTCGGCGAGGAAGGTATTCTGCAGCTGCTGGAAAGCGACGCGTTCCATATGTTCCGGGTGGGGCAGGAGGCGCTGGCCAGGCTGCTGGCGGCCCAGGGAAAGACCGTTTATCAGTATCTTTTTGACCACGATATTCCGGGCGGGGACGGCGCCGGAAGCTTCCACGGATCAGATCTGTGGTTCGTTTTCGATTCACTGGCGCGCTGCTGGCGGCCGTTCACCGGGAAGCACTACGACCTTGCCCGGGCGGCTTCCTCCTATTTCGTGAACTTTGTCCGCGACGGGGATCCGAACGGGGAGGACTGGCTAGGCTTTCCGCTGCCCGGATGGGAAACCTATGAGGAAAACAGGCGGGTCCGGATGTGCTTTGAGGATGTGCCGGTCTGCAGGGAGATCCGGACGGATCTCCTGCTGGACCTGCGCATTGAATCCATGATCATCGGCGAACTGCAGGCCGGGCTGGAAAAGCTCGTCCGGCAGTTCAGCGGAATCTTGGGGAAAAAGAACTGAAATCAGATGGAAGGATTTACCAGAAAAAGGGCGAATTATCACAGAAGCATCAATCAGCGGATGAAACAGGATGGATGTCCGGAAAACATCGCGGGGAGAATGAAATGAACATTTTGCACCTGAAATACGTGATCAGCATCGCGGAGAACGGCTCCATCAACAAGGCAGCGGAGGAGCTGCACGTGGCGCAGCCCAATCTGAGCCGGGTGGTCAAGGAAATGGAAACCGATCTGGGTATCCAGTTTTTTCACCGTTCCTCCAAGGGAATGACGCTGACGCCGGACGGTGAACTGTTTGTCAGCCAGGCCCGGAAGATCCTGGAACAGATCGATGAAATAGAGAATCTGTATAAAGAAAAAAAGGCCGGCAAACAGCGCTTTTCCATATCCGTGCCCCGGGCCAGCTATATTGCGGATGCTTTCGCAACTTTCTCCGGAACGCTGGGAAAAGAGCGGAACGCCTATGCAGTACGTGCAGAAATGGATGCCGATCGTGGCGGCCAGCCAGTCGGTGAAGGGCAACGAAAAGGAACGGGAGCTGCTGCTCTCCTGGGCCGGCGTGGTGGAATACCATTAAGCATGTTTACCAGTGCTCTGTCGGCAGGTCATCCAGGGAAATGGTGGAGTGGTCAAAGCGCTTCCAGCCTGTCCACAGGATCCGGATTTCCCCATGGTAGGGAATTTCGCACTTGACCCACCAGATTCCGTTCCGCTTGTCCCAGGCCTTCGCGAGCACTTTGATATACTGGCCTTTTACACTGTAGGTCCCGCCGCCCTCATACTGGGTGCCGGGGCCTTTTCGTGTCGCCAGCTTGTCGATGGTCAGGCCGTAGTTTTTGCCTTTGCGTTTCGGTGTGGACGTCGGCTTGGAGGTCGGCTTTGCTGTCGGCCTGGAGGTCGGCGCGACGGTCGGCACGGCGGTCGGCGCGGATTCCTTCAGCGCGGAAACGGCGTCCTCCCAGCGCAGCGAGAGACCGTAATGGCTGAGATCGTTTTCCGTATAGGCGGACAGCGTCATCGTCCTGCCGTTCCGCATGGCTTTAAGGGTTTTTTCGTATTCATCGGAGACGGTCAGGCTGCCGTTGATGTAATACCTGTCATTGTTCATGTCGGAATTGTCGTATTCCGCCCGCAGGTAGTTCAGCAGGGTGTACCGGCCCAGCGCGTTCCTGGTGAACTGCAGGACCCAGGGCCACTCGTATTCGTCGTATTCAGCCACCAGGGTTCCGCCGTTTGCCGAAGACAGATACAGATCGAAACCGTTGCCGATGTCGTCGTATCCCAGGCGGGTGATGCCGGATATGTACAGGGCGCATTTGGTGCTCCTGCCGTCCGAGGTATAGATATACAGATCTCCCCGGCTGTCGTTCGGGGCTTCCATGAAGATCAGCTCCGGAATGCCGTCCCCCGAGATGTCCGTCAGGGACACCGGCGAGCAAGGGACCTTTACATTCTGCCCGTTGAGCTGGTATTCCTGCGTCCGGCCCTGGTACGCGAGGATTGCTTTGAAATGGTTCCCCAGGATTTCCTGGTACGCATCCCGCCACACGCCTGTATATTCCCGCAGGTCGTTGATCTGTCCGCCGGACGCGATGTAGCCGTCCGGCTCAACGGCCAGGGCGGACGCCCCGCACAGCATAACCGCAGCCAGCAAACCCGCAATAATCCGTTTCATGTCCGATTTCTCCTTTTCCGTTTTTCTACGCCGTCATTATAGGATACCGCCCGCGTAAAAATCAATACGCGGGCGGGGCGGGACAGTAAAAGATCCGGAGAGCTGTGCGCTCCCCGGATAAACCGGTCAGTTTTCCGAAATGATTTCCTTCAGGAATTTCCGGAGTTCGGACAGCGGGTGCCCGGGGAAGAGATTGTCAAACTGCGGCTGCTCCGACAGATTCATCGGGACCCCGAAGGTAAACGTGTCGTCATAGGGATCCATGAACCAGCCCTCGGTGCCGTTTTCCGTCTCGAGGACAATGCCCCGCTGACGCATCAGCAGGAGAATCTCCGACTCGCGGTCCCCCGTAATGCCGGATTCGTCAAAGAACCCCTGGACCTGCAGGACCTCACCGCCCATATCCAGATGAAGCGTGAGATTGTACAGCACGCCGTGCTTCCGGGTGGTTTTGACGACGGAACAGATGAAGGGCTTCCGCCCCCGGGTGAGGCCGCTCCGGACTTCGATCAGCCCCTGGTCCTCCCCGAGGCAGCGGTGGATTTCCTCCACGACCGTTTCCGGATCCGTGAAGGGCATCGCCTGCTCCGCACCGACCGGGGCAATCATCAGGAATGAATCCATGCTCTGGGTGGAATACGCGTAGGGTACGGAATCCGGCGGATCCCCGGGAAGGGATTTCATTTTGCGGAAACGGTGCGGCAGGCACAGGTCCGCCGCGGTGCATGCTGCTGTTGTCATGGTTTTCTGCCTCCTTTTCTGCCTGGTCTTTACGCTGCGGTGACTTCCCAGAATCCGCCCATGATTTCCCGGGAAAGATCGAATCTCGCCCAGGAGAGAATGGCGTAATCGCTGGGGCCGGACTTCTGCCGCCGGGACCTTGCTTCCCGCATCATGCTTCCGCAGGCCCGGTCACCGGCCGTGACATGCTTCTGTATCGGTTTCCTGAAGACGTTCACCCGGATGGCCTTCCGGATGCCTCTGGTCCGATGTACTGTATTCATGGTTCATTCCTCCGGTCTTTTCTCAGGGTTTCTGTTCCCTGCATACACATGCTATCAAAAAAGATGCTTCATTTTTTTTGCATCGTTCCGGAACCCGCTGACTCAGGATGCCTGCTTTTTGCGGCATCCTTTTTGGTAATATAAAGGAAAGGACGGGGAGAAGGGCGAAAGAAACAATACACGGTTTCGGAGGAATGGATATGGACGGGGAAAAGGCAAAAATCCGGCGGCTGGAAAAAGCTGCCTGGGATCCGTACGACCGGATTGAGCATCCGACCGCGGAGGACTGGCGGAAGTCCTATGACGCCCTGAAGGAACTCTGCGGGCTGGACCCGGAGGACGGGCGCTATCCGAACACGCTGGGGTACCTGTGCTATTACGGGCGCCATACCGGCGGGAAGCGGCAGTACAGGGAAGCCCGCGCCTGGTTCAGGCGCGGGGCGAAGCTGCGGATGATCGAGTCCACGTACAAGCTGGCGGACATGCTGGCGGACGGCCTGGGCGGCCCCGCGGACCCGGACCGCGCGCTGCGCCTGTACGCGGAAATGTACCTGTATTGCCTGGACCAGTTCGAAAGCGGCGTTCTGGAAAGCAAGTTCGCGGACACCGCCCTGCGGATGGGCCGGATTTTCCATGAGGGAAAGATCGTTGAGAAGGACAACATGGAAGCGCTGAGCTACCTGCTGGAGGCCCGGTACGCCATCGACTGGCGGAAACAGTACGGCCACTACGGCGACGGAACCGTGGAAAGCAATATAGAGAAGATGATCAGTGAATGCGACACGCCGCCGGAGGAAGTGCGGAAACGGGATCAGTTCGCCCTGGGGCTGGGCATGGTGCCCGGCAAATTCCTGCGCTCCGCGGAGGACCGGATGACGATCGATATCGAAGTGGATGACCTGGGCGTCGCACGGCTGGAATTCCGGAGGAAAGACACGAACGGAAAGAAGAAGCGGATCCTCTGGCCCGTAACCCCGGCCATGCGCTGCTTCCTGACGGACTTCGTCGTCCTTTACGGCGCGGGGATCCGGCAGATCTGGACCAAAGAACCCGGGGAACAGATCCTCTGCGACCGCCATGAATACGACGAAGCGAACGATGAGTTCATCTTTTTCCTCAACGGCGAACCCCAGTGCCGTCTGCGGGGCGGGGAATACGTCCTGCCCATGGACGAGTTCTGGAAGACAGAGGTCCGGGATCACCCGGAAGCCGCGGGGAATGGCGTGCAGTAAACTATTCATGAACTGAAATAACTTTTCATCCGGACGCAGGCGGGGCGGTGAACAGCTCTTTTCCGGATTGCATCCGGGGCGGCACCGGGGGAAGAAAGGCGGAAGGAGGCGCGCGTATGGGAAAGATTCACAGGGTTGAAGGCCTCTTCGGCGGAGAGGACCTGTATGACGAATCCGGGAAGCGGATCGGTTATTCCGTGGACGGTATCTTCGGCGGACAGGATTATTACGATGCGGATGGCAAATTTGCCGGTTATTCCGTGGACGGCCTGTTCGGCGGCGAGGATTTCTACGACAGTGACGGCCGCATGCAGGGCTACAGCACGGACAGCGTCTTCGGCGGCAAAAACTATTACAGCGCTTCCGGAAACAGGGCCGGCTGGTCCGCCGGCAGCTTCCTGGGCGGGGAGATAATCCACCTGGACGGAATCTCCGGACCGGAGCGCTCCGAGGACGACACCGGCAGCTTAGATCTGTTCGGCGACTTCCCGGACGACAACTGAGATATGTTTCATCTGATCCGGATACATATTATGCCGGCTGAAGAGGATATAAATTTATCCGCCCGTGACGTTCCTGTCACGGGCGGATTCTGTCAGGCAATTCGGCTGCGGTTTTCAGCGACTCGAAGAGCAATGAAACGAAAAAGACCGTCCCTCCGTTTCAGTCTCCCGCCTTCATCCGCTTACGGGGCGGTTTCCAGGCGGAACGCGCGGACGCCTTTGTCTCCGCCGATGAGCAGGGTGCCGTCCTCATTCCAGATGAAACCCGGCGCGAAGGAGAGGCCCATCGCTGTCGCGCTGACCGCCAGTCCGCCGCCCCCTTCCGGCGCGTCGACCGGGAGCAGCTTCATGGTTTCCAGATCCACCAGGTACAGGCTGAAGGATCCCGCGCTGCCCGCGTTGATCAGCGCGTAATGTCCGTCCGGGGAAAGGCAGGCACCGAGAATGGTCAGCAGGGAGTTGTGTTTCAGATCTTCCTTATATTCTTCCGCTCCGTAGTCCTTCGGGAAATAATAGCCGTCCTTCTCCCGGCTGCCTGCGGTCCACTCTTCCGCTTCCGCCGTTTCACTTTCGTCCAGCCGGTTTGAATTGATCCTGACCGCCCACAGGAAATCCTCCGCGGGACGCAGTTCCGCGTCGCCGGTGCCTTCGCCTGTTTTCTGCAGATACCAGACGTCACAGGAAGGGGAATCTCCGGGAAGGACCCGGACAAAGTTCACATGCTGGGCAACACTCATCAGGACACCCTGCGTCAGACTGAAGGATCCGTCAAGCGAGATATTCGACGCATTCGTATTGCAGCTGACACAAAGCGCTCCGTATCCGGAAGCGGCGGACCAGCCGGACAGGGAATACTGGTACAGTTCGTACGGAATTCCGAGGGAAATGACCTCCTGCTTCCATTCGTCACCGGACGGGGAAAAACGGATCAGCGCAAGTCTCATCCGATCCCGGTTTTCTTTCTGCCTGAAAGTACCCCTCGTGCCCGTCAGCAGCCAGCTGCCGTCCGCTGCCTCATACAGGGCGGAACCGGAGCTCAGATCATACGGTATGGTTTTGTCGTAGGCTGAATCAATCAGAACCTCCCGGGTTCCTCCCTCCACAGGGCAGCGGCAGAACTGCAGGCGGGGTTCATCGTCCACATAGTGATACAGCAGGTAATACAGATACGTTCCGCTTCGGTCCACCCGGTTCAGAAAAACAATTCCGCCGCCCTTTAGGATACTTCTGTCGAATGTGTCCGCCAGATAAACCTCCCCGGAGGCGGCATCCAGTACAATCGCATCCATGGACTGCATGTTCATCAGGCCCTGTCTCAGGTTGGAAATGGCAAGGTACCGGCCGTCGGAAGACCAGGAAAGGCCTTCCATGGGCGGCAGATTCGTTACGGCACTCAGAACCAATTTCTGTTTTCCGAAGATGTCCCCCGCGCCCCGCTCCCCGTTGAACGCAAGCGGCAGGATCTTTCCGTCCCGGGCCAGGGCAAAGTCCCGGCCCCTCCGCAGCAGGACCGTTTTCCCGTCCGGAGAGATGCCCACGGGTTCCGCGCCTGTTTCCGCGACGCCGAACAGTTCCGCCGGAACCAGCTGAAGCGTGCCGCCGCCTTCAAAAGCTTTGGCCAGCTCCGCGTTTTTATCAGCAAGACCCGGGGTGCATCCGGCCAGGATCGCAAGAAGCAGGGCGATCAGGAAAGAAAGTGTTTTTTTCATTGTCAGACGATCTCCTCTTCGTAGGTTTCAGAAACCGTATGGAACCTGCCCGGAGATCCGGGCGGCGGCCACGCGCGGATTCTTTCTCACTATGCATTCGTGATCTGCCGGATCCGTTCCTTCTTTTCCGGAACGGGGTATGTCCTCACCGGGGTGTTTGTTCATTGCAACCAGAATGCCCTTCCGGTTCAGCTGTGAAACGAAAAAGACCGTCCCTCCGTTTCAATTCAGCGACTCGAAGAGCGATGAAACGAAAAAGACCGTCCCTCCGTTTCAGCGAAACGAAAAAGACCGTCCCTCCGTTTCAGAAAAACAATGAATGATCCGGAAATTTACAGAAAAACGGAGTAAAAGGGAGATAAGAAGCTTACAGCTGCCGGATCGCGGCGTAAATCGGCCAGTTTATAGTTTGACTATCTTTGATCTATGAATATAATATAATCAGCGTTTGGAAGAACGGGGTGGCCGGAGACCACAAAGTGCACGACCTGCATAAAGGCCAGATTGCGACCCGGCATGACGGGTGAGAAACCCGGCGATGAAGGCCATGAATGGAGGTTGTTATTATGAGTACTTATCTTCCCAGCGTATTTGGTGAGAACCTGATGGATGTCTTTGATGACTTTGACCGGGACTTCTTCCGCGGATTTACCCGTCCTGAGCATGTTCTTTACGGCAGAAACGCGCAGAACATGATGAAGACGGATGTCAAGGAAACGGATGAAGGATATGAAGTCGATGTGGATCTGCCCGGATTCAAGAAGGAAGAAATCAAGCTGAATCTGGAAAACGGTTATCTGACCATTGCGGCAGAGAAAGCGCTGGAAAAGAAGCAGGAGAACAGGAAAGGCAAAGTCCTGCGTCAGGAGCGGTATTCCGGCACAATGCAGCGCAGCTTCTATGTCGGTGACACTGTGACCGAGGAAGACATCAAGGCGAAATATGAAAACGGTGTGTTGAGTCTGTCGATTCCGAAGAAGGAACAGCAGAAGGTCAATGAGAAGAAACAGATTCTGATCGAAGGCTGACGGACATACCCGCCAATGGGTTCATGCAAAGCAAATCAAAGGACTCCGGCTCCGTAGCGAGTCGGGGTCCTCTGCTTTTCCGCAGCTTTTTTCCCGTTGTACATCCGGTTTTCATCCGCTCTTCATATTCAGGGTACAGGATACCGTAAAGAAGGAGATGGTGTTATGATCAATGATCCCGGTCAGGACAAGAAACCGCTTATTTTCTACATGGCTGTCGCGGTCATCGTGATTATGCTGCTGAACGCGTTCGTTTTTCCGATGCTTTTGCAGCGTCAGGTTCAGGAAGTCGGTTACAGTGATTTTCTGAAAATGGTGGATTCAAAACAGGTATCGGAAGTCTCCATGGATGAAAACGGAGAACAATTGATTTTCATCGCCAAAGGCGAAGACGGACAGGAGAGCATTTACAAGACAGCGGTTTTCCCGGATGACAGTCTGCGCCAGCGGCTGGAGGACGCCGGAATTTCGTTTTCAGCGCAAATCCCGACGCGGAACAATCCGCTGATCAGTTTTATGATCAGCTGGGTAATCCCGATCGCGCTGTTCTGGGTACTGGGCCGGATGCTGTCCAGGCGTATGACGGGCGGAATGAACGCACTGAGCTTCGGTAAATCCGGCGCAAAGATTGTTGCTTCAGAATCAACGGGTGTAACCTTCGAAGATGTGGCCGGCGAGGAGGAAGCAAAGGAAGCGCTGAAGGAGATTGTTGATTTTCTGGAGCACCCGGACAAATATGCCTCCATCGGCGCCAAACTGCCTAAAGGCGCGTTGCTTGTCGGACCTCCCGGAACAGGTAAAACGCTGCTGGCGAAAGCTGTTGCCGGTGAGGCCAAGGTTCCCTTCTTTTCCATTTCCGGCAGCGAATTTGTGGAGATGTTTGTCGGCATGGGCGCGGCAAAAGTCAGGGATCTGTTCAAACAGGCAAACGAAAAGGCACCCTGTATCGTTTTTATTGATGAAATTGATACAATCGGGAAAAAACGTGATACCGGATCCGGTATCGGCGGCAATGATGAACGTGAACAGACGCTGAATCAGCTGCTGACAGAAATGGATGGCTTTGATGGGAAAAAGGGTGTGGTCATTCTGGCGGCAACCAACCGGCCTGAATCTCTGGATGCCGCGCTTCTGCGCCCGGGTCGTTTTGACAGAAGGATTCCGGTTGAACTGCCCGATGTCGTCGGCCGTGAAGCGATTCTGCGCGTGCACAGCAAGGGAATCAGAATGGCCGATGACATTGACCTGAAGGCTGTCGCCAGGGCGACAAGCGGTGCAAGCGGCGCGGAGCTGGCCAATATCATCAATGAGGCAGCGCTGCGCGCGGTGCGGATGGATCGCGATACTGTAACACAGGATGACCTGATGGAAAGCGTGGAAACGGTTATCGCCGGTTATCAGCGTAAGAACGCGGTCATGTCTGAGAGCGAAAAGAAGATTGTTTCCTATCACGAAATCGGTCACGCGCTGGTGGCATCTCTGCAGACCAATTCAGCGCCTGTGACAAAGATCACGATTATCCCCAGGACATCCGGCGCTCTCGGGTATACCATGCAGGTGGATGAAGATGAGCATTATCTGATGTCCCGTGAAGAACTGTACAGCAAGATTGTTACCCTGACAGGCGGGCAGGCGGCTGAACAGCTGGTTTTCCACTCCATCACCACGGGCGCGAGCAATGATATTGAAAAGGCCACCCGGCTGGCGCGCGGGATGATTACCCGCTACGGCATGGGTGATTTCGGCATGGTGGCGCTGGAAACGCTGAACAGTCAGTATCTGGGTCAGGATACCTCCCTGGCATGCAGTCCTGCTTTTGCGGAAAAGATTGATGAACAGGTAGTCGCGCTGGTGGAAGAAGCCCGGAAGAAAGCAGACAGTATTCTGCGGGAACACGAAGATAAACTCCATGAACTGGCAGCATACCTTCTGAGCAAAGAAACAATTACCGGTGAGGAGTTTATGAGCATCCTGAATGCCGATGATCAAAAATCACAGACAGATCAACGGAACTGAACGCAGTGGACGCGAATGAAGAAATTCCTGCAGTTTGCGCATGACGGCAAATCATTTATCCGTGCCTCGGTTCGCCGTCATGATTCAGCGCAAAAGGGCGAAACAGGAAATTTGCCGGAATTTGGAAAATTCACTGCCCTCCTGTCCTGTGCTGCGTATCAAATGGTGTCCGGAATGAAACATCCGGAGAAAATAAAGAATGAAGCCCGCAGGGCAGGAGGAATAAGAAAATGAAGACCAATGAACTGAAAGTGAACGAGATGGAACAGGTAAGCGGCGGTAACTTCTTTGCCGATCTGGAGGAGGTTCTGAGAAACATCTTCCAGGAGCCCGCCAAACCCGCGAAGCCGGATAACCCGAACAAGCCGGAACCTGTGATTGCCCGCGGCAAATGCTGATTCAACGGAAATGCTCCGTCGGAGGGCTGCGAAAAGCAGCTCTCTTTTTTTGTCTTTTTCACTGCGGCAGGACCGTCCCTCCGTTTCAGCGTTTCAGCGGTGAAACGAAAAAGACCGTCCCTCCGTTTCACGATTTTGTTCCGAGGCTTATTCAAACTGATAGGTCCCGACCTGATAATTGTCTGCGCCGGCCGCGGTGACGATGACCAGGGTATCGGTGTTCCATTCGATGGCCCTGCGCCAGTTAAGTTGGGCGCCCAGGACGATCGACATGGCATCCGGCCCTTCAACCTTGCGGACAGCCAGGTCGGACAGGCGGATCAGCAGGACGTCCCTGGTGATATCAGGCTTCGGTCCCGTGGTGCTCTTCGTTACCGCCAGGAGGTAGTTGCCGTCCGGCGACATGACCGCGTACTCTATGCCCCGGTAGGGCAGCTGGGCGTAGGTAAAGGACCTGGGCCTGGGGTCCTCATCACAGGGCACCTCCAGGGCGGCGTTCACGGCAGCCTCCCATTCCGCTCCCGTCAGGGAGACCACTTCATCCTTTTCCTCGGACAGGCAGAGGATGCGGTCAAAGCCTGCGAAGTCCTCTTCCGGCCGGAACAGCTGGAAGGAATAGCGGTCGATGAGCAGGGTGCTGTCCAGGGCGACCGCGAATCCGGACTTTTCGGAATAGAACAGCCTGCTCGGTGAAATGTAGCGGACGGTGGCAGTTCCTTCAATATGCCCGAGGGTCCATTCCCCATCCTTTTCCGCAAAGCGGTAGACCGAGCCAAACTCCGCGAGCTTTGTCTGGTTGTTGTCGCTGAGCAGCAGGCTCCCGTCGGCCAGTTCCCGCAGCGGGGGAACAAAGGCACGTTCATCAGATTTCAGCAGGATCTCTGTTTCGCCGGTGGCCAGGTCGCAGCGGCACAGGCGGATGCGGCCGTCCTCAAACCTGCCGTAGATGATATAGTAAAGGTATCTTCCGTCACGGGAAAAGCACGCCGCGGAGATGCTGTGTCTGATGCCTTTTTCTGCTGTCGGGATAGCCTCAAGCAGGATCGTTTCGCCGGTGGAAACATCGATGACCATCGGGGCAAGGATCCCGAGTTTTGCGCTTCCGAACAGCACATACTGGTTGCTGACGGCGACATACCGCCCGTCCGGGGACCAGATCACGCCGGAGTAATCGTCAAAGCTTGTGCGGTACTTCCCCGCGAACCTCGTGAAAAAGTCCTTCCGGTTGCCATAGGTGTCCTCCACGCCCCGGGTCGCGCCGGGCCAGATGACATGGTATTTTCCCTCCGAGAAGCAGACGCCGTAGCCGGCCAGTTCCAGGATGGCAGCGTTGCCCGAGGGCGCCAGGGAAAGCACAGTCGGCGGACCGGCCTTCAGGGCTTCCTCCACCATGGCAGGGACATCCGTTTCCGGCGACAGTTCCTTCACGGCGGCAAGCATATCCTCCGTCAGTTCGAAGTCCGCGGCCGCGGGGGTAAAGGGATTGTCTGCCTCCGCCAGCTTCAGGGTCCCGGCCTCAAAGGCCGCGTCCAGGTCCGCCAGGGCAGGCAGCGCGGCGCACAGCAACGCCATGCACAGCAGAAGGGATACCAGTTTCTTCTTCATTTTTTCTTCTCCTCTTATGGGGGATCGTCCTCCCAGGGTTCAGTTTCCCTGTGATCCCATCCTACATGAAAAATCGCAAACTGTATACACCCGTTTGCGAAAATTACAGACGGTTATTTTGCGGGTGAACGGGGGGACGGTCCCTCCGTTTCAGACTGCCAGGATGTGCGCCTCTGCGTATACACTTACAGCAAGGCGCAATACGGTACCTTGCGGAATGAAGAAAGATTTATGACAGAAAGGAATCAATTATTTAATATGAATACCTGCACCAATATGGAACTTAACATCAATGAAATGGAAATGATAGCCGGCGGCATCAACCCCGACAATATCCTTGAGAGAGGCGGAAAGGGTCTCGTTGCCGGCGCCGTGGTCGGCGCTGCAGGCGGATCCGTTTTCCCCGGGATCGGCACGTATCTCGGCGGGCTGATCGGCGCCACTGTGGGGTATACCGCAGGAGTTGCAGCCGGATTCTATGAGGAACAGAAAAAATAACAGTGATGGAACTGCTGAAATGAAATGACGCTTAAGCGCGGAAAGGAAAAAATGATGAATACCAACAGGATTAAACTGAACATGGATGAACTGAAAACGGTGAACGGCGGCACAACGGGTACGTCGGTATATCCTGTCCCGGACGGGACCTGGGCCAGGGCCGGGGCGGCGGTTGTTTCAGGCGCTGTATCCGGAAGCGGTATCAGCAATGGCACTTACAGGCCCGGCGGCGCGATCATGGCGGCGATCGGCGGCGCTATGGGTGCTACTGCCTCATTGATCAATTTCTTTTTCGGCGACTGATCAGGCAAACGCTGCCTGCCTGCGCCGGACTGAGGGACTGCTGGAACGCAGCCCCTTTCTTTTTATGCGAAATCATCCGGAATTCCTGTGAACAGCTTCCGGCATGAGCCTATGGCGCTTTTTTGCAGCATCCTTTTTTATAGAATGCAGATGCCGAAGAACGGCTGGAAAGTAAAAAGACTGAAAAATACGGCCCGGTAATTTGCGCAAACGGTTCTGTTTTTCATGATCCGGCCGGGATATGTTACAGGCAGAGGACAGCGCCCTGGGAACGACGGACAGGAGGATGATTTCTGTGAAGAATTTCTGGAACGGCATGTTTGATTTCAACGGTGACGGTATTACGGATATCGGCGAGGAGTTCATTGCTTTCAAAATCTTCGAGGCAGTTACCGAAGAATCAGAGGATGATGAGGAAGATGAGAGTGACGGAGACAATGAGTGGTAGCTGCCGCACCGGCGCATAACCGGCTTGCCGCGAACCCGGCCGCCAGGCCGGGGCAGCAAAACAAATATGATGCCTTAATAGTGTGCGGCGGTGAAACGAAAAAGACCGTCCCTCCGTTTCACTTCAAGTTAGACTTGAAATATGGGCTGGATTATCAACCTGAACCTGCTGTCAGTGTCCGGGGAAATCCGCTATCATGATACCGAGCCCCGGACAGCGCACAAAACCCCGCGCGGAACGTGACGGGGACGGGAAGACAGCTGTGCCGGAGAACTGAACTGTTTACTCAGAATGCCGGAAAGGGAGGAGAAGAATCATGAGCGCGAATGAAAGAAGAGCATCCCGTTTTCCCTGCCATATCTATGATATCGCGGACGCGAAGGAAGCGCATAATTCCTTCAGGGGCGAACTGGTCAAAGAATACGGCGACAATGTTTCCCTGAAAAACGGAAAGGTTCTCCACTGGAATTATATGTGGGACGACGGAAGCAGATCTCTGGTTCGCTGCAGGGATTGCGGCGGCTTGCTGATCAAGCAGGATTCCGAGATCCATTCGTTTACAGACGCTCCGGACGGTTTTTTTCAGGACTGGATTCCGGTCGCTTCGGAGGAGGAGGCGGATCTGCTGAATATCCTGCTGATAAACCTGGAAATGGAAAGCGTCCCCTGCAGGCATCTGCGCGGAAATAACAGATATTTTTTCTGGACGAAGAATAAAGAGCCTGAACCCTATGATCCGGAGGAGCTGATCCGCAGGATCAGGGAAAAGTATCCGGACGCGGCCTCTGAACTGCTGGAAGATTATACACAACGAGGAGATAAAGGAACTGCCGGATCAGCTGCCGAATAAGGGAAATGGAGGAAGGGACGGTCGGACGGTCTTCGCTTCGCCGCTGAAACGAAAAAGACCGTCCCTCCGTTTCAATTTGAGGTGATTATCAGATGCTTGGTGCTGTTATAGGAGATATTTCCGGCTCGAGGTTCGAATGGGACAATCTGAAAACAAAGGATTTTGAACTGCTGGATAAAAACTGCCACCCTACCGATGACAGCAATATGACACTGGCTGTCGCGCAGGCGCTGCTGCAGGCGGACGGGGACTGGTCAAAGCTTCCGGAGCTGACCGTCGCAAGCATGCGGGAATTCGGCAGGAAATATCCGCACGGATACGGGCGGCGCTTCCGGGCCTGGCTCGCGTCGGATAACCCGCAGCCCTACGGAAGCTGGGGCAACGGAGCCGGCATGCGGGTATCTCCCTGCGCATGGGCGGCGTCTTCCCTGGAGGAAGCGCTGCGGCTTTCGGACCTTGTGACCGGTGTTACCCACAATCATCCGGAGGGGATCAAAGGTGCGCGGGCGGTTACGGCGGCGGTCTGGCTGGCCCGGCAGGGCTCCGGCATTCCGGAAATCCGGGAGTATATCCGGGAACATTACTATCCGCTGGATTTCACCCTGGATGAGATCCGGGCGGATTATGAATTCGATTCCTCCTGCCAGGGCAGCGTTCCGCAGGCCATCGAGGCCTTTCTGGAGTCAGACAGTTTTGAGGACGCCATCCGCAACGCGGTTTCCATCGGCGGCGACAGCGATACGATCGCGGCCATGGCTGGCAGCATCGCCGAGGCTTTCTACGGCATTCCGCCGGATATCAACTATCAGGTCCGGTCTTTCCTCGATGAGACACAGCTGGCTGTCGTGATTGCTTTTGAAGGAAAATACGGCACGGCGGAGGATAAGCTCAGGAATACGGAACTGACCGTGGAACAGATGAAAAGGGAAAAGAAACTGGTCAGCGACCGCCTGGATTTCGCGATCGGGCGGAGCGATTACCTGCAGACACAGGAGGTGCTGATCTCCATCTGCCAGGAGCTGACGGGCGCTTATGTCTATAACATCTCAGCCTGCGTGCCGATGGACACCCGGAAAGGCCCGTTCAGTTATCTCCTTTATCCGATCAGTGAAACACAGTATGCGTATGCCGCCCAGACGCTCGCGCAGGGCAGGACGGAGCCGCTCGGAGATTCCTCTGCTTTCATGCCCTGGCGGGCCATTATCCGGCAGGCGGCCGGGGACGCGAACTGCGGGGGACTCATGATCAATCCCAACCACAGGACAGCCGGAGACGGAATCATTTTTCTGGCAAAGGAAGCCCTCCTGAATATCATTCAATATGCGGAGGAAACAATCAGCGGCATGCCGGACGCTGTTCGTGACGCTCTGGTCAGGGGAATATGAGCTGACGATGCTCCTGGAGAGGAGCTTATAAACTACTGTTCTGTAATCAGAAGGCCGTCTCTCCGCTCCACTCCGTTTCGGTGAAACGAAAAAGACCGTCCCTGCGTTTCAGTCCTGCGTTTCATGAGTTGACGATGCCGGCCTCATACGGGGCCGGCATTTCACGGCTTCAGCTGTTTGTTTTGCGGCATTCCACGGAGAGAATCTCCTCCATGGATACAGAGAGAATGCAAGCGAGGGCTGCCAGGTTTTCAATAGTAGGAAGCGTTTCGCCCCGCTGCCATTTATAGATGGCCTGAGGCGTAGCGATGCCGAGCATTTCCTGCAGATCCCGCACGGAAATGCCGCGTGCCTCCCGCAGGGAAGCAATGTTCCGGCCGGTGAGTTTCATATTGACAACAGATACAAGCATGGGGAATCCCCCTCCTTCCGAACGCTGAAGTGCGTATTATGCAAAAGAAAACCGCCCGTTCATGGCGGAACGGGCGGATACAGAGGGTACGGGTCCCTCAGCTATATTCGTGTGGCCAGTATAGCCCCGATCTTCCCTTACTTCCGCATATGAAAACAAATCCCTTCTTAACCGGCGATATTGTTTGCACTGTGTTGCTGCTGAAACACACAAAAACGGACTTCATCGGGCTGGCCCTCCTTTCTCTCAAATCCGCTTTATTCTAACACAGGCAAAACTGTTTGTCATTAGCCTGTCAGGACAGAAGCGGATCCAATTGTGAAGTACATGCAGAGAGGCGGGCATGGCAGCGATAATTGTTGCCGCCGACCTCTCTGCTTTTTACACTGTTCCTCATGGGGTAATCGGCCCCGTCAACGCCGGTGTTATGCCCGGTGAATCAGCACAGTGAGGACCTGAAGCACATCGGATTGGCCTGGACATAACCCGATACCGCACCCGCAAACAGGTCCTGCAATCCATGAGCGGCTTCCCGTGTGTCTGATGCAATATGCCCCGGACCTGACGTCCATGACGGGCAGGGATCTCCCGCTCTTATCCCGCAGACCGCGCTGCCCGGCAGGATTGCTGTGCCGGTACGGCTCCGAAGGAGAACAGGATGACGCTTACTCGCTGATAACCGCACCAGCGATACCGTGCATTCTGTCCGGAATGAAAATAACAGACCGGAAACGCTGCGTCAATGTCCCGGAAGGCTAATCGGGTGAGGACTCTGCAATTATATCATGATATATTGCAATAAATGAGAATTATATCTGAATGATTCAATGCCCGAAACAGGAATAATATAACAGAAAGTAAAGCGGCAGAGGAGAAACTAAAGCCTGAATGCTGAATGCTATGCCGGACGCATAAATGTCGCCTCAGATGCGACCGTGAATATACATACTATGTGTATATTCACGGTCGGAGGTGGCATAAAGCATGAGCAAGAAAGCGATCAAATATACTCACGGAATGTTTCACATGTGCATGATCGTGGATGGCTTGGACTCCTGGGATATGTTTCAGTTTCCGGAAAAAATGTGGGGCCTGGGTTTTGAAATGGATGCCTGCAACAGCTTCGAAGTGTACCGGCAGAAGAGCAAACTGCCGCTGAAGCCGGCGCATACGAAACGGGAGGAAAGGCGGAACATCCTGTTCCTGCTGGAGCACGCGAACCGGCAAATTGTCGGAAACTATCTTTTTTCCATGTGGAGGTACTATACGCACTGGTCCTGCGGATGGGATCATTATGATGTGGACTTTCTGAGAAGAATTGTCCGGATTCTGGAAAAAAAGTATGAATCATGAGCGGAAGAGCTGCTGATACGAAAAGGAATATTAAGGGATTCAGTCTGTACCCATACGTGATTATGTATGGGTAACCAAATTCGCCTCCATAACAGGTTTACATGGCTGCTGCAAGATGATAACTGGACTGTGAATTTGAATTCCGGCTGCGAAAAGTCTTTCAGATTTCTATTATTGATTCTTGTCTCATTCGGTCCTATAATCATCTCTGTAAAAAAGATCGATAATGGCATTATACAAATAGAACCCGATAGAAGCTTTCATAAACACCTGCCTACCAGCGTTTTAGGTCTGTGAAGATGTTTTAATGTACTACTATTAGAATCCCATATAGTTAACAAAGTGAGAAGGGGACTAATAATGAGGGATCAGCTACTTCGGTTTATGCGAGACTATCCTGAAGCAAAGGAGCAGTCTTTTGCAAACAATCTTTTTGGTATTTTTGTGCGAACTGAAATACCAGAAGCCATCTATGAAACAGATCTTGTAAACCGACAGAAGTATTTGATTACAGCGAGTGTGGGAGCAGGCAACTGGGCGATGATCCCTTGGATTTGCGTCTTTGATAAATCAATTACAACCTCTGCAACAAAAGGTATATATATTGTGTATTTGCTGTCAAAGGATAGTAAACGGTTATATTTGACATTTAATCAAGGATGCACGGATATTCGCAGTCAGCATACAAAAAAAGAAACAATTCAAATTATGCACCAGAAAGCTAAGGAGATCCGTTCTTTCATTTCAGATCATGGCTTCATTTCCGATTGCAATATTGATCTAGGTGATCATCTGACTGATTTGGGAGAAATGTATAGGGAAGGTATTATTTTCTACAAGCAGTACAATATTAATTCTCTTCCGGAAGAGGATGTACTGCGAGACAATCTTTCTAGAATGATTGATATTTATCAGAATTATGTCCAAAGTGAAAAACAAAAAGGACAGACCGGAATACATACCATTACAGGAGATGAGACAGAAATGAAGACCGCGGAGAAGCTGAATGTCATTAAGGCATATATTAGCGGAAAGGGTTTCAGCTATGATGGCCAGTTGATCGAAAATTTCTATCTGTCTCTGAAATCAAAACCTTTTGTCATTCTAGCCGGGACATCCGGAACCGGAAAGACAAGGCTGGTGCGGCTGTTCGCGGAAGCGATTGGCGCCCAATATCACCAGGTGGCGGTACGACCGGACTGGTCGGATTCCACAGACTTGTTTGGGCATACGGATTTGAATGGAACCTTTGTGCCAGGATGCGTGCTGGAGTTCCTGGTGGAGGCACAGCGAAACCCAGACCATCCGTATATTCTTTGCCTGGACGAAATGAACCTGGCGCGGGTCGAGTATTATCTGAGCGACTTTTTGTCCGTGATCGAAACCAGGGAATTCCAGGGAGAAAAGATTAAAACAGATCCGTTGGTTCCAGCGACAATATATGGGAAAGACACAGCCGCACAGAAAAAGTATGGGGAAGTGTTCTTCCCGGAGAACCTTTATGTGGTTGGTACCGTGAATATGGACGAGACCACGTTCCCGTTCTCCCGGAAGGTACTGGACCGGGCAAATACGATTGAGTTCAACTATGTGAGCCTGGTGCCTGACTTTAGTGGTACCGTGACCGGTACGCCTCTGTTGGAACGAAACGCGTTCTTGAAAACGGAGTATCTCATGCTTGCTCAGTGCCCGGAAGACGCGCAGGAGGATGCAAGGGGCTATTGCTTGACGCTGGAGAAGATCAACAGGATCCTGCAAACGGCAAATGCCCATGTGGGTTACCGGGTACGGGACGAGATCTGTTTCTATCTGTTGAACAACCGCAACGCTCATTTGATGTCGGACGATGCCGCGATGGATCATGAGATCATGCAGAAGATTCTTCCGCGCATCCAAGGATCTGGGGCGTCGATCAAAGACATGCTGTGCAGGCTGTTCCGGGAGATCCTAGCCGGTGACTATGACCGTCAGGCTGGGGATGCCGCTGGGATGGAAAAGAGAATCAAAGAAAACGGAAGTGTTCGGTATCCCAAGAGCGCTGAAAAAGTGATGTTCATGGTGAGGAGATTCGAGGAGGATGGATTTACGTCGTACTGGCTCTGAGGATGAACTGCTTTTCTTGCAGTCTGAGAGCCTGACCATCACCCTGAAGGGTCCCTCTTCGCATCCAGATTATCCAGGCGTCCATTATGACCAGAAGAGCGCGACCATTCGGGTGAAAAGTCCAGAGGATTTCTCTATTTCCCTTCCCGGAAACGCTGGGACGGTGGACTCAATCTGCGCTGAAAAGAATTACTTTGGCAGCTTCCAGGCGCGACCGCTTTTCTTTGAACAGCAAACATACGAACTTTTCGTAGAACCCGCGTCAGGACACACCGTCACCTTTTGGCATGAAAACTATTCCATCCGCAACCAGACTTCTCCCGTGGGACGAGAACAGCGGATGCTGAGCGGCGTAATCAATTTTGGGAACGATATTGGATATTCCGATCTGGTGTTCACACTGGATGGATGGAAGGAACTCACCATTACCCTTGAAGTGTTTCCAACGAAAATCGGATATAAAGAAGATTATATGGCGATTGTATCCGACGTCACAGCGGAAGTATATAACCTGGTTTTTGATTTCCTGAAAAAAACCTATTCGTCCTTTGACATTTCCAAGTCCGCGCAAAGTTCCCCCGTAGAGTTCTTCGCGATCCTCCGTACGATCTATGAGAAGTTTATTGGCGCGGCGGATATGGTGCTGCGTTCGCCTCACCACCAGTTGCAAAAGGAAATGCAGGTGCTGGCGCAGCACAAAATCAAGCAATATGACGGAAACACCGTAAAATGGCTGCAAAAGCATCCGGCGGAGGTTCGGAAGCAAGGGGAAAACTTGCAGATTGCCCGAGCGCTAACTTCCCGCAAGTATGTGACATATGACACCAGGGAAAACCGACTGACAAAATACATGTTGGAGAAGACTGCCCGGCGACTGGAGCATTTCCGGGATTTGTACCAACGGATCCGTGAAAACCAAGGTCCGGATGAAGACGCTTTGCGGGAAATGAATACGATGATCGCCGGTATCCAGCGCAGATGCAATACTGGATTTATGAGAGAGGTTCAAGCGTCAGCGGCGGAATCCGGTATGAGCCTGGTTTTCGGAATGGCACCGGGCTACCGGGAACTGTATCGCTGCTATCTGCTGCTGCAACACGGCCTGGCACTGACCGGCAGTATGTTCAACCTGAGCGTGAAGGATCTGGCGGTATTGTATGAATACTGGTGCTTCATTAAGCTTAACAGCCTGCTGAAAAAGAAATATCGCCTGGTGACCTCTGACTTGATCCGGATCAATGGTACTGGTTTGTCCGTAAACCTGGTGAAAGGGCAGGCAAGCCAGGTGCGCTATTTCGATGAGAAGAACGGGGACCAGATCCTGTTGAGCTACAACCCGGAAAAACGGAGACTGCCCACAGTCACACAACGGCCAGATAATGTCTTGAGCCTGAAAAAGCGCGGTGGGAACACGGAATATGAATATATCTTCGACGCGAAATATAAAATGGATCCGTCTTTACCGGGAACACATTACCATGAATATGTCTGCGAGTATCCCGGACCGAAAGAAGAAGACATTAATACCATGCACCGGTATCGGGACGCGATTGTCAGCGAAGAGCACTCCCGGTTTGAGCGGGGGATGGTAGGCGCGTATGTGTTGTTCCCGTACTCAAACGAAGAGGAATACAAGAAACACCGCTTTTACAAGAGCATAGACAAAGTGAACATCGGAGGTTTGCCATTCCTGCCAACCGCAACAGGATTAGTTTCCAATATGCTGGATGATCTGATCGACGACTCCACGGAATCGGCGTTTGAACGTATGTCTTTACCAAGGGGTATTGAGGAAAAGCTGCAGAAGATTGACTGGAACCGTAAGGATGTAATGATCGGTACGCTGCGGAGCAAAACGCAGCTGGAAGTATGCCTGAAAGGCAAATTCTACTATTTGCCAGCAGTCCACCTCCATGATGAATCTCTTCCGATCCGCATTGTCGCGCTCTACCAATCCCGGATGACTTTCGGGGAAGAAGCGCAAATCGCCTATTACGGTGAAGTAAAACGCATCCAGAAGGTCAAGCGAAAAGAAATCCGGGAAATGCCCTTTGCCCCAGAACGTGCAGAAATGGATTATTACAGACTGGAAATCCGCGAATGGAAAAAGCTTTCACGCCCCATCCAGGTAAAGGAAAGAGGCATATATACCAGCGCGTACACCAATGAATTCCTACTGAGAAACGCGGAAACCATCTCAGAACTCTTCCTGAAATCAAAAGAAGAATATCGCTTCCTCACAGAGCTCAAGCGCTTCGTTCAAAACCCCAGCGTGATCAACCGGGACGAAACACCCATCGGCTTTGCCTTTGGAAAGCACCAGGTACTCTTCCATGACGGAAAGATCAAACTGATCCACCAGGGGAGCATCATAGACCAGAACGATATCCAAGCGTTCGTACGCCACCCCAACGCCGTATTCAGAGGATTGATGAAATCTATACAAGAAGGATAAAAAACCTGCTCAAACTGTTCGCTGTATCCATCTTTTGATCTTAAGGAAACACGGACAAAATAAAACAATTGGTAATATTGAAGGACCAGTGTCATCGAGATAAGTCGAGTCGAAGGTATCGCAGATCCTATTCTCCGGTATTTGTCGAAACGATATGAAGACCTAAAAGGTAACAGACTGCCAAAGGCCGAGTTCGACAATTGGTTGCATGGGATTGTTTTGGATTTCAATGCCCCGATTAACTTGGAATATTATAATGATGATTTCATACAGGAAGTCATTGCCGTTCGTGTTGAGAAGGGTAGCCGTCATAAATGAAGATAGGAAGATGCGGAAACTCGCTGTGGCGCTGAACAACGAAGAGATTATGAACAGGATAATGGTGAACGGATGTCCAGATGATTGAGGATGAGAGTCAGTTTTTGATGGATCGATATTTAATTATTCAATGTATATTGTTAATAATCTGTAGTAAAAAGGGGTTAACGAATGCGACTTTATCCAAAACACAAAAAGCCTTTGACACAAGAACCTAGTAAATGGTTTGCAGATTGTATAGATAAAATCATTATTCCCCCATATCCTGTGGCAGATATTGCTTGTGGGTATGGAAGAAATGGAGCATATGTGACATGTAAGAATCATCCAGTACTATTTGTCGATATTGATGAAGACTGTTTAAACTTCATCTCACAAGGCTCAGATGTTGCAATGAATGGTAAATTACCTTCTGAATATGTCAAGCTCATGCGAATTGATCTTACTGAAAACTGGCCATTTCAGCGTTCTTGTCTCGGTGGAATCATATGCGTGCATTTTTATACTCCTGGAATTATCCTGAAAGCAATTGATTCATTGGTTCAAAAAGGTTTTTTATATTTCGAAACCATTCCCGGTCATAAAGGCAACTTCTATGGCTTACCAAAGCAAAAGGAAGTATTAAGTCAATTATATCCGCTTTTTGATATTCTTTATTATGAAGAAAAGGAAGTGAAATACTATGGGGAAACAAGAACTACCCTTAAAGTGTTTGCAGTAAAAAGCCATTGATATAATTCATGCCACGCCAGTCCGTAGGGATATCGCAGGTTATCTTAATTCATGAGTCATTAAACACTCCCCTCTGACCTTTTGTGGTAATAATATCGTTTCTCCATAGTCGCGGGCGTAGTCATGATGTGGCTAACGCGTATGGGAATCCTGATATGTTTTTCCATGCCGTTTTGCGATATCCATCAGTCAGAAACCGAATGTAGGATCATAGTATTCCGGTCAGTAAGCTATCCATACCTTTGCTGTGGGCAGGGTTGGTACTTGGGAAATTGTTACGAAAACGAAGAAAAAAACTGACTCCACCTTTTTCAAGATGGAGCCAGATAGGATTGAGGGGATGTGATTATCGGTAAACTTAATGACATTGATTGAATGACTTTTACTTTTAATTTGTTTTTTGCAGTCATGAACAAGAAAAAACAGGATTCGAACCTGAAA
Source organism: uncultured Eubacteriales bacterium (assembly GCA_900318145.1). GTDB lineage: Bacteria > Bacillota > Clostridia > Christensenellales > Aristaeellaceae > Aristaeella. The sequence goes on from ONJM01000001.1 coordinate 152,280, forward strand.
AAAACGGCTCTTCTGTTTTTTTTTTCATCTCGTTCTAAAATCTGCATGGTAGGGCGGTATTTACAATAGAAATTAGAAATGGTAATATATAAATAAAAGGGAAATTCAATATTTTATATTATGAATAATTAAAGGAGTAAATAAATGAGAACAAATAAGTATCTGCTTAAAACTGTAGCGTTTTTAGTGGTTGCTGTATTGTCTTTTTGGGGATCTGTTAATCTTCTTTCGAATCATACAAGTCATACTTTTAATGCAATTGCAGAGGAAAATGAAGAAATTACGACAGGTTTGCTGAATTATAGTGATGGCTCCGTATATGAAGGAGAAATACTTTATGGAAGGATCAGAACAGGTACCGGAACATATACATGGACAACAGGAGAAGTGTATTCTGGCATTTGGGATAATGACATACCTTCTGGTAAAGGTAAATTTGAATGGCCAGGGCTGGGAATATATGATGGAGATTTTTTAAATGGAAAACGTGAAGGAACAGGATCTTTTACTTGGACCTATGAAGGAGAACCTCCGGAAGGCGCTCCTGTGATATACAATGGTGAATGGGCGAATGATAAAATCAGTGGAAAAGGCACGCTTGAATTATCAGGAGTTGGAACTTATGAGGGTGAATTTGACAAGCAACAACGTTCTGGGACGGGAACATTTACCTGGCAGAACGGAGATATATATACTGGTTCATGGGCCAGAGATGGAATAGAGGGAAATGGTGTATTAACGTTAAAAGACGGTACTGTGCTTGAAGGAACTTTCTCAAAAAATTATCTCATAAAAGGAACGATGACGTATTCAACAGCAAGTGGAATAGTTGTTAGAAACGTTGCAAATGGAAAAGCGCAGAATCCTGTGGAAATAACATATAAAGATGGAACTGTTGTACGAGGAAATGTAAAAGGAGAAGAATTTGTTGGAAATGTAACGATATCTTATTCTTCCGGAGATGAATATGTCGGGACAATTAAAAATGGTGTTAAAAATGGAAAAGGAACATACACCTGGAAAAATGGTGCACATTATATTGGGGATTGGGTAAATGACAAAATGTCTGGGAATGGTAAATACTTTTATGGAAAAGATGAATCCAGTTTATATTTAGTAGGGACGTTCCTAAACGGCTATCCTGATGGGACACTGACTTATATAGCAGAAACAAAGATAAAGTATCAGACTATATGGTCAAATGGTAAATGCACCAATATCTTCTATAAGAAATAATGAGGGAATAAGATGGGCGAGTTGATTTTTCCTAAAATTCAAAAAAGGATCAGTGATTTTCTGTATGAAGAAGAAGGTACGATTCCACGCAGCAAAATCATTTCAATCGGCACCATGGTATTGTTGCTGAGTGTGTTTTTTGCAGATAGTGCATTCGCTGGTCATCGTTCACATTCTTCTCATAGATCTCATAGTAGCCATAGATCCCATAGTAGTAGCAGGCATGGAAGCCATAGTAACCATAGTAATCACAGTAATGCTACACCAACGCCTGTGCCAATTCCCAAGGAAGTGCGTCTGCCTTCCACACCATCTTCAAATAGTTCCTTTGATGGCGGTGTGTCGATTGTGCCTGTCAGCGCGGAAGATACCAGTATTATCTTGACCAGTATGCGAGAAATTGCTACTACGGACGCATCTGTGACGCCGGCACCAATCAGTTCAGCGATTGGGACGGATATTTCAGCAATCGTCAACACTGGTAATATTCCGGCAATAGCAGTCGGAAAACTACCGACAACAACGGGCAATATACCTACGTCTTCAGGAGTTTTATTACCCGCCACATCGCTTCTGGAGGCTGATATGAAGACTACGGAGAATGCATTTAATCCATTCATTGATGAAAAAGAAGTTGTTTCGCCTAAAATTCCTACGGTAAAGATTGATACGGGTATGCCTCCGAAGAGCAATGCGAAGGTAATAAAGGAATGATGATGGAAAGAAAAAAACCGGGAATCTGCTGGATATTAGTTGTTTTTATTGCCTTTCAATTGTTGGTTGTAAATATATCTATAGCAGAGCAGCGATTCACCGAAGACGCGGATGCCATTGAATGTGCAGCGGATTCAGTATTCATGTTAGAAATATATGCTGACACTAATCAGAGAATTGGTGTAGGCAGCGGTTTTGTTGCTTTTAATTCATCATTATTAGTAACTAATTATCATGTGATTGAAGGCGGTGCATATATTATTGCAGTTAGTGATGAACATGAGCGATATTTAATTGACCAGATTTGTGTGATAGACAAAGAAAAAGATATAGCAATCTTACGCTTTGATGAAGACTATATTGCAAAACCTCTTGAATTAGATGCAGAGAGCAAACTTAAGCGTGCACAACCAGTGGTGGCTATCGGTAGTCCAGCTGGACTTATGAATACTGTTTCAATTGGAAATATCAGTGCGTTCTACAAAAAAGATGGAAGGGACTGGATCCAGTTTACAGCACCAATATCTTCAGGAAGCAGTGGTGGACCACTGCTGAATGATTTGGGAAAAGTAATAGGTATTACGACAGCGACTTATGCTTCTACTCAGAATATAAACATGGCAGTGAAAGCAGAGAGTGTACTGGATTTATACAATGCATGGGACGGGAAAAGCATAGTTTCCATGAATAATCGTAGAGATCAATTGTATGTTTTGTCAACTGTTAACACAAACGCAGAAAACGATAAAGCTAACAAGGTATATATAAGCAAAAGTGGGAAAAAGTATCACAATAATCCAAACTGCTCAGGTATGCAGCTTGCGGTTGAAATAGATCTAATGGATGCAATAGAAAAAGGATATCAGCCCTGTGGAAAGTGTTATAAATAAAGGGTGGTAAAAGGCAAGAAAATGACAATTGAAGTAAGTAAAAGTTTATACTCTAAAGAAGTGTTACTTAAAACGGCATACAGTTTCACAGATAAGGTTTTTCTCCATCTAGAACAAACTGAAAAATACTGGGTGGTTTCATGGAAACCACGTACAGGACAGAACATCGATGAAGGCGAACTGGAAAACGAATTAATTTCTCAAGCATTAAGGGAAAAATTAGTGGAACAGACAGCTGATTTACGCAAGATCATTTTGGCACGTGCGCTTGCTTCAACCGTAATGGATGATCAACCGGGAGACATCAATATACCGTTGCCCATAGAAGAAACTTCACTCGATACAACAATTGAGTCAGAAAAAGAAAAGGAAGAAATCCTGAGAGGATGGTTTGATGGACAATGATATCTTTTGATAGTTCTATATATCTAGTATCTGCTGTAGAAAGAGCTTGTGCAGATTTCCATAATCTTGCAGACATTCGGATCACCTTAAAAGGAAAGTTGATATTCTGTGAAATTAGTAATCCTCGAGGGGATTTGGCTCTGATTTGCGATGAATTTAGCAATTATGTTTTAAACTTAACTGTTATGATGGGTGGGCATTAATTTGATCTATGCGGAAGCAGTATGCCTGACCAGTATGTTATTGATTGGCATTTTCAGTGCATATACAGATTTTTCTTGGGGAACAATACCAAACAAGTTGATACTGATTGGTTTAGCAATTGGGGTTCTGTGCCATATCACTTTACTGGTACTTGGTGTAGCGCCTTTTTATGTCCAATGGTTGCTTTGCATGCTTATAGCTGACATGTTTGCATTTGGATTATTTTGGGGAAGACTTTGGGCAGCTGGAGACGCGAAGCTATTTATGATCCTTTTTTTTCTTGTACCGCCGCGCTTGTTTGATAAAGGAGATTTTTCAAATGGCATTATTCCATATATCTTTATTTTTATTCCAGCATTAGTTTGGATTTTAGGAGACTCAGTTCTTCGTATTATCCGAAAAGAACCACGAAAGAAGATATCGTTTAATTTTACAAGCTGGTTAATGAACTGTTTAAGGACGATCATAGAAGTGACTACAATGCATAGTCTATTTATAATGCTCTTTCCGTCATTCGTTGAAAGTAACGCAATGCTATCATTTGCAATAATGATGGCATATGCCTATATTTGTGGAAGCGTTTCAGCTATGAGACACAAATTAACGGTAGTGCTTCATGTTCTAGCACTCATTACTATCTGGATTATAATGAAATGGAATATAACTGTTCCAGATTTCAAAGGGTATCTAGTTCTCGTATTTGTGATGTTTATTCAATATATCGCAGGATTATATAATTATCAGTTAATTCAGACTTCCGATGCAACAAAAGGGATGATTCCAGCAATGGAAACAGTGCTTTTATTTCAAACTTCCCGAATTAATCATCTTCCCGTAGACTGCTCTGAACAATTAACTGCTAAGATGACAACTGAGCAGGCAGAAGCAGTTAAAAAGTGGGGAATTAGTGCTAAAGGAAAATCAACAATCTGGATTGTGCGAAAAGTACCCTTTGCTTTTATGATTTCGTTTGGATTCATCACATGGATGTTGTTCAAACTTTTGAGGTGAGAGAATGCCAGGATTGATCATTGACAGGGATGATGTGTGTTTATATGTTACAGAAAAATGTAATTCAAACTGCATCATGTGCCCAATGAGTCTGGATTGTCGCAAGCGTGGATCGGAAATGAGCACAGAAGAGTGGGAACACTTTGAAGAGATGATACCTGACAATGTGTCTCATTTTACTATTACAGGTGGAGAACCATTTCTACATTACCCAAAATTGTTTCCTATACTGAAGAAAATAAATCAGTTGTATCCGGATGCAGAAGTATTAATTCTAACCAATGGTAGAGCTTTGGCTATTCCAGCAATAATGGAATCACTATCTGCATTGATTACACAAAGATATTGTTTTGCGATTCCAATCCATGGTTCAAAAGAAACAATACATGATGATATTACGTCTTCTCCTGGAAGCTTTAGACAGTCAATTATTGCATTAAAACATTTAAGTGAAACAAGTGCAAGGACTGAAGTGCGTATTGTTGGTCATTTACTAAATATTGAAGACATAAACGATACTTATTATATGATATGCGGACTAAAAGCAAGGATTGACGTAATTAACTTAATCGCTATGGAAATGACAGGATGTGCTGCGCGCAATCGAAAAAAACTCTGGGTGAATTATGATATATTGTGCGATAAAGCAGAAAACGGTATTCGACAGGCAATATTGCATGGAATAGATACTGGATTATATAATTTTCCATTATGTCAAGTGCCAGAGCACTTATGGCCGATGATTAAGCATAGCATTACGGCATCGAAAATTATGTACCCGAAAAAATGTGAAGAATGCAAGAAAAAAGATGCTTGTGGTGGTATGTTTTATTCCACTTGTTTGCTAAATTTATGCACTATAAAACCTTTTAGAGGGTGAGAAAATGTTAGGACATTTTTATTTTGGCAAATTCAAAGATGGTATCTTATTAACAGGAGATACTGGACGCTGGCATTTTCTAAGTGAGAAAGATTTTAATTCGTTTGTTAATGATAGCACTCCGAAAGACACACAACAATATCAATTGCTTGAGGCAGATCATTTTTGTTATCATGGATCTGAAGAAGCCTTCATTCAAGAAAACAAATATGACATTCAAACAGCAAATAGTTATCTGTTTGAGGCAACATCTCTTTTCATTTTCGCAGTTACAAATGAATGCAACAATAAATGTATTTATTGTCAGGCAAATGGAGGCGGTCAACTAAAAAAAATGACAAAAGAAGTTGCAGAAGCCGCGATTCGACAGATAGAAAAAACACCAGCAAGAGTTATAACAATCGAATTTCAGGGCGGAGAACCATTGATGAATTTCCCCATTGTCCAATATATTGTGCTTAATGCACAGAAACTTCTTCCAAAGAAGGAAATACAGTTCACTATAGTTTCTAATCTTTCTTTAATAACAGACGAAATAGCTAGCTTTTTTCGAGATTACAAAGTTTCAGTCTCCACATCTCTTGATGGTGATAAAAAATTACATGATTATAACCGACCAGCCGCAGATAAAACAAGCTCATATGAAAGCATGCTAAAAGGGAAACAAATCTTAGAAAGCTATGGTATAAAAACTGGTGCGATTCAGACAACAACAGCTCAGGCATTGAGTTGCCCGGAAACAATAATACATTCATATGCGGATTTAGGATATAATCAAGTTTTTCTCAGGCCCCTAACCCGGCTGGGTTCAGCTGCGAGGCGATGGAATGAAATCGGATATACTCCAACACAGTATTTGGCTTTTTACAGAAAAGCCTTGGAAGAGATTATTCGTATAAATCTGAATGGAACTCCAATGGTTGAGTATCATGCGGCGCTTCTACTTTCTAAGATCATGAATGGAAAAGCTGTTAATTATATGGAATTGAGGTCTCCCTGTGGTGCGGGTGTGGGACAGATTGCCATCACAGCAAATGGAAATGTATATACATGTGACGAGGGAAGAATGATTGCCGAAATGGGGGATGAAGCATTCTTGCTTGGTAATGTTTTTCAGAACGGTTATGAAGAATGGATGAATTCATCCTGCTGTAAAGCGGTGTGTTCGGCGTCTTTACTGGAAACATTACCTGGATGTTGTGATTGTGTATATAAACCATATTGTGGAGTATGCCCAGTTGTAAACTATGCAATTAATGGAAGTATAACCAAGATTTCAAAGGATCGCTGTGCAATATATAAAGGAATACTAGATGTGCTTTTCGATTATCTGATAGAAGGAAAAAAAGAAATACTTCATCTTTTTCAATCTTGGAGCAAAAGTATATAAATAGTATTTGCTGACGGAACAAAAAACATAGAAAAGTCAACGTGTTGAGGCCATACATAGTGTAATAATGAGTGTAAGGGCAGATGACGAAAAACAACGTTTTCAGGGAGAAAACTTTCACCTACAGGAGGGCCAGAACATGCACAAGCGGCATACCGAACGGGAATATTGATTATGTAAAGTTGATTTTTATTTTCTTTGATATTCTTGCCGCACTGGATGAAGTTTATGATGAACTGGAGAAAAGACACATTAAGTTTCTATAATCAGAACTCAGATGAATTTGTGTCCGGAACGCTGGCTGCGGATATGAGTGACGCAAGATCCCGGTTTGTTTCACGGCTGCCTTTGAAAGCGCTGATTCTGGACTTCGGCTGCGGTTCGGGGCGGGACACGAAGGCGTTTCTGGATGCCGGATATCAGGTTGAGGCAACGGATGGCTCGGAAGAATTGTGCGAAAGAGCTTCCGCGTATACCGGCATTCAGGTGAAAAGGATGCTGTTTCAGGACCTGGATGCTGTTGACAGGTATGACGGAATCTGGGCCTGCGCTTCTGTGCTTCATCTGCCTGCAGAAGAATTGAAGACAGTGATCGGGAAGATCGCGGTCGCGCTGAAGCGGAACGGCGTGTTGTATGTATCCTTTAAATACGGAGAGTATGAAGGGATGCGGAAAGGAAGATATTTTACGGACTTCACAGAGGAAAAGCTGAGGACATTCTGGGAGTCATTTCCGTCACTGCAAATTGTTGAAACATGGATTACAGAGGACGTCCGCCCGGACAGAAAGGATGAGAAATGGATAAGCCTTTTGGCCCGGCGGGTCTAGAGATTGACTCAGCATATTACAATACGCTGGATATCCGCAGCTTTTTGCTCATGCTTAAGGATCCGTCCTACTGCTATAAATTCTACTGGCTGGAAGCTATCGTCAATTTAATTTCTGAAGGGATTACGGAAACAACCTTTAATGAAATCATTGATGAGATGATCTGCAACGCGTGGTATTCAGTACGGGAGTTTCATATTCATCTGAGCGGACTGGGACCGGACGGGGAAGTCCGGGATGGCCTGGAACGCGCGGTGCTGAAACTGGCCGCAATCAGTGAACTGGCGTCCGGTGCGTCAAAGGTGGAGATCCGGAATGCCATCCGCCTGCATGACGGGGAACTTCGTAAATTCAAGGAACAGCTGACAAATATGGTCCCGTACCGGGCAATGGCAGGCTTTTTCGCGAACGCGGGCTTGGAAAGTGTTCCGTGGGAGTCCGTTGTCAAAATGCGGGAAACGATCTCATCTTTCAGTTATGAGATCACCGCTCTGCCTTATACACTGGGGTCAAACAGCAAACTGGCAAAGGAAGTGCGTTTTCATCCGGACTGGGTGAAAATGATACAGGATTATACAGTATCCATTCTCGGATGGATTCAGTTTGAAAAAGTAAAATGGCTGCAGAACAACAATCCGGAGGTCCCGGGACTGGCATTCAAGCTGCTTCCTATGGATGAGAAAATGCGGAAACTGGGGAAAGTCCGGGATTTATGGGAGGGTGTGCTGGCTGTCAGGAGCGTTTCAGATGTTTTCACCGGAAAACCGATCATTCCGAAGCAATATGATATCGACCATTTTATTCCCTGGTCGTTTGTGATGAACGACGAACTCTGGAATCTTATGCCGATGGATTCATCCCTTAATTCATCCAAAAGCAACCGCCTTCCGCAGTGGGATCCGTTCTTCCGAAGGTTTTCGGATAATCAGTACATTCTTTACAGAGCGATTTATGAACTGCCGGGAATCCATAAGCTGTATGAGCAATGCTGGCGGGACAATCTGCATTCCATCTGGGCGGGGCAGGAACTATACAGGCCGGGGAATTCGATGGAAGAGTTTGACGCTGTCCTGAGTAAAAACATGCGGCCTGTCTATGATTCGGCAATGCGGCAGGGGTATGAGGTCTGGAGATTCTAAGGAGAAGTAATAAAATAAACGTTACAAGATTCTGGTTACGTTTTCAAAGCCAAAATATATGACCGAGGAGGATGGAGAATGTTCCTTTCCAAATCCGGCTATGTAAGAGTATGGAGCTGCCCCAAAGGTGCGTGGATCAACAAGTATCACCCGGAGGCGGTCCCGCGGGACGAGAGCAGGCAGGCCCGGTTCCGGCAGGGAGACGAGGTCGGGGACCTGGCCCGGGGACTGTTCGGCCCATATGTGAACGTAACCGCCGAAAAAGAGGACGGGCAGCTCGACCTGGCGCAGATGATTGAGAACACCCGGACGGAAATGGAGAAAGGTACGGAGGTTATCTGCGAGGCGGCTTTCTCCTATGAGGGCCTGTACTGCGCCGTGGACCTCCTGAAAAGGGACGGGGACGGCTGGGCAATCTATGAGGTCAAGAGCTCCTCGGACGGAACGCAGGACAAATATGTCGCGGACGTGTCCTACCAGAAATACGTGCTGGAGCACTGCGGAATAAAGGTCACCGGCGTATACCTTGTCAGCATCAATACGGATTATGTGCTGGGCCCGGAAGGCCTGGACATTCATGAATTCTTCCGGTTCAATGACCTGACGGAACAGGCGTCCCGGGAACAGGCAGCGACGGTGCCCGGGATGCTCGAAACGGCCGAGCGGGTGCTGGGAAGCGGGGAGGAACCGGCGGTTGAACTGACGGAAGTATGCAGGGACTGCGAGTTCTTTTCCTGGTGTACGCGGGAGCTTCCTGTTCCCAATGTGTTTCAGCTTTACCGGCTGTCGAAGAAAAAGATGGTTGAGTACTACCGGCAGGGGCTGGTCACCTATGAGCAGCTGGAAAAGGCAAAGGTCATCAAAAACGCCACGCAGCTGCGGCAGATGGATTACTGGCTGCGGGATAAGGGCGTGTACGCGGAAAGGGAACCGCTGAAGGCTTTTCTGGGCACGCTGACGTATCCGCTGTATTTCCTGGATTTTGAAACCATGATGCCGGCGGTGCCGTTCTGCGTCGGGACGCGTCCGTTCACGCAGATTCCGTTCCAGTATTCCCTGCATTTCATCGAAAAGGAAGGCGGGGCGCTGCAGCACAGGGAATTCCTGGCGGAGAGCGGGAAGGATCCCCGGCGGGCAATCGCGGAGGCACTGTGCGGGGATATCCCGGCGGACGCCTGCGTGACAGCGTTCAACAAGCGGTTTGAATGCGGCAGACTCCGGGAGCTGGCAGATACTTTTCCGGACCTGGCGGACCACCTGAACGCCATTGCCGACCACATCGCTGACCTGCTGGATCCGTTCCAGAAGGGATGGTATTACCGGAAGGAGATCGGCGGAAGCTTCTCCATCAAGAGCGTGCTGCCGGCAATCTGCCCGGATGATCCGGAACTGGACTACCATGAGCTGGAGGGCGTGCACAATGGAACGGAAGCCATGAGCGTCTTCCCGATGATCAGGGACATGGAACCGGCGGAGCAGGAACGGACGAGAAGGAACCTGCTGGCTTACTGCCGGCTGGATACGCTGGCCATGGTGAAGGTGTGGGAGGAACTGAAGCGGGCGGCGGGGCTCTGATGCCTCGATATTACAGGTTTTCTGATGTGCCGGCCATCGTCCGGCACATTTTTGCGGGTTCTGTTACTGTTCGCGGTTCCTGAAAGAGGGATAAAAGAAAAAGCCGGAAATGATTTCACAGCATACAGTTCCGAATGCGGCGAAGGATAAAAGTATGATATAACCGAAGACAGGATGGGATATTTTGGTACAATGGAATAATTTTACAAATTTCTGCTGACATCCTCCGAGGCCTGGGCGTATATACAGGTGTTCCGGGAAACAACCGGGACGGAAAATATAAAGTAAGATGCTCACGGAGCAGGGAGGATAAGGAAATGAAGGAACTGAACATTGCGGAAATGGAAAATGTGAACGGCGGCGTCGACTGGAACAAGGTTTTCGGATTCGGCTGGACGAGCGGCATGGGAGCGGCGGCGCTTACATCGGTTGCGATCTGCGCCCTGAGCGGCCCCATTGGCTGGGGTGCGCTGGCAGTGATAGGAGGCGTCGGCGCGGGGGCTGCCGCTGTAGGCGGAGGCATTACGGCAGCGGTGACAGCGAACGACTGAGCCTGCCGGCACAGAACTTCGGGATATACAGAGAGGGCAGAGGGATCTGCCTTCTTTTTTTTCGGATCCCGGATATGTGATGCTGAGAAAACTCCGCATCTTTTTTTGTAGGATATAAGTGAACGATGAGAAGTGACAAAGGAGGAAACGGATTATGAAGGAAATGGCGGAGCTTGCAGAAAGGGCCGTGGAGGCGGCGAGGATCTGGGAACTGGATCTGGATTATTCCGCAGAGAGCCTGGAGGCGGTGGACGCGCTTGCGCAGATGATCTGGCAGCAGCACAGGAACAATCCGCTGCCGGAGCATATGCTTCTCAGCGTTGCTAATCTCTACGGCGCTTACCTGGGAGAGGTGCTGCTGCGGTGCGGCCTGAAGGATCTGGATTTCGCCTGGACGAAGAATGAGGAGGGCGAGATCGGAATCGGGAAGGAGGATTTCTGGGCGGCACCGGTCTCGAAGGTGTACAAACGGATCACCCAGGGGCCGTATCATGATCTGACGGATTTCTTTGAGATCGTGTTCGGGATGGCCGTCGGGGCGGTGGATATGGATGATCCGAGGATACACATTCTGAGCGGGGAAGAAGCGGTATAATCCGGACAGGGTGTTCCGGATGCCGGCCGGGTGCCGCGGATGACTGGGCAGAAGGAAGGAGAATGATCATGAATATTATTATTTTCAGCGTCATTATGGCTGCTTTGTTCGCACTGGTGATGACAGTGAAATTTGCGTATGAGATGCATGCGAACAACGAGCGGATCCGGAAAGGGGAACCGCCGAAGAAGTACGGTGACGCGACGGACATTGAGATCGTGGAAGTGATTGACTGGACCAGACGGTGACGGCTGGCGGATTACCGGGAACAGAGCTGAAAACATTGTAAGAATCAACAGCCGGATTCCGGTTGCGATGTATTCATAATTCAATTCACAATTGAATAATCCCGCTGCGATTCAACCGCTGTATGTTGGTGCTTTTTCGGTTCGCCTGATAAGATAATCCTGCGCGGAAGAGGCGCGGAAAGGAGGTTCCGGTATGCTGCGTGAGAATATGATGTGGTGGCTTCTGCGCGCCGCAATCAATGGCAACCGGCCCCAAATCATGACTCCTGAGGAAACAGAATTTTTTGAGTCGTATTATGCCGACATTCAGAAGGACAGGGCGGAAGGGGAATCATATGTTTACGATATTCCCACAAGTTATCCGGAACACGGGATTAATTTCTATGTGAAAGGTATTCCGGATGAGAAAAGCAAAGTGATCCTGGCTATAGAGAAGATTGTTGTGGATTTCTATGAAGCAGGAGGATTCTGGTTTGAAGACGGCATGGCGGAGCTTCTTCCGGCTGAACGGGAGGATGTGCTTGTTTTCGCGAGATACAGGTCCGACCGGATCTGGCTGCCTGTGAATGAGGAAACCGGGATACCGGAATACATCCGGTATATCGCGTATACGTTCACAGCCGGGCTGATTGAAAACTATGCCATGTGCGATGATGGATCCTTCCCATTGATTGAGGACCTGATCAGCCGGACAATGGAGCTTGTGATTCTGAGATATTTTACGGAATACTGGGAAAAACTCAGCGGGAAAGTCCCCGGCGCGAATGATACTGACAGGGAAAGACTGAAAGTGCTGGTCTCCGCGACAGCAGCGGGAAGATTACCTTTGAAAGTCAGGGAAATCGGGACGGTTGACTTTGACTCGCAAAAGACACAGCCGGTGTCCCGGCTGATCCGTTCCGCCGGAGAAAAGACCGTGAAGGAACGGCAGAAAGCCGCTGCCAGAATGGCTGACCTGTTCCGGGAAGACGATCTGGAGCCGATGATCCGGATCAGGCAGTATTACACGAAGGACCGCCGGCTTATGGCTGACTGGATCAGGAAGAATTATCCGGAAAGCCAGCTTCTCGGGGAACTGATCCGCACAGCCGGAGAAAAGTCGGTTGCATTCTCTAAAAGTTGCATTATACTTTAATACAGTGATTTGTATGATTATGCTATAATATTTCAAAATAAAACAGGAGTATATGCTGATATCATCTTCCGGCTGATTTCGGGCATAAGTTATAACATATAACGAGGAGGCTGGTCTGTGAAGCTTAAAAATACCTGCAGCGCAGTTGTATATACCATGAAGTATGGTGATCCCCGTTTTCTGCTGGAGCAGAAGGGCTCTGGGCGTGTGTCTGTTCCGAATGCGGAACTGTATGTGAAAGAAAATGAGCAGGAAACCGACAGGGCAGTATTCAGCGGGAGGATCAGCCTGGCAGTTCAGCTGGATACGGTTTTTGAGGACGGCAAATGGCAATCTGCTTCTGATGGAATTGGGACGGGTATGGTTTTCTATCTGGCAAAGGCTGGGGCGGAGGAAACGGAAGACCTGGACACAGAAGAAACGGGTCTGTACTGGCGTAGATATGAGGAATGCTTCCACAGCGTGAAAGATGAATCAGACCTGGAACTGCTGAAGCACGCGGCAGCTTATCTGGCTGTGAGATACAGGCTGAGAAATCCGGTAAAGGAATTCGGGTATATCTGGTACAGGGAACACGCGGCAGATATTCACGGGCATCTTATACCGGGAGTGGACGACGGTTCGCAGTCTGTGGAAGAAACACTGGAGCTGCTTCAGCTGGCCCGGGAGGAAGGTGTTCAGTGGGCAATTGCCACGCCGCATTACGGCGAGGAAAACGGGTACAGACCGGACCGGGACACGGTCGCGGAGAAATATAAGAGACTGTCGGAATATCTGTTTTTATCGGGTTCTCCTATCAAGGCAAAACTTGGGACTGAGTGGTACTGCTCGGAACATATTGTGGAGAGAATTAGGAACCAGGAAGCTTTTCCGATGGGGGAGTCGGACTGGTATATGGTGGAGTTCCTGGAATGGGGCAATGTGACTGAACCGGCGGATGTGATGCTGCGCCGCCTGAAGAAGATGAAGGACAGCGGCATCAAAACAATCCTGGCGCACCCGGAAAGGTATCAGGCGGTGCAGCAGGACTGGAATCTGGCCAAACGTATCTGCGATCTGGATGTGCGCCTGCAGGTGAACGCGTATGACCTTTTCCTGAATCCCAAAGACGCCACCCGGAACCTGGCACAGTGGATGGCAGAAGAGAGAATGATTTCCTTTATCGGCAGCGATATGCACGGCACGAGAATCAAACCGGACGGGAAGCCTGCGAGGAGGCCGCAGCTGAAGGAAGGCATCCGCTGGCTGTATGATCATGCGGATCCGGAATACGCCAATGAGGTTGTCCGGGTCAACGCGGAAAAATACCTGGGTGTGCCAAAACTGCTGGACTGATAATGGAGCTGAAAAAAGCGGCAGGCCGCTGAGGCTGCCGCTGTATTCCGGACCGGAATACAGCACGCAAAGAAACCCGGGGCAGAGGAAACTGTCCTTACGGGAAGAACGGGAGGAGATCCATATGAGATTTCTGCATCTTGCAGACCTGCATCTGGGGAAGATCATTTACGGAGCTTCCCTGATCGACAACGGCGATCAGAAGGTATGGGTTGAACACTTTCTGGAAAAGGCGCGTGAGCTGAAACCGGACGCTGTTGTGATTGCCGGGGATGTTTATGACAGAGGACAGCCTCCGGGAAAAGCGGCGGTTCTGCTCAGCAGACTGGTGACAGAACTTGCCGGAATGGAGATTCCTGTAATGATTACGGCAGGGAATCATGATTCCATCAATCATCTGTCTTTCCTGAGTCCGCTGCTGGCAAAGCAGAAGGTTTTTATCTCCAGGCCTTTGGATTCGTCCGCCGAACTGACGCACACGACGCTGGAGGATGAATACGGTCCGGTTACATTCTGGCTTCTGCCGTATGTCTATCCGGCAATGATCGCACAGGTGCTGGGAGATGAGGAGATCCGGGATTATGACACTGCGGTCCGGCGGATTCTGGCCGCGCAGCCGGTGGATTACACGCAGCGAAATGTAGTGATTGCCCACCAGAATGTAACAGCAAACGGACAGGAAGCGGTCAGAGGCGGATCGGAATCCATGGTCGGCGGCGTCGGGCAGGTGGACTATACCGCGTTTGACGGATTTGATTACGCGGCGCTGGGCCATATTCATTCCTCCTATCCGGTCGGCAGGGAAACCGTCCGGTACGCGGGATCACCGCTTGCGTATCATTTCAATGAAACAAAACAACCGGAAAAAGGGCCTTTGCTGATTACGCTGACAGAAAAAGGCAGGGATCCGGTGATTGAAATTCAGAAGATTGATCCCCTGCACCGTATGCGCGAGATCCGGGACGATTACGCAAAAATCCGTTCGGTCATGACGGAAAATCCCTGGAAAAATGAATATCTTAAAATCATTCTGACAGATACACGGGTCATGCCGGAAATATCTGATTTTCTGCATGAAACAGCGCGCGCGCACGGAAGCGAAGTGCTTGAACTCACTTCGGAATACAGAAGCTTCAGCGGGGAAGCTGTTTTGTCCGGAACGGGGGATATTCATGATATACCGGTTGAAGAGCTGTTCGCGAAATTCTTTACCGGCAGGAATAACGGCATTGAGCCTGATGAGCAGGATCTCGCGCTGATGACCTATGTCGGCGAAATGACGAGGAAAGCGGAACAGAAGGAGCCGAGCGAAGAAGATTTCCGCAAGATTGTGGATTTCGTGCTTGGACAGGGGGTGAACCGGGAATGAAACCGATCAGGCTTGAAATGCAGGCTTTCGGATCCTATGCCGAGAAGACAGTTGTAC
Source organism: uncultured Eubacteriales bacterium (assembly GCA_900318145.1). Lineage (GTDB taxonomy): Bacteria > Bacillota > Clostridia > Christensenellales > Aristaeellaceae > Aristaeella. Next base: position 167,842 of record ONJM01000001.1, read on the forward strand.
CTTTCAGCGATTTCAGCCACGGATTATTCCTGATCTCCGGCAGGACAGGAACCGGAAAAACGCTGATTTTTGACGCAATCACTTTCGCACTGTTCGGTGAGGCCAGCGGCAGGGAACGAAAAACTGCCCAGCTGCATTCCGACAGGGTAAGCCTTTCCGTGGATACCGTGGTGACACTGTTTTTCCGGCAGAATGACCGGGAATACAAAGTGGAACGGAGACTTCATTTTTCCAGAAAACGCGGGACAGATGAATACGGGGACGCTAAACAGGAAGCGGAACTGACGGAACCGGATGAAACAGTCAGGGGGCAGGAGAAAGTAACCGCCAGATGCGAGGAATTGCTCGGAATGAAAGTGGATCAATTCCGGAAGATTGTCATGCTTGCCCAGGGCGAATTCCGGGAATTCCTCAACTCGGACAGTGACAGGAAAAATGAAATACTCGGCAGGCTGTTTGATAATTCCGCTTTCAAAAGGTATCAGGAGCTGCTGTACGGCGCCAGGGGACTGCTGGAGAAACAACGCAGGGAAAATATGAGTCAACTGCAGAAGCTGATTGACGACGGTTTCCCGGCAAACCGGATTCCGGCAGAGGAGCGGGTTCTGTATAATCCGGAGAATCCGGAGTGCATCGCCAACCTGGAGAAACTTGCCGCGGAGGATGAAACCAGACTTGCGGAGCTGGAAAAGAAGAAGACAGATATTCAGGGCGAACTGGAAAAACTGAATATCGCTTACGGAGCCGCGGAAGGCGTAAACCGCGACCTTGACGATCTTCAGAAGCAGCAGGAGCATCTGGAGTCGCTGAACGCAATGAAAGCGGAGATCAGGACACTGGAGGAAACCGTAAAGACAGTTACCACCGTGCTGCACACCGTGAATCCCAGAATAGCCGCAAGAAACAAAGCCAGTGAAGATCTGGAGAAAGCCGGCCGGGAAATTGAGACGCTGAAAGCATCCCTGGAGGAAAAAGAAGAAGAACTGAGGAAAGCCACGGATACGGTCGCTCGGGACGCAGAACCGCTGCGGCAGGCGGAAAAACTCAGGAATGATATTCACAGCCTGACAGAACAGCTGCCGCGGTACAAGGAACTGAGCGAGAAAACCGATGAAAGGGACAGCGCTCAGAAAGCGGAAAACGCGGCCCGTACCGCCAGGGAGGAGGCGGTGAAACGGCAGCAGGAGCTGAAGGATGAACAGGCCAGTCTTGAGAAAAAGCTTGAAGAACTGAAAGATATTGATCATGAGACGGAAGCTCTGGCCACGGAGGAACAGAAGGCAAGGGATGCCGAAAAGGCATTTACGGACAAAGACGGTATTAAAGCGAATATCAGGGCTATTCTGAAGGATGAGGAAGGACTGATAAAGGAAGATAAAGAGCTGGCCAGACTGAGCGGGGAAGCAAGTGAAACGGAGAACCTGCATCATGATCTTTATCAGCGTTTTATCAAAGGGCAGGCCGGCATTATGGCGGACGACCTGCGGCAGGCCATCATGTCCGAAGGCAGCGCAAAATGCCCGGTTTGCGGTTCAATTCATACCAGCGGGGATGAAAACTGCTTCGCGGCAAGAACAGAAGATACACCTTCAGAGGACGATGTCCGCAACTCAAGGGAGAACCATGAGCGGGCAGAGAAGGAACGCGGGGATCAGGACGCGCGTGTCCGGGAACTGAGGAACGCACTGACGGAAAGGAAGAATAATCTTCTCCGGAAAGCAGACCCGCTGTTCCCCGGATGCACATGGGAGCAGGTTTCCGGGGAACAGTTCCTGGCGGACGCGGAACAGGAACTGAATAAAAAGGCTGAGACTGCCCGGACTGAACTGCTGGACGCAAAGAAAAAGCAGAATGAGCGGAATGAGCTCCTGGACAGACAGGAGAATAACCTGAAGGAAGCAGAAACGGTCCAGGAGGATATTGAAAGGCTGAGAACTGAAGAGACGAAACAGAACGCGGCAAAGACAGGGGCGGAAAGTGCCATTGAAGCCCTGAAAAAAACATTGCTGTTTGCGTCTGAAGAGGAAGCAAACAATAAGATCAGTGAATGGACAGCAAAGCAGACTGCGATCAAAACGGAAACGGACGCCCACGCCAAAGCTCAGACTGAAGCCAGACAGGCATATGACACTGTGAACGGCAGACTTGACGGGAAGAAAAAAGAGATTCCCGACCTGCGGGAAGCATTGGATACAGCGCAGGCGGAAATGGAAAAAGCATTGCGGGATCATGGATTCAACAACGAGGATGACGCACTCGCAGTTCTGAAGCAGATCAATGAGACAGACGGCGAAAAGTGGATCCGGGATCAGAACAAAGCGGTTATCGACTATGACAACGACTGCAGAACAACCGTTGACCGGATCGGAAAACTCGCGAAGGACACAGAAGGAAAAACACACACGGACCTGGATGAGCTGAACAAAATTATTATCGAAAAGAAAAATGAATTTGCAGAAGCAGATTCCGCATGTACGGAAGAAAGAACGAAGCGCGACGAGCATAAGACAATCCTGAATAAAGCGCGGGACTATAAAGCGAAGCTTGCCTCGACTGACCGCGCCTGGAGACGCCTTGATGAACTGGGAATCCTTGCCATCGGTTCCACAGGCGTCGGCGGGAAACTCAGTTTTGACCGGCATGTGATGGGTGTCGTTTTCAGGGAAATTCTGGAAATGGCAAACCGCCGTATCGATGTTATGAGCGGCGGCAGATATGAGCTTGTCCATAAGCGGGAAGCGGCACGCAAAACCGCGGCGGCCGGACTGGACATTGAAGTCCGGGATTCTTTCTCTCTGGATAAAGCCCGTTCCGCTTCGCTGCTGTCCGGCGGCGAAGGTTTCTACGCGTCCCTTTCCCTTGCGCTGGGTCTTTCCGATGTGGTTCAGATGCATGCCGGCGGAAAGAAGCTTGACTCGCTGTTCATCGATGAGGGATTCGGAACGCTCAGCCCGGACGTGCTTGAAAAAGCGCTGGATGTACTGGGCCAGCTGTCCGAGGGAAACCGGCTTGTCGGCATCATTTCACACGTGGACAAGCTTAACGAATGCATCCCGCAGAAGCTTCGGGTCACATGCGATGAAAAGGGAAGCCATGTTGTTCCTGAACTGTCATAATCAAAAATTGTCCGGAAAAAACGCGGCCGGACGGGTTAACCGTCCGGCTGCGCTGCAGTGATATCCTCAGGGTCATTGTTTCCGGACGTCAGCGGATCGGCATTCTCTTTCTTCTGCTTCAGGGTGCAGAGAATGCCCCGGTCCGTGATGAGCTTTACCTTGCCCTTCGCGGTATCACCGATCTTGTCGTACAGGCGGCCGGCGCTCCAGCTTTCGCCGAGAACGGTGTACGGGCTGTTGGCGACGTAGCCGATGTGGCCGACGCCGTCCAGCAGGACCTTGATAGCCTCGTGGTCGTACTTGTTGTCGGGCTCCTTCTCCAGGCGGATCTTCATGCCCTTCTCCAGAAAATCGGAACCGAGGTAGTGATTCGTGCCGGTGAGGGTGAACCAGATCTTCACGCGATTTGCCTCCTTCTGTGTCGGATTGTTACACTGCATGCCCGCCGCCTGCCGGCGGCAGCGGACTTCGGAAATCTGAATCTTCTGCGTTCCGGCATCCTCATGCTACAACATTGGATGTTGCTTTTTTTGCGCATCCCTGTTATGCTGACTGAAGTACCGCGAAAGGAGAAGAGCGAATATGCCGGCGGAAAGCGGAAAAAAGATCATTATCCTTTATATCCTGAACATTCTGAAAAAGTATTCGGACATCAATCATCCCATGACGCAGCAGGATATCGCGGACAGGCTGCTGAGCGATTACGGGATGGAGGTGAACCGGGCGACCATCAAACGGAACATTTCGGACCTGATGGACGCCGGGTACGCGATTTATCCGAAGGATGAGTTTGTCCGGAAGTTCATCAACAGGGAAACCGGGGAAGAAGAGGAAAACACGATCTGCACCAATTTCTACTATGAGCATGATTTTTCGGAATCGGAGCTGCATATGCTCATTGACGGCCTGCTGTTCTCCCGGTCTGTGCCGTACAAGCAGCGGAAGGAGCTGATCGGGAAGCTGGGGGATCTGTCCAGCTCGCATTTCAGCCAGCGGATGCGGCATGTGCACAGCATGAACGCGGACTCGCCGGAAAACAAGCAGCTGTTTTTCAACATTGAGGTGCTGGACGAGGCGATTACTGCCGGAAAGCAGGTCGAGATCGTCTACGGATATTACGGGACGGATCTGAAGCTGCATGAGCGGAAGAATGAGGACGGCACCGCGAAAAAGCAGCTGCTGAACCCGTATCAGCTGGTGGCCAGCGAAGGCCGGTACTACCTGATCTGCAACAAGGACAATTACGACAATGTGGCAAACTACCGGATTGACCGGATCATGTCCATCAGGCCACTGGATACGCCTGCCAAGCCAAGGAACCAGGTGGCGGGCCTGGAGGACGGACTGAAGCTGGAGAAATACCTGTACCAGCATGTGAACATGTTTTCCGGAGATCCGGAGCGGGTGGAATTCATCATCCCGAAGAGCTTTGTGAGCGTGGTCATCGACTTCTTCGGATCCCACGTGTCCTTCTTTGAGAAGGAGGACGGCACTGTTTCCTGCCACATCGAGGTCAGCCTGGAAGCCATGCGGCACTGGGCGGGACAGTTCGCGGACGTGGTCCGGGTGGTTTCGCCGGAACGCCTGGTGGAGGAGATCCGGGAGGATCTGCGGAAGGCTGCCGCGAATTACGGGCTGGCATAATATCTTTTTGAATACTGCATGAACTGAGAGGACACAGAGATGGAACTGAACATTGAGGGCCAGAAACAGGAATTTCTGACGATCTGCAGGGCGGATATCCGGCGGGAAGGGCTGGAGGATCTGCTGGGATGGCTGGAAAAGGCGGATTTCTTTACGGCGCCTGCCAGCACGCATTATCACGGTGGATACGCGGGCGGACTCTGCCAGCATTCCATTGACGTATATCAGTACGCGAAGCGGCTGACCTTCCTGATGGATAAAGCGCCTTCGCAGGAATCGGTGGCGATCGCATGCCTGTTCCATGACCTGTGCAAGGTGAACCTGTACAAGACGGACAAGCGGAACCAGAAGATCAACGGGGAATGGAAGGAAGTTCCGTACTACGTGATCGACGAAAAGTTCCATTTCGGCAGCCACGGCGGCAAATCGGTTTTCCTGATCCAGCAGTTCATGAAGCTGACCACGGAAGAGGCCGCGGCAATCAACTGCCACATGGGATTCTCGGACGCGAATCCGAATACCATCCGGGACGTGGGGAACGCGTATCACCAGTTCCCGCTGGCCTGGATTGTGCATGTGGCGGATGAAGCCGCAACGTTCCTGCTGGACCGGTGATCCTGTTTTGAGCTCAGAACAAAAACAACGCAGCCGGCAAGTTGCCACAGACATTTCAATCTGATAAAATACAGACAGAGATACAGATCCGGTTTTATCTGCTGCCAGACAATCTACAGAAAAAGGTGGAAGAATCTATGCTGCTGCTGAAAGCCACGGAAAGAAACTGGGGACTTATCGGGCCGGGAGACTGGGAAAAGCGTTCATGGAAGATTGACGCGGACGGAACATTTCTGCTGAAAACGACCTTCCGTCCTGTTGATCCGAATGATCCGGATGTTCCGGAGAACACGGAGGAAGGAGCACTTTCTTCGGAACAGCTGGATATTCTGCAGGAATGCATTGACGCGTACTGGGACAATGAACCCGGGGAGGCCGGAGATGAAGGCACCGCCTGGGAATTCAAGCTGTATGAGAAAAACGGAACGGTGATCCGGCACAGGGAACTGGGGTATATTGAAGGCATCGAACCCTTTGAGAGCATTGCCGCCATGCTGGCGGAGGAAGACACCGCGGATCAGTGAGGAAGATGATTGATCCTGACAGAAAATCGGCGGCTGACAGGTTCACACAGAAAACGAGTACACGAAAAAGGGGACTGTGAAAACTCACAGTCCCTTTTCAAAGTTCAGAGAAAGCACCGGTATGCGTTTCCGTGTGCAATCTCTTTCGTCAGTTCAGAGGTTTGCCCTCATAATCAAAGAGGGAGATCTCGCCGTTTTTGAGTGCGGTGACAATGCCTTCGCCAATCGCGATGGAGGTGCAGCCTTCCTCAAACGGAATCACGAGATTACCGTTCAGATCCATCACTGCTTCCTTGCCGTCCCTGACCGCACGGGCAACGATTTCCTCGAAGTTAACTTCCTCATCCAGTTCGCACGGGTACACGATTGCCCCAGTGGTATCCATCACACCGTAATGGAGCGGTACATCCGCGGTAATTCTGGCATCCGCGAAAGAAACGCGCCCGTTGTGGAATCTTTTCTGGGTAGAAATCAAATTGTTGATGACAATCTCGCCGCTTGTGTTCATATAGGCTTCGACGGGGTCACCATTTTCGTTCATGGTCCCGATGCCGGCAAGTCCATCGCTGAACCCGCTGCGGGATTTGTAACCTTCCGGAAGGGAACAGAGCGTTTTGCCGTCCGTATTGATATACGCACTGGTACCATCGAAGAATTCCAGGAAACAGATTCCGTCCTCACGGAATGCATCCGCCACGACTGCACGGGGGAGATCCGGGAATGCGGGAGCGCCCGTCTTGTCAATTAAGAACAGACCACCGTCATCCTGTGCGACAGCATAGCCATGACTGAAGATGTTGCCGAACTTGAACTGACAGGGGATGACAAGTTCGCCTGTTGTATCGATATAACCAAACAAGCCATCTTTGTATACAGCCGCAAGCCCTTCAGAGAAACGGGGATAAAGGGAACCTTCCCATCCGCCGGGGCCAAGGAGTTTGCCTTCTGTATTCATGATCTGGTATGGCTCGCCGTAACTATTCTCCGAGACCCAGAGCATACCGTCCCTTGCAATATCAGCCCCGTTTTTCCACTTGCAGGGGATGACCGTTTTTCCGCTTGCATCGATATAACCGTACAGTCTGTCCTTCTGCACGCGCGCTACGCCAAAACTGAAGTCATTCGCATTTTCCCATTCGCAGGGAATAACCACCGCGCCTGTCGTATCGATATAGCCCCACAGTCCATCCGCCGCCTGGACAGCCGCCAAACCTTCGTGGAACGCGCCGATTGCCTGATAGGTGCCCTCTGACATTGCGTTTACGCAGCAGAGAAGCAGAAGGACTACCATGAACAATGCCATAATCTTCCGCATGGTAATTTTCTCCTTGTCTATGTTTTTTTACTATTGTACTCTTCTTACATTATTTGTCAATTATTTGAAGCGTAATACCCTCAGTCCACCCCGGGACGGATTGGCGCATTATTCCTCCAGAACCCGGAAGCCGAGTCCGCGGGCTCTTGCGGCCGCGTCGCTGCCCTTCGGAGCGAGGATGACCGGATCCCGACTGAAGGAATCCGCGTCAGAATCCGTAAGCGCTCCGGGCAGACGGACAGCCTGAGCGCATTCGATCCCCGTAAAGGCTTCGCTGCCGACGGAGACGGCCTCTGCGGGAAGACTGAGGACCAGGAAAGGGGAGAACCACACCGCCTGCGGCCGCTTCCCATCATTTCAGAAAAGCCTGGCACGCTTCAAACGCATGCTTCAGGTATGGATACTTTTTCATTTCATCAGTCAGTACCTTAAGGTTCTGATAATCCCTGTCATCGGCCTGCTTCATATACAGCTTCAGCATCCCGTCAGAATATGTTCCGCCCGGATTTGCGAGATATGCCTGGTTGTTATCAAAGTTCGGAGCCAGACGAAGGACCTCTCCTGTCCGGGAAGAGCGTATCACACCAAAGTTCCGCATATGCCGGTCTGTATTCATGAACACCGCATCGGCCAGCAGAATGCGTTTCCATGCTTCTTCGAATTCAGTTCCCAACGACGCGATGTTTCGACAGATCACATCATCGTCATCACCGGGATCATCAAAGAAGAAACGGAAAGAATCGTATGGCTCAAAAAATTCCTCCGGCTGAACAAAGTTCCGGGTCCTGACTCGCTTAAGGTACTTCCCGACATAACGGTATTCCGCGGCATCCCACCCGATGCTTTGCAGTACCCGGCTGATTCCAACCTCAATCCTGGTCGCAGCGCTGGGCTGCAGCTTGTACAGCCACCAATCACCGTCTTCATATTTCCAGGTCTTTGTGAAAGATCCATCTGTAGAAGCATTGGGAGTGGAAACGCGCAGTTCGCGAAGACTGGTATCACTGGATACCAGGATAAAGTCACTTACCGCGTTCTGATCTTCCGGCCGGCATAACTGAAGCCTGGGAGTAAACCTGCCTTCCTCAAAACATGTAAACGTATCGGAAATGCTGAACATATGTGTCCGGAGCGCGATTGTGGTTCTGTCGCGGCTTCCGACCAGTTCATTCATCATATTCCGATGCTGAACGCTGCTCAGGTCAACAGCCCTTTCCCGCAGCCAGGAGGCAAAGCCATCTGCTGCGGCATGGCAGATCTGCATCGGGAGCAATTCGGGTTTCTGAGGGATGAATCCGGTAATAACAGAACTGTGAACAGAAAACACCGCTACCTGGACATCGTCGTTGTAAAGAATGTACTGAGACACAGGCTTCACCTCCTCCCCCGGGTTTTTATCAGTATATCATTGCTTCTGCCTTTTATCCAGTTCTTCCCTTGAGATTTACGGGCATGATTCGTTTCCAGGGAGTGATTTTCACGCGAAATCCATTCTGTCAGCTGGGTTTTACGCGGCCGGAGGCGTACTTATCGCGGCAAATCGTGCCGATCAGAACTGAAACAACTAACCGCAGGCTGGAATCTGATCAGATGTTTTACGGAATATCTTACTGCTGCCGGTTCCGCATCCGGCAGGGAAAAGATGACAGCGGCGCGGGATGACGGTGTCCGGCAAAAACGACATAGACATTGCATTGTTGATTTTGCCGAACAATCATTGTATGATGCAGTTGCACTGAACAAGAGGAGAATTCCCCATGTATGATCACAGGCAGCCGGAACCGCCGAAAAACGGAAGGCCGGCGGCCGCCGCAGCTGCCGCGGGAATCCGCTGACTGTACGGGAAAAGGAAAACACCGGACGGGAGAACTGAGAACGGAGGGATATGCCATGTACGGAGCAATTCTCGGGGATATCATCGGATCCCCCTATGAGTTTGACCGCGGAAGCAAGACGAAGGACTTTCCGCTGTTTGTTTCAGGATCAGAATACACGGACGATACGGTCATGACGATTGCCGTGGCGGAAGCGCTGATGAAATCATCCGGAGGTACGGACGGGGAGATCCGGGATGCGCTGGCAGAGTGTATGCAGGTGTGGGGAGCGGCATATCCCGACGCCGGATACGGCGGAAGGTTCCGGCAGTGGCTGCGGGAGGCGCATCCGGAACCGTACGGAAGCTTCGGAAACGGCTCCGCCATGCGGGTGGCTGCCGCCGGCTGGCTGTATGATACGCTGGAGGAGACCCGGCGGATTGCCCGGCTGACCGCTGAAGTGACACATAACCATCCGGAAGGGATCAAAGGGGCGGAATCCGTGGCCGCGGCGATCTGGCTGGCACGGAACGGGAAGAGCAAGGAAGAGATCCGGGATTACATCGTTTCGGAGTTCGGGTACGATCTTTCCCGCACCTGCGACGAGATCCGGCCGAAGTACCGCCACGTGGAAAGCTGCCAGGAGACGGTGCCGGAGGCGGTCACGGCGTTCCTGGAAGGGACGGACTTTGAGGATGTGATCCGCACGGCGGTTTCCCTGGGCGGGGACTGCGACACACTGACCTGCATCGCGGGAAGCATGGCGGAGGCGTATTACGGCGTGCCGGAGGAACTGAAAAAGGAGTGCAGGAAACGGATTCCGGAGGATATAAGGACTGTGCTGGACCGGTTTGAGGAGAAGACCGGACGGACGCGGGACCCGGGAGGAGCGGGAGAGGCCGTATTTCACGGAACAGGTGCAGCGTATTTCCTCGCTGCTGATCTGAGCCGGCCGCAAGGGCTTCACGCATGCCAGAAAGGAAGAACACGGATGAATATCCCGGCCAACCGTGAAAACGAAGATGCTTCCCGGCGTTCCGGCCATGCCGGGATCGCGGAACAGTTATTTTACAAAGGCTACAACTGCGCGCAGTCGGTTTTCTGCGCTTTCGCGGACGTCACCGGCTATGACATTGACACTTCCGCCCGCATGGCGTCCTCCTTCGGGGGCGGACTGGGACGCTTGCGCGAAACCTGCGGCGCGGTGAGCGCCGCCGCGCTGGTGCTCGGCATCGTGAAAGGATACGATGATCCGGCTGATTACGAAGCCAAGAAGCGGCATTATGCCCTTGTGAGAGAATTCGCGGACAGGTTTAAACAGAAAAACGGGAGCATCAGCTGCCGTGAGCTGCTGACGATGGCCGGTCTCCGTCCGGAAAGCGGCGGCGAGCCGGAGCAGCGCAGCGAAGCATTCTATCGGAAGCGGCCCTGCCCGCGCCTCATTTATGACGCGGCGTTCATTCTTGATGAAATGCTTCAGAGCGGCGGGGTCTCAGGAAACGGCAAATGAAACCCGGCCAGGGATTCCGGGAACGTGAGAGACAGAACAAAAAAACCGCAGGCGCTTTGCTTTTACGCACCGCGCCTGCGGACTGTATGCCCGGCAGGATTCGAACCTGTGACCTTCAGAGTCGGAGTCTGACACTCTATCCAGCTGAGCTACGGGCACTCAACGGAGGGTATCATACCACAGGGACGGGGGAAAGTCAAATCCGGAAAATTCGGAAATCTTTCTGAAATGTGAAACGGAAAGACAAGGATTATCTTGACCGTTTCCCGGTTATTTGCTATACTTTCCTGCAGGGACAGCGAATTGCTTCTCAATGACTGAAAAATCATTTACGGATAAAAGGGGGACTATGGCGATGACCATTACCAGCAAGCAGAACGGAAACGCACTGGAGATCGCACTGGAGGGCCGGCTGGACACCATGACCGCTCCGGAACTGGAAGCGGAACTGAACAAATCTCTGAGCAGCGCTGAAAGCCTGACGCTGGATTTCAGCAAACTGGAATACATTTCCTCCGCAGGCCTGCGGGTGCTGCTGGCTGCCCACAAAGCCATGATCGGCAAGGGCGGCATGAAAGTAACAAATGTGAACGAGATCGTAGCGGAAGTTTTTGAGGTAACCGGATTCGCGGATATTCTGACAATTGAATAACAATGAAAGGAGACTGATATTATGAAGTCAGACATCATTGTTATTGACAGCCAGGGCAACGGATACGATCTGGCGCTGAAGGAAGCGAAAAAGGTCGCGGTATTCACGGAGCTGAACCACAAGAGCGGCCTGCAGCTTCAGCTGTGCGCGGAAGAGCTGCTCAGCCTCGCGCGGAGTGTTACCGGCGAAATCAAGGCTTCCTTCTGGATTGAGACAGAGGGGAACCAGTTCTGCCTGCATCTTTCCACCAAGACGGAAATGGACAAGGAAAAACGCGGCCTGCTGATTTCCGCCTCCACCACCCGGAAAAACGAGGCGGCGAAGAGCTTCCTGGGGAAGATCCGGGACTCTATCGAGGAAGCACTGGCGGCAGAAGTGGATCACAGCGACCAGATTCCGGACGATCTGTACAACGATCTTGCCAACCGCGTGATCGAATGCGCGGATCCGGAGTGGGACGGATACGAACAGTCCACACTGCGGCGGCTGGCGGACAGGATCGCCATCGGAATCCGCGGCGGCAAGGTGGATATCACGGTGGTCAAGTCCTTCAAATAAACCGAAACAATACGGAAGGCGGCTCAGACGAGCCGCCTTCCTTTAATTATCCGGGATTTTCATTACACAGCGGACATCGGAATCACGTTCCAGGCATCCGGGCTGAAATTTTTCACAATGGTATTTCCGTAATCCGAGACCTGCACATCGAATCCGATCTCAAGCTTTTTGTCCCGGTTCAATTCGGAGTGCAGGATCACGCTGACGGTGCCGGAGGCCGCGGTGATCCGGTTTTCGCCGTCCAGGCGGACCGTTACATCGGTATCCGCCAGGTCAAAGGAGACGGTGGTACCCAGGATGGCCGCGGTTACCGTGGCATAGTTCTCATAACGCTCGTCCCGGAACGGCGCGTACAGGCGGTCGTAATCGATGCCCATGAAGCGGCGGACGGCGAACTGCGCGGCCTGATTCAGCAGGGGGGACAGCATGGCGGGAACCGTATCCTGCGTGAAGCGGATTTTCAGTTCCGTACCTTCGGCGGATTCCGACACGGCAGTTACCGCGTCCGGCAGGAGAAGGGCTTCAACAGGACCGGCGAAGGCACGGCCCATGGAAACCAGCAGATCTGAAGCCGTGGACCGGCGGACCAGGGTGCTCTGAGGCTGGTCGAACCCGGAACCGTAGCGGCCGGGCCTGTATTTTTCCATGGTATAGAACTTTTCGCCGTTGGCGATGACGGTGTAGCCGGTTTCACGGTCCTCCCCGCCGGGACGGGGCGTCAGCAGATCCAGCTGCCAATGCGAATAAGTATAGTCCTGCATATATTTCGCGTCCGCCGTTTTGAAGCGTTCCCCGTCCAGCCGGAATTCGGCATGGCCGGTGAGCGTTACGTTCTCCGTTTCAAAGAGCAGGGCGTTGGCGGCTTCAACCAGCCGCAGCAGGCGCCCGTCCGCGGAAGCGGAGAGGCAGGCGGAAACGAGCAGCGCGCACGCGGCGAGAGCGGAAACAAAAACAAGAACCTTCTTTTTCATAGGGATACCTCCTGTAAGGGATCAGCCTTTCCGGGAGGTATTTTACCATATTCAGCGGAAATCCGCCACTTTTTTACAGCGCTCCGGAAGCCCGGGGAAGGGCCCTGAAAGCGGAAACGCAGGATTGACACGGCAAAAAAACATTGGTAAAATTACCTTTAATACATAGGGAAAGAGGAGGAAAAACGCATGCTGCAGGACAGAATCAGGGAAGGACTGACATTTGACGACGTACTGCTCGTACCCGCAAAGAGCGAGGTGCTTCCCCGGGACGTGGACCTTTCCGTTCAGCTGACAAAGAACATCAAACTGAACATTCCGATTCTTTCAGCCGCCATGGATACGGTGACGGACAGCAAGATGGCCATCGCGATGGCCCGCGAAGGCGGCCTCGGCATCATCCACAAGAACATGACCATCGAAGAGCAGGCAGCGCAGGTGGACAAGGTCAAGCGCAGCGAGCACGGCGTCATCACAGACCCCTTCTTCCTGAGCCCTGAGAACCTGATCAGCGACGCGGAAGAGCTGATGAGCCGCTACAAGATCAGCGGTGTTCCGATTACCCGGGAAGGGAAGCTGGTCGGCATCCTGACCAACCGGGACCTGCGGTTTGAAACGGACTTCAACCGCCCGATCGGCGAAGTGATGACCAGCGAGAACCTGATTACCGGCCCGGTAGGCACGACGCTGGAGGAGGCCAAGAAGATCCTGGCGGCCCACCGGATTGAAAAGCTGCCCATCGTGGACAAGGACGGGTACCTGCGCGGACTGATCACCATTAAAGATATCGAAAAGACTTCCAAATATCCCAACAGCGCGAAGGACGCGAACGGCCGGCTGCTGTGCGGCGCGGCGGTGGGCGTCACCAACGACGTGTTTGACCGGATTGAAGCGCTGCTGAACGCCAAGGTGGACGTGATCAACATCGACACGGCCCACGGACACAGCGCGGGCGTGCTGAAGCAGGTGGAGAAGATCCGGAGCAAATATCCGGACATCACGCTGTTCGCGGGAAATGTTGCCACGGCAGCGGCGACCCATGACCTGATCTCCGCCGGCGTGGACTGCGTCAAGGTCGGCATCGGACCCGGATCCATCTGTACGACCCGTGTGGTAGCCGGCATCGGCGTTCCGCAGATCACGGCGGTGGCGGACTGCGCGGAGGAAGCGGACAAGTACGGTATCCGCGTCATTGCGGACGGCGGCATCAAATATTCCGGAGACATCACCAAGGCGCTGGCGGCGGGCGGAAGCTGCGTCATGCTGGGCAGCCTGCTTGCCGGCACGGAGGAATCCCCCGGCGCCATGGAAATCTACCAGGGACGTTCCTTCAAGGTTTACCGCGGCATGGGCAGCATGAGCGCCATGGAAGTGGGATCCAAGGACCGGTACTTCCAGGAAGGCCAGAAGAAACTGGTTCCGGAAGGCGTGGAAGGCCGGGTGCCCTACAAGGGAACGCTGGCGGACACCATTTTCCAGATGGTCGGCGGCCTGCGCAGCGGTATGGGATACTGCGGCGCGAGGAACATCGAGGAGCTGCGGAAGAACAGCGAATTTATCCGGATTACCGGCGCGGGACTGGCGGAAAGCCATCCGCATGATATCTCAATCACGAAGGAAGCGCCGAATTACTCCAGGAGCAACTGATCCGGAGAACGGGGGAAGGATCCTTCGCCCTGCTCGGGATGACGGCCTGCGCTTTTGATTGCTCACGACGGGAAGGGGAGAACGGGATGGGAAAACGGGCTTATCGGTTTGCCGGCGGAATGATCCGGGCTTTTTCCCACCGGATGAAGACGGAATGGGAGACGCCCTTTGAGGAAGGCCCCTGCGTTTTCGTGGTGAACAACGTCGGGTTTATGGGCCCGATCGAAATGTGCTTCAAGTTTGCAAGGCGCGGCATGTGCCATCCGTGGATCAACGAGGAGCTGCTGAGCGCCAAAAAGATCCCCGCCTACGCGCGGAAGGACTGCTGGTGGAAACCGCACACCTTTTTCGCACCGGTTCTGAACGTGACGGTGCCCTATCTGGCTGCCGCGCTGATTCCGCCGGTGCTGAAGGGTTCCCCCTATGTTCCGGTGTACCACGACCAGCGGATCATGCTGACGCTGCGCGAAAGCATCCGGATCCTGCAGCGGGACGAAGCTGTGGTGGTTTTCCCCGAGATTCCGAACGCGCGGCTGACACGCCCCGAATGGATCAGCACCGGCTGGATGCGGCTGGGCGAAATGTGGTACAGGAACTGCGGACGGGCGCTGAAAATGTATCCCGTCCACATTGACCGGAAAAAGCATGTATTCCGGGTGGCCGCACCGGTATGGTACGATCCGTCACGCCGGTTCAGTGAACAGGAAAAGGAACTGGCGAGAGCCCTGACAAAAGGAATGCACAGATAAAAGAATCCCCCGAAGCATCGAGCCGCTTCGGGGGAATTGCTTTTCCGGGTCAGGTGCCGGGAGTTTCAGGCGCCGGTGATTCCGTTTCCGGAACGGGCACCGGTTCATTGATTGTATCCTTCACCATGCGGCGCAGCAGGGTCATTGTGTTGTCCGTGTTTCCGCCCATGGCGAGCACGGCCAGGTAGCCGTTCTCCGCGTAGCACATGGACTGCAGACCGGGCAGCAGATCCATCGGGATGCCGTAAAGGTGCGTCTCGTCCGACTCGGAGAGGGTGCGCCAGCCGCGCTTGAGATCTTTGCCGGCTTCATTGAACATGGACATCAGCGCCTCATCATTCTCCAGGGGCAGGAAGGAGCCCACGGCGGACAGGGAAAGGAATTCCTCCCGCGGGAGGAGATACAGATCTCCCTCGTGGACGGCAATATAGGTGGACAGCTGCATGGCTCCGTAGGTTTCGTCCGTGGTCAGCCTGACGCTGATGACGGATTCCATATCGGGCAGATCCTCCTCATGCACTCTGTCCAGATATTTGGTGACCGCGTCGCTGTCCGAGTATCCGTAGACATAGAACTCCACTTTTTTCTCCTCCGGGACGCGGGGAGCGGTGACCGTGAACAGCAGGTCCACGAGGAAAATGCCTCCCACCAGTACAAGGAGGTATTTCCACCAGCTGTATGTGAAATGGTTCCTCAGCGTTTGCTTATTTACAGGCGTCTTCATATATGCTCCGATCTTCGGTATTTCCGCTTTCTGATTTCCCGCTCCCGAAGAGCAGGGAATCCGATCTCCTGCAGAATACCACGAAAAAGAGAGAAAGACAAGGCGGAGGAAGCAGGAAAAACAGCGCCGGGAGCCGAAATAAAAAGTGTTGGCTTTTCTGTTTACAGGCCGAATGTTCGTCCGAACAAAAGAAAGGAAGATCTCCATGAAGTTCAGTCCGATTATCACCATCGGAAGACAGTACGGATCCGGCGGCCGGGAAGTGGCGAAGAAACTGGCGGAGACCATGAATTTCGCATTCTACGACAAGGAGCTGCTGGCGGAGGCGTCCAAGGAAAGCGGCATTTGTCAGGAAGTAATGGAGAACTATGATGAGAAGCAGGAGAAACGCTCTTTCTTCTCCATTATGGGCGGTGTCCAGGGGCGGATGGATCCAGCGGGCATGTATCTGGAGATGCCGCTGAACCACCGGATCTTCCTGGCGCAGTTCGATACGATCCGGAAGATCGCGGACAAGGGGCCTTGCGTCATCGTGGGCCGGTGCGCGGACTATGTGCTGCGGGATCATGAGAACGTCCTGAACGTTTTCATCAAGGCATCCATGGACGAGCGGCGCAAACGCATCATCCGGCTGTACGAACTGGATCCCATGAAGGCGGAGGAAACCATCCGCAAGGCGGACAAACAGCGGGCAACCTACTACAACTATTACGCCACGGGTACATGGGGCGACGTGAACAACTACCACCTGTGCCTGGATACGGGCGTGCTGGGCGTGGACGGAGCGGTGGAGCTGATCCGGCGCGCCGTGGAGCTGCGGCAGGACAAAATGGAAGAAGACGGCATACAATGGTAAGAAGAATTCTCCGGACGGCAGCTGTGATGCTGCTGCTTCCGGCGATCGCGCTGGCGGCGCTGAAATGGCGGGAGGATTCTCCGGCCATGACGGTGCTGAAGGAATACACGGAGCAGGCGAACCAGCTGCTGACACAGGCCGGGGAAAGCCCGGTCAACAGCCTGTTTTCCAACTATCCCGCTGAAACGGTGATGGGCATCACCATGGAAGATAACGCCGAGATTCCGGAAAGCGTGGAAATCACCGTCCGGTGCTACTATGATTCCATGGACATGCTGCAGCTGCGGGTCAGCGAACCGGACCGCTTTCCGGTGATCGCCGCGGCTTTTATCAGCGCGCTGTACGGGGACCGGATGACCTGGGAGGACGCGATGCGTATCCCGGCGGAACGGGCAAAAAAGGCGAAGAGCAATCCGGGCAATTCCTTCGAGGAACCTGTGGAGGAAATGAACGGAACCATTCCGCGGACCTATTACGCGTATTTCCCGAATCAGTACCGGGACGGCGTCAACTGGCTGCAGATGACGCTGATTTTCCCGATGGCGGGGACATGGGACGGGGAAGGAATGGTGCTCGGCACGGAGGAAGGACAGGAATTCCTGCTGCCGGAGGACGAGTACGATCCGGACTACGAAGGGTATCAGTCCAAAGACGATTACACGCACCTGGAGACATTTACCACGCCGACACCGGAACCGGACTCCGCGGCGGCGGAATACGATTTCCGCTGAGCAGCAGCGGAACGGGCGGACTTCGTTGTTTCTGTGTTGTTTTTCCGGAATTTGGTAGAAAATACACACCGCAGAGCGTAGAATGCTCTGTGGTGATTTTTATATTTGTTCGGGAGGATGCACAGATGGCAAAAATTCAGATGAAGACCCCGCTGGTGGAGATGGACGGCGACGAGATGACCAGGATCCTCTGGGCCTGGATCAAGGAAACGCTGATCGAGCCTTTTGTGGATCTGAAGACGGAATACTACGACCTGGGGCTGAAGCACCGGGATGAGACGGACGATCAGGTGACCGTGGACAGCGCCAACGCCGCGAAAAAGTACGGCGTGGCTGTGAAGTGCGCGACCATCACACCCAACGCGCAGCGGGTGGAGGAATACGGGCTGAAGGAAATGTGGAAGAGCCCGAACGGCACGATCCGCGCGATTCTGGACGGGACGGTTTTCCGCGCCCCGATCCTGGTGAACGGCGTGAAGCCCACGGTGCGCACATGGAAAAAGCCCATCACCATTGCCCGCCACGCCTACGGCGACGTGTACAAAAACACAGAGACGCGGATCCCCGGCGCGGGAAAAGCGGAACTGGTATTCACCGGCGCGGACGGACAGGAAACGCGAAAGACCGTATTTGAGTTCAAAGGCCCGGGCGTGCTGCAGGGCATGTACAACCTGGACGGATCCATCACATCCTTCGCCCACAGCTGCTTCCGGTACGCGCTGAGCATCGGGCAGGACCTGTGGTTCTCCACGAAGGACACGATCAGCAAGGTATATGACCACCGGTTCAAGGACATCTTCGCGGAGCTGTATGAGAAGGAATACAGGGAAGCGTTTGAAAAAGCCGGAATTACCTATTTCTATACCCTGATTGACGACGCGGTGGCGCGGGTGGTCCGCTCGGAGGGCGGCTTCATCTGGGCGTGCAAGAACTACGACGGCGACGTGATGAGCGATATGATCGCCACGGCGTTCGGCTCCCTGGCCATGATGACCTCGGTGCTGGTGAGCCCGGACGGGCAGTTTGAATACGAGGCTGCCCACGGAACCGTGACCCGGCATTATTACCGCTACCTGAAGGGTGAGGAGACCAGCACCAATCCCGTGGCGACGATCTTCGCCTGGAGCGGCGCGCTGCGCAAGCGGGGCGAGCTGGACGGGCTGCCGGAGCTGCAGGCGTTCGCGGACAGGCTGGAGAAAGCGGTGCTGGATACCATCAACGGCGGGATCATGACGAAGGATCTGGCGCTGCTGTACGAAGGGGAAGCGCGGGGCGTGAGCAGCAGGGAGTTTTTGGAGGCAGTACAGGGAAGGATGTAATGTAAATCCTGCCCGGAGCGGTACAGGGCCTGCCGGTATCAGCGAATGTATACAAAATGAAGGTATTGACGAACGGGCGGGATATGATATAATTTAGGCAGATCTCCTGGGGATCGCGACAGCTTTTCGGTTTTCCCCACATTTCAAAAAATGGAGCCCGGGTCCAAGGATCGATATGCCACGCCCCCGTATTCATACGCCAGGGGACGGCAGAGTCGGTCGGCAGGGCACCAGCCTGCTATACATAGCGGGTGAAAAAACGAAAGCATCGGCTCCCTGGGGTCCATATAAAGAGCACCGGTTCACGGCGCTCTTTTTTTTTCGAAAATGTTCATTTTGCGTTCATATTCCATTCATTTCAGGCAGATAATCTATAATCGGAAGTAAGTTGTTTCAATCCTGGAAACGGAGGTTTTACCGATGAACGGAAACGAAAAAGCGGAAAGGAAGTCAGGAAAAAAGAAAAAACGCCGGCTCATCCGGAGGCTGACTGTACTGGCCGTCCTGCTGGTGATTGTCGGCGGATTCGGCTTCCTGGTGATCCGGAAGCTTCAGCGGGACAATACCGTTACCTATGACGCCTACACGACGACGGTTGGCACAATTTCCAACTCCCTGAGCTACAGCGGCAGCATGCAGCTGATCAACAGCACAACCTACACGGCGGACGCCGACGCGAAAGTCCGGGAAGTATACGTTTCCACCGGAGACAGCGTGAAAAACGGAGACAGGCTGGTGCGGCTTTCCAACGGAACGACGGTTACGGCGGAATTCGACGGACGGATCAATATGCTTAACGCCGCGAAGGGCGACGAGGTTAAAAAGGACGACAGCCTGGTTCAGGTGACGGATTTCGACAATATGCAGGTATCCTTCCGGATCGGCGAAAGCGACATCTCCCAGGTTTCCGCGGGCCAGAGCGTGCGGGTGACGGTGGCGTCCGCGGGAGCGACCTTCAATTCCACGGTGAAGAGCATCGACTATTCCACCTACAGCGGAAACAACGTGGCTTACTATACCGCGGTGGTGGATGTGGACACATCCGGCAAAAATATCTATCCGGGGATGCAGGCGACGGTCACGATTCCAAAGGAGGAAGCGAAGGACGTTGTGATCCTGAAAATGGACGCGATCTCCACCGCTATGGATAATTCCGCGTTCGTGTACGTCCGGCAGGAAGACGGGACAATGGCGCGGCAGCCGGTTACCGTAGGCGTATCGAACGGCAATTATGTGGAGATCAAAGACGGCATCGGAGACGGTGAAACCGTATACGCGGTCGCGAAGAAGGAAGAGACGGAGACCGGCCTCTTCGCGGGGCTGTTCAGCACGCAGCAGGTGAATCCGCCGGCAGGCGGCTGGAACCGTAATTCCGGCGGCGGAAACAACGGCGGCAACGGCAGCGGCAGGCCTTCGGGTACGGGCGGCGGAAGCGGCAGGTGACGCGCTATGGCAGAGAACGTTTTCTTTGAGATGCGCGGCATCGACAAAGACTACATCATGGGCGGCGAGCCGGTTCACGCACTGAAGAACATCAACCTTTCCATTGAGGAAGGGGAGTATCTTTCCGTACTCGGGCCTTCCGGCAGCGGAAAATCCACCCTGATGAACATTATCGGGTGCCTGGATACGCCGACGGCGGGGCAGTACACCCTGCGGGGACGGGAGGTTGAGGAGCTGGACGAAACAGAGCTGGCGCAGCTGCGCAGCCGGGAGATCGGTTTTATTTTCCAGAATTCCCAGCTGCTGAACCGGCTGACGGCCCTCAAGAATGTGGAGCTGCCGCTGATTTATGCCGGAGTCCTGCCGAAAGAACGGCGGCGGCGGGCGGAAGCCATGCTGGAACGGGTCGGACTGGCGGACCGGATGGACCACCTGCCCACGCAGCTGTCCGGCGGGCAGCAGCAGCGGGTGGCGATCGCACGGGCGCTGGTCGGGAATCCGTCCCTGCTGCTGGCGGATGAGCCCACCGGCGCGCTGGACCAGAAAACCGGCGCGCAGATCATGGAGCTTTTCAGCGAGCTGAACGCGGAACACCGGACGGTCATCATGATCACCCACGACATGAACATTGCCGCGCATGCCCGGCGGATTATCCGGATCATCGACGGAGAGATCACGGAAGGAGGTTCGGTGAAGGATGCTTAAGAAAGTCCGCGGAACCTTCGTCATGCTCGGCGAATGCATCCGGATGTCGATGGACAATATCCGGGGGAACAAGGTCCGGTCCTTCCTTACCCTGCTGGGCATCATGATCGGCGTTACCGCGGTGATCGCCCTGATTTCCACCGTGTCCGGCGTATCCGGATCGCTTGCCTCCTCCTTCAGCAGCATGGGCGCCGGACGGCTTTCGGTCGGCGTGACGGGAAGCGATCTCAAGACCGGCATGACGCCGGAAAACCTGGCACAGATTGCCGCGCTGGACAGCGTGGAGGGCATCGTCCCGAGCGTGAGCCTGAACGGCAGGGTATCCTACAACAATACGGTGGAAACCAACGTGAGCGTTTCCGGGCGGAACGCCTACTACTTTCTGAGCAATCCGGACCTGATCCTGCAGGGGCGGGCGCTGAACTTCATCGACGACGACAACGCCACGTACGCCTGCGTGATCAGTAAAAATATGGTCGAAACCTTTTTCTTCGGCGTCAATCCGCTGGGGGAGACGATCTACATCTCCGGTATCCCGTTTACGGTGGCGGGACGCTACGAGGAGGATTCCGGCGGCGGGGTGGCCTCCCTGTTCAGCGGGAAGCCGGACATCCTGATTCCATACACGACGGCGATGAAGATCAACAACACCCGGGAGATTACCAGCTTTACCGTATACCTGAAGGAAGGCACAGATTCCAAAACGGCCGCGTCGGAAGTTGAGGAAAAGATGGATGTCCTCTTCGATTTTGAAGACGACTGCTTCACGGTGACCGCGATGACAAGCATCGAGGAAACCATGGAAACCATGATGGGCATGATGAGCACCCTGCTGGCGGGCATCGCGTCCATCGCGCTGATTGTCGGCGGCATCGGCATCATGAACATGATGCTGACCACCGTTACAGAGCGTACGGCGGAGATCGGCCTGAAAAAGGCGCTCGGCGCGATCCCCTGGCAGATCCAGGCCCAGTTTCTGATCGAATCCTTCCTGCTTTCGATGATCGGCGGCCTGCTCGGGGTTGCTGCCGGGCTGGTGCTGAGCTATGTCCTGTGCAATGTGCTGGAGACGGAATTTGTCCTGAACACGGGCGCCATTTTCCTCGGCACAGGCTTCTCCGCCGCGGTGGGTATCATCTTCGGATGGGCACCGGCGCGGAAGGCCAGCAGGCTGAATCCGATTGAAGCCCTGCGGGCTGTATAATCAAAAAATAAAAAAAAAAATAAGAAAAGAGGGAAAGAAAATGAAGAAACGGTTTATTGCCTGCCTGACTGCCGCTGTGTGCGCCGTGACGCTGGCCGGCGCGGCCTGCGCGGAATCCATTACCCTGGGCGGTACCACAATCCCCGCGAAGACGGTGACGGTTTACGCGCCTGTCAGCGGAACGGTGGACACCGTTCTGCCGGAAGTGGGGCAGAAAATTCAGGCCGGAGACACCCTGTACACGCTGAAGACCAACAAGGTCTACGCGGACCGGGACGGAACGGTGACCGGCATTTTCGCGCAGCCCGGGGACGACGCCGATACCGTCGTGAACAATTACGGCGGCGTGATGTTCATTGAGGGAACTTCCAGGTTTACGGTGAACGCTTCCACCGAGAACGCGTACGGCAGCCTGGAAACCAAATATGTGCATGTGGGCGAGCCGGTGGGAGTCATCTGCCGCAGCAGCGCCGCCCGGAAGGGAACCGGCTTTGTCACCTCCGTCAGCGGAACGAGCTTCACGGTGGAGATTACGGAAGGGACGCTGTTCCTGAACGGCGACTCCGTGGATGTATACCGGAACGCGGAGTATGTATATGAAAAGCGGATCGGCCGCGGCTCGATCAGCCGTATCGCTCCTGAACCCATCACCGCGGCCGGCGGCATCATACGCATCGCCGTGGAGGACGGCGCGGCGGTGAAGCGCGGGGACCTGCTGCTGGAGACGGTGGACGGAACCTTTGACGCGTACGCCGCGGGCGGAACGGACGTTGCAGCGGAAATCAGCGGCGTGGTTGCCAGCGTCAGCGTGCAGGCAGGCGGATCCGTCCAGAAGGGCGCCGCGGCAGCGGAGATTTATCCGCTGGATACAATGCGGGTGGAAGCGACCATTCCGGAAGACTACGTGAACATGGTCCGGGAAGGGGATACCGTGGTGATCGAAGCGGAAGCCGGCGAAAAGAAAACCTATGAGGGAACGGTGGTCCTGGTTTCCGCCATCGCGGAGGCGGAAAGCGAAGAAACCGGCTACCGGATCGTGGCGGAATTTGTTCCGGACGACACACTGCGCTTCGGCATGAATATGCTGATCACGGCGGGTCAGGAAGAAGAACCGGAAGCCGCGCCGGCTGAAGAAACGGTACAGCCCTCGGAGGAAACGCAGGAAACTCCGGAGGCGGAAAACAGCGAAACGGAAAAACGGGGCGGACGAAGGGAACGCCCCGGACGGAACGGGGACGACGGACAGCAGGAAATGCCCGGGGACGGCGAACGGCCGGAGATGCCCGGGAGCGGGGAACTGCCGGAAGCGCCGGACGGCGGCGAACCGGCCGGGGCACCGGAAAGCTGATCCGGACCCGGCGAAGGGAAACAGGCACAAGAAAAACCGGGAGCAGCGCGCTCCCGGTTTTTCGTTCCATGATTTATCTGCCCAGCGTGATCCGGGCGGAGAAGGGAAGGCCCCAGACATACCAGGTAACCGTCGCTTCCCGGACGGAGTGCATGCTCCGGGCGGTGAGGACGGTGGCGGAGATACTCGTTTCACTGCGGGCGGGAAGGACTGTTTCCTTCGTTGTTCCGATGGAAAGAATATCGCCGGACATGGGCGTTACCTGAATTTCAACGGTATCCGCCTGCAGAAAGGTTTTGTTCGCCACGCGTACTGTCCAGGTATAGAAAAGGCAGTTTTCCGGATCCGGAAGATCCGGAACGGAATAACGGGTGCCCACAAAGGTACCGGATTCAAGGCTGGTTTTCAGGCTGCTGAAGTAATCCGCCTGGGTGAGGGGATCCGTCGCGACGCATTCAACAAAGGAAACCTCCAGATTGGCGGAAAAATACAGGTAACCGACGCCGGCGAAGGCGGCGATGACCAGAATCACCAGGAAGATGGCTAACGGTTTCACGGTTTCACCTCAGTTCGGTCCGGGGGTCAGTTGCCGGAAGACTGCTCCTGCTCGGAGAGGATCCGGTTCATTTCCGCGATCATTTCGGCGTCCTTCAGGCTGAATTTGAATTCCACGCGTCTGGACGCGTCCGGATTCTCACGGCCGTCCTCAAAGTATACCAGGTCCGACCAGCTCCGGCCTTTGGCGGTCAGGATGTCCTGGAGCTTCAGTTTCTGCGCCCGGGTCAGGGAAGGCAGATCCAGGCAGTACAGAGCCACCGACAGCGCGCGGTTCTGGCTGAGCTTCAGGTTGCTTTCATAGGAACCGGAGGAATCGGTATGGCCTTCGATAATAATCTCACCCAGGTAGTCCGCATATTTGTCCTGCAGGAGTACGTTCAGGTATACAGGAATGAAGCGGTTCAGCAGATCCTGGCCTTCCTCCTTGATAACGGACTTTCCGGTTTCGAAGAAGACGGAGCTGTCCAGCACGATATCGCCGGTGTTGGGATCCACAGTTGCTTTCATGTTTGCCGCGCTCAGGGAGGCGGACAGCTCGCGGATCATGGTGGTACGGATACCGATCAGGTCATCGATCCGCTTTGCCTGGGACGCGAGGGCGAGCTGCTGTTCCTCCAGCTTGGCCGCGGCTTCCTCGAGGGCCTTCTGCTGGATGATCAGGGTCGCCTTGGCGTTGTTCAGTTCCTCCTCCTTGGCGGACAGCGTGTCCTGCAGCTTATCCAGGTCCATCTGGATGATGATCAGCGCCTGCTCCTTCGCGTTCAGCTCGTCGGTGGCGAGATTCAGCGCGATTTTCTGCTCTTCCAGTTCCTTGTTTTTAATATCCAGCTCCAGAGTCTTGGTTTCGAGCATGGTGAAATACTGATAGAGGCTGTAGGCCAGAATCAGCACGAAAATCAGCAGCAGCGCGGCCATCATGTCGGAATAGCTGATCCAGCTGGCGCCGCCCTGGGAACCGCGGGAGGCCCGCCGGTTGTGAATGCGTTGACGCGCCATGATCAGTCCTCCTCAGCGATGGCGGACAGGGTGGAATTGATACTGCTGATGTTTTCCTTCATGGAGACAAGGACGGCGCGGATCTCCTTCAGGGAAGCTTCCCCGGCGTCCGCGGTCAGCGCGCTGATTTTGCCGCTCAGGCCGGAAATCAGGGCGGCCAGGTCCTTGTTTTCCTGCTGCATGCGGTTCAGCAGTTCCGCCGTGCGCTTTTCATAGTTTTCGTCATGCTCCCGAACCTGGTTGATGCCGCTCATATATGTGTCGAACTTATCGAGAATATGGTTCGTCATTTCCTGCAGGGTGCGGGCGTTATCGACAATTCCCCGGGCCGCGGAAACAGTGTCCCCGGTCTGCCGGGCCGCGGCGATCTGGTTCTGGGTGACCGCGTCCATGGCGGCGGACATGGCGGAGAACTGATTGCCCAGACTCCGGTCCATCTCATCCAGGAAGCGGGCGACGATCCGGTTGACACCGTCGATCTGATTCCGGGTGGCGCCGATAATAAACCGGTCCATGGAATCGGACACCGGGGTCATGGCCCGGGTGATGCTGCGGCCGACATTGTCCGCCAGGCGGTCCACCAGGGTGTCGTTGATGCCCTGCAGCATGAAGTTCCGGTCCTGATTCTGGATGATCATCTGCACGTCGTTGTCCAGGGGCCGGGACATGGCCAGCTGAGTGAAGGAGACGACAAAATCGTCAATTGCCCGGTAGCTGGAACCCTGCGAAATCCGGTTCAGCATATTGAAGACAATGCTGCAGCTGATACCGGCCACCGAGGTGCCGAAGGCGAAACGCATTCCCTCCAGCAGAACCGGAATCCCTTCCACCAGCTGCGCGGAATCCGCGAAGTTCAGGGAAGAAAGACCCCGGGAAAGACCCATGAAGGTGCCCAGGATACCAAGGGAGGTGAGCAGGTTCGGAATCAGCTCCGCCAGGGTGGCGTTTCCGGGGCCGTGGGTGACGGTATCGTCGTTGATATAGTCCTCCACATTGGTAGGAAGGCCGCGGCGGTCCAGCTGCTCCGCGTTCTGCAGGAAACGCAGCCAGGTGCCCCGCAGGCGCTTGCCGACGAAACCGGACTGCTGCCAGACCGGTTTATCCGCCGTCTGCCCGGCGTCCGCCTGCAGGCGGGAAATTGCCCGGCGCATGGCGTGCGTGGTACGCCAGAGCGGAAGCAGGCACTTGAAAAAACCGATCAGCGTGACGACCGCGATGGCGGAATATACAAGATAATCAGCCAGATCCGGAAGAATATCCTTTACTTTCGATAAATCAGGCATACTGCGCGCCTCCCTGCTGCAAAGATAATTCATTATATCATATTGGAATTGAAATGTAAATGAAACAGATGCGTAATAGTTGTTGGGCACAATGAAAAATGCTATAATCAGCCGAAAAGACAAAGGATCATACGGAGGTGCGTCGCGATGAAACGGAGCGAAAACAGACAGTATCAGCCGCAGGCGGAAACAGCGGAGCGGCTGAGGATCGACAAGATGAGCCTTCATTTTGTCCTTCCGTGGGTTGTGTTTTACGCTGTTGTCGGATTGCTGCTGATTCTTCTGAAAGACCTGGTTACCAATGTCGCTTCCTGGGTGCTGGCCGCGGGACTGGTCGTTTCCGGCGGATGGCTGCTGCTGCGCTATTTCCGGTCCGAACCTGAAAAACGGATCGAGGGGGCGGATCTGGCGATCGGGCTTGTGCTGCTGCTGGCCGGCATCCTGCTGATTTCCAGCCCGAACGATATGCGGGAGGTTTTCCCGAAGGTCTGGGGCCTGTCCCTGATTTTCGGCGGATTCCTGAAAGTCCAGTACGCTTTTGACGAACGGACGGTCGGCGTCAAAAAATGGTGGATCATGCTGATCTGCGCTGTTGTTTCCCTGACCATCGGCGTACTGGCGCTGCTCAACCGGTCCATTTTCGGGGACAGCCAGCATCTGGTGATCGGCATCTTCATGCTGTGCGAAGCAGCGCTGGATATCACGACTTACTTCCTGCTGACAAACAAGATCAAAAAACAGGGCGAGGCACAGGCCGTTTACGCGGCACCCGCGGCACCCGCCGCGCCGCCGGCGGCGCCGGAAGCGCTGAACGACGGACAGCCGCAGAATCCGGAAGCTTAAGAAAACTTCCGGTTCCTTGCCGGCACGGGGAGAATTCCGGCACCGGAATATGGGGGAGGGTGTGCCATGAAGTATGAAGCTTTGCAGAGACTGACGGACGAAGCGGAAAAGATCGTTTTTTTCGGCGGCGCCGGCGTATCCACGGAAAGCGGCATTCCCGATTTCCGCAGCGTGGACGGGCTGTATCACCAGAAATACGATTATCCGCCGGAGCAGATCCTGTCCCATACGTTTTTCATGCGCCGGCCGGAGGAATTCTTCCGGTTTTACCGGGACAAGATGCTGCCGCTGGAGGCGAAACCCAACGCGGCGCACCTGAAGCTGGCGGAGCTGGAAAAAGCCGGAAAGATGACCGGCGTGGTGACCCAGAATATCGACGGGCTGCACCAGGCGGCCGGAAGCAGGCTGGTGTTCGAGCTGCACGGCAGCATTCACAGGAACTACTGCATGAAATGCGGCAAATCCTACCCACCGGAATATATCCGGGACAGCAGGGATCCGGTGCCGGTATGCTCCTGCGGCGGACGGATCAAACCGGACGTGGTGCTGTATGAAGAAGGCCTGGACAACGACGTGGTTGCCGGGGCGATTCACGCGATCCGCAGCGCGGACCTGATGATCGTGGCCGGGACCAGCCTCACGGTGTATCCGGCGGCGGGGCTGCTGCACTATTTCCGGGGGAAGCACCTTGTGCTGATCAACCGGGACGCCACGCCCGTGGACGACCAGTGCGATCTGGTGATTCACGACAAGGTCGGGGAAGTGCTGGGAAGCCTGAAGGTTTAAAATCATTTGCTGTATTTATCATGTATGTACAGGCGGGGAACGTTGACAGTAAAAGTACTTCATGGTATGATGCAGCAAGCAAAAGCGCGAACGCGCCGCCGCTCGGAGAAGCGGCTTTTTGCTTACATGGGAGGAAAGAGAAAATGAATCAGTATCGCGTAGGTATCATCGGAGCAACCGGCATGGTGGGGCAGCGTTTTATTTCCCTGCTGAAGGACCATCCCTGGTTTAAGGTGACCTGCCTGGCGGCTTCCGCCCGGAGCGCGGGAAAGAAATACAGCGAAGCGGTGGGCGAACGCTGGGCGTTCGACTGGCCGATTCCGGATTACGCGGCGGATATGGTGATTATGGACGCGTCGGATATCGACGCCGTGGCGGCGAAGGTGGATTTCTGCTTCTGCGCCGTGGACATGAAGAAGGACGAGATCCGCGCGCTGGAAGAGAACTACGCAAAACACGAGGTTCCGATCGTCAGCAACAACAGCGCCTGCCGCGGGATTGAGGACGTGCCCATGGTGGTGCCGGAAATCAACGCCGCGCATCTGGACGTCATCGAAACCCAGCGGAAGCGGCTGGGCAGCAAGTACGGCTTTATCGCCGTGAAACCCAACTGCTCCATCCAGAGCTATGTTCCCGCCCTGACGCCCCTGCTGGACTTTGAACCCACGGAAGTGAGCGTATGCACCTACCAGGCGATCAGCGGCGCCGGGAAGACCTTCAAAACCTGGCCGGAGATGGTGGACAACGTAATCCCCTATATCGGCGGCGAGGACGAGAAGAGCGAGAACGAACCCCTGAAGCTCTGGGGCCATGTGGAAGACAAGGGAAACGGCAAGGTCATCGTGAACGCCGAAAAGCCCGTGATCAGCGCCCAGTGCCTGCGCGTGGCGGCCAGTGACGGCCATATGGCCGCGGTATCCGTGCGGTTCGCGAAAAAGGTCACGAAGGAACAGATCCTGGAGCGGTGGGCGAACTACGAAACGGAAGCCCAGCGGCTGGAGCTGCCCAGCGCGCCCAAGCCTTTCCTGCAGTATTTTGAGGATCCGTCCCGCCCCCAGACCAGGCTGGACCGCGATTTCCAGAACGGCTTCGGCGTAAGCATCGGCCGGCTGCGGGAGGATAAGATTTTCGACTGGCGGTTTGTCTGCCTGAGCCACAACACCATCCGCGGCGCCGCCGGCGGCGGAATCCTGACAGCAGAACTGCTGTGCAGGAAAGGTTATATCATCGCGAAGTAACCGGAGATGACCCAGCCGGGGAAGATCCTTCGCCCGGCTCAGGATGATACACAGCGTTCAGAATGAAGCGCTGAAAGATCAGAATTCAGTCTTGCGATTCGGCAGAGTAGCGTTTTCCGCGTGAAGTGTCCATGGACGGGGAGTTGCCATGGGACGAAGCAGCGAAAGCTGTGCGGTGGGGAACGCGCATCCCGCTGCTTGTCCGGCAGGAAGCCTCTGCGGATCAATACGTGTACCGTTTGATTTGACAGGAGGCTTTTTCTTATGTATGAGACCCGCTTTCACCGGAAGTATTTCAGGACACCTTTCTGCGCGGAGTACTGGCGGCAGGCGTTTTCCGAACTGAAAAATACCCGGACGCTGATTTTCGCCGCGCTGATCCTGGCGCTGCGGATCGCCATGAAACCGCTGAAGATTCCGATTGCCGCGGACGTGAACATCACGTTCGGATTCATCGTGAACGCGCTGGGTTCCATGGTATACGGGCCGGTGGTCGCGCTGATTTCCGGCGCAATCTCCGACACGCTGGGTTATCTGGTCGCGCCGAACGGGATCTATTATTTTCCCTTTATTATTCTGGAAATGGGAGGATCCTTCATCTTCGCCCTGTTCCTTTACAGCACTGACATCACACCGGCGCGGCTGATCCTTTCCAAATTCTGCATCAACCTGTTCATCAATATCCTGCTGACCGAACCGATCATGGTCCGGTACTACCAGCTGTTCTACACCAGCGTATACCAGCCGTTTGTCTGGATCCGGATCGTGAAGAACATCGTGATGCTTCCCATTGAGTCGCTGATCCTGATGGTGGTTTTCCGGGGCGTCATGCCGGCGCTGTCCCGGGCGGGGTACGACCTTCCGGGGAAAATGCACCTTGAATACACGAAAAAGCATATCGCCCTGATCATCGCCCTGTTCCTGCTCGGAGCGGCGATGGTCGGAGGCTACGCGGTCTACGACTACAACACCAAATCCTTCAGCACGTCCTATACCGCGGCGGAACGGCTGCAGAAGAACACGGAGATGAACCAATGGGTCGCAGAGCAGACGCACAGGCAGAACGCGGAGGAGACCGTCACCATCATCGAAAGCGCACGGTCGCAGGTCGGAAACAGGGAAATGACCTATGAACTTGCCATCTACAAAATCGACGCGGAGAAATACCGGGCGAAGCACGACGAGGCCGAAGCGGCCGCTGCCGCCGGAGAAAAGGACGCGAAGCCATATACCCTGGATACGCTGAACGGCTACTCCAAATCCAAGGCGGCGAAGGACGACACGCTGATCCGCGTCGGTACGGGCAAAGCCGTTACGGACAAGCACACGGGCGAAAAGCTTTCCATGGAGGTCAGCTGGACCTGGAACGAGGAGCAGAGATGACAAAGGCAAAGAAAAACGAAGCGCTGGCAAAGCTGGAGGAAATGTACCCGGAAGCAAAAGCGGAGCTGGTCTTTTCCAATCCCTATGAAATGATGGTCGCCACGATCCTGTCCGCCCAGTGCACGGACAGGCAGGTGAACAAGGTGACACCGGCGGTGTTCGCCCGGTACCCGGACGCCCGCGCCATGGCGGAAGCGAAGGAAGAGGACCTGTATCCCATGGTGAAGAGCTGCGGCTTCAGAACGAAGGCGGCGAACATCATCGGAGCCTGCCGGATGATCCGGGACGAATACGGCGGACAGGTGCCGGACAGGATGGAGGATCTGACGAGGCTGCCGGGCGTGGGGCGGAAGACGGCGAACGTGGTGCTTTACAACGCGTTCGGCATTCCGGCCTTCGCGGTGGACACCCACGTCTTCCGGGTCAGCAACCGGATCGGTCTGTGCAGGGCGGATACGGTGGAGGAGACGGAAAAACAGATGACCCGGCTGATTCCGAAGGAAAAGTGGGGGAATGCCCACCACTGGCTGATCTGGCACGGACGGCGGGTATGCAGAGCGCAGCGGCCGATGTGCGAAAGCTGCGGACTGCGGGAGCTCTGCGAGTATGCGGGCAAAAAACAGCACAGAACCGCGAAGTAAAGCGGACCGAAACATATCCGGATGTTCCCTTCACACAGCGGCGGAACGCCGCCTGCGAAGGGAACATTTTCTGTCCGCGCCGATATTGACAACAACCCTTTCCGAACGTAAAATCAAAAGCAGAGAAAAGACTGAAGCGTTCCATACGGCACCCTGCGCAGGGAATCATCGCGCAGTCCGAAAAAACAACAGAAAGGAAAGATGCATGTGTCCAACAAGACTTTCTACCTGACCGCGCTGGAACAGATGGAGGAGCGCGAGGCCCCGATGCCCGTGATCGGCCCGGACGACGTGATGATCAAAATCCGGTCCGTCGGCGTATGCGGTTCCGACCTGCATTATTACAGCAAGGGTTCCATCGGCGATTTCGTTGTGGAATTTCCCTTTATCCTGGGTCATGAAGCCGCAGGCGTCATCACCGAGGTAGGCGCGAACGTAACAACTCTCAAACCGGGCGACCGGGTCTGCATGGAGCCCGGCGTGCCCTGTATGAAGTGCGAGGAATGCCTGACGGGCAACTACAACCTGTGCAAGGACGTGCGCTTCTGGGCCACGCCGCCCTATGACGGCACGCTGAGCGAATATGTCGCGCATCCGGCGGCCTTCACCTTCAAAATCCCCGACAACATGAGCTTTACGGAAGGCGCGCTGGTGGAACCGCTGGCGATCGGACTGCATGCCTGCAACACGGGCGGCGTGAAGCTGGGGCATACGGTGGCCATCGTCGGCGCGGGCTGCATCGGACTGGTGACGCTGCTGGCCGCGAAGGCATACGGCGCGACAAGGATCATCGTGGGAGACGTGCTGGAGAAGCGGCTGAACAAGGCGAAGGAGCTGGGCGCTGAAACCGTGGTCAACACCGCTGAGGAAGATTTCGCGAAAAAGGTGCTCGAGCTTACCGGCGGCCGCGGCGCCGACGTGTGCATCGACTGCGCCGGGTTTACGCCGACGGTGGACGCCTGCCTGACCGCCGCCAAGCCGGCCGGCATGGTGGTGATCGTGGGCATGGGCGCGGACCGTGTGGACGGATTCAATACGAGCATCATGTCCACCAAGGAGCTGACCGTCAAGTCCATCTTCCGCTACCGCAACCTGTATCCGACGGCGATCAACGCCATCGCGAGCGGGCTGATCAACGTCGGCGCGATCGTGTCCCACCGGTTCACGTTTGACGATACGATCAACGCTTTCGCCACCTGCACAAAGGACATCAAAAACGTCGTCAAGGGTGTTATCGAATACTGAGTTTTACAAAAGACCGGCATACACTGAAACGGGACTGCCCCGCACAGAGGGCAGCCCCGTTTTTTACATATCTGCTCAATCCCACAGCAGGAGGTCGAAGGAGGGGACGCTTTCCGTGCCTTCCTCGGACTGCGTCATATACGGACCGATGCATTTGCCGTAGAAGGTGTGCTTTTCCTCCACGGCGAAGGGAGGCTCCTCGTCCGCCATGAACACCACGAACTGGGAATAATGGTTTTCCCCGGTCAGGGTCCGGGCGGCGGTGACGCGCCATTCATCCCCGACGGGTTCGATGGCGGTAACCCAGGCCTGGAAGGTAACGGCCTGGCCCACGTACTGGTCGATCCGCCTGGTCAGGTTGCTGTAGCTGACAGTTTTTGCCGTTTTGCGAAGCTCCGCGCTGCGGGCTTCGTCCGTGATGGCGCGGGTCACCGTCCAGGAGAGGCGCTTGGTTTCAAATCCCTTTTTATTGAATACCAGAACGACATTGTATTCGCCTTCGTATTTCAGGGGGATTTTGAAATCGAACATACCGCTGTTATTGGTGCGCACATTCTTGGTCCAG
Organism: uncultured Eubacteriales bacterium; assembly: GCA_900318145.1. Classification (GTDB taxonomy): domain Bacteria; phylum Bacillota; class Clostridia; order Christensenellales; family Aristaeellaceae; genus Aristaeella. The sequence continues at coordinate 200,825 of ONJM01000001.1, forward strand.
TTATAATCCGCGCAGGTGGCGATGCACTGGATTTCCGTAATCTTCGAGGTTGTACCGGTGATGCGCAGCTCGTCTCCCGCGGTTACCTCCGGAACCTCCGTGCTGACGGTAACCGGAATCAGGTTCTTTTTATACAGGGTGAGCGGGAAGGTTTTTTCCGTAGCGAGCTTATCATCCACAAAAACGTTCAGGGTCATCAGCCAGTAGGTTTCCTCCGCCTCCGGCAGAGTGACCTTCACGGTGAATTTGCCGGTGCGGGCGTGGGCATCCGTTTCATAACGGAGCGGTTCGTCCGAAGTGATGCGCATCAGGACGCCGATGACGTGGGCGCCGGGCTGGGTGATGCCTTCCACCGTGAAGGTGTTCGTGTTCGTTTCCTCCGGCGGGGCGGTTGTAATATTCAGCGGAACGGAGGACGGAACGGTGCCGCCGCCGCTTTCTCCTTCCGGCGCGGCGCCGGACTCACCGGGCTGCACCGTTTCATCACCGCCGGGGACCACGCCGGCAGTTTCCGCGAAGGTTTTGATCACGTTATAAAGATTGGTGGCGTGCTGCTTGACCGGCTTCTGATTGTAGGTCCTGTAATCGAAGGTGAGAATAAAGCCCTTGTACGTGGTGCGGGCCATATATCCGCGATAAGCGGTGCGGTTGTATTCCATCAGGAGATAGTAGTTGGATTTTGCCACCTTCTGTTCCCAGCTGTAGAAGGAATAGCCCTGGGCCGTCCATTCCGGATTGTCCTTATACCCGGCTTTGAAGGCTGCCCAGCTGTCCTTCGCGTCCGGACTGTGGATCAGGTCAGGATACAGGGCGGATTCATCATTCTTTGAAACAGAGATTTCGAGGCAGGTGTAGCGCGCGCTCTTCGGATTGCTCCAGTACTGCGCCGCAACGCCCCGGGCCTGGAAATCGGCCAGGAGATCGTTCTTCGAAACGCCGATCTGCCGGAGAAGATCGATATGCTGATCCACATTCTCCGCGGTCAGCAGCGTGAAGCCGTTCCTTTCATTAATTGCTACCGTTGCCGGGGCAGGGGAAAGGGAAACCTCCGTTTCGGCCAGCGCGGAGGCGCAGACAAGCAGCAGCAGCGCCAGCAGCAGAACAGACAGGTACTTACGCAAAACGGCCACCGACCTTTCTTTTTATCACATATCTGAAACTGCGGGAATATGCCTGTATAACCTGTTCAGTATACCATATAAAAAGGAGAAATGGCAAGGTCAGCGCGGGGATTCCGGCGGTGAATCCGGGCGTGAAAGCGTCGCTTTGCGGCGCTTCAGGAAAGATTCGCGATCCAGCATGACCAGGCGGCCGCAGGTATTGCAGCGGATCCGGATATCCGCGCCGGTGCGCAGGACAGTCCACTGATCACCGCCGCAGGGGTGCGGTTTCCGGGTGCGGACAACATCCCCGACACAGACCGAGGGATCCGTTATGTTTGACACAGCCATAAACACCTCACAATTCATTGCGGAAGGGAAGCATTCCGGCGCAAAACACGCGCTTGCTTCATTATACCATAATACAGCGGGAGTTAAAGGGCAAATGGCAGCAAGATTCAAGAAACCCGGAGCAAAATCCGAGAAACGTTTCAGCGTGATCAAAAGAGGATTTATCTTGACAACGGCGAACAAGTATAATATATTAATGCCAGAAGAAAACAAGGCAAAAGTCCGGATTCAGATCAATGCTATCCATGAACTGTCCGTTTGTAGCTGTAGCTGCTTTTCATCATATCCCGTACGGAAACCTTTCTGTTTTGTCTGGTAAGCCGGATGGCTTCATTATTAATTTTTTCAAAGGAGGTACCCCTATGAAACGTTTCGTTTCCCTGATCCTGGCTCTGATGCTGGCGGTCGGCATCGTATGCGCCGCTTCCGCAGAGGAAAAACAGTATGACAGAGTCACTATCACCTACACCTGCCCGCAGGTCGTTGCCGGTTTCGACTACAACGCACCGAACGGCGACGGCTACAGCCGCTGGATCCTGGATAAGTTCAACATTGACTTCCAGGGCACCAACGTAAGCTGGAATGACTGGAACAGCCAGCTGATCACCTGGATCAACGCGAAGGACATGACCGACGTGGCGATCTACAACTTCGGCACCGGCACCGCCACCGAAGCGGCCAAGATCGTATCCAAGGGCCTGCTGTACAAGCTGCCGGATGACTGGAAAGAACGCTGGCCCGGTGTTGCGGACGTTTACAGCAAGACCTCCCTCGGACCGTATCTGGAGGAGCTCTACGGCGGAACCTACTTCATCCCGCGCGCCCGGTTCTACTACAACCTGCCCGGCGATCCGCTGGCCAACCACTGGTGCCTGTGGATGCGGACAGACTGGCTCCAGGCTGTCGGAGCGGAAGTCAAGCATTCCTACACCATCCCCGAAGTCCTCGAGATTGCCGAGAAAATCAAGGAACAGGATCCCGGCCAGGTCGGATTTGATCTCGCGCCTCTGTGCATGGACACCGGCAATGCCGCTTCCTTCTTCCTCCGTGCCAACAGCACCTACTGGGACACCTTCTACAAGGATGCTGACGGCAAATATCAGTGGGGCGCTGCCGCTCCCCAGACCCTGGAAGGCCTGAAATACTGGTTCCAGGCGTACAACAAGGGCGAAGGCGTGCTGGATCCCGAATACTACACGCTGGACCATGAAAAGGATATGGAGAAATTCCAGACCCTGGGCACCGCGGGTATCAGCTACCTGGGCGGCCAGACAGCGGACGTGGAAAACTACCGCTTCACCTTCAAAGAGCGGACCGGCCACGAATATGAAGACTTCCATATGGCGAACCTGCTGGGCGCCGACGGCTATTATCATCAGCAGGACCTGATCAACTTCTGGGGCGCTGTGTGCTTCAAGCCCGATGTTGATCCCGCGGTCTTCGAGCGCTGGATGGACCTGATGGAGTGGACCTGCAGCGAAGACGGCTATCCGGCCACCGAAATGGGCCTGAAGGGCGAAGACTGGGACCGCGACGAGAACGGCGAAATCATCTCCCTGCGTGATCCCGCAGATCCGATCCCGCTGACCGGCGGCATCGGCGAAGCGAAGTATCCGTCCCTGGGCCATGTGCTCGGTTCCGTCATTCTGTGGGACGACCTGGCCATGGACAACCCCAACATCCGGAAGGACCTGCGCGAAGAATCCAGGCTGCTGTACAAGCTGCGCACCGATGAGTCCACCCCCGAAACCTTCGTGAAGGTTGACTGGAACCTGTACATGAACGACAGCGACGCGCTGCGCGCGGTCAACGGCATCCAGTACGCTGATGAGTTCTCCAATATGGTCACCACCGCCCAGAGCGAGGAAGAGCTTGTTGAACTTTACAACAACTGGATTGCGGACAAACAGGCGATCGTGGAGCCCGCCATTAAGTCCCTGAACGGCGAAGAATAATCCCCGATAACATCTCCTTAGAGGAAAAACAATCTACCCGGGGCGGGTTTCCGCCCCGGGTAATGTCAAAAAGGAGAGAAACACTATGGCAGGCAGACCAAAGCTCGGAAAACGAATACTGCTTGAAAAAGAAAGATATATTCTGATTCTGCCGGCAATCGTATGGTACGTGATCTTCGCGTACATTCCGATTTTCGGCCTTTCCCTGGCGTTCAAGGAATACGACGCCAACCTGGGCATGTTCGCAAGCCCGTGGGTCGGGCTGAAGCATTTCGACAGGGTATTCCTCGATCCGGCGTTTACCGCTTCCATCTGGACCACCCTGCGGATCAACGCGGGGCGGCTGATTTTCGTTTTCCCGTTCCCGATCCTGTTCGCGCTGCTGATCAATGAAGTACGGCTGGGCCGGACCAAGAAGATCCTGCAGTCCATCTATACCTTCCCGAACTTCCTGAGCTGGGTTATCGTGGCCAGTATCATGATCAATGTCCTGGGCCGCCGGGGCCTTGTGAACGGCGTGGTAACCAATGTGTTCGGCGCGAAACCGATCGCGTTCCTCGGAAAGCCGGAATACTTCCGGCCGGTGGTTTTTATCACCGACGTCTGGAAAACGGCCGGCTGGAGCGCGATCATCTACATGGCTTCCATTTCCGGCATTGACGTGGAACAGTACGAGGCAGCGGAAATCGACGGTGCTTCCCGGCTGCAGCGGATGTGGTACATTACCCTGCCGGGAATCAAAACCACAATCATGGTGCTGTTTATTCTGGCGGTGGGCAACCTGATGTCCGGCGGATTTGACCAGATTTTCAACCTGAGTAATTCAGCCACCCTGAAGGTCGCGGAAACGCTGGATATGTATATTTACCGGATCACCTTCAAGGGTTCCGTGGACTTCGGATACTCTTCCGCGGTGGCGCTGTTCCGGTCCGTAATCAACATGCTGCTGCTGGTCGTGGCTGACCGTGTTTCCAAGGCGGTCGGCGGATCCGGCCTGCTGGGCTGAGGAGGTGGAAAAAGATGACTGCTGCAACGAAAAAAAGAGGGCACAGGCAGCTGCGGGACCGCTTTGAACTGATGGACGGAATCATTCTTTTCTTCCTGATTTTCATGGCGATCATGATCCTGTATCCGATGATCAACGTGCTGGCTCTTTCCCTGGCCACCCAGAAGGAGGCCGCGCAGAATCCGCTGATGGTCTTCCCTACAGAACCGACCATTGACAATTTCCACCGGCTGTTCCAGGATCCCCGGATTCTGATCGGCTACAAGACGACGCTGCTGATCGTGCTGATCGGCGTACCGCTGAACATGCTGCTGACCACCAGCCTGGCATACGGCCTGACGAAGACCAATTTCCCGGGCGGCAAGCTGATCTTCTACCTGGTGCTGCTGACGATGCTGTTCAACGGCGGTATCGTTCCGCTGTACCTGCTGATGATGCAGCTGGGCCTGACGAGAAGCCTGTTCTCCGTGCTGCTGGCGTACGGCGTCAACACGTTCTATTTCATCATCACGCGATCGTACATGATGTCGCTGCCGGACGCGCTGGTTGAATCCGCGAAGATCGACGGCGCCGCGGAATGGCGGATCTTCTTCAGCGTGATCCTGCCGCTGAGCAAGCCGATCCTGGCAACCATCCTGCTGTTCTACGCGGTGGACCGGTGGAACGAATGGTACAACGCGATGATCTTCCTGCGGCGGAACGACCTGATCCCGCTGCAGCTGGTGCTGCGGACGATCGTTATGGACTCCAATATCGTGAACTCGCTGTCCATCGCGGGCCCGCGCGTGCCGCGGTTTACGGAGGGCATCCAGTCCGCGACCATCATCGTCACCATGCTGCCGATCATGTGCTTCTTCCCGTTCCTGCAGAAGTACTTCGTCAAGGGCATCATGGTGGGCGCCATCAAGGCCTGACAGACCTTTATCCCACGCATTTCTGAAAGAACCGAAAAGGAGAGCCCCATATGAAAATTCAATCCGGCAATTATGTGCTGAGCTTTGAAAACGGCGGCGTGGAAGTTACCCGCGGCGATCAGCTGCTGTACTTCAACAGGCGGCCGGTGTACGCGCTCATCAAAACCGTATTGTCGATTACAGAATTCTATGACGCTCCTTATGACAAAGCAGTTCAGGACGGCCTCCGCGTAGTGGCGGAGGGCGTCCTGAAAACGCCTACCGGCGCTGAGCTTGGCATGAAGGACGTTTACGAGCCGGCGGACGGCGGCTTCAAGGTTACGCGGACCACGACAGTGCTGAAGAACACCGACGATTACGGGTTCGCGTCCAAGGTTTCCTTTGTGCTGGCAGCCTCCGACAACGTGCTGGACTACGAATATTTCTCCCCGGCCAACTGGTATAAGCAGAACGAGTACTCCAAGCCCTACAGCATGGGTTATGACAAGGAATGCGAGTACTTCTGGCGCAACGAGGTGAACTACACGCTGCCGCTGTTCGCGGCGCAGAACAAGGCGTCCGGTGAAATGATCATGCTTTCCCGCTGGGCCGCGGACGTCGGCATGCGGGACATGAACTTCGTGCAGTCCGAACACATCGTGGACCGGAAGTTTACCATCGGCGCCATCGGCATCAGCAAGCCGGAAAGCGAAACCATCAACTACCTGTACTACGGATTCCCGCTGCGGAAAAAGATCAGCACGGTGCGGCAGGGGCTGACCATCGACTACGTCTATCCCGGCACGGACGGGCAGCTGCCCCGGATGGACCGAGGATACAACGTGGACTACATGATGCGCACGAAGACCATGACCCGCGTCTATCATCCGATGGAGGAAGGCTTCTCCCATACCTTCTCCGTGGGCGTGAACTTCGGCTGCTACGACGGATTCTACCCGATGATGAAGGACGCGTGGCGGACGATCTACGCCCGGATGGCGGATCCCATCTTCCCGGTGGACCATGAGCGGCATTACAAAATCAGCATGGAATCCCTGGCAGCCCTGACAAAGCAGTACGGGGATTCCTGGGGCCTGCCGTTCTCCTGCCAGCTGCCGCAGTTTGACGTTTCCAGCGTGTCCTTCCAGTTCGGCTTTGTGGGACAGCAGCCGGGCATCGGATATCAGCTGATCCGCTACGGCGACAAGTACGGCCGGCCGGACGCCTATCAGAAGGGACTTAACATCGTCGATTTCTGGGTGCGGAAGGCGATGACGCCCTTCGGGGCGCCGCAGAACTGCTATAACCCGACGATCAACGGATTCGAGCCGATGCCTTTCTGGACGCGGATGATCGCCGACGGCCTGGAGAACATCCTGGACGCCTATGTCTATATGAAGAAAAAGGGCGAGGACAAACCGGACTGGCTGGCGTTCTGTATGAAGGCCGCCGACCGGTTCGTACGGATCCAGAATGAGGACGGAAGCTGGTACCGGGCGTACAATACCGACGACGATTCCATGCGGATGGATTCCAAGGCGAACACCATCAGCGTGGTGCGGTTCCTGATCCAGCTGTACCTGGTGACGGGAAACGAAGCGTATAAAAAGACCGCGCTGCGCGCCGGGGACTGGGCCTATGAAAACACCTACAAGCTGATGGAATACCGCGGCTCCACCTGCGACAACACGGACATTACGGACAACGAATCCGGCATTTACGCCATCTTCGGTTTCATGGCGCTGTACGACCTGACCGGCGAGGCGAAATGGCTGGAAGCCCTGACCGGCGCGGCGGACTATACGGAAACCTGGACCTACTGCTGGTCCTTCCCGGTGAAGTGCAACTGGCCGAACCATCCCTTCACGAAAAACCCGATCAGCGGGCAGAGCCCGGTGACGCTCGGAGGCGGCGGGGGAGACATGTACATGGCGGCGTGCGCGTATGTCTACTACCGGCTGTACGTCATGACCGGCGACGCCCATTATCGGGACTACGCCGAGTTCATCCACAACAACGCGCGCCAGGCCAACGACCTTTACGGCGATTTCGGATACGCCTATCCAGGCCTTTCCCACGAGGGCGGGCATTTTGCCCAGCAGGTATTCAACAGCCACTACCACTGGCTGCCCTGGGTTACCTACATCGAGGTCGATCCCGTGTCCCGGCTGTACGATACCTTCGGCGCCTACGATATCGCCGGGGCGGAAAAACTCACGCCGGAAGAGCGGAAGGAACGGAACCGGATCTACGACCATTTCGCGCCCTAATCCGCCGGGAACCAATTTCCGGAAAACACCGGCCTCCCGCCGCGCGCGGGAGGCTTTGCTTTTGCCGGAGAATCAGCGCGTCAGCCGCGAAAACTTTACAGGCGCCGGGGAATCTGGTAAAATTCCCTGGACGGAAACGGCATACGGCGAATATCGCGGAACATCGCGAACGGGAGCGGAAGCATGAAGCAGGCAGACTATCCGATCGGGGTTTTTGACAGCGGCGTGGGGGGCATCAGCGCCCTGCAGGCGATGATCCGCATTCTTCCGCAGGAGCATTTTATCTACTACGGCGATACGGCCAACGCCCCCTACGGCACAAAAAAAACCGAAGAAGTGATCGCATGCGTCCGGCGGGTGACAGACCGGCTGCTGGAAAGGAACATCAAGGCGCTGGTGATCGCCTGCAACACCGCCACCGGCGCCGCGGCCTATACGCTGCGGCGGGAGCTGACGATTCCGGTGATCGGAATGGAACCGGCGCTGAAGCCCGCCTCCGAAGTGCGGAAGGACGGGGATATCCTGGTGATGGCTACGCCGCTGACGCTGCACCAGGAGAAATTCAACCTGCTGATGGAAAAATACGGGGAAGGCGCCGTGCGGGTGCCGTGCACCGGACTGATGGAGCTGGTTGAGCAGGAAGACTGGAAAGGTTCCCGTGCCTACCTGGAGAATCTGTTTGCCGGGTATGACCCGGAACGGGTGGACGCGGTGGTGCTTGGCTGCACCCATTATGTGTTCCTGAAGGACATGATCCGGGAAATGCTTCCGGCCCGCGTCGCCATTACGGAAGGCAGCGAAGGAACGGCCCGGCAGCTGAAACGCGTGCTGGCCAGGGGACACCTGCTGAAGGAGGGCGGGGAAGGCCGGGTGGAACTGGAAACCAGCGGTTCGCCGGAGGACCTGGAGAAGATGCGCAGGCTGCTGAACCATACGATTCCGGAATAAAAACGGCCAAAAAGTCCAAAAAGCGGAAACAATCCGCTTTTCAATCCCGCTTCCGTATGATATAATAAAATTTGACATGGCATTGATTCCCTCAGTCCGCGCTCAGGATCGGGGAATGAAATTTGTTAAAAACGATATGGAGGAATCTACAATGGCTGAATTCGCAACCGGAAACATTCGGAATATCGCCCTCATGGGTCATGGCAGCGAGGGCAAAACCACGCTGACCGAGGCGATGCTCTTTGCTGCCGGAATGATTGACCGCCAGGGCAAGGTGGAAGACGGAAGCACCGTTTCCGACTTTGATCCCGAAGAGAAAAGGCGCGGCTTTTCCATCAGCGCCAGCTACGCTCCCGTTGCCTGGGGCGGCAAGGTGATCAACGTGATCGACGTTCCCGGATACTTTGACTTCATCGGCGAACAGATGGGGCCCCTGCGCGTGATCGAGACGGCCGTGATCGTCGTCGGCGGCGTGAACGGCCTGAGCGTCGGCGCCGAGAAAGCCTGGGACAACGCCGGGAAGCACAATCTGGGCCGGATGTTCATCGTGAACCAGATGGACCGCGAGCACGCCAACTTTGAAAAGGTTGTCGCCCAGCTGCGCGAAAAGTACGGCCCCAGCGTCGTGCCGATCCTGCTGCCCCTGGGACAGGGCGCCGATTTCAAGGGCGTCGTGAGCGTGCTGGAAAAGAAAGCCTACCAGGGCGCCTACAAGAAGAGCGCTGAAGTTCCCATGCCCGCCGAGCTGGAAAGCGAAGTGAACGAAGCCTACGAGAACCTGACCGAGCAGGCTGCGTCCGCGGACGAGGAACTGATGGAGAAGTACTTCGAAAACGGCGAACTCAGCCATGAAGACGTTATGACCGGATTTATCAAGGGCATGAAGGACGGCAGCATCGTTCCCGTCGTGGCCTGCTCCGCACTGACCGGCGTGGGCATCGCCCGTACGCTGGACCTGATTGCCAAGTACCTGCCTTCCCCCGATCATGAGGGCCAGACCCAGAAGGGCAAGAACCCGAAGACCGGTGAAGACGCCGAACGCGCCTGCAAGGACAGCGATCCCTTCTCCGCGCTGGTGTTCAAGACCATCGCCGACCCGTTCGTCGGAAAGATGAGCCTTGTACGGGTTTTCTCCGGCGTGCTGACCGGATCCACCCCCCTGTACAACGCCAACAAGGAAAAGGCTGAAAAGGCCGGCGGCCTCTTCTCCATGAAGGGCAACAAGCAGACCAACGTTGAGAAACTCCACGCGGGCGACCTGGGCGCGCTGGCCAAGCTGCAGATTACCTCCACGGGCGACACGCTGTGCGACCCGAACAACCCGATCCTTTATCCCGCCATCGAGTTCCCGGCACCCTGCATCTCCAAGGCTGTGTTCGCCGCGAAGCAGGGCGAGGAAGACAAGGTCTTCAGCGGCCTGAACCGCCTGGCGGAAGAAGATCCCTCCATTAAGATTGAAAAGAATCCCGAAACCACCGAGACCGAACTGAGCGGCCAGGGCGAAATGCATCTGGACGTGATCAAGAACAAGCTGGCTTCCAAGTTCGGCGCCAACGCCGTGCTGCAGGATCCCAAGATTCCGTACCGTGAAACCATCCGGAAGACCGTGAAGGTCCAGGGACGCCACAAGAAGCAGACCGGCGGCCACGGGCAGTTCGGCGACGTATGGATCGAGTTCAGCCCGATTACCGACAGCGACGCGGACTTCGAGTTTGAAGATGCCGTCGTGGGCGGCGTGGTTCCGCGCAACTTCATTCCCAGCGTTGAAAAGGGACTGCGCGAGAACATCGTGAAGGGCGTTCTGGCCGGCTATCCCATGGTGCACCTGCACGCCAAGCTGTACGACGGATCCTACCATCCGGTAGACTCCTCTGAAATGGCGTTCAAGACCGCTGCCCGCATCGCCTACAAGAAGGGCTGCTTGGACGCGAGCCCCGTGCTGCTGGAGCCGATCATGCACGTAGACGTGCTGGTTCCCAACGAGTACATGGGCGACATCATGGGCGACATGAACAAGCGCCGCGGCCGGATCATGGGCATGAACCAGGTGAACGGCATGCAGCAGCTGGAAGCGGAAGCTCCGCTGGCTGAAATGTTCAAGTATGCCACGGACCTGCGGTCCATGACCCAGGCCAGGGGTTCCTTCTCCATGCGGTTTGAACGGTACGAGGAAGTGCCGGCGACTGAAGCCCAGAAGATTATCGCCAACGCGAAGATCGAGGACGACGACGAAGAATAATTCCCGAAAGACTCTTTTACAGACCCGAGATTTTTCGGGTCTGTTTTCTTGAGAAACCGCAGAAGGAGGAAGCGGAGGATGACGGTACTGGAAAGATTCCTGAAATACGCGCGGGTGGAGACTACCTCCTGCGAAGCGAATGAATGCTGCCCGTCCACGCCGGGGCAGAAGGTTCTCGGCGGAATGCTGGCGGAAGAGCTGCGGAGCATGGGGATCGCGGACGCGGCAATGGACGAACACGGATATGTGTACGCCTCGATTCCCGCGAAAGGCGGGGCAGGGAAGCCGGCCATCGGTCTGATCGCGCATATGGATACTTCAGACGGCGTGAAGGGACCGACGGATCCGCAGATCATCCGGAACTATGACGGCGGGGCAATTACCCTGAAGAACGGGACGGTGATCGACGGGTTTGATTTCCTTCCCGCACTGAAGGGACTTGACCTTGTGGTTACCGCGGGAGATTCGGTGCTGGGAGCGGACGACAAGGCCGGCGTAGCGGAAATCATGACGCTGTGCGAGCGGATGACGGCCCCGGACGCGCCGGACCACGGGAAAATCTGCGTCGCGTTCACCCCGGACGAGGAGATCGGCCGGGGCGCGGATCTGTTCGACGTACAGCGGTTCGGGGCGGATTTCGCCTATACAGTGGACGGCGGAGCCCTGGGAGAACTGGAATACGAATGCTTCAACGCAGCAAGCTGCAGAATCACCGTGAAAGGCGTAAACATCCATCCGGGCAGCGCGAAGAACCAGATGAAGAACGCCAGCCTGATCGCGATGGAATTCGCGGGCATGCTGCCCGCCTGGGAACGCCCGGAGCATACGGAAGGATACGAAGGGTTCTATCACCTGGCGGGGATGCGGGGAGACGAGGAACTGGCGGAGCTGTATTATATCGTGCGGGATCACGACGCGGCGAAGTTTGAGGCGAGAAAGGAAACCGTCCGCCGGATCGCCGCGTACCTGAACGAACGCTACGGCGCGGGGACGGTGGAAGCCACGCTGAAGGATTCCTACCGGAACATGAAGGAAATTGTTGAACAGCATCCGGAAATCCTGGAGCGCGCGAAGAAAGCCTTCCTGGACTGCGGTATTGAGCCGGTGATTTCCCCGATCCGCGGCGGCACCGACGGCGCAAGGCTTTCCTATATGGGGCTGCCGTGCCCGAACCTGTCCACGGGCGGATACAATTACCACGGGCGGAAGGAACTGATTCCGGTCCGGTCGATGGAAAAGATGGTTGAAGTGCTGGAAAAGCTTTTCTGACGAAGAAAGGGGGAAAGAACCGCATGAACAGGAGAACGCAGATGGTTGCGCGGTTCGGCCTCCTTACGGCGCTGGCGCTGGTACTGGGGCTGCTGGACCGGGCAATTCCGCTGACAGCCCTGCTGGGCGGGGCGGCACCGGGCATCAAGCTGGGGCTGGCCAATACGGTGCTGCTGTACGCTGTTTACCTGATGGACTGGCAAAGCGCCGCGTTCCTGATGCTGGTGAAGGTTCTGCTCTCCGGATTCCTGTTCGGATCCCTGACCGCCATCCTGTACAGCCTGTCCGGCGGAATCCTGAGCCTGCTGGTGATGCTGGCCGTCCGGAAACGGCCGGCGGCCGGTGCGCTGACTGCCGGTCTGCTGGCCGCGGCAGCGGACGCCGCGCTGCTGATCCGGAACCCTCAGCTCCGGGGACAGCGGCTCTGGTGCGTGATTCTGATTGCCGCGGCCTGTATCGCGTGCTTTATTGCCGGGGCCGCCATCCGGAAAGGAAAGATCCGGGGCGTGCCCGGCACTTCCATCGCCGGAGCGATTGCCCACAATGTCGGGCAGGTGCTGACAGCCAGCGCCGTGCTGGGGACGCCGCAGCTGCTTACCACCTATCTGCCGGTGCTGGTCGGCGTCGGCGCGGCGGTGGGGGCCCTGACGGGGATCGTGGCGGAACGGGTGATGCACGCGCTGCGTATCAATCCGGAAAAACTGAAGGAACAGAAATGATGAAAAAGACGATTCGGAATATCCTGATGACGATGCTGGCGGCAGGGCTGCTGGCCGGACTGTGCGGATGCGGCAGACAGCCGGAAACGAAGGAAACCCCGGAGACTGCCGCCGCGACGGAAACAGCCACCGGAACAGCGGCGCCCTCCGGCGAACCGGCGAGGCAGACGCGGACCGGATTCTACCTGGACACCGTCATAACCCTGAGCGCCTATACGGACCGGCCGGAGCTGCTGGACGGGGGACTGGAGCTGTGCGCCGCGTATGAAAAAATGCTGAGCCGCACGATCGAAGGCAGCGACGTCTGGAAGATCAACCACGCGGAAGGGGAAACCGTAACGGTTTCCCCGGAGACGGCCGAACTGCTGCGGGCGGCGGCTGAAGCGGGCGAACTGTCCGGCGGCGCCTTCGACCTTACGATCGCCCCGGCTTCCACACTGTGGGATTTCCGGTCCGGGGAAAAGAAGATTCCTTCCGCGCAGGCGCTTGCGGAGGCCGCGAAACTGGTGGACTACCGGAAGATCCGGATCGAGGGAAACAACGTTACACTGCCGGCGGGCATGATGATCGACCTGGGCGGCATCGCGAAGGGGTATATCGCGGACGCGGTGAAGAACAGCCTTGCGGAAAAAGGAATCGGGAGCGCTATCCTCTCCTTCGGCGGAAACATCGTCGCCATCGGAATGAAGCCGGACGGATCCCCCTGGAAGGTCGGAATCCAGGATATCGACGAACCGACCGGAAAAATCATGATGACTTCCCTGAATTTCGGCGGGTCCACGGTGACCAGCGGTATCTATGAACGCGGGTTCGAGGCGGACGGCGTAACGTACCACCATATCCTGGACAGCAAAACCGGCTGGCCCGTGCAGAATGAGCTGGCCTCGGTGACCATTTTCTCCGAAAGTTCCATGTGGGGCGACGCGCTTTCCACAGCGGCGTTCGCCCTGGGTACGGAAGCCGGCGGACGGCTGATCGAAAGCATCGACGGCGCTGAGGCCCTGTTCATCGCCCGGGACCGGTCCGCGTACGGAACCTCCGGCATCGGGAAATACATCGCGGAAGGATCCTATACGCCGCTGCCGCAGGCGGAACCGGCAAAAGCCACGGAAGCGGAACAGGCGGAGGCGGAAGCGGAAAGAACCGACGCGGTGGAAGCGGAAGGAACCGACGCAGCGGAAGCAGCGCCCGAGGAAACGCTTGTTCTGACGGCCCGGGTGCGGGAGTCGGACCCGGCACCGGGCTATATCCTGGTGCAGTGCGCGGGGATTGCCGGATTTCTGGCGCTGCCCGAGGCGGGCGAGAAGACGCAGGTGATCCTGCAGCGGCTGGACGACGGGACGGAATGGCGAAACGTGATCCGGATGACACCGGAAGGGTTTTGCATGACGGAAGCCAACTGCGAGGGGCACGACTGCATTGAAGAGGGAGAAGTTACCCTTGCGAACAGGCAGGAGCGAATCCTGGAGAACATGGTGCTGTGCCTGCCGCACCAGCTGATGCTGAACCTGTATTCGCCGGAGGAAGCGGCGGAACTTTCAGAACGGCTTGCGGGAAACGGCGGGGAATGAAGCGCCGCGCGGCCGGAAAAACTGTTTGGAGTTGAATGAAGGATGAATTTCAAGACTGCTGTGCTTATCGCGGTTACGGCGGTATACCTGTACGGGCTGCTGCTGGATGTAATCCGGATGCGGTCCGCTTCGAATCCCATCCCGGCGAACGTGGCGGACGTATACGACGGGGAAACATACAGGAAATGGCGGGCGTATCACGCGGAGAAATCCAGGTTCGCGGTTCTGACCTCCACGGTCAGCTTCCTGATTGATCTGGCGCTGCTGGCGTTCGACGTATACGCCGCGTTCGCGGGGCTTTTTCCGAAGACGGACTTCATGCAGATGTTCGCCGTTGTGCTGCTGTCCACGCTGACCTCCCTGGCGATGATTCCGTTCTCCTGGCATGAAACCATGGACATCGAGGAAAAATACGGATTCAACAAATCAACCTCGCGGACCTTCGCGGCAGACCAGGTGAAGAGCATGCTGATCGGGCTGATTCTGATGACGGTGATCGGCGCGCTGCTGATGTGGGTGCACCGGGCGCTGGGCGACTGGCTGATCGTTGTGTTCGCGGCGCTGATGACGGTGCTGATCCTGGCGATCTCCTTCCTGTATCCGGTGCTGAGCCGGGTGTTCAACAAATTCAGGCCCCTGGAGGACGGGGAGCTGAAGGACAGGCTTACCGCACTGCTGGAGAAGAACGGATACAGGGTGCGGGACATCAAGGTGATGGACGCTTCCCGCCGGACCACAAAGTCCAACGCGTACTTTACCGGCTTCGGGAAAATGAAGACCATCGTGCTGTACGATACGCTGGTGGAAGCTATGACACCGGACGAAATCTGCGCGGTGTTCGCCCATGAGATGGGGCACGGCCTGCACAGGGACACCCTGAAGAACCAGATCCTGTCCGGCGTACAGATGCTGATCCTCGCCGTACTGGCCTGGCTGACGCTGCGGACGCCGGAAGTGTTCCGCGCTTTCGGGTTCCCGGACGTGAACTACGGGTTCGCGCTGATTATTGTCATGAGCGCGGAGTTCGCGCTGATCGCCCCGCTGTTCGGGCTGGCGATCAACGCACGTTCCCGGAAGGCGGAATTCAGAGCGGACGAATGCGCCGCGGCTGAGGGATACGGCGCGGAGCTGATCAGCGCGCTGAAGAAGCTGGCGAAGCAGAACTACGCCGAACTGGCGCCGTCCCCGCTGCTGGTGAAGCTGGAGTACAGCCACCCGCCGCTGAGCCGGCGGATTGAAGCGATCGAAAAGGCAATGAAAGACTGAATACCCGGATGAAATACCATTCCCGCAAGCATCATTAAAACGCGGAGGAAACCAGCCATGAGCCTGATGGAAAAAATCAAGAACCTGTTCCGGAAAAACAGACCGGAGCCTGAAAAGGAAACCGCCCCGGCCGCACCGGCAGCAGCCGCGCGCGTCAAGAAGACCTGCAAAGCCTGCGGGAAGACGTTCACGGTGGATCCCTCCTGGGAGTTCGTTCCGAACTACTGCAAGGAATGCAAGAAAAAGTTTACCCAGGAAAAGGAAGCCCGGCAGCGGGCCGGCGCGCCGCGGAAAATCAAGCGGAAGTGCAAGGCCTGCGGAAATTACTTCACCTTCCCGAACACGCTGGAACACTATCCGAATTACTGCTCCAACTGCCGGAAAAAGCATCAGGCGCAGATGAAGGAGAAGTACAGCCGGAAAGGATCCGGCGCGAATAAATAAAGCTTTACTCACCGGGACCGGTGCAAATCAGAAAAAAACAGGAATACGGAGGTGCAGAAGAATGCTGCTTGGCGGTACAGTCACAGGCAAATGGTCGAACGTCTCCGAGTGGGAGCAGATCCTGGTCCGGTCCGGCTTCAGAGCGGTTACGGCGCCCTTCAGCTGCCGTACGGATCCGGAGGAAACAGCGGCTTATCTGGAAGCGGCAGCAAGGCACGGCGTGAAGATCGCGGAGGTCGGCGTCTGGCGGAACACCATGGATCCGGATCCGGAAAAGGCGAAGGATGCCATGGATTACGCCAAAGGGCAGCTTGCCCTCGCGGAAAGGACGGGAATCAGCTGCTGCGTGAATATCGCCGGAACGGCCGGGTCCGCCGGATGGGACGCGGCGGACGTGAGCAACTATACGCCGGAAACCTATGAGCGGATCGTCGGAATTATCCGGGAAATCATTGACGACGTGAATCCGCGGCACGCGTTCTACTGCATCGAGCCCATGCCGTGGATGACGCCGGACGGGCCGGATGAATACCTGCAGCTGATCCGGGACGTGGACCGGAAACAATTCGGCGCGCACATGGATTTTGTGAACATGATCCATTCCCCCCGGAGGTTTCTGCAGGCGGAAAGCTTCATTGACGAATGCTTCCGGAAGCTGGCGCCTTACATCAAAAGCACGCACATCAAGGATTCCCGGATGAACCCGGTGCGGCTGACCACCGTGCTGGAGGAATGCTCACCGGGAGAGGGCGGGCTGGATTTCGTAAAAGTACTCCGGATCATTGACCGGTACCTGCCGGCGGACGCTCCGGTGCTGCTGGAGCATATGCAGACAGAAGAAGAATACGCGCGGGCGTACGCGTTCACCGCCACGAAAGCGGCGGCCGCGGGCGTAAGCATTTAAGGAGGATACGAAGATGGCAGAAAGAGCGTTATCGGGAGATTCCATCGCCATCAACCGGCGGTATCTGGACCATCTGCTGGTGGAAAGCAGAATCGTCGGGGCGGTGCATCCGGAAACAGACTGCGTTCTGTTCGGCCACAGGTTCAGCACGCCGGTCACCACCGGCGCGCTGAGCCACCTGCAGGCAGGCATGGACGTGTTTGCCGCAGGGGCAAAGGAGGCGGACGCCGCCTGCTTCATTGGCATGGGCCCCTGCGGGGAGCTTGAAAAAGTACTGAAAACCGGGGCAAAGGTGATCAAGATCATTAAGCCCTACGCGGATCCGGAGGAAATCTTCAGCCGGCTGGAATGCGCGGAGAAGAACGGAGCCATCGCCGTCGGCATGGACGCGGAGCACTCCGTGAACGTGCAGGACGACCGGGATTCCTTCGTTGCCGGTTTTCAGATGAAGCTGCCGACCCTGGAGGAGCTGAAAAGCTACATCCGCGCCACAAAGCTTCCGTTTGTCATCAAGGGAGCGCTGAGCGTACGGGACGCGGAGACCTGCGCGGAGATCGGCTGCGCCGGAATTATCCTGAGCCACCACAACGGACTGATGCGCTGGGCCACACCGCCGGCGATGCTGCTGCCGGACATCCGGAAAGCGGTGGGGGATCAGCTTACGCTGATCGCGGACGGCGGCATCGCGGACGGGTTTGACGCCTTCAAGGCACTGGCACTGGGCGCGGACGCCGTATCCGTCGGAAAGCCGCTGATGGAGCCGCTGAAGGAAAAAGGCGCCGCCGGTGTGGCGGAAACGATCCGGGCGTTCACGGACGAGCTGAAGGCGATGATGGTGCGGACCGGATCTGCGGATCTGAAGCATATCGATCCGTCGGTGCTCCATCCCGTGAGCTGGTAAAACGGAAAAGGAAAACTTTGCAAACAAAGCCGGCACGTGATATAATTAAATTTGATATTTTCATGCGGGAGTGAACGGACATGGAGCAGAGAATCAAGGCGCTTCGTGAGATGATGGAGCATCAGATCGGTGAAGTTCAGTCGAAGGAGAACCTGTCTGCCTTCTGGCAGAACTTTCTCGGAAAGAAGGGAAGCATCGCCGAACTGATGAAGGGCCTGGGCGCGGTGGCGAAGGAAGACCGGCCGGCCGTCGGAAAGATTATCAACGAGTTCAAGCTGGAAGCCGAGGAAAGGTACAAGGCGCTGAACGAGAAGCTGGAACAGGCGGAGCTGCTGGCGAGAAACCGGCGGGAAGCGGTGGATATCACGCTGCCGGCAAAGAAGCATCCCCTGGGCCATCAGCATCCCCTGACGCTGGTGAAGGACGAAGTGATCAGCGTCTTTTCCGGCATGGGTTTCGACGTGTTCGAAGGGCCGGAAATCGAGGACGACGACCATAACTTCACCCGGCTGAACGTGCCGAAGGACCATCCTTCCCGGGATATGCAGGATACCTTCTACCTGGAGGACGACCTGCTGCTGCGGACGCAGACCAGCGGCGGCCAGATCCGGGTGATGGACATGCAGAAGCCGCCCATCAAGGTGCTGGTTCCCGGGCGCGTGTTCCGTTCCGACAGCGACGCGACCCATTCCCCCATGTTCCACCAGATGGAAGGCCTCGTGGTGGACAAGGGCATCACCCTCTGTGACCTGCAGGGGATGCTGGACAAATTCGTGCAGCAGATCTTTGACGCGAACGTCCGCACGCGGCTGCGGCCCAGCTATTTCCCCTTCACCGAACCCAGCGTGGAGGTGGACGTGAGCTGCTTCGAATGCGCCGGCAAGGGCTGCTCCCTGTGCAAGCATACCGGATGGATCGAGGTGCTGGGCGGCGGCGTCGTGCATCCCAGAGTGCTGGAAAACTGCGGCATCGATTCCTCCGTCTATTCCGGCATCGCGTTCGGCATCGGCATCGAACGGATCACCATGCTGAAATACGGCATCAACAATATCGGCCTGCTGTTTGAAAACGATCTTCGTTTCCTGAAGCAGTTCTGACCGAAAGGAGACAGATACGATGAAAGTACCATACAGCTGGCTGAAAGAATATGTGGATCTTGATATTTCCGCTGAAGAGCTGCAGGAAAAGCTTTTCAGCTGCGGCTTTGAGGTGGAGGAGCTGACCAGCCCGGGCGCGGAGATCAGCAAGGTCGTCGTCTGCGAAGTGAAGAGCTGCGAAAAGGTGGAAGGCACCCATCTGATTATCTGTAAGGTCGACTGCGGCGAATACGGCAGCGACATCCAGATCGTGACCGGCGCGCCGAACGTCTACGAAGGCATGCATACCCCCGCAGCGCTGGACGGAGCGACGCTGCCCGGCGGCGTGAAAATCCTGGCCAAGCCCCTGAAGGGCATTCCCTCCAACGGCATGATGTGCTCCGGCGAGGAGCTGGGCCTGAACGAGGACCTGTATCCCGGCGCGGAAGTTTACGGGCTGCTGGATCTGCCGAAGGATACCGTTCCCGGCACGGACATCCGGGAAATCACCGGGCTGAACGACTACATCTTTGATATTTCCGTTACTGCCAACCGGCCGGACTGCCAGAGCGTGCTGGGAATCGCACGGGAAGTTGCCGCCGTGCTCGGCAAGGAACTGAAAATGCCCGCCACGGACTATACCGTGACGGAAACGACCATCCCCGGGCTGGAGATCCGGGTGGACGCGCCGGACCTCTGCCCCCGGTACCTGGGACACGCGGTGCGGAACATCACGGTCGGCGAGAGCCCCCGGTGGATGCGCCGGCACCTGGCCCTGTGCGGCCTGCGGTCCATCAGCAACGTGGTGGACATCACCAACTACGTGCTGCTGGAGATCGGCCAGCCGATGCACGCTTTCGACATGGACCAGCTGCAGGAGATGAAGATCATCGTCCGCCGGGCGAAGGACGGGGAAAAGATCCAGACCCTGGACGAGAAGGAATTCACCCTCACTTCCGAAAACCTGGTGATCTGCGACGGGAACCGCCCGGTTGCCCTGGCCGGCATCATGGGCGGCCTGAACAGCGAAATCACCGAAAAGACCACGCAGCTGCTTTTCGAAGCGGCAAAGTTCGCGCGGGACAACGTGCGCCGTACCTCCCGGGCCCTGGGACAGAGCAGCGACTCCTCCGCACGGTTTGAGAAGGGCATCAGCGAATACATCACGGAGCTGGGCATGGCCCGCGCACTGCACCTGATCCAGGAACTGAACTGCGGCGAGATCACCTCCAGCGCCTTTGACTGCAGCGCCGGCGCGCCCCGGGAGGGGAAGCGCTTCACCGCCAGCCTGCGGCGGATCAACGGCATCCTGGGAATCGAGGTGCCCGCGGAGACCGTGCTGGATATCCTGCGGCGCCTGAACTTTGACGTGAAGCGGGACGGAGACACCCTGGACGTGACCGCACCCCGGTACCGGGAAGACATTGAAGTCGGCGAACCGGACCTGGCGGAGGAAGTGATCCGCGAATACGGATACGACCACGTCGTGCCCACCTTCCTTCAGAGCGCCACGGTGACCAGCGGCGGCAAGACCCCGGCGCAGCAGCGCAGGGACCGGGCGGCACAGGTGATGTGCGCGCAGGGCTACAATGAATGCTATACGCTTTCCTTCTACGCGGACAGCGACCTGGACGCGCTGAAGATTCCCGCGGACGCCCCGGAACGGAACGTGATCCGGATCCAGAACCCCATTTCCGAAAAGCTTTCCGTGATGCGGCCGCTGCTGGCGCCGAGCCTGCTGAACGTGACCGTTGAGAACCTGAAGAAGGGGAACAGCGAAGGCCGCCTGTTTGAGCTGAGCAACGTGTACGTACCCGCCGGAAAGGGCGAACATCCCGAAGAACGGCTGCACCTGGGCTTCATTGCCTTCGGCGACGAAGAAGACTTCTTCACGGTGAAGGGCAGCGTGGAAGCGCTGGGCGAAGCCTTCCGGCTGAAATTCGACGTGGAACGGGCGGAGGACGTGCCTTACCTGCATCCCGGCATCGCCGCCTACATCCTTTGCGAGGGCGAGCGGATCGGCGTGTTCGGCAAACTGGCCAACGAGGTCACGGGAGAGCTGAAGCTGCACAAGGACAGCAAAGCCAACCACAAGATCTTCCTGGGTGAGATCGACTACGCGAAGATGATGGCCCACGCTGCGGCGGGCATCCGGTACAAGCCGGTTTCCGCCTTCCCGGAAGCTGTCCGCGACCTGGCCCTGACCGTCAGCGAAGAGACCACCTGCGGCGAACTGATGAACGAAATCCGCAGGGCGTGCCCCGCCGTGACGGATGTGGAGCTGTTCGATATCTACCGCGGCGAGCAGATCGGCGCGGGCAAAAAGAGCATGGCTTTCAAGATCACCTTCACACCGGCGGACAAGCCGCTGGCGCCGGAGGACGTGGACCGGTTCATCAAGAAAATCCTGGGCAACCTGAAATTCAAGCTCGGCGCGGAAATCCGCTGAGATCCCGGCCGGACAGCATTCATCCGCTGTCCGGCATTTTCCAATTCAGAAAGGAAGAAAAAACCATGAAGAAACAACCGCGGAGGAGATTCCTGAAAGTATTCCTGGCGCTTGCAGGCGCCGTCTGCGCCGCCGCGCAGGCAGAGACCGTTCCGGCGGACTTCCTGAGCCCCGAAACCACGGCGGCAGCCAGGCTGCCTTACACGGAAAATACGGACGCGGCCGCGGCAGTGATGCGCAAGGCGGAACGGAAGGAACCGGTTACGATCGCTGTGATCGGCGGCTCCATCACCGAAGGGACGGTTACCCGGGGCGGACGGGACAGCGAAGCCGGGAGCCGGAAGCCCTACGCGGAGCACTTCTTCGGCTGGTGGCGGGAAACCTTCCCGGATACGGAATTCCGCTTCATCAACGCAGGCATCGGAGCGACCGATTCGTACCTGGGTGTTCACCGGGTGCAGCGGGATGTGCTGGCGTACAAGCCGGACCTGGTGCTGGTTGAGTACTCCGTAAACGACGAGAACGGCATGCCGGCAAAGGTGACCTACGACAACCTGGCGCGGCGGATCCTGCAGGACGAGGCGCATCCGGCGCTGATGCTGCTGTTCATGGCGCAGACAAACGGAGCCAGCGCGCAGCCTGCCCACGCGGCAGTGGGAAAACATTACGGCCTGCCGGCGGTTTCATACAGGAACGCCATGGAACAGCTGATGTCCGCCGGAACCTATACGGCGGCGGACCTGTCCGGGGACGAAGTGCATCCGTCCGCGCTGGGGCACCGGATCGTTGGAGAGCTTCTCCGGAACCGGCTGGACGAAATATACGCGGGCAGGGAAAACGCGGCGGAACCTGAAGCCTTTGATCAGCCTCCGGCCACGAAGGAAGCGTACCGCAACGCGCGGATCGCGGACAGCGCAGGATTCACACCGGATGAAACCGGCACCTTCGAAGCGAAGAACGTATTTTCCAGATTTCCGAACGGATGGCAGAGCGCGGGCGGGAAAGGCGGATTCGCATTCACGGACACCTTCGCGTCCCTGGGCATCCTCTGGCTGCGGCAGACAAACGGAAAGTGCGGCCGCGCGGAAGTCTATGTGGACGGAATACGGAAAGCGGCGCTGGACGGGGACTTCACCGGCGGCTGGGGCGACTATGCCGCAGCGAAGGAGGTTTATTCCTCCCGGGAACCGGCGGAGCACCGGGTGGAGATCGTGATGCAGGAAGGCGATGAGGACAAGCTCTTCACCCTACTCAGCCTGCTGATGTCAGATTAAAAAATACAAACGCAAACGTTTGCATTCCGGTTGTATTTTTTTCCGGAACAGCTCTTTTTGCTTTTTTTCCGATTGTAATTTTTTCTGTGAGACGATATAATCAATTTGCATTGTTTCATACAGACCTTTTCTTTCGGGACGGGCAACAGAAGAACAGATTTCGGAGGATACGGCATTGGAATATATTCGATATATCTTCAGGAGGAGGCGGCTTGCCGCCCTTTCTGTTCTTTTGATGCTCAACACGCTTCTTTGTCCGGTGATTACCGGATGCCGCGGGGAGGGGACCGAAATTACCGCGGAAGCTGAAGACGGCGTCCTTCACGGGAATACCGCCGTACGGGAAGACGGTGAAACGCGCTGGGTGGAAGGGTTTCAGAACGCGGAAACGGATAAGGTATCCGTGCCTGTGACTCTTCCGGAAGAAGGTTTTTACGACCTTTCCATTCTGCAGGCCAGCATGGGCGGCCATAAGGAAAACCCGGTTTTCCTGGACGGGCAGAACATCGGTACGGTTTCCGCGGATGAGAAAGCGTTCCTGCCGGCTGTGCTTGAGCACCTGTGGCTGGATGCCGGGGAACACACCCTGGAGATCGGCACCAGCTGGGGATATATCCGCGTGGACGCGTTCCGGCTGACGCCTTCCGCACCGCTGCCGGATGACCTGTATGAAATTCCGGAGAAAATGGCCGCGGGAGAGGCGACACCGGAGGCACGCCGCCTGTATGACTGGCTGCGGGAATGCTACGGAAAAAAGATCATTTCCGGACAGTACTGCGACGGAGGCATGTACGGACTTGAAAACCAGGCGGTCTGGCGGGCAACAGGAGGAAGCTACCCGGCGATTCTGGGGCTGGACATGATGGAATACAGCACATCCCGGGTGGAGAAAGGCGGCGCTTCGGATCTCGCCGTTCCGCATGCCATCGAATACTGGGAAAAGGGCGGCATCGTGACCTTCTGCTGGCACTGGAACGCGCCTTCCCCCTACCTGAAGGAACCGTGGTATTCAGGATTCTATACCCAATACACCACCTTCCGGCTGGACAAGGTGATGAACGGCGAAGATCCGGAAGGATACGAGCTGCTGATGCGGGATATCGACGCAATCGCCGCCCAGCTGACACGGCTGAAGGAGGCTGGCGTGCCCGTACTCTGGCGGCCGCTGCACGAAGCCAGCGGCGGATGGTTCTGGTGGGGGAGCGCCGGGGCGGAAGCCTATCTGAAACTGTACCACCTGCTGTTTGACCGGCTGACGAACGAATACGGCCTGAACAACCTGATCTGGGTGTGGAACGGGCAGGATGCCGGATGGTATCCCGGGGACGACGAAACAGACCTGATCGGAATCGACATATATCCCGGCGAGCATGTATATGATCCTCAGAGCTCCGCGTTCCTTCAGCAGATGAAGGTGACGGACGCGCGGAAAATGATCATCCTGTCCGAGAACGGGTGCGTGCCGGATCCGGCGCTGGCGTTCCGCAACGGTACCGTATGGGGCAGCTGGTGCACCTGGGGCGGGGATTTCGTGCTGAAATCCAACAAGTTCAACAAACCGTCCGACCAGTACACCGAAGCAGACAAACTGAAAGCATTCTACGCGGATGACCGGGTCGTCAAACGGGCGGACATTCCCGATCTGCGCGGACAATGATAAACCCTGAAAAAGAGAGAGCAGGAGTGAAACCGGAATGAGGAAAACCATCTGTTTTTTCCTTTTGCTGCTGGCGGCGATATGCATCGCCGCGGTCTCGACAGCCGCGACGGAACTGTCCATCCGGGAATGTGAGGAGATCGTCAGTACCTATTCCATTGACAAGAGCATTCCTTCCTACGCGGATTACCAGGCCGCCCACAGCGGCGCGGAATACCCGGAGACGGAAATTGTGCTGGAAGGCGCGGACGCGGTCCGTTACCTGGACGAGGACGGAACGGACAAACCGGTTAAGCTGACTGACTACGCGGGCAGTACAGGAGAATCCCTGCTGACCGGCGAGGAAGCGATCGCGGAATGGGAATTTACCGCGGAGAAAACCGGATGGTACGAACTTGAAGTCCAGTATTATTCCTATCCGGGAAAGAATTCCGAGATCCAGCGGGCGTTTTTCCTGGACGGGAAGCTGCCGTATTCCGAACTGGCCGGAATTTCGTTTTCCCGGACATGGCGGAACGACCTGAACAAGGGCGTGGAACGCTATACGGACGAAAACGGCATTCCCGGGATCAAATGGCGGAAGGACAATCAGGGAAATGATCTGAAGCCTTCACCGGAGGAAGCGCCGGAATGGGCAGCTACACTCCTGTACGATTCCAACGGATATATCAGCGAGAGCCTGCAGATATACGTGGAGGCGGGTGAACATACGCTGACAGTGCTTTCCCTGCGGGAACCGATGCTGATCCGCAGGCTGGTTTTCAGAAACGCTGAAAAGCTGCCGGCCTACGCCGAGACCGAGAAAAAGGGCGGCGCCGCGGGGCAGCTGATCCGGATTGAGGCGGAGACCGCTGAAAAGACATCCTCCCAGATGCTGTATCCGACGCAGGACCAGTCCTCCGCAGCCGTCTATCCGGCCAGCGCCAGGTACCTGCTGAACAACACCATCGGCGGGAATGCATGGAAGAGCGCGGGCCAGTGGATTGAATGGAAATTCACCGCCGCGGAGGAGGGCGATTACGCGATCTCCCTCTACGACAAACAGAACTTTGTCCGCGGTATCGATATCTACCGCAAAATCTATATCGACGGGAAAGTGCCGTTCCGTGAATTCAGCGACATGGCTTTCAGCTACGGCCAGAACTGGCGCATGGAGACGCTGAAGGACGAGGACGGAGCGCCGTACCTGGTGCACCTGACTGCCGGGGAACATACGATCCGGATGGAAGTGGTGCTGGGCGATATGGCCGGCATCATCAGTCAGGTGCAGGACTGTGTGCTGCAGCTGAACGGGATTTACCGCCAGGTGCTGTACATCACCGGCGTCACGCCTGATCCTTACCGTGATTACCAGATTGAACGGAGCCTGCCCAACCTGAAGGGTGACCTGGAAAAGGTACGGGCGGACCTGCAGATTGCCATCGGCGCGCTTGAGAAAACCGCCGGCCACGCCAGCGACAAGCTGACCGTGCTGCGTACCATGGACGACCAGCTTGAGGAACTGATCCGGGACCAGGAACGGTTTACGGAAGTCCTTTCTTCCTATAAGACAAACGTCCGGGCGTGCGGTAACTGGATCACCCAGGTACTGGGGCAGCCGCTGCAGGTGGACCGGATTTACCTGCATACGGCGGACGTAACACCGCGGGCGGACGGGGACGATTTCGGCACGGGTTTCCTCCATGAAATGTCCCGGCTGGGCAATTCCTTCGTCATCGATTATAACCAGATCGGCAACGTGGCGGAGAACGCGGAGGACGCGAAAGTGATCACGCTGTGGATCGGCACCGGCCGGGACCAGGCCAACGTGATCAAATCCCTGATAGACGAGCGGTTTACGCCGGAGACCGGGATCAGCGTGAACGTACAGCTGGTGGATATGAACACCCTGCTGCGGGCGACACTTTCCGGCCAGGGGCCGGACGTGGCGATCCAGGTGGCCAATACCACCGGGATCGCCGGCGCCGTAATGAACACCGGCAATGATACGCCGGTGAACTACGGCCTGCGCCACGCGGTACTGGACCTGACGCAGTTTGCCGACTTTACGGATGTGGCCGCACGGTTCGCATCCAGCGCACTGGTGCCCTTCTCCTTCAACGGCGCGACCTACGCGCTGCCGGATACCCAGACTTTCCCGATGATGTTCTACCGGAAGGATATCCTGGCGGAAATCGGACTGGAGGTGCCGGAAACCTGGGACGACGTGAAGGTGGCCATGAGCGTGCTTTCAAAGAACCAGATGGAATTCGGCATGCTGCCGGGAGAACAGACTTTCGCCATGCTGCTGTACCAGGCAGGCGGGGAGTATTACACACCCAGCGGCGACGCATCCGCGCTGGACGATGACGTGGCCATTAACGTATTCAAACGCTACTGCGAATTCTACACGGACTACAAACTGGACCGGGCAACCTCGGTGGAGGAGCGCTTCCGCACCGGCGAATGCCCGATCATCATCACGGACTACACCACCTACAACAACCTGCAGGTATCCGCCCCGGATATCAAGGGACTGTGGGAATTCACCCATGTGCCCGGAACGCTGCGGGAGGACGGAACACTGGACACGACCACCGGCTGCTCCGGCCTGGCGAACATCATCATGAGCGCGACGAAGGAACCGGACGCATGCTGGGAATTCCTGAAATGGTGGACGAGCGCGGAGATCCAGACACTGTACGGACGGGAAATGGAATCCCTGATGGGCTCCTCCGCCCGGGTTGCCACCGCGAACCAGGAAGCCCTTGCCAACCTCTCCTGGCCGATCCGGGACTACAAGTCCCTGTCGACGCAGTTCGGAAACGTCAAGGGTATCCCGCAGGTCCCCGGCGGGTACTACTCCTGGCGAAACGTAAACAATGCCTTCTACGCGGTGACGACCGGCGCCGGAAAAGAAGCCGGAAATACACCCCGTGAAGAGCTGATGGATAAGATTTATTACATCAACGCGGAGATTACCTACAAGCGGACCGAATTCGGGCTTCCGCTGGCAGGAGGAAAGGAGGGAGACGGACAATGAGCATTGCAGCCAAGGCAAAGGCACGGCCCAGGAACGAAGCGCTCCTGTATCAGATCCGGAAGAACAAAGCGTCCTATTTTCTGATGGCGCCGTATTTTATCCTGTTCTTCCTGTTCACGGTACTGCCGGTGGCCATGTCCATTTACCTGTCCTTCAACTACTTCAACATGCTGGAAGCGCCCCGCTGGGTCGGCTGGTCCAACTACATCAAGCTGCTGCTGGAAGACGATATTTTCATCATCTCCCTGCGCAACACGCTGCTGTTCGCCGTCATCACCGGCCCGGTCAGTTACCTGCTGTGCCTGCTGTTTGCCTGGATCATCAATGAATTCACCCCGAAGGTCCGGTCCCTGCTGACACTGGTGTTCTACGCCCCGTCCATCTGCGGCAACGCGTACATGATCTGGAACCTGATCCTGACCGGTGACCGGTACGGCTACCTGAACGGCCTGCTGCTGCGGCTGCGCCTGATCAACGAACCGATCCTGTGGATGCAGACGGAACAGTACATCATGCCCGTACTGATTGTAGTGCAGCTGTGGCTGTCCCTGGGCACCGGCTTCCTGGCGTTCATCGCCGGTCTGCAGACCGTTGACAAGGGTATGTATGAAGCAGCCGCCATTGACGGCGTCAAGAACCGCTGGCAGGAGCTGTGGTTCGTTACACTGCCGGCCATGAGGGCCCAGCTGATGTTCGGCGCCGTGATGCAGATCACCCAGTCCTTCGCGGTGGCGGATATCTCCATCGCGCTGGCCGGGAATCCCTCCGTAAACTACGCCGGCGCGACTGTTGTCACGCACCTGCTGGACTACGGTTCCACACGCCTGGACATGGGCTATGCCTCCGCGATTGCCACGATCCTGTTCCTGCTGATGGTCGGCACCAACAAGCTGGTACAGCGCGTGCTCAGAAGGGTGGGTGAGTAAGGCTATGACGGAAAAAGCTGAAAGAAAACCCGCAAAGCTGCCTTTCCCGCGGCTCCGCAGGGAACCTGCCGAAATGACGCCGGAAGAGGAAGAGGCCGCCCGGCAGAAACGGCTGGACAAAATTCACCGGAAGATGAAGCATAAATCCGGCAAGAAAAAACTGAACCGTTCCACGGCCGGCAACGCGGTGCTGTTCATCCTGATGGGCATCTGCGGCGTATTCATGGTGCTGCCGCTGGTCATGATCGCAAACAACGCGCTGAAACCGCTGGACGAAATCTACCAGTTCCCGCCGAGAATATTCGTGCGGAACCCGACACTGACAAACTTCTCGGACCTGTTCGTCCTGATGAATGAAAGCTGGGTGCCTTTCACACGCTACATCCTGAACACTCTTATCATCACGCTGGGCGGCATGATCGGCCACGTAGTGATCGCTTCCATGGCGGCGTATCCGCTGGCAAAGCACAAATTTCCCGGTAAGGCGCTGCTGTTCTCCATGGTTGTGCTGTCCCTGATGTTCTCGTGGACGGTAACCCAGATTCCCCAGTACCTGATTATTTCCTGGCTGGGCATCAACAATACCTACGGCGCGCTGGTGCTGCCGGCCTGGTCCTTCGGTATGGGCCTTTACCTGATGAAGCAGTTTATGGAACAGCTTCCGGACTCGCTGATGGAAAGCGCGCGCCTGCAGGGCGCCAATGAATGGCAGATCTTCTGGAAAATCATCATGCCCAACGTAAAACCCGCCTGGCTGACACTGGCGATCTTCCAGTTCCAGCAGATGTGGGGCAACACGGGCGGCATGTTCCTGCGGAACGAGGAGCTGAAGCCTCTCCAGTACGCACTGCAGCAGATTACTTCCGGCGGTGTCAGCCGTGCCGGCGCCGGCGCGGCCGTGACGTTCATCATTGCCGCGATTCCGATTATCTTCTTCCTGGTTTGCCAGAGCTCCATCATGGAGACGATGACAACATCCGGTATGAAGGATTAAGGAGGGGAAGCGCATGAAAATGAAACGGTTCCTGTGCCTGCTCCTCCTGACGGCGGTACTCGCCGGGACGGCAGGGGCGGACGACTTCCTTCCATATGACTGCTACAACTACGACCACTGGAACAATATCCTCTATACGCCCGCACCGTATGTGCCGGGCAGGATGATTCTCGGAACGGACCTGACCTGGCAGGGAGAGCCGCTCGGTTCCTTCCGCACGCCCCAGGACCTGTGCGAGGCGCCGGACGGCAGCCTGTACATCGCGGACACGGGCAACAACCGGATCGTTGTTCTGGACAGCGGAATGAAGTCTGTTCTGAAGGTAATCGACAGCTTTGAAGAAAACGGGAAGGTACAGACCTTCAACGCGCCGTACGGCGTGGCCGTTTCCGAAAAGGGTGTGCTGTACATCGCCGATTCCCAGAACCGGCGGATCGTCGTGCTGAATCCGGACGGTTCCTTTGTCAAGTATGTTCAGAACCCGAAGAGCGAGGTGCTGGACGAAGGATATGTCTTCACACCGCTGCGGGTTTCCGTTGACTACGCGGACCGCGTGTACGTGATCGCCCAGAACATGTTTCAGGGGATCATGGTGTTCTCCGCAGAAGGAAACTTTACGGGCTTTTTCGGAACCATCAGCGTGAAGATCTCCCTGTGGGAGAAATTCTGGCGGAAGATCGCCACCAAGGAAGAACGCTCCAAACAGATGCTGTTCATTCCGACGGAGTTTACCGGCATCGATGTGGACGATGAAGGCTTCGTATATGCCTCCAACAAGGACACAGACGGGCTGCAGGCAGTGCGCCGGCTGAATCCGAAAGGGGAGGACGTCATCAAGAAGGGCCCCACGGGGAACCTGGGCGGGGACAGGGTGTTCGGATCCGTCGGCAACTATTCAGGACCGAGCCAGATTGTGGATGTGGTCTACCGGGACCACGGCATTTACTCCCTGCTGGACTTCCGCCGCGGACGCGTTTTTACGTACGACCATGAGGGCAACCTGCTGTACATTTTCGGCGGCATCGGCAGCCAGATGGGCACCTTCCGCATGCCGGCGGCGATTGAGCAGGTCGGCAAACATCTGCTGGTGCTGGATTCCCAGCAGGCATCCATCACCGTCTTTGACGAAACAGACTACGGCCGGCTGATCAATGAAGCTGTGAGCCTCCGGTTCAGCGGGGACGAAAGCCTGGCGGTTCCGCTGTGGCAGGAGGTGCTCCGGCTGGATGAGATCAACGAGCTGGCGAACACCGGTATCGGCAAGGCATACCTTTCCGCGGGCGACAA
The DNA here is from genome assembly GCA_900318145.1 of uncultured Eubacteriales bacterium. Classification (GTDB taxonomy): domain Bacteria; phylum Bacillota; class Clostridia; order Christensenellales; family Aristaeellaceae; genus Aristaeella. The sequence goes on from ONJM01000001.1 coordinate 231,346, forward strand.
TGAAAAAGCCATGACCTATCTCCGCAGGGGCATGAACCGGGAGTATTATTCCGTTGCCTTCAAACGCTGGCGGAATGACCTGCTGCGGGACAACATCAGCTGGGTGCTGTCCGGTCTGATCGTGCTGATCGCCCTGATCGTCATCTGGAAAAAAGTGATTAAGCCCAGGCGGGCCAACGCGGGACGGAAGGAGAGGAAGACTGCATGAGAAGCCTGTTCAGCAAAGAAAAATGGTCTCATCTCTTCTATACGGTCAGCCATCCGGCAGACGGATACTACTGGATCCGTCACCAGGAGAAAGGAAGCATTCCGATCGCGCTTCTGCTGGTTTTCCTGTACGGTATCGCGTTTTCCATGAACCGGATCTGCGCCAGCTTTATCGTGAACGATATCGAGCCCAGAACCGTGAACCTGGTCGCGGAGCTGGCCGGCGTGATCCTGCTGTACTTCATCATGTGCGTGGGGAACTGGTCTGTTACCTGTCTGATGGAGGGCGAGGGCCGCTTCAGGGATATCCTGATCGCGGTCGGATATGCCCTGCTCCCCATGCTGGTGACCACGGTGCTGGCGACGATCGTTTCGCAGTTCGTCGCGGAGAACGAGGAAGCGTTCTATACGATTCTGATGGGCGTCGGCACAGCCTATACCGTGATCCTTCTGATCATGGGCATCATGCAGATCCACAACTATACAATGGGGAAGACGCTGGTGACGCTGTTCCTGACGGTTGTGGCAATGCTGATCCTGATTTTCCTGGCGCTGCTGGTGCTGAATTTCATCACGCAGGTCTATTCATTCCTGCGCGGAATCTATACTGAACTGATATTCCGCTTTTAAGGAGGAGAGGCAAAATGGAAGAAAACAAAACCCTGCGCCTCCCGACGAGCGTGAGGCGGGCTCTGTGGATTGCCGCGGCAGCGGTGCTTATCGCGGTTGCGGCATATGCCGCCTGGTTTATTACCAATTACCGCAACTACAATGAATACCGTTCCATGATTCCGGAACCGGAGACGCGGACGGAAGGCACGGAATTCAAGAAGGCGCGGGATCCGGAAAACCGCGTTCCCGGGTTTGAACCCATCGCGGAAAACGAAAACGCAGCACTGTTCCTGAAACGGGACAACGCCGAGATTGCCCTGTATGACAAGGCAACGGGCAATATCCTGTACTCCAACCCGCAGGACGCTTCAAGCGATCCGGTCGCGAGGTCCGGCGTGAACCAGGAAAACCTGAAGAGCCAGTTCATCCTGAGCTACCTGGATCAGTACGCCAAGGAAGGAACGGCATGGAATTCCTACGGGAAAGCCACAGCGAACGGGCAGGTGGAATTCCTGCAGATTCCGGACGGGCTGCAGGCGGTCTATACCCTGAGCGACCAGAAGATTGTGCTGGCTCCGGATCAGCTGACACCGGAATGGTACGAGATCCTGGCCAATTCCGGGAAAAAGCAGGCCGCCAAGACGTACGAGCTGGACGAGGAATCCGGACTGTACAAAATGAAGACCCGGGGCGTCAGCAACCGGCACAAGCTGCAGATTGACGCGGACGCCAGGGCAGCCGGATTCACGATTGAAGACCTGGAGGAAATGAACGCGCTGGCAGAATCGGAGGGGGAGGAAGAGGAATCCGAGACGATTTCCTTCGTGATTACCCTTGAATACCGGCTGACAGCAGAGGGACTGGAGGTTACGCTGCCTCATTACGGCCTGGAGGAGCATGGCGGCGCGCAGATCCGCGCGATCCAGCTGCTGCCGTTTATGGGCGCTGCCGGCGCAGAAGAGGAAGGCTGCCTTGTGGTGCCGGACGGAAGCGGGGCAGTGATCCGGTTCAACAACGGCAAGAGCGGCAGCCCCCAGTATAATCAAAGTATCTATGACCTGGACCTGGTGGACAGCGACCTGGCATCCACCCAGAATATCCAGACGGCCCGGATGGCGCTGTTCGGAATCTGCCGACCGGAATCCTCCGTGCTGGTTACCTGCGAACGGGGCGCTACCCTGGCCTCCGTAACCGCGGACGTGGCCGGAAGAAACAACAATTACAACTTTGCCTATCTCACCTTTGCCCTTCGGCGGACGGATACGCTGGTGGTAGCCGGCGAGGACGCGGTCGTTGCGGAGAAGAACCTGTACCCGGTGGACTGCACTGTGCGCTATACCATGCTGGACAGTGCGCATACCGGATACAGCGGTATCGCGAAGGCATACAGGGAACGGCTGCAGCGGGAAGGAAAATGGACCGCCAAGGCAGAGGCATCCGGCGACATTCCGTTCTACTATGACGTGATCGGCGGTGTGAAGGAAACAGCTCATTTCCTGGGCATTCAGTATCTGCGGGTGCTGCCCATGACCACTTTCGCGCAGGCGGGGGATATCGCCGCCGAGCTGAAACACGGGAATATCGTGAACCAGCGGATGAATTTCCAGGGCTGGATGAACGGCGGATACTACCATGACCCGGTCAGCTCCGTTTCCGTGCTGGGCCAGCTGGGCGGCGAGCAGGGACTGAAGAACCTGCGGCAGGCAATGAAGACAGCGGGCGGCGCCCTTTATCCGGACGCATCCATCCAGTTTGTCACCGCCATCGCGAAAGGTTTTTATCCGAACGAGGAAGCCAGCCGCTATTACGCGGAGGGCTACGTGGTGCAGCTGGGCGTCGTCAGCCCGGTGACTCTGCGCCGCACTTCCAACCTCGGCTTCAGCGAGAAGGGCTATATCCTGCTTTCCCCGAAATTCCTGCCCCGCTATTCCGCCCGTCTGGCGGAAGCCGCGGACCGGCTCGGACTGGACGCGCTCTCCCTGCGGGACCTGGGCAGCGAAGTGCACGCGGACAAGCGGCGGAACAACCTGATCAGCCGCGAAGCCGCGCTGGATCTGGTGAAGGAAGCCTTCCGGACGATCCGGAACGAAAACCGGGAACTGATGGTTTCCGGCGGCAACGACTACAGCTTCCCGTATGTGCGGCATGTGATCAACGCACCGCTGGAGGCAACGGTTTTCCCGATTGTGGATGAACAGGTGCCGCTGTGGGAAATGATCATGCACGGAGCGGCGGATTACTGCGGCAGCTGCATGAACCTGATGCAGAGCGACAATCCGAGGAAGGACCTGCTGCACCTGGTTGAATACGGCGCGTCCACCCACTATGTTTTCACCTGGCGTGACGCGTCGGACATGAAGTATACCGGCGTGAACAACAATTACGCGACGCAGTTCAACTCCTGGAAGGATGAGGCCGTGGAAGCCTACCGGTTCGTGAACGACGCGCTGAAGGCTGTAAGCGGCGCGGAAATGATATCCCATGAAACGCTGGCCGACGGGCTGGTACGGACCGTCTATTCCAACGGAACTGCCATCTACGTCAACTACGGAGACAAACCCGTACGAACCGACGGAAAAACAGTTCCGGCAATGAATTATCTGGTTGCGGAAGGGGGTGACCGGCCATGACAGCAGCACGGCGGCGGAAAAAGAGCATCTTCCATCTTTCCTACGAACAGCGGAACGCGGTACGGGGCTACCGGTTCATTCTGCCGTGGCTGATCGGCTTCCTGCTGTTCTATGTGGGTTCCCTGTTCCAGCTGGGAGAGTTCAGCCTTTCCAGGGTCGGCATGGACGCGGCAACCGGCATGACGAAGGAGTATATCGGATTTGCCAATTTTGTGGAGGCGTTTACCTCACACGCCACCTTCAAGCAGACGCTGACATCCTCGGTGATGGACATGCTGATCGATCTTCCGATGATCATTTTCTTCAGCCTGTTTGTGGCAATCCTGCTGAACCGGAAGTTCAAGGGCCGGGGACTGGTGCGCGCCATTTTCTTCCTGCCGATCATTCTGAGCGCGGATGCTGTCGGCACAGCGATCCAGAAAGCAACGGAGCTGGTGAATTCCGGTGTTTCAGCCACTTCCTCCGAAATGGCGCAGGCCGGGTCCGTTTCTGTCGGTTACTATATCCAGCTGTTCGGCGATCTGGCGATTCCGGACTCCATCCTGGGATATATCGTGGACGCAGTCAACCGGATCGCTTCCATTATCCGCGGATCCGGCGTACAGATCATCCTGTTCATTGCCGCATTGCAGTCCATTCCCGGCGCGCTGTATGAAGTTGCGAAGATCGAAGGCGCTACGGGGTATGAAACCTTCTGGAAGGTTACATTCCCGATGGTTATGCCGCATATTATCACAAACACGATCTATACGCTGGTGGACCGGTTCTCATCCAGCGAAGTGGTGCGGCTGGCCACCCGGACCTATAAGGAACTGTACAATTACGGCCTGTCCTCCGCGTTCTCCATCGTGTCCACACTGATTACCATCGCACTGCTCGGCCTGATCGTTTATCTGCTGAACAAACGGGCCTTCTACTACAACTGAGGAAGGGGGGAATACCATGCAGAGCAACGAGCGTCAGGCAAAATCAAAGCTGACATGGAAGGAATTCAGAGCATCCCCGTCGTACATAAATAAAAGGGATAAGGCGCTGAATTCCGGGAAGGGGTTCCTGCTGGGCATCTTCCGGTTTGTGGTCATCGTGGGCATCAGTTATGTGATTCTCGCTCCGGTGATCAAGATCATCGCAGATTCCTTCTTTTCAATTACGGACGCAATCAACCCCATGGTCTTCACGATTCCCATCAATCCGACGCTGGACCGGTATACCATGGCAATCAAATACATGGACTACCTGCCGATTCTGGGCACCACACTCCTGTATGTACTGGGGATTACCGTGATACAGGTCATGATCTGTTCCATGGTGGGATACGGCTTCGCCCGGTACAAATTCCCGCTGAAGGGGCTGCTGTTCGGATTCATCGTGGTGATGATCGTGGTTCCGCTGAACACGATCCAGTTCCCGCTGTACACAACCTTCCGGTATTTCAATCCGCTGGGGATCGTGGGGCTGTTCAACGGCGGAAAATCCATCAACCTGCTGCAGACCCCATGGCCGACAATCATCATGTCCGTTTTCGGATGCGGACTCCGGTCCGGACTGTTCATCTATATCTTCAACCAGTTCTTCCGGGGACTCCCGAAGGAGATTGAAGAGGCGGCCCTGGTGGACGGGGCGGGGACATGGCGCACCTATTTCCGGATCATGATGCCGAACGCCAGTCCGGCCGTGATCACTGTTGCCGTGTTCTCCATTGTCTGGCAGTACAATGATTCCTTTTTCGCCAGCAACTTCAACATTCCGGAAAGCATCCTGATCACCCGGAAGCTGGAATCCCTGGTGGCGACCATAGCCAACGTTGAGAAGGTTATGAACATCCGGGAGCAGCAGCTTTACTTCGACGCCGGCGTGGTGCTGGTACTGGTGCCGGTCGTGCTGGTTTACCTGATTCTGCAGCGCCGTTTCATCGAAGGTGTGGAACGTTCCGGCATTGTGGGATAAAAAACTGTTTCCAAACCCGGGAGCGGGTATATATAAAAAAGGAGGGTTTCCCAAGTGAAAAAGTTTCTTTCCTGGCTGCTGATTGCCGCACTGGCACTCGGCATGATCGGCACGGCCACGGCGGATACCGTGGATGTGCTGGACTTCGAAGACGGCAACTTCGCGTTTATCGGCGCTTCCAAGGGCCGGCCGAACGCGGATGCCGCCACAGCACTGGAAATCGTTGATTTCAACGGTTCCAAAGCGCTGAAGATCTCCGCGAAGGGCGTCGCCTGCGCCGGCCTGAACATCATCGGCCTGGCGGGTGACAAGCTCGCGGACGTTGCTGCCATCAGCTTCGATATCGGCGTGGAAAACGGAGCGGACGGCAAGTTCTACGCGGCTTCCGGTTACGTGTACAGCTACACCGGAGAAGCGAAGGACGAGAATAAAGCGGACTGGTCTGTCTACATGGCCAAGAAGAATCCGCGGAACGTCAAGATCGACCTCGGCGCAATTGCTGAAGACACGTGCCTGCTGATCACGGAAGAAGCACACGCCGGCAACGACGCAGTGGATTTTGTGCTGGACAACATCAAGCTGCTGGATAAAGACGGCAATGCCATCGCCCTGGATCCCACAGCGGAATTCAAGGAAGCGGCGTCCGGCCCCGATCTGAGCAACCTGTTTGCGCTGACCGGCGCCGTGGAGCTGCCCGGATTCCAGAAGGCAGCCGGCGCATGGGCGCAGGACGGCATTGAAATGACGCAGGAATTCCTGGACGCGCTGGTTCCCGGCTCCGTTATCGAAGTGGATTACAAGAGCGAAGACGGCGCAATGTGGCTCGTGTTCCCGTGGGCTTCCGCGGGCTGGATGCGCGTGGGCGGCTGCGGCAACGGTGTGGACGCCGTGAACAACAGCCATACCAAGGCACAGATCCCCTATGAGCTGATTGAGCAGTTCTGCGGCGAAGACAAGAGCACCTGGGGTGCCATGCTGCAGTGCGAAAGCTCCACCAACTGGGAAGTTTACGCTGTGCGCGTCGGACAGCGCGCGAAGCAGATCGTGCTGAAGAACGCTGTGGAGCTGCCCGGATTCCAGAAGGCAGCCGGCGCCTGGGCACAGGACGGCGTTGAAATGACCGAAGAGTTCGCCAACGCGCTGGTTCCGGGTTCCGTGATCGAAATCACCTACGCTTCCGAGGACGGCGACATCTGGCTGGTCATGCCGTGGGCGGCCGCGGGCTGGATGCGCGTATCCCAGGGCACAGCCCTGAAGATGGGCGGAAAAGCCTACATTACCTATGAAGAAATCGAAGCGCTGTGCGGCGAAGACAAGAGCACCTGGGGCGCCATGGTACAGTGCGAAGGCTCCTCCGCGTGGGAAGTCTACAGCGTCCGCGTGGGCCAGAAGGCAGAGTTTGACGCCGTGGCCGGCGCCGTGAATTTCGAAGGCTTCAGCGTGAGCGGCGCTGCCTGGGCACAGGACGGCAAGGAAATGCCGCAGGAGATCGTTGACGCGCTGGTACCCGGCAGCGTCGTGACCATCAGCTATGAATCTGAAGACGGCAATATCTGGCTGGTTATGCCGTGGGCAGCCGCCGGCTGGATGCGCGTAGGCAACGACGGCGCTGACGTCGCCGACGGCAGCATCGCGCAGGTGACCTATGAGCAGATTGAAGCACTGTGCGGCGAAGACAAGAGCACCTGGGGCGCCATGATGCAGTGTGAAGGCTCCAGCGCCTGGACGGTTTACTCCGTGACAGTAGGCCAGGCGATCCGGTAATTTGTGAAGCACAACAATTTTAAGGAGGAAACGGAAACATGAAACGTATTCTCGCAACGCTGCTGACACTGGCGATGCTTTTGTCTATTGCCGGCGCCGCCCTGGCGGAAGATCCCAGGGACCTGGTTTACGGCCTGTGGTGGGAAATCCACTATGACTCCGACGATGAATCCTGGGAAGCCGCTGAAGGCGCAACCGGAAAAGACATCGAAATCCAGCAGTTTGAGCATGTGAAGGAAGTCGAAGAGAAGTACAACGTCAAGTACCACTTCGAAAACATCACCTATTCCGGCGTGCAGGATTCCATCAACAACTCCATCCTGGCCGGTGAACCGGACTGCGACGTTTACATGGTTGAACTGGGCTGGGGCGTTCCTGCCGCGATGAACGGACTGGCCACCGACCTGCGGGACGTGCTGGATCCCGACGATCCGCTGCTGAAGCATGAGGACAATGTGCTGGATTTCGTCAACCTGCCCGGCGGGGAAGTTTACCTGCTGAAGGTTGTTGACGCCCAGTCCCAGGTGGAAGCCACCATGCCTCTGGCGTTCAACCTGCAGATGCTCGAGGAAGCCAACCTGGAAGACCCCCGCGAACTTGCTGAGCGCGGCGAGTGGACCTGGGACAAGTTCATTGAGTACTGCCAGGCGCTGACCAAGGATACGAACGGCGACGGCGTGACGGACGTTTACGGCTACGGCGCCTGGCCGGGAGACTGCCTGCCTTACTGGTACATGTCCAACGGCACCAACCTGGCGGCCACCGACAAGGAAAACCTGTCCTCTCCCGAAATGGGCGAGACGCTGAAGTTCCTGCAGGATCTGTGGCTGAACGGCCTGGCATACCCGGTGCCGGATGAGAACGGCTGGGATATCTGCCGCTGGCTGTACCGCGACAAGAAGGTCGCCTTCACCACTTCCGCCGCGTGGATTCTGGACACCAACAAGGACTACCTGGAAGAGCCCAACCTGGACTTCGATATGGTGTTTGTTGATTACCCCGTCGGCCCCTCCGGCAACGCGGAAACCAACTCCATGAAGATTGCCGCCGGTTCCTTCTGGATGATTCCCGCCGGCGTGAAGGATCCCAAGCTTGTCTACGACGCATTCCGCGCCCACTGGAACTGGTACAACGACGACCTGGAGCTCCGGGATGATCCGGAAACCCTGGCCTGGTGGTACGAATCCACATCCAACAAGCTGGATCTGCAGGAAGCGAACTTCGAAGAGATGCAGAAGATGGGCGAACGGACAATGGTTGACTTCATCAACGTTGTGATCGATCAGCTGCCGATCCTGGATTTCCTGAAGGGCAATTACACTCCCGCCCAGCTGCAGGAAGAATACAAACAGGTTGTGCAGGACGCCCTGGACAACATCTTCAAGTAATTTATTTCCTGACAAAAATACCGCACGGACTACGGCCCGTGCGGTATTTCTTTACGGTTTTCATATTATTCAGAACCGCGGCCAAACAGGGCATTGCGGATCATGGCCAGAGCGATTTCCGGGTATTTCCATTCCACCTTTCTCCGGTCGATGAGGCCGAAGTTTTCCCCGCTGCCTGTAAACGCATTGTTGTCCCACCAGCAGCAGGTCATTCCCCGCGCGGAGGCAGAGGCTACATAGAAGGCTGTGTAGTTTACGCGGGCCTGCAGGTTGTCATTCTTCTTTTTCAGCGCGCCGAACTCATCCAGCAGCACCGGGATGCCGTTGACAATATATTTTTTGTACAGCTTGGTCATGAAGCCCGTGACGGTGGACTGCATCCTTTTGCTCTTCACTTCAAACTGATTGTCCGGACTGTTGGGATTCTGGGCAAAATTATACGGCGTATAGGCATGGACAGCCACGATCAGCCGGTTGTCCGCCGTATCCTCCGGGAGGATGTAGCCGGCGTTCAGGGCGCCGTCCGGGCTGGCATCGTAGCCCGGAACCAGGAGATAGCGGGAAGCGTTATTTCCTCCGGAAGCCCGGACGGTATCCACAAACTTCTGGTTCAGCCGGTTGATGCAGTCCATGGCGTCTTTACATTCCTTCGACGATCCGACGAGCCGCCATTCATAGGAGGTTCCCACAAGGCGGGGTTCGTTCATGGACTCCAGGAGGCAGTGCTCGTCCAGATCCGCGAAAGCATCCGCCATCTGGGACCAGACGGCTGTCAGGTATTTTTCAGACTGCTCGTAATGTTCACTGTCCGGGTAGAAACAGTAGATCCAGTTATCATGGTGCACGTTGACAATACAGTACATGCCCTCATCGACCACCCACTGCGCAACTTCCCGGACGCGGTTCATCCAGGCGGGATCAACCGTATACTGATCATCAATGATATGATTATGCCAGCTGACAGGGATCCGGACCAGATTGAAACCCGCCTCTTTCAGGGCATGGATCAGTTCCGGGGTGGTTTTTGCCCCGCACCAGGAGGTTTCCAGCTCAAGCCCCCGGCGGAAATTGTTGTTCGGATGCGCGTCAAAGGTATTCCCAAGGTTCCAGCCTGCTTTCAGCTGCCGGATGAAACGAAGGGCTTCATTATCCGGAATGCTGTACAGGGGAAGATCCTCCTCCGTGAATACAGGAATACTGATTCCATCCGCCGGTACAAGACCGGAGGGAACACCCGCACCGGGAGCATCCTCCGCACGGCAGGCGCCGGCGGAGAGGACCAGGGTGCACAGGAGCAAAAGGCATACTGCTTTTTTCATCTGAGGGATCACTCCTTTTTATATATCTGAATTCATTATATACTCAATCCCTTTTTCCGCAAGCATAAACTATGGATACGGGGTTTCCCGCGGAGTCCGGCATCCGGCCGAAACGGACGGAAAAACCACCTGCCGGATTCCGGACTCCGGTCCGCTCCGCATTGGATCGCAAGAAATGAGAAGACCGGAGCAAGAATCCCTCATCATACGAAAAAAGCAAGAAATATCAACAGTTTCAGACTGAATCCGACCGGATTTTACAGGACAAACAATGATTGACAACAGCAGAATATGCCATTATAATCTCTTCGGATATAAGATAAAAAAGGAAAACCGGGGACGCAAAAACAGATTCATAGCCGAAGGGGTTGTACGGACAACCTTGTGCAGATTTCATATACTGTTTCGTTGGAGGTGTTGGCGTTGGAGAACACAAAAAGCATAGCCTGGAGGAAATGGATCATTTTTGCTGTTGTGGTGCTTCTCCTTGTGCTGTGGTTTGTGCTTTCTTCCGGAGATGAAAGCTTTGAGAAGAAGTACGCGGACGTTCCGGATCTGGATACACAGCTGGCAGCGTTCAGCGACCACAACCGCTATGCGGATTATCTTGCGAAGTATGAGAATGAAGCGGTCCCTTCCGGCGAGATTTCCGTGGACGTACTTTCCGCGGAGGAGGGGAACGGCATTTCCGCCGCTGCGGAAGGCCTGCGGACGGAGAATGACAGTACTGCGGTCTGGCACGTGGACGTTCCCGAAGCCGGCCTGTACCAGCTGCAGATGCGGTACCTGACCGTGGAATCCCGCGGCGTGGATCTGGAACGGATTCTGAAGATCAACGGGGAAGTACCGTTCAAGGGCGCAGATCAGCTTATTTTTTCCCGTCTCTGGACGGATGAAAGCGCGCCGCGCCAGGACAACCAGGGAAACGATATCCGTCCGTCCCAGAAGGAAGTATTCGACTGGCAGACCATATATTTCCGCGATTCCCTGGGCTATATCACCGATCCCTACCTTTTCTGGTTCAAACAGGGAGACAATATCATCAGCCTGGAGGCGGTCAGTGAACCGATGACCATCGGGGAACTGAAGCTGGTGCCGCCGAAGCAGCCGGTATCCTACGCGGAATACAGCAAACAGTATGAAGGAAAGGAAAACCGTACACCTGCCGGATTTGAGACTTCGGTTCAGGGTGAGAACGCGATACTCCGCTCCTCTCCCTCGCTTTACCCCCGGTATGACCGGTCTTCCCCCGGCACGGAGCCCTACAGCGTTTCAGCCATCAAACTGAACTATATCGGCGGCGACCCCTGGCGGACTGCCGGCCAGTGGATCCAGTGGGAGTTTGAGGTGCCGGAGGACGGCTTCTACAATATTACGATCAAGGGCCGACAGAATTACGCCCGCGGCTGCCTTTCATGCCGGGTTTTCACGCTGGACGGGGAAACGCCCTTCGAGGAATCCCAGGTGCTTGAATTCAGCTACGACAACAACTGGAATTATATGACACTTTCCGATGCCGACGGGAAACCGTTCCGCTTCTGGCTGGCCGCCGGGAAGCATAACGTCCGTCTGGAAGCTACGCTCGGTTCCATGGGCGCGGTGCTTTCCGACATGCAGGAGCGTGTAACGCACCTGAACAGCATCTACCGGAAATTCCTGGTGCTGACCAGCGCAAGCCCGGACATTTACCGGGACTACAAGCTGGCGAACGTCTATCCGGAAGAAGTGGCCGCACTGAACGTGGAGAGCAAAGCGCTGTACAAACTGGTGGACGAGATGGTGGCAATTACCGGCCAGAAGAACGACAAGGCCGCCTCCATACAGACGCTTGCCATGCAGCTTGAGGATTTCTACGACGATCCGGATAAAATCACCCAGATGTTCATGAACTTCAAAGACAACATCTCCGCACTGGGCACATCCATGCAGTCCCTGAGCGAGATCAAGCTGGACGTGGACAAGGTGATCATTACCGCGGACGGGACGAAACCCACCCGTGCAGACGAGGGATTCTTCGCCCGGCTCGGGCATGAAATCCGTTCCCTGTACGCAAGCTATGTCGTCAACTACGACGCGCTGGGCGATGTACACGAAGGCGCGGACGTTCTGAACGTCTGGATTGTAACCGGCCGTGACCAGAGTACCATACTGAAGACGATGGTTGACGACACCTTCACGCCGAACTACAAAATCCCCGTGAACGTCAAGCTGGTGGATCCGGGCGCCCTGCTGAACGCGGTGGTGGCCGGAAAGGGACCGGACGTGGTGCTGTCCACGGACACCTGGAATCCCGTCAACTACGCGCTGCGCCACGCGATTGAGGACCTGACACAGTTCGATGACCTGGATGAAGTCCTTTCACAGTTCTATGAAAGCTCCTACGCTGCCGTGAAGTTCGAAGGCGGCGTATACGCCCTGCCGGAAACGCAGATGTGCAACGTTCTCTTCTACAGAAAAGATATTCTTGCGGAACTCGGACTGGATGTTCCTGAAACATGGGATGATTTCATCGCGATGCTGCCAACGATACAGGGCGCCAACCTGAGCGTCGGCATTCCGTATCCGGACATCACCGCACCGAATCTGGCGACTTTCTACGCCATGCTGTACCAGCAGGGCGGCGCCATCTACACTGAAGACGGAAAGAAAACCGCAATTACCAGCGAGGCGGGCGTGAAGGCGTTTGAAATGTACACCTCCCTGTACAACGACTACGGACTGCCGGTCGTGTTCGACTTCCTGAGCCGTTTCCGTACCGGTGAAATGGTCATGGGCATTTTCGACTACACCATTTTCAATACCCTGATGGTTTCCGCACCGGAAATCCGCGGGCTGTGGGATATCGCGGTGCTGCCAGGGACATACAGGACAGACGGGAACGGGAAGGAATACCTGGACAGGCACGGCCATTCCCAGGGCGCCTGCTGCATGATGATCGCCACGGATGACGAGAAGATCAAACAGGAAGCCTGGACGTTCATGAAATGGTGGGTTTCCACGGACGCACAGGTCCGGTTCGGCCGTGAGATGGAAAGCCTGCTCGGTTCCTCCGCACGGTACGCGACCGCGAACATCGAAGGTGTCGAACAGCTGCCCTGGAGTGAAAAACAGCTGAAGGTTATCCGGGAACAGATGAAGTGGGCTGTGGGTTACCGCGAGGTAGCCGGCGGATATTACACCAACCGGCACCTGACCAACGCGATTCGCAAGATCATTAACGAACACACAGACAGGCGCGAAACCCTGAACGATTACGCGCGGACCATCAACGAAGAAATCACCAAGAAGCGCATCGAATTCGGGCTGCCGGTGGATTAAGAAAGGAGGGATCAAGCCGTGAGCAGTTTCGCCGCAAAGTATGTCAAACTCAAAAAGCGCAATACAGCCATTGCGTGGGAGAAAGCCAAGCGGAACCGGGTCTGCTACCTGTTCCTGCTTCCGTACGCCGTTCTGTTCTTCACTTTCTTCATCCTGCCGATGATCACCTCGATCATTTACTCCTTCACCTACTACAATATCCTGGAGCCTCCGAAATATATCGGACTGCAGAACTACATCAACCTGATCCTGCAGGATGAAGTGTTCCTGACTGCCGTGAAGAACACCTTCCTGATCGCGGTGATTACAGGCCCGCTGGGATATATCCTGTCCTTCGGATTCGCATGGTTCATCCATGAGCTGCCCCGCTGGATCCGGACGTTCGCAGTTCTGATTTTCTACGCGCCGAGTATATCCGGCAACGCCTATACCGTTTTCAACATCATCTTCCGGGGCGACTCCTACGGCTGGTTCAACGCCCTCCTGATGAACCTGGGCATCATCAAGACACCGGAGCTCTGGCTGACCAACCCGGCAACGATCATGCCGGTGCTGATCTTCGTCATTCTGTGGATGAGCATGTCCACCGGATTCCTTGCTTTCGTCGCCGGCCTGCAGGGCATCGACCGCAGCCAGTACGAAGCCGGGTATGTGGACGGTATCCGGAACCGCTGGCAGGAGCTTTACTTCATAACGCTGCCGAACATGAAGCCTATGCTGCTATTCGGCGCGGTCATGGCCATCACCCAATCCTTCAACGTAGCGGACGTTCCGATGGCGCTGGCCGGTTTCCCCTCCACGGATTACGCCGCGCACACGGTTGTCGTCCATCTGTTCGACTACGGCTATACCCGGTTTGAAATGGGTTACGCATCCGCCATCGCGACGCTGCTGTTCCTGGTGATGATCCTGTGCAACAAGCTGATCCAGAACGCGTTAAGGAGGGTTGGCACATGAGCATAGCCGTAAAGAATACCAGCGGACACCGCATGAAAGCCGTCAACGGCCGGAAGAGAAGGCCGAACCGTTCCATCTGGGGCGATATCGGCGTCTGGCTGCTGCTGATCATCGTTGCCGTTATTATGGCACTGCCGCTCATCCTGGCGATTTCCAATTCCCTGAAGCCCCTGAACGAACTGTTCCGATTCCCGCCGACCATTTTCCCGATCCATCCGACGCTGTCCAACTACAGTGACCTGATGGTGACACTGGGACAGAGCTGGGTACCCTTTACCCGCTATCTGACGAACACGGTCTGGATTACACTGCTCGGCACAGCCGGCCACCTGCTGATTGCTTCCATGGCAGCGTTCGTACTGGCCAAGTACGATTTCCCGGGAGGAAGAACGTTCTTCAGCATCGTCGTGGTCGCCCTGATGTTCAACGGCTACGTCACAGCGATTCCGAACTTCATTACGATGAGCAAGCTGGGCCTGATCGATACGATCTGGTCCGTGGTGCTGCCGGCGTTCGCCTCACCCATGGGGCTGTTCCTGATGAAGCAGTTCATGGAAGGTCTGCCGTTCTCCCTGATCGAATCCGCCAAGCTGGACGGCGCCAGGGAATTCCGGATCTTCTGGACGATCGTGATGCCGAACGTGAAACCGGCCTGGCTGACGCTGATCATCTTCTCCGTGCAGGGCCTGTGGAACAACCGGGCTTCCGCGGTCATCTATTCCGAAAGCAAAAAAACGCTGCCTTACGCGCTGCAGCAGATCCAGGCAGGCGGTATCGCCCGTACCGGACAGGCGGCCGCGGTTATCGTGGTGATTATGATCGTTCCGATCATTACATTCATCCTTTCCCAGAGCCAGATACTTGAAACCATGGCCAGTTCCGGCCTCAAGGATTAAGGGGGTGCGGACATGATGAAACGAATTGCCGCCGCTGCGGCAGCCATGCTGCTCGCACTGTGCTGCACTGTACCCGCGCTTGCGGCGGACGGGTACAAATACTCCTATACCTACACCTATGACTACTGGGAGGATGTTCGTGAGTCTCCGGACGCCTACCGCGTCAAAATGATGATCTCGACCGCGGAGTTCGAGGACATCGGCGGACTGAAAAATCCGCAGGGACTGTTCGTCCGGAACAGGGACGCGTATATCTGCGATACCGGCAACAACCGCGTGATTCAGATCCGGCTGAAGGATGACGGATTCGAACGCGTCCGTGTGATTGATTCCTTCACCGGCGAGACTTCGCCGACAACCTTCAACAGCCCCCGGGATATTTACGTCATGGAAGACGGGACAATGTTCATCGCCGACTACAGCAACAACCGCGTCGTCCGGCTGGACAGAGACCTGAACTGGGAGCTGTCTTTCACAAAACCGACGGACAACAACTTCGACCAGAACGCTGAATTCCTGCCGAGGAAGCTTGTGGCGGATGTTGTGGGACGCGTATATGTGCTGAGCCAGAACGTGAACAAGGGTATCGTCAAGTTTGAAGCGGACGGACAGTTCAACGGCTTTATCGGCGCGAACAAGGTCCGGGTGAACCTGTACGACCAGATGTGGAAGATGATCGCCACAAAGGAGCAGCGGGCCAGGATGGAAAGCTTCGTCCCGACGGAATATGAGAACATTGCGCTGGATCCGGACGGATTCTTCTATGTGGTGACAAAAACCTTCAACGAGAATGAACTTCGCAGCGGCAGCGCGGATCCCGTCCGCCGGCTGAACGCGGTGGGGAACAACATCCTGGTGCAGAACGGCGCGTTCTGGGTCATCGGCGACCTGGAATGGGCAGCCGGAAACACAAACCTAACACACCGCGGCCCCAGCAAGTTCGCGGACGTGACCGTACTGCAGGATGATATCTACATGGTGCTGGACAGTACCCACAACCGGATTTTCGGTTATGACCAGCAGGGCAATATGCTGTGGGGATTCGGGGGCGTCGGCAACGCGGACGGATTCTTCAACAACCCGATGGCCATTGAGCATATGGGAACAGACCTGCTGATCCTGGACGCGGGCGGCGCCTACGGCGGATCCCTGACCGTCATGACACCCACGGAATACGGCCAGATGGTCTACACAGCCATCCATCAGTACCGGACCGGCGACTACGACGGATCCGCGAAGACCTGGACTGACGTGCTTTCAAGGAACGGCAATTCCGATTCCGCGTACATCGGCATCGGCCGGGCGCTCCTGCAGCAGGAAAAGTACGACGAAGCGATGAGCTATTTCAAGGCGGCGGAAGACGACAAGAACTATTCGGAAGCCTGGCGGCTTCGCCGGATGGAACTGGTGGAGCAGAATATTGTTCCCATCTTCATTGTGGTTGCGGCAATCCTGGTTCTGCCTCCGCTGATCCGCCGGATCAAGAAGATCAAGTGGGAGGTGAAGATGTTCCATGAGTGAACTGACCGCAGGACGGGCGCTCGCCAGCAAATCGTGGTGGAAAAAATTCGGCGCTTCCGTCAAATACGCCTTCTATGTCATGTTTCATCCATTTGACGGTTTCTGGGACCTGACTCATGAACACCGGGGAAGCCTGGCGGCAGCGAACCTTTTCGTAATTCTACTGCTGCTGGGGCGGCTGATGACCCTGCAGTTCACCAACATGATGTTCATGAAGGTGTACTGGCCCCGGGTCAACATTTTCCAGCAATGCGCATCCCTGCTGCTGCCGCTGAGCATTTACTGCATCTGCAACTGGGGCCTGACCACACTGTTCGACGGCAAAGGCACCCTGAAGGACGTGTACATCGCTACCGCCTACGCACTGGTACCGTACCTCATCGGGATGTATCTTATCATTCCCCTCAGCAACATCCTGACCATGGAGGAGGGGAGCCTTTATACGGTCATCGAGACTTTCATGCTGGTATGGTCAGCGCTGCTGCTGGTGATCGGCATGGTGCAGATCCATGACTTCGGCCTGGGGAAAACCATCCTGTTCCTTTTCATGACGGTTGTGGCCATGGCGATTGTCGTATTCCTGCTGCTGCTGTTCCTGACGCTGGTCAGCGACGGCCTGGGATACATTATCTCCGTGTATAAAGAAATCAACTTCCGGTTGAACTAAGGAGGCGGACGAATCATGGCAAAGAAGAGAAAATGGATTCGGCGTACCGTCTTCTGGACTGTATTCGCGGCGCTGATCGCCCTGTTTGTCTGGAAGGTCGGCATTCCGCTGTTCACGGAAGAAGAGGATACCCGGGTTCACCAGGTGGTTCCCTACGGCTATGACGGATCCACCGATCCGGTGATCCTGGAGAACGCCAACCTGAAGTTTGAACTGGATCCGGCAACTACACGGTTTACGGTGACCGACAAGCGAAACGGCGCTGTGTGGGAATCTTCTCCGGCAGGGGCCGCCAGCGACCCGATCGCGCAGCCGGTGGAAAAGAACCGGCTGCAGTCTGAACTCACACTGATCTACAGCATTTCCACCGGTATGGATACGCTGCTGACCAGCCATGAATACAGCGTAACGAACCAGGTTTACGAGGTGGTTCCGGAAGAAAACGCGGTCAGTGTGAATTTCTCGGTCGGGCGCATCAGCCGGACTTTCCGGATTCCGACTGCGATTACGGAAGAACGCATGGATTCCTTCCTCGCGAAAATGGCCAAAAAGGATTCGCGGGATGTCAAGGAATACTATGAAAAGAAGAGCCTTGCCAAGCTGAAGAAAAAGGATGATCCGGAAGTCCTGAAACAGATGTATCCGGATATCGAGGAGCATACGATCTACGTGATCCGCGATACGGTAAAGGACCACCTGAAGCAAAAGATGGAAGGCCTGTTTGAGGCGGCCGGATACACCCCGGAAGAATACGAGTACGACATGTCCCGGATCAACGTGGAAAAGGCCTCCGCGAGCGCCGCGTTCAACATCACGCTGGTCTATACCCTTGAGGACAACGACCTGGTTGTTACCATCCCGCTGGACCGGGTGATGTACAATGACGGATATCCGATCCGCTCCATCTCCCTGCTGCCGGGCTTCGGCGCAGGACATACGTCCGATACCGGATTCATCCTGGTGCCGGACGGCAACGGCGGCATCATCAACTTCAACAACGGCAAGAAAGACCAGAACACATACTACGGCAATCTGTACGGATGGGACTGGGCTTCCCTGCGGAAACAGGTAAATAACGAAACCGTCTGCTCCTTCCCGGTGTTCGGCATTTCCCGGAACGGCGCTTCCATGCTGTGCATGATCGAGGACGGCGCACAGTGGTCCTCGCTTACGGCGGACATTTCCGGGCGGCTGACCTCCTACAACACGGTGTACAACACATTCAGCATCATTCACGGAGATCCGTACGACGCATCAGACCGGGATATCAACGCGAAATACCTGTACGAGGAGGAAATCCCAGAAGGAAAACTGGTGCAGCGGTACCGCTTCCTGGAAACGGACGACGCAACCGGCATGGCGGCTTCGTACCGTGAATACCTGCAGAAAGGCATTCTTGCGGAACACCCTGAAATCCGGGAGAATATGCCTGTTTACGTCGAACTGCTGGGCGCGGTGGACAAGGTACAGCAGCGGCTGGGTATCCCGAGCCTGCTGCCGGTGGCCATGACAACCTACAAGCAGGGAACGGAAATCCTGAACAAACTGACGGGCGACGGATTCAACGATTTCTCCATCGGTTTCACCGGCTGGATGAACGGCGGCCTGAACCAGAAAATCCTGAATAAGGTGAACCTGCTGGGCGAGCTGGGCAGCGAGAAGGATCTGAAAGAATTCCTGTCCGCTGCGAAGGAAAAGGGAATTACCGCTTATCTGGACGGCCTGACTTCCTTCTCCCGGAACAGCGGCTTCTTCGATGGATTCATCTACGTACGGGACGCCGCAAAGCTTACCACCCAGGAAATTATCAAGCTGTATACTTACTCCACCGTCTGGTACGGACCGGATGAGCATACGCAGGAATACTACCTGCTGAAACCGGAGCTGATGCGGAAGCACTCCGAAGTACTGCGGAAGGCAGCGGAAAAATACGGCGCCGCCGGCGTGGCGTTCCGCGATACCGGCGCCATGCTTTCCTCCGACTACAACCGGAAGAGCCTGGTAACCCGCGCACAGAGCAAGGAAATCACGCAGGAAATCTTCCGGAATACCCGTGCCGCAGGCCAGAAAGTATTGACAAAGAAAGGCTTTGATTTTACACTGAACCAAAGCGATCTTGCGGTTGATCTTGACTTTGACGGCGGAAATTACGGCATCATCGATTACTACGTTCCGTTCTATCCGATGGCGATCCACGGCCTGGTTAACTATACCGGGAAGTCCATCAACCTGAGCGAAGATATCGAAACGCTGATGCTGCAGACCGCCGAATCCGGCGCCGGGCTGTATTTTACGCTGACGGCGGAAACAGCAAAGAAGCTTCAGAACACCTTCTATTCCACATATTACGGAGCGGACCTGGAACTGATCTACGACCGGATGTCCGACATGTGGAAGCGATACAGCGAAGAAACCGCCGGGCTGAACAGGATTCCGATTACGGAGATCAGCCGGGAAGGGGATCTTTCCATTACCACGTATGAGAACGGAACGAAGATTTACGTGAACTACGGGGAAGTGAAAGTCCGCAAGGACGGCGTGGAGATTCCGGCCCGGGAATACGCGGTCGTAAAGGGGGGTGCGCAATGAGCCAGTTATCCAGAGATATCAGGAAAAACCACCGGATGAATATCAAAACCCGGCGGGCTATCAGCGGATACCTGTTCATCCTGCCCTTCATCATCGGGTTCCTGGTATTCATGGTCCGGCCGCTGATCAACTCCCTGTGGATGAGTTTCAGCACCGTGGAGATAAGTCCCTCCGGCTTTACCAACACCTGGAACGGTTTCGCGAACTATATCAAAGCATTCACGGTAGACCCGGATTTTACCCGGATGCTGACGGAAGAGTTCACCAAGATCCTGACGCATACCGCGGCGATCCTGGTGCTGTCCCTGGTCGTTGCCATTATTCTGAACCAGAAATTCAAAGGCCGGCCTTTTGTGCGGGCTGTATTCTTCCTGCCGGTGATCCTTTCCTCCGGCGTACTGGTCGGACTTGAAACGAACAACTCCCTGATGAGTTCCATCGCGGACGCGATGAAGAAAAACTCAAACTTCCAGATGTCCGATTCAGTAGTCGCCATTCTCCGGCTTTCAGGCCTGGGTGCCGGTATTCTGGACATCGTTGTGGACATCATCAGCGAAGTGCAGGACATCGTGATGTCCTCCGGTATCCAGATCATCGTGTTCCTGACCGGGCTGCAGAGCATTCCGGACAGCCTGTACGAAGCGGCGGATATGGAAGGCTGTACCAAGTGGGAATCCTTCTGGAAGATTACTTTTCCGATGATCAGCCCGCTGCTGATTGTGAATATTATCTATTCCGTGATCGACTTCTTCATGAAGACGGACAGCAATATCATGAACAAGATCCGGGATACGATGGTAATTTACCTGGATTACGGATTCTCTTCCGCCATGGCGTGGGTATACTTCGTCCTGGTGATTATCCTGATCGGGATCTGCGCCCTGATTTTCCACAGAAGGGGGGTCGGACAGGACCATGTCTAAGGCCGAGAACAACGTTCTTCCCAGCGGCTATCATCCCAAGTCCTTCTGGGAACGGAACAAACGCTCCCACGGATATCTGCTCCGGCGGGAAATCCGCAGCAAGGCCTATAAGCTTTTCCGGTTCCTGCTGCTGTTCGCAATCTGCTTCCTGATTCTCCATCCGATCCTGGACAAGCTGTCCGTGAGCCTGATGGAGGAACGGGACCTGTACGACTCGTCCATCAAGGTGATTCCGCGCCATGTAACCGTGGAGAACTATGAAATAGTCGCGGAACAGATCTACTACTGGAAGGCGCTTATCAATACGCTCTGGATTTCAGTGCTGGTCGCGGTGCTGCAGGTTGCGGCCTCCACCCTGGTGGGATACGGATTTGCCCGGTTTGACTTCCCGCTGAAACGGTTCTGGTTCGCGTGCGTTGTACTGGTGATCATCGTGCCGCCACAGACGATTTCCACTTCGCTGTACCTTCGGTTCCGTTACTTTGATATCTTCGGAATCATCAAGGCGCTGAACGGCGGGGAAGCGCTGAACCTGCGAAGCTCCTCCATTCCGTACTACCTGCTGAGTATGACCTGCATGGGTTTAAAGAACGGCC
The DNA here is from genome assembly GCA_900318145.1 of uncultured Eubacteriales bacterium. GTDB lineage: Bacteria > Bacillota > Clostridia > Christensenellales > Aristaeellaceae > Aristaeella. The sequence goes on from ONJM01000001.1 coordinate 252,680, forward strand.
TGTATATCTATATGCTGCGACAGTTCTTCAGCGGTGTGCCGGTTTCCCTGGAGGAAGCGGCATATGTGGATGGCTGCAACACGTTCCATACTTTCTGGAAGGTTATCCTTCCCGAAGCCGTGCCGATTATTGTGTCCTGCCTGCTGTTCGCGTTTGTATGGCAGTGGACAGATACCTTCTACTCGAAGCTGTTCCTGGGCGGCAACACGCTGCTGTCCATGGAAATTTCCCCGATCAGCGACCGGATTGCCAACTATTTCTCAACACAGAAGGGCATCGGCCTTTCCCTGGGACGCAGGAACCAGTTCGTATCCACCGCCACGCTGATGCTGATTGCTCCGCTGCTGCTGGTTTACCTGTTCGCGCAGCGCAGCTTCGTGGAGAGTATTTCCACCAGCGGCATGAAGATGTAAGCCGCACACAAAACTGTTACTCGGGCTGTAAAAGCCTGAAAATAAAAAGGAGGTAACCCCTATGAAGAAACTGGTAGCTCTGGTTCTGGCCGCCATCATGGTGATGTGCTGGCTGCCCTCCCTCGCTGAAGACGTCGAGAATCCCTATGCCGAAGACGGCGTAGAGATCCTCCGCGACGCGGACGGCAAAGTTCTTGACCTGGGCGGAATTGAAGTTATCGTCTGCGAACACTGGACCCATGACTGGCACGAAGACGAACCCGATACCGCTTACGCAGAAGCCACGAAGGAATACCGTGAATGGCTCGAAGCGACCTACAACTTCAAGATCATCACCCGCGCCGACACGACCTGGTCCACCTGCCCCGACGATTTCAACAACATCGCCACCACGGACGACCCCAACAACTACGTATGGGCGATGCGGTTCGAAACCATCACCGGACCGATGAACTCCGGCCTGTTCTATGACCTGGCTACGCTGGACTGCCTGGACTTCTCCGAAGCCAAGTGGAATACCGCAATCAAAGAAATGACCACCAAGGGTAACTCCATCTACGGCATGCGCGCGCAGACCGCAGAACCCCGCGGAGGCGTTTTCTTCAACAAGCGGCTGCTGACTGAAGCCGGTGTTGATCCGGAATCCCTGTATGACATGCAGAAAGACGGCACCTGGACCTGGGAAGCTTTCGAAGAAGTTCTGAAGAAGCTGACGCAGGATACGGACGGCGACGGCGTTGTGGACAAGTACGCCATGATGAGCTTCTCCCCCCGCCTGCTGCTGCCGGCCATCTACTCCAACAACGCGAACTTCTTCGCTCTGGACGAGAACGGCAAATTCGTTGTGACCGCCGGTGACGACAACTTCCTGGAAGCCGCCAACTGGATCATGGACATGGTCAGCAAGTACGAGCTGAAGGCTCCCGAAGGCGCAAACTGGGACTATTTCGACGCAGCCTTCTTCAACGGCGAAACCGCCATCAAGGTTGCTGAAGAGTACGAAGCCGGCCAGGGCCTGAAGGACATGGTCGATGACTTCGGATTCGTAATGTTCCCGAAGGGACCCAAGGCTGAGACCTATGTGCACGCCCCCACCGACAACGTGTACGTAATCCCCGCCAACTATGACGCGGAACGCGCCTGGAAGGTTGCCTGCGCGTTCAACCTCTTCACTTCCCGCACCCCCGGCTACGATGATGACGACGCATGGAAGACCAGCTACTATCCGGTTTTCCGCGACGAGCGCGCTGTAGACGAGACGCTGGCGATGATGGCTGAACCCGAACATCAGGTTGCCGCTCTGTGCTCCCTGGTTTCCGGCTTCGATTCCGGCGCCCAGTTCTGCTGGGATGTTTACGGATTCGCGAAGACTCCCGCCGAAAAGGTTGAGGAGAGCATGCCCACCTGGCAGGGTCTGGTCGACGAGATGAACAACGCCGGCAAGTAATTCCCGAACGGTACCAGGGCGGAAGGCAGGCAACTGCCCTCCGCCCTTCTTTTTCAGGTATCAGACTGAGCACGGAGGAACACGGCTGTGAAAAAGCGGATTGCTGCATGGATTCTGGCGCTGGGCTTCATCTTCTGCTTTACTGCATCCGGGCGGGCCGGTGAACAAACCCTGTCCGCCTACGAACAGTATCTGCAGGACGGATCTTTCCCCAGCCTGAAGGAGCATTATCAGGATACATTTCTGGTCGGCACGGCGGTACCGGCGGAGCTGATGAGCAATCAGGAGGCGAAGACCCTGATTACCGCGCAGTTCAGTTCGCTGACCTGTGAAAACGAAATGAAACCGGATTTCACGCTGAGCCATCCGGACACACTGCGGAACAAGGATCCGGAGCATGCGGTTATCTTTCCCTCCAAATGCAAAAAGACGCTGTCCTTCGCACAGGAGAACGGAATAAAAGTCCGGGCGCATACACTGATCTGGCACAGCCAGACGCCCCGGTGGTTCTTCACGAAGGACTGGGATTCCTCGGAGCGTGCGGAGCTGGCGGACCGGGAAACCATGATCCGGCGCATGGAAAACTATATCCATGACATGATGGAATGGGTGAATGAAAAGTATCCGGGCGTCGTGTACGCCTGGGATGTAGTGAATGAGGCAATCGAGCCCGGCAACGGGCATCCGGAAGGACTGCGGACGGAGAACAACCTCTGGTATGAGACAGTCGGGGACGACTGGGTGGAACTGGCGTTCGAATTTGCCCGGAAATACGCTGCACCGGATCAGAAACTGTTCTACAACGATTACGGATGCACGGATGACATAAAATTCGGAAGGATCCGGCCGTTGCTGAAAAAGCTGAAGGAAGCCGGAACGATCGACGGCATGGGCCTGCAGTTTCACATCGGGATGGATTCCCCGGAGATCTCCAGAATGGAGAACATTATCTCGAATTACGCACACCTGGGACTGACGATCCACATTACAGAGATGGACATTGGCACGGAGGACGGCAGCGCCCTGGGGCAGATGCGGCTGGCTGTACGTTACAGGAACATCTTCGCGCTGCTGCAGCGGCTGAAGGAACGCGCAGGACTGGACATAGAAAGCGTGACGTTCTGGGGACTGACGGACGACCGGTCCTGGCTGAACAGCGAAAATTCAGCGAAATACCCGCTGCTGTTTGACCGGAACCTGCAGCCGAAAGCAGCATTCTTCGGCGCGCTGCAGGACAGCAGCATTCCATGGAAAAACGACGAAACGCTTCTGCAGGAAGTGATTGAACGGCTCGGCCTCAGGGCGACCGGGCTGCAGGAAGGAGAAAAAACCGTGTATAAGCCGTCTGCTCAGCACAATCCCCTGATGGTTCATAAATTCGGCGCAGATCCCTGGGCGATGGTTTACGGGGACCGCGTTTATGTATATATGACAGGAGACGAGCCCGTTTTCGGAGCGAACGGTAAAATTCAGACGAACACTTACGGCAATATCCGGACGATCCGGGTTATTTCCTCCGACGACCTGGTAAACTGGACGGACCATGGCGAGATCCGGGCTGCCGGACGCAGCGGCGCGGCAAAGTGGGCGAACAATTCCTGGGCGCCCTGCGCGGCCTGGAAGAATATCGGCGGGCAGGATAAATTCTTCCTGTATTTCGCGGATAACGGAAGCGGAATCGGCGTGCTGACGGCGGACAGCCCCACCGGGCCTTTCACGGATCCCATCGGGAAGCAGCTGGTGAGCCGGCAGACGCCGACCTGCGCAGAAGTGACATGGCTGTTTGACCCGGCTGTCCTGACGGACAATGACGGGGAAGCGTACCTGTACTTTGGCGGCGGCATTCCGGAAGGAAAGGCACAGGCGCCGGGAACTGCCCGCGCCGTAAAGCTGGGCGCGGACATGATCAGTCTGGACGCGGATCCGGTGCGGCTGGACCCGCCGTGGCTGTTTGAGGACTCCGGCATCAACAAGATCGGATCCACCTATGTTTACTCCTACTGCTCCAATTTCAACGTTCCCGGCAGCGGAAGCGAACAGGGATTCTACAGCGGGGAAATCGTGACAATGACGTCCGACAATCCGCTGGGGCCGTTTACCTATGCCGCCCGGGTGCTGAAGAACCCGGGAACGTATTTCGGCGTCGGAGGAAATAACCATCACTGCATGTTCGAGTTCAGGGGTGAATGGTATATCGCATACCATGCCGCCACCGTGGACCGGGACAGGGGATGGAACGCCGGATACAGGAGTACCTTTATCGACAGGCTGGCACTGGACGAAAACGGTCTGCCGGCGCTGACCGAGGGGACCATGAACGGCACGGAGCAGCTGAAGTATCTGGATCCATACACACTGCAGGAGGCGGAAACGCTGGCGTCGATCTGCGGCGCGGAAGTGCCTGAAACGGAAGGGACATCCTCCGGCCTGGCCGTGAAGAGTGACGCGACCGGCGGATGGACCATGGCCGCCGGGGCAGATTTCGGACCAGACGGCGCGACGGGGATTACGATCCGCTGCCGCAGCGCGGCGGGCGGGAAGCTGATGCTGCGGCTGGACGATCCCGAAGGCGCGGACACCGCTGCTTTTACGCTGAAGCCATCGGACACCTTTGAAACGGAGCACTTTGAGCTTCCGCAGGACGTGCGGGGCGTTCACGACATCTTCTTCCGTTTCGACCAGCCGGAGATATTCCTGGATACCTGGCAGTTTGACTGACAGCCGACAGACCATTACTGACATACGGAGGTGTTTTCCATGATCCGCCTGATTCTTCTGATTCCTGCGATTATCCTCTGCCTGCTGCCGGTACTTTCCGGCGCGGAGCTGGCCGGTACGGTTTCCGGTGACTACGAACCGCTGTACAGCTTTGCGGAACCATATGGATTAAAGCTGGGCGGCGCTTTCGGCCTCAACGATATGAACAACAGAACCTATATGGATTTCCTGGACGACCATTTCAATTCCCTGACATGCACGAACGAGACGAAGGCGTATTCCCTGCTGGACCAGAACGCCTCGAAGCGCAGCGAGGACGGAACACCCAAAATGAATTATTATTACGCGGACAGGATGATCGCATGGTGCCGTGACCATGGAAAGAGCGTCCGGGGACATGTACTGGTATGGGACGCGTATATGAAAACGTGGTTTTTCCATGAAGGATACGATGACCGTAAGCCGCTGGCAGACGAGGAAACCATGCGGGCCAGGCTGAAAAGCTATATTGAGCAGGTGATCACCCATTTTGAGGAAAAGTTTCCGGGCGTGATCTACTGCTGGGACGTGGTGAACGAAGCGATCGGCGACAACGCGTCAGAATGGCGGGCCGATGACGCCAGGCATCTGCGTACGGTGCGCAGCGGCGTATCCAATATCTTCCTGGATCAGATCGGGGATGACTATGTGGAATACGCGTTCCTGTGCGCCAGGGACACGGTGGAGAAGCTCGGCGCGGATATTAAGCTTTTCTACAACGACTACAACATGTTTTTTCCGGAAAAACGGGCTGCTGCCCTGGCAGTGCTGAAAAGCATCAATTCCTACGCACAGGATGAGAACGGAAATCCCCGGAAACTGGCTGACGGTATCGGCATGCAGGGATATCTTGGCGGATACGGTGTGCAGGCAGGGTGCCTGGAGGACAGCCTGATCGTGAACCTGAAGGAGTCCATCGCAATGTACCACGCAGCGGGGTTTGAGGTGCAGATTACCGAAATGGCGGTGCGAAACTTTGACAGGAACAAGGCGGAGCTTCACGCGGAATTCTACGGGCGCCTGTTCTCCGAAATCTTCCTGCCGGCCAACAGTGAGGAGGAAACGCTGAGCGCGGTATGCATCTGGGGACTGGTGGACGCACCGGAAGGCCGGAAGGATTATGTTTACAATATGAACAGTCCGTACGGCTGCTTCCTTTCCACGGACTATCAGATCAAGACCTGCTTTGATACCGTGTACCATGTGCTGAAAGGCTCCTGAAAAACAGTGAAGACATCCGGACATCCCGGAATGCACGCATCAGAAAAAAGAAACCATTGCATGCCGCAGAGAAAGGAACGGTGACCGGTATGAAAAGAATCAGTGTCCTTGCTTTATGCGCTGCTTTTCTTTTCCTGTGCTCCGGGGTCCATGCGGAAAACACCGGAAAAACCAGGGTGCTGGTCGCCCTGGGGGACTCATACACTTCAGGTGAGGGAATTGAGCCGTTTTACGGACAGGACGAACCCATGTCCGAGAAATGCAGGAATCCGGACTGGCTTGCGCACCGCTCTGAAAAGAGCTGGCCCGGCATGCTGACGCTGCCGGGGGTGGAAGGTGCTATGGCAGACCACCGCGGTGAGAATTTCTTTTTCGCAGCGGCGTCAGCGGCCAGGACGGGAAACCTTTTTCTGCTGACAGACGAAGAAAAAGAAGCAGGCCGTTCCGCGGAACAGGAAAAAAAGTATGACCGGGACGGAATTAAGGGCACAGCCGTGCTTGCCCCGCAGCTGAGCATTTTTGATGAACTGGATGAAAAAGGGCTGAAAGCTGATTATGTAGTGCTGACGATCGGCGGAAATGACCTGGGTTTCCGAAGTATCATCGCGATGGGCGCCCTGGGTTTAACCGAGTCCCTTTCGGGAGAAACAGATATCGACAAAGGCCTGTCATATCTGGAAGAGCAGTATGAAATGAAAGATATCCGGGGATCCCTGAAACGCGTGTACCGGGATATCGCTGCCCGCGCGGGGGCGCAGGCGACCATTCTGGTTGTCGGATATCCGGATCCTTTTATCGATGAAACGGCGAACTTCCTGATTTCCAGCAGCAACGCGAAAATCATCAATGAGGCGGATTACTTTTTCCTGATCGATCTGGCCAACCTTGTGGATGAGTGCAGGAATGAGGGAATGAATATCTGCTATGTGGACGTCAGCAACACTTTTGCCGGCCATGGCGCATACGGGGAAGATCCATATATCAACCCGGTCATACTGACAGCACGGGAACAGGACCTGAATTCCAGGGCTATTGTAAGCTCCGCGTCCATGCATCCGAACATCAAAGGCGCCAAAGCCTACGCGCGGTGTGTGCAAAACGCCATTGACCAGCTGGAAGCCGGTACCGATACTTATCTTTTTGATGATTTTACGGACGATGACAACTGATCCGGCATTCATTCAGCGCGAAACGGTTCCGGCTGCCGGTCCCGGCAGCCGCAGACCAAGAAAGAAAACAGCGGCATCTGAACGCATCAGACTGCCGCTGTTTTCTTTTGAACCGGAGAACTTATTTCAGCATTTCTTCAGCCAGGGCTTCGAGCTGGGCTTCGTTTTCCGCGGTTACGGCGGAAAGAATTTTCACCTGGGTTTCAGCAAAGGAGGTATCCCTGCAGTTTTCCAGGAGGCCTTTCATGACTTTCGCGGCGGCGGGGGCCCAGGAGCCGTTTTCAATGAGACCGACTTTGCGGCCGCGCCATCCGTGCTCCGCCAGGGTTGTGATGAAGGTGCGCATGAAGGGGAAGATATCCGCGTTATAGGTTGTGGTGGCAAGAACGACCTTGCCGTAACGGAAGGCGTCTTCCACGCACTCGGCCATATCGTCCCGGGCGAGGTCGCTGACGGCAACCTTGGGGCAGCCTTTTTCCTTCAGCTTTTCAGCCAGGATCTCCACAGCCTTTTCCGTATTCCCGTAGACGGAGGTATAGAAGACGGCAACGCCTTCCGTTTCCACGCCATAGGTAGTCCAGGTATTGTACAGGTCCAGGTAATAGGGGAGGTTTTCCTGCAGAACGGGACCGTGGAGAGGACAGATCACCTGAATATCCAGGGCGGCGGCCTTCTTCAGAACTGCCTGCGCCTGTGCGCCGTATTTACCGACGATTCCGAAATAATACCGGCGGGCTTCGCAGGCCCAGCCTTCCGGATCCACCGTGTCCAGAGCGCCGAACTTGCCGAAGGCATCGGCGGAGAAGAGCACCTTATCCGTGCTGTCGTAGGTCATGAGCACTTCCGGCCAGTGGACCATCGGCGCCGCGATGAACCGCAGGACATGGACGCCGAGCACCAGCTCCGTACCTTCGGCGGCAACGACCCGACGGTCCGCGTATTCATTGCCGTAGAAATTTTTCATCATGGTGAAGGCCTTCGCGGAAGCGACAATGACCGCGGCAGGATACTTCTCCATAAAGAGGGCGATGTTCGCGGAATGATCCGGCTCCATATGCTGGACAACCAGGTAATCCGGAACGCGGCCGGCCAGTGCTTCCTCCAGGTTCGCGATCCATTCATCGCCGAAGCGCCGTTCCACGGTGTCCATAACGGCGGCTTTTTCATCAAGGATGACATAGGAATTGTAGGCCATGCCCAGGGGGACGATGTACTGCCCCTCAAACAGGTCAAGATCGTGATCGTTCACACCGATATAGCAGATATCCTTTGTGATGCGGTTCATAACAATTTACTCCTGTTCTGATGCTTTCTCGGTCCGGCCCGCGGCTTCCGGAGAGACCGGAACGAACTATTGCTATAGTATCATAGATGCATTTCCGGCGCAAGGGAGCGGAAATGTTCCGCGCTTGTACAAGGTATTGTATCCCTGTGATAAAAGTGGTACAATTGCCGCCGGAAAAAAGAAGGAGAGGAAGCTCTGACTGTTATGGAAACCCTTTTGCTGGTTGCAATCGCCCTTTTCTCGGGACTGCTTATGACCCGGTTATTCGTTAAATTTCATCTGCCGGACGTTACGGCATATCTGGTGGCCGGCGTACTGATCGGCCCGTGTGTGCTCGGACGGCTCGGCATCGGCTTCACAACTTTTGAACAGGTGGATTCCCTGTCCCTGATCAGCGACGTGGCTCTGGGCTTTATTGCTTTTGCCATCGGCCATGAATTCCGGCTTTCCGCACTGAAGCAGACCGGGAAACAGGCAACGATCATCGGTATTCTGCAGGCGGTGATCGCCACCGTCTTTGTGGATATTGCCCTGGTGACGTTTCATTTCCTGCGGCCTGACCTGCTGAGCCTGCCGATCGCCATTACGCTGGGCGCCATCGCAGCGGCAACCGCGCCGGCCGCAACCCTGATGGTTGTACGCCAGTACAAGGCCAAAGGCCCTGTGACGGATGTACTGCTGCCGGTAGTTGCCCTGGACGACGCGGTAGGCCTGGTGGTTTTCGCGGTTTCCTTCGGTATCGCCCAGGCGATGCAGAACGGAACCACGCATATCGCGGCCTTGATTCTGGAACCGCTGGCGGAGGTTGTACTTTCCCTGGCCTTCGGCGGGGTGACCGGCGTGGTGCTGACATACCTGGAGCGGTATTTCCATTCCCACCGGAACCGGAACGCGCTGATTGTCGGCAGCGTGATTATCACGGTTGCCGTGAGCCAGCTGAAAATTCCCGTCGGGCCTTTCACTTTCGGGTTTTCCAGCCTGCTGGTGTGCATGATGCTGGGGACGGTATTCTGCAATTTCTGTCCGCTGAGCGAGGATCTGATGCTGCAGGCGGACCGGTGGTCCGGCCCGGCAATCACCCTGTTCTTTGTGCTGAGCGGTTCGGCGCTGCAGTTTGACGTGTTCTCCGATCCGTCGGTGATCCTGATCGGCGCAACTTATATCCTTGCGCGTTCCCTTGGGAAATACTTCGGGGCGAAATGGTCCGCGGGGCTGGCAAAAAGCCCGGCGACGGTACGGAAATACCTGGGGATTACGCTGCTTCCGCAGGCCGGTGTGGCGCTGGGTATGTGCACGACCGCGTACCGGGTTCTGGGCGGTGAGGACGGAACACTGATCCGGAATATCGTTCTGTTCGGCGTGCTGGTTTATGAGCTGCTGGGACCGAGCCTGACCAAGATGGCCCTGACGAAGGCCGGGGATATCCAGGCGATACCTTCCGAGGTGAAAGGCCGCCGGAAGAAGGCGCTGGAGCAGGTAACGAAGCCCGTTCCGCCGCAGTTTGACAAATAACAGGCAGTGACAAGCGGCCTGCTGGAAGATCCTTCGCTATACTCAGGATGACACAACGGGGGCGGCCGGAATCAGGCTGCCGGAATAAAACAGGGGGATTCTGCATATGATTATCGCGCTGAAGAAGAGTATCCGGGCGGAGGAGCAGGAGCATCTGATTCAATGGCTGGAAAGCCAGGGCGTCCGGACGCATATTTCGGAAGGCGAATTCCAGACCATTATCGGACTGGTCGGCGATACGACACGGATCGATACAGACCTGATCCGCGGACTGGAATTTGTGGAAGGCGTTACCCGGATTTCCGAACCTTTCAAGAAGGCAAACCGGAAGTTCCATCCTGATGACACGGTAGTTACATTGAACGGGGGCACCGCTTTCGGCGGCGGAGCTTTCCAGATGATCGCCGGTCCCTGCTCCGTGGAATCGGAAGCACAGGTTGAAACCATCGCCCGGGCTGTGAAGGCCAGCGGCGCGGGAGTGCTGCGGGGCGGCGCGTTCAAGCCGAGAACTTCTCCGTACGATTTCCAGGGACTGCACGAGGAAGGCATCCGGATCCTGTCGGAAGTCAAAAAAATGACCGGTCTTCCGATCATCACCGAGATTATGGATATTTCCCATCTGCCGCTGTTTGAGGACGTGGATATCATCCAGGTCGGCGCGCGGAACATGCAGAACTTTGAACTGCTGAAGGAGCTTGGCAGGATCCGGAAACCGATTCTGCTCAAACGCGGCCTGGCCAACAATATCAAGGAGCTGCTGATGAGCGCCGAGTACATCATGGCCGGCGGAAACGAGCAGGTGATTCTGTGCGAACGGGGTGTGCGCACCTTTGAGACCTATACGCGGAACACACTGGATCTTTCAGCCGTGGCGGTGCTGCATGAGCTGAGCCATCTGCCGGTGGTGGTGGATCCGAGCCACGCGACCGGCGCGGCAAGATATGTGAAACCGATGGCGCTGGCCGCGGCGGCCTGCGGCGCGGACGGACTGATGATCGAGGTGCATAACGATCCGCAGCACGCGCTGTGCGACGGACCGCAGTCCCTGACGCCGGAACAGTTTGACGACGTGGCGAAGGCCGTACGGAAGGTGCGGGAAGCCGTGCTCAGCGACCTGTAACCGGAGGCCTGAGGCGTATACGTAAAAAAGCTGCCGTTTTCGCGGCAGCTTTTTTTGCGTGTTCTTCAGCGGCGCATACAGTTGATATCGACCAGTTCCGTGTTCTCCAGGGAGAAGCGGGAACCGAGGATGTCCGCCAGCGCGTTGGCGGTGTCCAGAGAGGTCATGCAGGGAATGCCGAGAATCATTGCCTTGCGGTGCAGCACCCGGTAATCGCCTACGGTATCGTCCTTCACAGCGCCGGTATAGATGATATAGTTAACGTCCCCGTTCTCCATGAGGCTGATGATTTCATCACTGATCTTCGGGTCGGCGACGGTCTGGACATGAATCCCGACGGAAGAAATTGCCCGGGCGGTGTCCTTGGTTGCGTAGACATGGATGCCAAGGTCGTAGCAGCGTTTGGCCATGGCGATGGCGTCCGGAAAATCTTCGTCCTCAACGGAAAGCAGCACACCCATCCGGGAACGGTCCCGGGCGGTGGGCAGGGAAAAACCGGCGGCGGACAGCCCCTTGAAAAGCGCTTCCGCCTTGGTGATGCCGATGCCAAGGACTTCGCCGGTGGATTTCATTTCCGGGCCGAGGATGGAATCGGCGTCGTTGAGCTTCTCAAAGGAGAAAACAGGCACCTTGATGGCGCAGTAAGGCGGCGCGGGATACAGCCCGGTGCCGAAGCCAAGCTCCTTCAGGGATTCGCCCAGCATCACCCGGGAAGCCAGGTCCACCATGGGCACGCCGGTTACCTTGGAAATGTAGGGAACCGTACGGGAAGCGCGGGGGTTTACCTCGATGACATACAGTTCGTTGTCGAAAATCAGGTACTGGATATTCACCAGCCCCTGCGTCCCGAGCGCCAGGGCGAGCTTGGTTGAAATATCGCAGATCTTTTCCTGGAATTTCGCGGTCAGGTTGAAGGGCGGATATACAGCAATGGAATCACCGCTGTGGACGCCGGCACGCTCGATATGCTCCATGATGCCGGGAATCAGCACGTCCCTGCCGTCGGAGATGACGTCCACTTCCAGCTCGATGCCGGGAAGGTACTGGTCCACAAGCACAGGGTTCTCGATGCCGCCGGACAGGATCCGTGTCATGTAATCCACGGTCTGTTCCCGGGAACGGGAAATGGTCATGTTCTGGCCGCCGATCACGTAGGAGGGACGCAGCAGGACCGGGTAGCCCAGCTCTTCCGCGGCGGAGACAGCTTCCGCCATCGTACGGACGCCCATGCCCCGGGGCCGGCGGATGCCGAATCGCTCCAGCAGAGCATCGAAACGCTCGCGGTCCTCAGCGATATCAATGGATTCAGCGCTGGTACCGAGAATCCGTATCCCTTTGCTGTCCAGGAATTTTGTCAGCTTGATGGCGGTCTGGCCGCCGAATGCCACCACGACGCCCACGGGCTTTTCCACTTCGATGACATTCATGACGTCCTCCGGCGTCAGCGGCTCGAAATAAAGGCGGTCCGCGGTGTCATAGTCGGTGGAGACGGTTTCCGGGTTGTTGTTGATGATGACCACATCGTAGCCGATACGGCGCAGGGTCCAGACACAGTGTACGGAGGAGTAGTCGAACTCGATGCCCTGGCCGATCCGGATCGGGCCGGAACCCAGCACGATGACCACCGGGCGGCCGGAACGCTTCAGGCTCCGGGATTCGCAGGCCTTGTCCGTGCAGGAGTAGAAGTACGGCGTTTCCGCGGCGAACTCCGCGCCGCAGGTATCGACCATCTTGTAGCTCATTTTCCAGCCGGGGACTTCCTTCGCGCCCGAGATGCGCATGATGGCCGCATCCGGGTATCCCATCTTTTTGAAGGCCGCATAGTCTCCGGGCTGCAGGCCGTTTTTCTCCGCTTTCATTTCCGCGTCGGCCATGGCGCGGAGACGGTACAGGAAGAACCGGTCGATTTTGGTGATTTCAAAGATTTCGTCCACGGATATTCCCTGTTTCAGGGCTTCAAAAACCGTGAACAGGCGGCGGTCATCCTGGCGGGCGAGACGCTCGCGGACCGGTTCATCCGACAGCGGCGGCGCATTCAGGGTATCCAGGGATATTTCAGCGCCGCGGACCGCCTTCATCAGGGCTTCTTCAAAGCGCTGACCGATGGCCATGACTTCGCCGGTGGCTTTCATCTGGGTGCCCAGGCGGCGGGATGAACCGTAGAATTTATCAAAGGGCCATTTGGGGAATTTGACAACCACATAGTCCACAGTCGGTTCAAAGCAGGCGCAGGTTTTGCCGGTGATATCGTTGGCGATTTCGTCCAGCGCGTAGCCCAGGGCCAGGCGGGTTGTGATCTTCGCAATGGGATAGCCGGTAGCCTTGCTGGCGAGCGCGGAAGAACGGCTGACCCGGGGATTGACCTCGATCACCGCGTATTCGAAGGAATCCGGGTTCAGGGCGAACTGGCAGTTGCAGCCGCCGACGATGCCGATGGCTGTGACGATATCCAGGGACGCCGTGCGGAGCATCTGGTATTCCTTGTCCGAAAGGGTCAGGGCAGGAGCCACGACCACACTGTCGCCGGTATGAATGCCGACGGGGTCCACATTCTCCATGGAACAGACCGCAATGACGTTTCCCTGCGCGTCCCGCATGGTTTCAAACTCAATTTCCTTCCAGCCGGCGATGCACTTTTCCACCAGAATCTGGGTAATGGGGGAGGCATCGAGCCCGATCCGGGCGATCTGGCGCATTTCCTCCTCGTTTTCAGCAATGCCGCCGCCGCTGCCTCCCAGGGTATAGGCCGGACGGACAATCACGGGATACCCGATTTTTTCCGCCGCGGCGAGAGCCTGCTCCAGCGTTTCGGCGATATCGGACGGAACGCAGGGCTGGCCGATTTCCAGCATGGTTTCGCGGAATTTTTCCCGGTCTTCCGCCTTTTCGATCGCGCTCAGGGGCGAACCCAGCAGGCGTACGCCGAATTCTTCCAGGGTGCCGTCGCGGCTCAGCTGCATGGCCAGGGTCAGGCCGGTCTGGCCGCCGAGGCCGGCGATGAGCCCGTCCGGACGCTCTTTCTCAATCACCCGGCGGATTGTGGCGGCATTCAGAGGCTCCAGGTAGATTTCATCCGCCAGATGCTGGTCGGTCATGATGGTGGCGGGGTTCGAATTGACCAGGACCACGTTGATCCCTTCGGCTTTCAGTACGCGGCATGCCTGGGCACCGGCGTAGTCGAACTCCGCCGCCTGGCCGATAATGATCGGACCGGAACCGATTACCAGGACTTTCCGGATGGCTTCATTTTTAGGCATTTTTCATTTCCTCCATCCTCTGCACGAAACGGTCAAAAAGGATCGCGGTATCCCGGGGGCCTGAAGCGGCTTCCGGATGGAACTGGACGGTGAAGCAGTGCTTTTCAGGATACTCCATGCCCTCACAGCTGCCGTCGTTCGCGTTCCGGAAGGATTCGATCCCGATCCCCTTCAGGGAATCCGCCAGCACCGCGTAGCCGTGGTTCTGGGAAGTGATATAGGTCCGTCCGGCAGACAGATCACGAACCGGCTGGTTGCCGCCCCGATGGCCGTATTTCAGCTTGACCGTATCACCGCCGAGGGCCAGCGCGGCCAGCTGATGACCCAGGCAGATGCCGAAGACGGGCAGCCGGCCGATCAGCTTCCGGAGCTCTCCGATGCAGTAAGTATTTTCCTTCGGATCTCCGGGACCGTTGGAAAGCATGACGCCGTCCGGACCGGAGGCCAGAATCTCCTCCGCGGAGGTACGGGCCGGCCAGACTCTCACAGAGCATCCGCGGCGCTGGAGGCTGCGGATGATATTATGCTTGGCGCCGTAGTCGATCAGCGCGACATGGCAGCGCTCCTCACCGTCCGCGGGATGCAGCGAACGATCCGTGCCGGAGACGGAATCCACCGCGTTTTCAACTTTATAGGAACGGATTGCGCTGAGATCCGACGGAACCTCGTCGCAGATCATGGCGTTCATGACGCCCTCCTCCCGGGTGATGCGGACGATTTCGCGGGTGTCCACACCGCACAGGCCGGGGATTCCGCGGGCAACCAGGTAGTCGTTCAGCGGGCAGGCGGAGCGGAAATTGGAGGGCGTATCGCACAGCTCCCGGACAATATAGCCGAACAGCGTGCTTTCGCCTTCAAAGTCTTCCTCGATGACGCCGTAATTGCCGATCAGCGGAAAGGTCTGGGTGACGATCTGGCCGTAATAGCTGGGATCGGTCAGGGTTTCCAGATAACCTTCCATGCCGGTGGTGAAGACGAGTTCGCCGATCCGGTCCAGACGGGCGCCGATGCGGGTGCCCTCAAAGATTTTTCCGTTGCCAAGGACTAAATATGCCATAGTGATTCCTCCGGGGAGTTAATGAAAGATCCTTCGCTTCGCTCAGGGTGACACGGAGAGCTTCCGGCCGGGTCAGGCGCAGGCGGCGCGGAGGATTTCCGCGGCTTTGCGCAGGAGATCTTCGGGAATATTCAGGGCGGGAAGGAGACGGACTTTATCCTTGGCGGTGAGGCAGAGGACGCCGTTCTCCATACAGGTTTTCACCACTTCGGCGGCGGGCTTTTCGGTCTTCAGGCCGAGCATCAGGCCGAGGCCGGAAACGGACTGAATACCGGAAGCGCCTTCCAGAAGACCGCGGAGCAGAACGCCTTTGGCCTCCACGTCCGCCAGGAAGGAATCCGTCAGCCGGTTCAGGACGGAGAGGGCCGCGGCGCAAGCCACAGGGTTTCCGCCAAAGGTGGAGCCATGGTCTCCGAAAGAGAGGACGTTTTCCACTTTTTGGCTCATCAGGCAGGCACCCAGCGGCAGGCCGCCGGCCAGTCCCTTGGCGGTGGTGACCACATCGGGATGCAGGCCGTAATGCATATACGCGTAGAGCTTTCCGGTACGGCCGTTGCCGGTCTGGACCTCGTCGATCATCAGGAGGATATCCTGTTCCTTCAGGTACGCTTCCAGGGCAGCAGCGAAAGCCGGATCCAGGGGAACCACGCCGCCCTCGCCCTGCACGCACTCAATGAGCACGGCGGCGACCGTTCCGCCAGTGCACAGGGCCTTCAAGGCATCCAGATCTCCGGCGGGAATATGGGTGAAACCCGGCGTCAGCGGCCGGAACAATTCATGGTAATGCTCCTGCCCGGTGGCGGCCAGGGTGGTCAGCGTACGGCCGTGGAAGCTGTTTTCCAGCGTCACGATTGTGGAGCAGGCAGGACCTTTCTTTTCGGCGGCCCATTTCCTTGCGACCTTGATCGCGCATTCATTCGCTTCCGCACCGGAATTGCCGAAGAACACCTTCGAGAAACCGGTGCGGGTGCACAGCGCTTCCGCCAGGCGGGCACAGGGAGCGGTATAGTACAGATTCGACATATGCTGTACGGAATGGATCTGCTCCTCCACAGCGGAGATCCACACATCGTCCGCAATCCCGAAGGAGGTAACGGCGATGCCGGAACCCATGTCGATATATTCCTTCCCGTTCACATCCGTGACCAGAGAACCTTTGCCGGAGACGATTTCCACGGGAAACCGCTTATAGGTTCCGGCGACATAGGCCCGGTCCATTTCAAATGTATTCATTCCCATCCTGCCTTTCTGTCCTCCGCGGTTTCACCGCGGGAGACCATTGTACCGGCGCCTTCGTCGGTCAGAAGCTCCATAAGAATTGAGTGGGGAACGCGGCCGTCCATGATGACCACGTTGCGGACACCGCGGGAAAGCGCCTTCGCGCAGCATTCAACCTTGGGAATCATGCCGCCGGAAATGATCCCGCTGGTGTACAGGGCGGGAAGCTCCGGCAGAGTTATCTCCGGAATCAGCGTGGACGGATCATTCTTATCCCGGAGGACACCGGCGATGTCCGTCATCATAATCAGCCGCTCGGCACCCAGCGCGCCGGCGATATACGCGGCGGCGGTGTCACCGTTGATATTGTAGGCGTTGCCGGACTTATCGCAGCCGACAGTGGAAACGACAGGGATATATCCCCGGTCCAGCAGGTCCGTCACCGGCTGGATATGCACTTTCTGAATTTCACCGACAAAGCCCAGGCGTTCGTCCTTCACGGTACACTGCAGGAGCCGGCCGTCCATGCCGGAGAGACCGACGGCTTTGCCGCCCTTCATCTCCAGCAGGTTGACCAGGGTCTTGTTGATTTTGCCGGCCAGAACCATCTGGACGATATCCATGGTTTCCCGGTCCGTGACGCGCAGGCCGTCCACGAACTCCGGCTTTTTGCCGAGCCTGTCCATCAGGTCATTGATTTCCGGGCCGCCGCCGTGCACAAGTACGATCCGCACGCCGATGAGCCAGAGCAGGACAATATCTTCCATCACCTGCTGTTTGAGCTGGTCGTTTACCATAGCATTGCCGCCGTATTTCACAACGACGACCTTGCCGTTGTAGCGCCGGATATAGGGAAGGGCAGCGGTCAGGACCTCCGCGCGCTCCATGTTTGTCAGTTCGTTCATTGAATACCTCCGGTATCAGTGAGTGGTAAAGATCCTTCGCTTTGCTCAGGATGACACGGGGGAAGCGGGACGGCGCCGGAATATCAGCTGCGGTAATCGCCGTTGATGGTAACATAGTCGTGGGTCAGGTCGCAGCCCCAGGCAGTGGCCTCCGCTTCGCCCATCTTCATATCGCAGGAGAAACGGACCTCCTTTTCCGCCAGGATCGCGGCGGCCTTTTCCTCGTCAAAGTCCTGCACACGGCCGTCCTTATAAAAACAGACCGATTCCTTCTCCCCGCGGAGCGTCAGCTCGATCACCGCGGGATCGAAATCCGGGCCGGCGTAGCCCAGCGCACAGAGGATCCGGCCGCAGTTGGCGTCGCGACCGTAAACCATCGCCTTGACCAGGCTGGAGCCTACGACAGAACGGGCCAGGGTACGGGCATTCTCCTTCGTGTCCGCGTGGAAGACCCTCATCTCCAGCAGATGGGTGGCGCCTTCGCCGTCCGAGGCCATCAGCACAGCCAGATCCCGGCAGACCGAGAAAAGGGCTTCCCGGAAGAGACTGTAGCTTTCATCCTCTTCAGAAATCTGCCTGTTGCCGGCCAGCCCGCTGGCGAGGAGCAGGAGCGTATCGTTCGTGCTGGTATCGCCGTCCACGGTGATCATGTTGAAGGTATCCGGCACGACGCCGCGCAGCGCCTTAACCAGCAGATCCCGGGAAATGGCACAGTCGGTGGTGATATATCCGAGCATGGTGCACATATTCGGATGGATCATGCCGGACCCCTTGCTCATGCCGCCCAGGCGGACCTGCACAGTGCCGTTTCCGTCCGCCGCGGGAAGATCGAAGGCCACCGCGAACTCCTTGTTGACGGTATCCGTGGTCATGATCGCTTTGCTGGCAGCGGTGCCCGCTTCCCGCGTATCGGAAAGCGTTCCGGCCATGGCGGTGACGCCGGCGGAAATCCTGTCCAGCGGGATATTCGGGCCGATGACGCCGGTGGAACCCAGCAGCACGGCGGAAGCCGGGATCCCCAGAACCTTCGCGGTGTGCTCCGCGGTGGCTTTGCACAGGTCCAGGCCGGCTTTTCCGGTGGCGGCGTTGGCGATGCCGGCGTTCACGACGACCGCCTGCACCGGGCAGCCGGATTCAACAATATCCCGGTCCCAGATTACAGGCGCGGCCTTCACCCTGTTGGAAGTAAAGGTGCCCGCAACGGCGCAGGGAGTTTCACTGAAGAGCATGGCCATATCCGTGCGGCCCTGATACTTTATACCGGCCGCGCAGCAGGCAGCTTTGAACCCCTTTGCGGCGGTAACGCCGCCGGAAATCTTACGGATCATCTGTGTCTTCTCCTATAAACTGCGTAATATTTTCCTGATTCAGGACAAATTCATAGTAATTCACATCGGTTTTCCGGGTCCAGCCGATCTGGTTCCAGAAGGCGTTGCCGGCGTCATTGCGGGTGAAGGCGATCAGGGAAACTTTGTTGATCCCCATGAGCTTCAGCTGCTGCATGCAGTAGGCGACCATCCGGGTGCCGATACCGCGGCGCCGGTATTCCCGGGCTACGCAGACATGGTACAGCGCGCCCTGCCGCCCGTCCGATCCGCACAGAATGGATCCCACAATCCTGTCCCCGGCCCGGGCCACTACGCTGGTAGTCGGATTCCGAAGAATGAAACGGCGGATATCCGACGGGGAATCATCCAGGGCGCGGATACCGAAGCCCTTGATCGTCATCCAGAGCGCCCGGACTTCGCCGTAATCCGCGACAGTCATCGGCTGAATACGTATTTCGTCCATTTTATCCCCTTACCAGGCCGAGGGCCTCGTCCGCCCCAAGGACCAGGTTCATATTCTGTATTGCCGCCCCGGAGGCGCCTTTGCCCAGATTGTCGAAGCGGGAAACAAGCAGCATACGCTCCGGGGCGCCGAAGACGGAAACCTCCATATCATCCCGTCCGGCAAAGGCGCCGGCGGAGAGGAAACCTTCCTCATCCGGAGATTCGGCGAAGCGGATCAGGCCGGAGGTGTAATACGCGCGGTAGACTTCACGGATCTGATCCGGTGAAGCCGCGGTTTCCGCGGGCGTCAGGGGAACCGTAACTTCCATGCCTGCATAATAGGGCGCCACGACCGGACAGAAGACCGGCGCGTGCAGCAGGCCGCACGCAGCGGCCATTTCCGGCAGATGCTTATGGGTCTGGCCGAGGGCGTACTGCCGCGGGGCTTTGAAAAGCTCAGGCACGGTTTCCCCTTCGTAGGACGCGATCATCTTCTTTCCGCCGCCGGAATAACCGGTCAGGGAAAAGCAGGAAAGCCGGACATCCGCTTTCAGCAGTCCGGCCTGTACCAGCGGCGCCACCAGCGCGACGAAGCCGCTGGCATGGCAGCCTGGATTTGCGACGCGGCGGGAGGAGGCGATCTTCTCCCGCTGCCCCTTCAGTTCAGGGAAACCGTATGTCCACCCCTCCGCAGTGCGGTGGGCGGTGCTGGTATCAATGATTACAGCGCTGGGATCGGTTACCAGGGAAACCGCTTCCCGGGCGGCGTCGTCCGGCAGGCAAAGGAAAGAGACGGCCGCCCTGTTCAGGGCGTCCGCCCTTGCGGAGGGATCCTTGCGGAGCTCCTCCGGTAGGGCAATCAGTTCCAGATCCTTCCGGCCGGCCAGCCGTTCGCGGATCCGCAGCCCGGTGGTGCCGGCACTGCCGTCAATAAATACTCTGGTCATCGTTTTCTCCAAAAGTCGGCATTCAAAGGTTCAGACTTCAGTCTTTTTTATTCGCGGCGTCCACCATGGCCTGGACCTTTGTGGGCAGGCCGAACAGAGTGATGAAACCGGCGGAATCCTTCTGGTTGTAGTCGCTGGCGCCGAAGGTGGCGATATCCTCGGAATACAGGGAATAATCGCTCCAGAGGCCGGCCCGGATGATGTTGCCCTTGTAGAGCTTGAGCTTCACGGTGCCGGTAACCTTCTCCTGCGTCTTGTCCACAAAGGCGGAAAGCGCTTCCCGCAGGGGGGAGAACCACAGGCCGTTGTAAACCAGCTCGGCGAAGGTGATGGACAGTTTCTGCTTTTCATGCATGGTCAGCTTGTCCAGGCAGATGGACTCCAGGGCCTCGTGCGCCTTGTAGAGAATGGTGCCGCCGGGGGTTTCGTAAACGCCGCGGCACTTCATTCCGACCAGACGGTTTTCCACGATATCGATGATGCCGATGCCGTTTTTGCCGCCGATTTCATTCAGCTTCAGAATGATTTCCTTGGCGGAAAGCTTTTCGCCGTTCAGCGCGACGGGCGTGCCCTGCACGAAGTCCAGCGTGACGTAGGCGGGTTCATCAGGCGCGTCGACGGGGGAAACACCCATTTCCAGGAAGCCGGGTTTTTCATACTGCGGTTCATTTCCGGTGTCTTCCAGATCCAGGCCCTCATGGCTCAGGTGCCAGAGGTTCTTGTCCTTGGAATAGTTGGTTTCCCGGGTGATCTTCAGCGGGATGTTGTGCGCTTCGGCATAATCGATTTCCTCTTCCCGGGACTGGATCGTCCATTCCCGCCAGGGAGCAATGATATGCATGTCGGGGGCGAAATGCTTGACAGCCAGCTCAAAACGAACCTGGTCGTTCCCTTTGCCGGTGCAGCCATGGCAGATGGCGTCGGCGCCCTCCTTCTTCGCGATTTCCACCAGACCCTTGGCAATACAGGGGCGGGCGTGGCTGGTGCCGAGCAGATAATCCTCATAGACGGCGCCGGCTTTCATCGTGGGGATGATATAGTTATCGACATATTCATCCGTCAGGTCCAGGATATACAGCTTGGAGGCACCGGTTTTCAGCGCTTTTTCCTCCAGACCGTCCAGCTCTGTGCCCTGCCCGACATCGCCGGAGACGGCAATGATCTCAGGATTGTTGTAATTCTCCTTCAGCCAGGGGATAATAATGGACGTATCCAATCCGCCGGAATAGGCGAGAACGACCTTCTTGATATCTTTTTTATTCATGGGAACTCCTCCTTCATGCATGATTATGCACAGGAATATACACCCGCGAAACGCCGGTGTCAAGAGGTAATTGCATAATAATTAACAAAATACATAAAACAGACAGCGCACAAAAGAATGTATAACAGAGTGTATAATATGCAGAGAATGTGCATAAACGGAACAAAACCGGCGGCAAACGCCTGCCGGACAAGGCTGCGGGCATGAAAAACGTGCATAAGCAGGGTATATTCATTCCGGAAGATTGCAAGATTGCGGAAAGTAAGGTAAAATTAATGGTTGGTGACCGGCTGCCGGAGAACGGATTTACGCTGAGGGATGAGCGCTGCCGGGAAGAGGAGGGGAAGAAAGATGCTGGAATTATGCACGCTCGGGACGGGCGGAACCCTTCCCCTGGCGGACAGAGCGCTTTCTTCCCTGTATGTCCGGGAGAACGGCCGGAGCATGCTGATCGACTGCGGGGAAGGTACGCAGGTGGGAATCCGGAAGCTCGGATGGGGATTCCGGTGCATTGAGGACGTTCTGCTGACGCATTTTCACGGGGACCATTGCACGGGGCTGCCCGGATTGCTGCTGAGCCTGGAAAAGGCAGGAAAGACAGAGACATTGAATATCTGGGGCCCGAAGGGGCTGAAACGGGTTGTGGAAGGGCTGTGCGTGATCGTGCCGCCGCTGAGCTACCCAGTGATGCTTCACGAGCTTCCTCCCGAGGGCGGCGAACTGGAAGCAATCGGCCTGCGGATCCGCGCGTTTCCGGTGGACCACGGCGGTATTCCGTGCTACGGATACCGGATGACCCTGCCCCGGAAAAACGCTTTCGATCCGGAAAAGGCGAAGGCTCTCGGAATTCCGGTGACAGAATGGAAGAAGCTGCAGGAAGGGGAAAGCATCTACCGCGGACTGAAAAGAATTCATCCGGAGGACGTTTCCGGAGCTCCCCGGAAGGGAATCACCGTTGTTTTCTCCACGGACACACGCCCCTGTGAAACCCTCGGCAAATACACTAAAGACGCGGATCTGCTGATCCTTGAAGGCATGTACGGCGACGAGGAGAAGCTGCCGCAGGCACTGAAAAACCACCACATGCTGTTCCGGGAAGCAGCGGAGATCGCCAGGGCGTCCGCACCGGCCGCACTGCTGCTGACGCACTTCAGCACAAGCCTGGAGGACCCGGAAAGCTGCCTGGAAAACGCGCGGAGCATTTTTGAGAAGACCTGGACAGCAAAGGACGGCGAAACAATTACACTGCGCTATCCGGCAGAGAAGGAGAAGGCATGGATCAGTTTGTGCTGAAGGCGCCCTACAGCGCGTCCGGAGACCAGCCGCAGGCGATTGAGGCACTGGCGGCCGGGGTCAAAGCCGGCCTGAAGGACCAGATCCTGCTGGGCGTTACGGGCAGCGGCAAAACCTTCACGATGGCGTCCGTCATCGAAAAGGTGCAGAAACCCACGCTGGTGATTGCCCACAACAAGACGCTGGCAGCGCAGCTGTGCAGCGAACTGCGGGCGTTTTTCCCGGACAGCCGGGTGGAATATTTCGTTTCCTACTATGATTATTATCAGCCGGAGGCCTACATCGCTTCCTCCGATACCTATATCGAGAAGGACGCGTCCGTAAACGATGAAATCGACCGGCTGCGCCATTCCGCCACAGCGGCCCTGCGGGAGAGGAAGGACGTCATCATTGTGGCTTCCGTCAGCTGCATCTATTCCATGGGGGATCCGAGCGAATACGAGGGACAGATGCTCAGCCTGCGCCCCGGGATGGAGTATCCGCGGCAGCGGCTGCTGCGGGACCTGATCGACATTCAGTATGAGCGGAACGATACGGATTTTGAGCGGGGATCCTTCCGGGTCAGGGGCGACGTAATTGAGATTATTCCCGCGGGAGAAAAGGAACACGCGATCCGCGTGGAGATGTTCGGGGACGAGATTGAGCGCATCGCGCAGATCGACGCGGTGAACGGCCACGTACTGGCGACGCTGGAGCACGCGGCCCTGTTTCCTGCCACCCACTACGCGACGGATCCCGCCCGCATGGAGGAGCATATCGGAGAGATTGAGCGGGACCTGCAGGAACGGATCGCGGAATTCGAGGCGGAGGGGAAGCTGCTGGAAGCACAGCGGATTGCCCAGCGGACCCGTTATGATATTGAAATGATGCGGGAGATCGGCTACTGCCAGGGAATTGAAAACTATTCCCGGTATTTTGACGGACGGAAACCCGGAGACGCGCCTTACACACTTCTGGATTATTTCCCGGGGGAATTCCTGGTGATGATCGACGAGAGCCATGTAACGGTGCCCCAGATCCGGGCAATGTACAACGGGGACCGGGCACGGAAGGAAATGCTGGTGAATTACGGATTCCGGCTGCCTTCCGCCTTTGACAACCGGCCGCTGCTGTTTGAGGAATTCGAAAGCCGGATCGGCCAGACCATTTTTGTCTCCGCTACGCCGGGGCCGTATGAGCGGGAACGCGCGCAGCAGACCGTTGAACAGATTATCCGGCCGACGGGACTGCTTGATCCGAAGGTGATCCTGCGGAAAGCGACCGGGCAGGTGGACGACCTGGTGGGCGAGATCCGCAGCGTTACGGAAAAAGGCGAGAGGGTCCTGGTGACCACCCTGACGAAGCGCATGGCGGAAAGCCTGACAGATTATCTGAAGGAGCTTGAGATCCGGGTGCGCTACCTGCACAGCGATATCCAGACCATGGAACGGATGGAGCTGCTGCGGGACCTGCGGCTGGGCGAATATGACGTGCTGGTGGGCATCAACCTGCTGCGGGAAGGACTGGACCTGCCGGAGGTCGCGCTGGTGGCGATCCTGGACGCGGACAAGGAAGGATTCCTGCGCAGCGAAACCTCGCTGGTGCAGACGATCGGCCGCGCGGCGCGGAACGCGGACGGACGGGTCATCCTCTACGGGGATACGCTGACGGACAGCATGGCCCGGGCGATGTCGGAAACGAACCGGAGGCGGGCGCTGCAGGAAGCGTACAACCGGGAACACGGCATTACACCGGAAACAATCCGGAACGCGATCCACTCCGTACTGGAGGTGACCCGGAAGGTGGAGGAAGCCGTTCCGGAAACGCTGAACGAAGATGAACGGAACGCGCTGATGCGCCAGATTGAGGATGAGATGATCGGCGCCGCGAAGGAGCTGGAGTTCGAACGGGCGGCGCAGCTGCGCGACCAGCTGCTGAAGCTCCGGGGAGAAGCACCGATGAAGGACGATATGCAGCAGAGGAGACACAGGAGAAGGGAGAGGACCAGAAAAAGTGAGCACTGAAGCAGGAAGAAAACAAGGCCGCGGTATCTATTTTCTGCCGCTGCTGGCAGCCGCTCCCATTATCGCGGCAATGGCGGCCGCGGTGATCAGGTTCTGGCCGGAAGTACACAAGCTGCTGAATATTATGATCAAGCTGGTGGTGAGAGCATGAGCGCAAAGAAGGCCGGAAGGGCTTTTCTGCCTGAAAGGGGACTGACGTGGATTGCCGCTTTCCTGCTTACGGCGCTGCTGACGGTTTTTCTGCTGAGCGCATTTGCCGTGCAGGCAATGACTTCCGCCAGGCTGCATCTTCAGTCGGCAACCAGCAGCGGCGTCGTGAATGGCCAGGTCGATTCCATCCGGGAATATATTGACCTGCTGGCGAAGGAATATGATTTCTCCGCGGAAGAAGTGAAAGCAACCGTCAGCAGGGATGAACTGGAAGCTTACAACCGGAGCGCCGCGGAATGGCTGACCAGGCTCCTGACAGAGGGACAATCCGAAGCAGTGCCAAGATGGTATTCCGCGGATCTGGAAAACGCCGTGTATTCCGCAATGAGCGGACAGAAAGCGGAGGACGCGAATACTGTTGTTACGGAACTGTCGCGGAAAATTGACCGGATGGTTTTTCCGCTGCGGGAAACGGTGCTTGCCACCGGACTGAATATCGCGAACAGCAAAGCGGATCTGCCGGGCATTATCCGGACCGTGCGGAAGCTTCCGCTGCTGGGACTGGGACTGAGCTTCCTGGCGGCCGGAATGATCGCGCTGCTGATGGGGCGGGAAATCACCAGGAGTATGAAGTATTACGGAACGGCGCTGGCGGGAACCGGATTCACGGTCATTGCCGCGTGGATTGTTATCCTGTTCCTTCGGCTGAATACGGAAGCGGCGGAAGCCTCTGCCGTACTTGGACAGGAAATCGGCTCAATGGCAGGTATTCTCGCGCTGGAAAGCGGCATCGTAACGCTGTTTCTGCTGGCAGGCGGATACCTTTGCCTGCACCTGTACAGGAAAAAGAAATGGGAAAAAGCATGAAACGGGAGATTACACAGCATAAAATACAGTCCTGCCTCATTCCGGAGAAGCTGCGGCTGGCGGTCGCGCCGGACATTCACAGCTCGCCGTATGAGGATGTACTGGACATTTTCGCTCAGTGCGACGCGGTGCTGATTCCAGGGGATCTTGTGGACCGGCACAGGCGGGACAACCGGAATGCAATCCGGTTTCTGCAGGAGGTTCCTGAAATCGTACCGGTATTTTATTCACTGGGAAACCATGAGGTGAAATACAGGCACGCGGATGAATGGCTGGAACGGGTGCGGGAAAGCCGCGCGATCCTGCTGGATAACGAAAGCCGCGTTTTCCGCGGCATCCGGCTGGGGGGACTGAGCAGCCGGCGGAAGGGCCCGCCGGACACGGATTTTCTGGACCGGTTTGAAAAGGAAGACGGATTCAGGATTCTGCTGTGCCATCATCCGGAGGTTTACCGGGATTATGTACGCGGAAGGGATATTGACTTTACCCTGTGCGGACACGCCCACGGCGGACAGATCCAGATCCGCGGCCAAGGGCTGTATTCGCCCGGGCAGGGGCTGTTTCCGAAACTGACCCACGGACTGCACGACGGCGGGAGAATGCTGATTTCCCGCGGGATGACAAACGGCGCCAAACCGCGGATTCCGCGGATCGGCAATCCGTGCGAACTGATACTGCTTGAGCTTGAACCGGAAAAAGGAGAAAAGGGCAATGAATCCTGAGGATCTGAAAATGCTGATGGACTGGTTTGAAAAGAACAAGGACCACAAACTGAATTTTCTTGAAAAGGAAGCAATCAAACTTGCGGTCCGGAAGGCCAATACGGTCGGAGACCTGCTGCAGACGGCGCTGGATCTGCTGAAGAGAGGCTGAGCGGCGGAACGTATGGTGTTCAGGGCATAAAAAACAGGCGGGCGCTTCGCGCACCCGCCTGTTTTCCGTAAAAATCTTATTTGATTTCGACAGTGGCACCGACAGCCTTGAACTGCTCGGCGATCTTTTCGGCTTCTTCCTTGGAGACGCCTTCCTTGATGGTCTTGGGAGCGGATTCAACGATATCCTTGGCTTCCTTCAGGCCCAGGCCGGAAACGACTTCACGGACAACCTTGATAACCTTGATCTTTTCAGAACCGGTTTCCTTCAGCACGACATCGAACTCGGTCTTCTCTTCAACTTCGGCAGCAGCAGCGCCCGCAGCGGGGCCGCCGGCGACGGCGATCGCGCCGGTCACGCCGAACTTTTCCTTCATGGCATCAACCAGTTCCTTAACCTGCAGCAGGGTCATGGACTCTACAGCGTCGAGAATCTCCTGAATATTCATTCTATAATTCCTCCATATTTTATGTGTTGTTTACGCAGCCGTCAGGCCGCTGTTCGGGTCAGGCGGCTTCCTTCTTCTCGGCGATCTGCTCGAGAACGGAAACCAGCGCGGAGACGGGGGAGACCAGACAGCCGACCATGGTGGCCAGCAGTTCCTCCCGGCTGGGAGTGGCGGCCAGTTCCTTGACGGCGGCGACATCCATGACCTCGGTGCCCATGAGACCGCCCTTGATTTCAAGGGAAGTCAGCTTGTTCTTGTCGATAAAGTTCGCGATAATCTTCGGCGCGGAAGTAACGTCCTTCTCACCGAAAACGAAAGCGTTGGGGCCTTCCAGCAGATTGTCCAGCCCTTCGATCTTCAGCTCCTGCAGAGCGCGGAGAACCAGGCGGTTCTTCAGCACGCAGTAATGCACGTCATTCTCACGGCACTGCTTGCGCAGAGCGGTGACCTGTTCCACCGTCAGTCCGCTGTAGGAGCAGACCACCATGGATTCGGCATTCTTCAGCTTCTCAACGATATCGGCAACGACCTGCTTTTTCAGTTCGAGATTGCTGCTCATTGTTCCAGTTGCACCTCCTGCCCGGTTCAGAATAAAGAAACCCTTGCGTGCAGGCGCAAGGGAATAAATACACAATTCACTTACACCTCGGCAGGCGGGAAAACCCTTTAAACCGCTTGGCGGTACCGGCTGTCTACGGCACGGCTTCTTCGAAACCGAAAGGAATTTTAACACAGGGAAGCTATTTTGTCAATTGCTGTTTCACCTGCAAAATAATAAAAACACGCTGTTTTCATGATCTTTAAAACAGATAAAAATAAAGAAAGAGTTACAAAATGTTAAAAAATAAGTTGACATTGAAATATATCCGTAATAAAATTATTCTGAATCGTCAGGAAAAGGAGGGCGTTTCCGCATGAAGAACATCAGAAAAATACATGTGTTATTTGTGCTTACGCTGGTTTTCTGCCTGATTCCGATATGCTTCGCACTGGCGCAGACCGGCACGGTTACAGCATCCTCCCTGAACGTCCGGGCCGGGACATCCACGGAAAGCAATGTTGTAGGCGTCCTGCGGCAGGGAGACAGGGTCACCATCAAGGAATCGAGCGGCAGCTGGTATAAGGTCAGCTGCAACGGTAAAGTTGGATACGTCGCAAAGAAATACATTTCTCTTTCGTCTTCGGGCGGCTCATCGTCATCCTCCGGCAGCAGTTCCGGAAGTTCCGGCGGAACCTGCGGACTCGGGGACAAAGGCGACGCGGTGCGGAATGTGCAGCGGCGGCTGATCGCCCTGGGATACCTGAGCGGCAGCGCGGATGGCTCCTACGGCAACATGACAAAGAACGCCGTCATCGCGTTTCAGCAAAGGAACGGCCTGAGCGCAACAGGAAGGGTGAATTCCAGCACGCTGAGCAAACTGAACAGCTCAGGCGCGAAGAGGGCTTCATCCGGCAGCTCTTCCTCCGGCGGCAGTTCGGACGGAACCTGCGGGCCCGGAGACAACGGCGCATCGGTGCGGAATGTGCAGCGGCGGCTGATTGCTCTGGGATACCTGAGCGGCAGCGCGGACGGCTCCTACGGCAACATGACCAAAAACGCCGTCATCGCGTTTCAGCAAAGGAACGGCCTGAGCGCCACCGGACGGGTGAATTCCAGCACGCTGAGCAAGCTGAACAGCTCAGGCGCGAAGAGGGCTTCATCCGGCAGCAGCGGTTCCGGCAGTTCGGACGGAACCTGCGGCCCCGGGGACAAGGGCGACGCGGTGCGGAAAGTACAGCGGCGGCTGATTGCCCTGGGATACCTGCGCGGGAGCGCGGACGGCGATTACGGCAACAATACAAAGAACGCCGTGAAAGCATTCCAGAGCAGGAACGGCCTGAGCGCCACCGGACGGGTGAATTCCAGCACGCTGAGCAAGCTGAACAGCTCCGGCGCGAAGAAGGCGGCTTCCACCTCCACAAACTACAACGGGACGGAACGGCTGGACTGGTTCCACGGCGGAAGCAGCAAGATTCCCAAAGGCGCCACTTTCAAAGTGAAGGACATCCGCACCGGAAAAATCTTCACGGTGAAGCGCTGGAGCGGCTACAACCATATTGACGCGGAGCCGCTGACCCGGTCGGACACGAATACAATGAAGAGTATTTACGGCCACTGGAGCTGGCGGAGGAGACCCGTGCTGGTGAAGTACAACGGCCATGTATACGCGGCCTCCATGAACGGCATGCCCCACGGAACGTCCACAATCAGCGGAAACGGATTCGACGGGCATTTCTGCATTCACTTCTACGGAAGCAAGACTCACGGATCAGGGCTGGTGGATTCCGAACACCAGAACTGCGTCGCGACCGCGATGAATTATTCCTGGTGAGGCAGCGGACGGCAGAAAGCCTCATCCGTCCGTGATGAAACCGCAATATCCGGATTCCCCAAAACTCACAGCCCGGGAGATATCCCGGGTTTTTTTGTTTTACAAGACGACAAATTATGGTATAATTCATAAGTTATGAAAAGGAACCGGATCGAGGAGGATGACTATGCTGACCCAGGCCCCCCGTGGAACAAAGGACGTTCTGCCGGCGGAAAGCTATCGCTGGCAGTATCTGGAAAGCAAAATGCGCGCCGCGGCCGCACTGGCGGGATACCGCGAAGTGAGGACGCCGGTGTTTGAACATACGGAGCTTTTCCTGCGCGGCGTCGGCGATACCACCGATATTGTACAGAAGGAAATGTACACATTCAGAGACAAGGGTGACCGTTCGGTGACCCTGAAGCCGGAAGGAACGGCCGGCGCCGTACGGTGCTTCCTGGAGCACAACCTGTACGCCGACGCGCTGCCCTGCAAGATGTACTATCTGAACGCGCCGATTTTCCGCTACGAAAACCCGCAGAGCGGACGGCTCCGGGAGCATCATCAGTTCGGCGTGGAATGCTTCGGCGCGAAGGAAGCGACAGCCGACGCGGAGCTGATCCTGCTGGCCTACCGCCTGCTTCAGGATCTGGGGATCCGGAACCTGAGCGTGGAAATCAACAGTATCGGATGCCCGAAATGCCGGCCTGTTTATCACGAGCGCCTGAAGGAGTTTCTTGGTTCGCGGATCGACAAAATGTGCGCGACCTGCCGGGAAAGGTTTGACCGGAACCCGCTGCGCGTGCTGGACTGCAAGGAAAAGCAATGCCAGGAACTGACGGCCGACGCGCCGAATATGCTGGACCTGCTGTGCGACGAGTGCAGCGCGCACTTCGGACAGCT
This sequence comes from uncultured Eubacteriales bacterium, assembly GCA_900318145.1. GTDB lineage: Bacteria > Bacillota > Clostridia > Christensenellales > Aristaeellaceae > Aristaeella. The sequence continues at coordinate 282,912 of ONJM01000001.1, forward strand.
GCAGGACTGCCTGCGCGGCGCGGGCATCCCGTTCCGGGTCAATCCACGGATCGTCCGCGGGCTGGACTATTATACCAAGACGGTGTTCGAACTGGTGACGGAAACGGCGGACGGAAAACTGACGGTCTGCGGCGGCGGCCGGTACGACAACCTGGTAGCGCAGATCGGGGAGCAGGATATTCCCGCCGTTGGCTTCGGCATGGGACTGGAGCGCGTGCTGATGCTCCTGGATTCGGAAGGAATTGAGATTCCGAAGCCCCGGCAGTACGACGTTTTTGTAACTTACATGGGCGAAAACCGTCCGCATGCCTTCGCACTGGTACAGGCAATGCGCAGGGAAGGCATCCGGGCGGATCTGGATCACTGCGGGCGAAGCCTGAAAGCCCAGTTCAAATTCGCAAACAAGACAGGCGCCCCACTGACGGCTGTCATCGGCGACGAGGAGGCCGCGTCCGGCAGCGTCAAGATCAAAAACATGGCGACCGGAGAGGAAACCACGGTACCTGTAAACGAAGCCTGCGGCAAAGTCCGCGCAATGATCGGATAAAAGAAAGGATAGAGAACCATGCAGAACAGAACACATACCTGCAGTGAGCTGCGGATCGGAAACGCCGGGGAAAAGGTACGCCTGAGCGGCTGGGTGGAGAACGTCCGGGAAGTGGGCGGAAACCTGGCCTTCATCGTCCTGCGGGATTTTTACGGATGCACGCAGCTTGTGGCCGAGGATGAGAAAATCCTCAATATTTTCCTGGGACTGAACAAGGAGAGCGTCGTTTCCGTGACCGGTACGGTCCGGGAACGCGCCAGCAAAAACCCGAAAATGGAAACCGGAGACATTGAGGTTGTTCCGGACAGCGTTGAGGTGCTCGGCAAGTGCCGCTACAACGCGCTGCCCTTCCAGATCAGCCGCAGCAGGGAAGCAGATGAAAGCATCCGCCTGAAATACCGCTACCTGGACCTGCGCAACCCCGAGGTAAAAAAGAACATTGTGCTGCGGTGCAACGTGGTTTCCGCGCTGCGGCAGGCGATGACAGAACACGGTTTCCTGGAGATTACCACACCGATCCTGACGGCTTCCTCCCCGGAAGGCGCGCGGGATTACCTGGTTCCTGCCCGGAAGCATCCCGGCATGTTTTATGCGCTGCCGCAGGCGCCTCAGCAGTTCAAACAGCTGCTGATGACCAGCGGATTCGACCGCTACTTCCAGATCGCCCCCTGCTTCCGGGATGAGGACGCCCGGGGCGACCGGAGCCCCGGCGAGTTCTATCAGCTGGACATGGAAATGGCTTTCGCGGGACAGGAGGACGTTTTTTCCGTGATGGAGGATGTGCTTCCGCCGGTTTTTGCCCGTTTCGGGAAATACCACAAGGCTTCCCCGGCACCGTTCCGGAGGATTCCGTACCTTGAAGCCATGGAGACTTACGGCACGGACAAACCGGACCTCCGGATCGACCTGACGGTGAAGGATGTGACCTCCCTGATGGAAGGCTGCGGCTTCGGGCCTTTCGAGGGAAATATTGTGAAGGCTGTTCCCGTGACGGATTTTACCGCGACCAGGAAGCAGATCGACAAGCTGTGCGCCGACGCGGAAGTGGTAAGCGGAAACAAATCCTACTGGTTCAGGCTGGACGAAAACGGTGAAATCACCGGCGGTATCGCCAAATTCCTGCAGGACAGGAAAGAGGAACTGATCCGCGCGCTGGATCTGCGGCCCAATACCTTTGTGGCGCTGTCCACGGGAAAGAAGGGCGCGGCGCAGAAGACCGCCGGCGTACTGATCCGCAAGCTGGGCGAGCTGTGCCCGAACCATATGGACGCGGAACAGTATGTTTTCTGCTGGATCGTCGATTTCCCGATGTACGAGATCGGCGAGGAAAGCGGGGAACTGGAATTCTGCCACAATCCTTTCTCCATGCCCAACGGCGGCCTGGACATCCTGAACAAGGCGACGGCAGGCGAAGTGGATCCCCTGGAAATCACCGCTTTCCAGTACGACCTGGTATGCAACGGCGTGGAGCTTTCCTCCGGCGCCGTGCGGAACCATGATCCGGAAATCATGATCAAGGCGTTCGAGATGGTACGGCTGGGCGAAGACGACGTGAAGGCCAAATTTCCCGCCATGTACAACGCTTTCTGCTACGGCGCGCCGCCGCACGCGGGCATCGCTCCCGGCGTGGACCGGATGGTGATGCTGCTGGCCGGCGAGGAATCCATCCGCGAAGTGATTCCTTTCCCGATGAACAAGAACGCCCAGGACGTGATGATGGGCGCGCCCGGCCCGGTCGAGGACCGTCAGCTGGAGGAACTCCATATCCGGGTGACGGAAGAGAAAAAAGCGGAGGACGCGTGAAGATTTCCGTCAGTTGTCAAGTACGGCGAAGTCTGATATAATATAATGAAGCAGAAGCTCCCATAAAGGAGGAACAAAACATGGCCGCCAGGAAAGATCTGAACAGTACGCTGCCCCAGACCGCGGACAACGACACGACGCCTTCCGCAAAGATTACCTACGCGAACGAGGTCGTCGCAATCATCGCCGGGCTTGCCGCAAACGAGGTTGAGGGCATTGCCGGGATGTGCAGCGTCAGCGGCAATATCCTGAATAAAAACAGGAATGTCACCAAGGGTGTGAAGGTCGAAATCGGCACGGAAGAAGCAGCGGTGGATCTGTACGTGATTGTCGAATACGGCACGCCGATCCAGCGCGCCGCCATGGACGCGCAGGAGAACGTGCGCAAGGCAATCGAATCCATGACCGGGCTGCATGTGGTCCGGGTTGACGTGCATGTGCAGGGCGTAAGCTTTGAAAAGGAAAACAGCACGCTGCTGCAGTCAGGCGCGCAGAGCGCCGCACTGGAAGCCGGCGATGCTGAGCCCGAAAAGCTGGAGGAACCGGCGCCGGAACCCGAACCGGAAAAATCCGCGGAACCGGTGAAGCCGGCGAAAACAAGCCGCAAAAACAGCAAAGCAAAAAAGGAGGAAGCCGAACCGGCAGAGGAAGAAAAACCCTCTGAATCCGAAGAAGCCTGATCCGTTTCTGACAGAGGAGGGTTCCTCTGTCTTTCTGACTTTTCCGGGAAAGAACGAACAGGAGGACTGAACCATGAGAATACGCATTTTGGACCGCATTCTGGTTGCGATTGCAGGGCTGTTTCTGGTAGCCGCCTGCTCAGCGCTTGCGGCGCAGGTGTTTTTCGGGCAGGATGTGATCGGCCTTGCCGCAAAGCTGCTGACGACAGGGAGCGTACGCCGGAAGATTGTGATCGGTGTCATTGCCGGTATCCTGCTGGTGATCGGGCTTTACTGCGTGCTGATGCTGTTCCGTCACCGGAGACGGCATGACAAATTCATCCTGCAGAAGATGGAAACCGGTGAACTGGCGATTTCCCTGAATACGCTGGAAACCATGGTAAAAAAATGTGTGGAGCAGCATGACGAAATCAAGACGGACAGCATCAAACTGGAGAACCAGCGGGACGGTCTGCTGATCCGGATCCGCGGAACGGTTGCGGGAGGCATCAGTATTCCGCTGACCGCCGATACCCTGCAGCGCCAGGTGAAGCAGTATGTGACAGCCTGCAGCGGCGTTGAGGTCAAGGGGATCCGGATCCAGATCGAGGCGTCCGGCGAGGACGCGAAGGACGCACCCTTCGCCATCGAACCGCCGACGGGCAACCGGCTGGGCCGGGGTGAGGAACCCGCCGAAGCGGAAAAGGAAGAAGAACCGGCTCCGGCTGCTTCCGCTGAAACATCTGCGGAACCTGCAGCGGAAGCTCAGGCAGAGCCGGAGACTCCCGCCGCGGGCGAAGAAGCGGCGGCCGCCGCCGCGATGGCCGCTGCGGAAAACCTGATGCAGGATCTTGATACTGATGACGACCGGCCGATTCATCAGCGGCTGTTCAGCACGAAGGAAGAACCCTGCATTATGCCGCTTCCGCCGGAAAACACGGCCCCTGCCGCTGACGGGGAAAGCACGGAAACAGCGGACGTACCCGCGGAAGAAAAGAAAGAGGACATACCGGAACAGCCTGAAACCGGCGCTCCGGAGGATGTAAAAGGAGAGGATCAGAAATGAAAAAGCTGAAAATGGGAACGCCTCTGGCAGGAATTATCTTTGGTGCCGCACTGGTCGCGATCGCCGTACTGATCATGCTGATCGGCTTCTGGAAAGTGCTGCTGCTTGTCGCGCTGTTTGCCATCGGCTATTTCATCGGCACGGTGGAGAATAAGCAGGAATTCCTGCGGGATACGGCCAACAAGATCATTCCCGCGAAGGAAGCCAAGATGATTGATATCAAGAGCGAGATTACCCGGGAACAGGAAGAAAAGCAGGAAGAATCCGCTGTGCCGGAAGAAGAACCGGCAGAAGCGGAAGAAGAAACTGAAGACGGAGAATAAAACACATGTCCAGAACAACCGCGCGGTCCGCCGCCATGCAGATGATCTTCGAGAAGGTCTCGGGAGGCCAGGGCGGAGAGGATACGCTGAAACTGGTTTATGACGAACTGCGGGAATACGGCGTTCCCGGCGGACGAGCCATAGGGGACGGGGAACCCGACGAGGAGGACCGCGAATACATTTCAGAAGCCTTCAACGGAGTGCTCAGCCATCTGGAGGAGCTGGACGCCCTGATCGGAAAAACCGCGAAGGGCTGGGCGACAGAACGGATGTCCCTGGTGGATCTTACCGTGCTGCGGCTCGCGGTATGGGAGATTCTTTACAATCCGGATATTCCGGACAATGTTTCCGTCGCGGAGGCGCTGGAGCTGACGGAGCAGTATTCCGATCCGGCGGACAAACCTTTTGTCAACGGAATCCTGGGGACGATTATACGGGAAAAGACCGTATGAACAGAGCGGTACTGGGACTGGATACCAGCAACTACAGAACAAGCGCTGCACTGCTGAGCGAAGAGGGAAAAATACTCCTGAATTACAGAGAGCTGCTGCCTGTTGCCCCGGGGGAACGGGGGCTTCGCCAGAACGAAGCGGTGTTTGCCCATCTCAGGCAGCTGGCCGCGGCGGAGGACCTCCTGCGGCAGGCGGCGCATGGTTTCAGCATCTCCGCTGTCGCCGCAAGCACAGCCCCCCGGGACGGTACAGAATCCTATATGCCGGTATTTATGGCAGGCGCTTCCTTCGGACGGCTTACAGCCGCCGCGCTGGGAGTGCCTTTTATCGGCACGACGCATCAGCGGGGCCATCTGGAGGCGGCAAAAGCCGGAACGGTACTGGAAAACACAGCGGAATATCTTGCGCTGCACCTTTCCGGAGGCACGACGGACCTGCTGGAGGTACGGGAAGATACTGTTACGCAGATCGGCGGAAGCCTGGATCTGCACGCGGGGCAGCTGGTGGACCGGGCCGGCGTCGCAATGGGGCTGTCCTTTCCGGCAGGACCGGAACTGGAGGCGCTGGCGGAAAGGGGCCGGAGCGAAGGACGCCTGGGATGCAGCATGGAGAACGGCGGGTTGTTCTGCCACTTCAGCGGCGCGGAAAGCCAGGCACAGCGCTGGATCCGGGACGGCCGCATTTCACGGGAGGATATCTCCCGGGAGATTTATGACCTGCTTGCCCGGACGGTGCTGCGGATGCTTGCGGCGGGAGCCGGGAAAACCGGGTTCAGACAGGCCCTGGTGACCGGCGGCGTCGCGTCCTCCACATTGTTCCGGCAGATGCTGACGGTACGCGCGAAAGGCCGGCGGGACGCACCGCAGATCGTTTTCGGCAAGCCGGAAATGAGTGGCGACAACGCGGTGGGCGTGGCCCGGATCGCGCTGCGCACAATCCGGGAAAAAGCGTAAAGAACAACAAACGGAGTGGAGAGAAATGGCAGCGAATATTCTGGACGGAAAAGCGATTTCGGCGGAACTGAAAGTGAAGGTGGCGGAACGGGTGGCCGCACTGAAAGCGCGCGGCGTGACGCCCGGGCTGGCCGTGATCCTGGTGGGCAACGATCCAGCCAGCGAGATTTATGTGCGGAACAAGGGAAAAGGCTGCGAGGAAACGGGAATGCTTTCCAGAACCGTCCGGATGGACGCGGATACAACGCAGGAAGCGCTGGAAGCTGAGATTGAAAAGCTGAATGAAGATCCGGACATTCACGGCATTCTGGTGCAGCTGCCGCTGCCGAAGCACCTGAATGAGCAGGCGGCGCTTTCACGGATCCTTCCCGAAAAGGATGTGGACGGGTTTCACCTGATGAACGTGGGCCGCCTGGCCGCCGGCGCGGAAGGAGTGGTTCCCTGCACGCCCAAGGGCGCGCTGTATATGCTTCAGTCCGCAGGAATTGAACTTGCCGGAAAGGAAGCGGTGGTGATCGGCCGGAGCAACATCGTCGGAAAACCGATGGCCATGCTGCTGCTGCAGCAGAACTGTACCGTGACAGTCTGCCACAGCAAAACGAAGAACCTGAAAGAGCACACCAGACAGGCGGATATCCTGGTTTCCGCGGTAGGAAAGCCCCATTTTGTGACAGCGGACATGGTCAAGCCGGGTGCTGTTGTGGTGGACGTGGGCATCAACCGGGTGGACGGAAAGGTCATCGGCGATGTGGACTTCGAACAGGTGAAAGAAATTGCCGGATGGATTACGCCGGTTCCGGGCGGTGTCGGGCGGATGACGATCGCCATGCTGCTCTCCAATACCGCGGACGCTGCCGAAAGGACCCTGAACCGTGAGTGAGACCGGAGGAATCACCGTATCGCAGCTGAATCTGATCATTGCGGAGGCAATCCGCAGGGACCCGAGGATCCGCAGCGTAACGGTAAGGGGCGAAATCAGCGGATTCAGGCACCATCTCGCGTCCGGACACTGGTACTTTTCCATGAAGGACGCGGATTCAGCCATCAGCTGCGTCATGTTCAGGCAGAATACGTTCCATGCCCGGATAAAGCCGCGGGACGGGGACGCTGTCGCGGCGACCGGATACGTGGACGCGTACCCGAAGAACGGAACATACCAGCTGTACGTGACAGGCCTCCGGCCGGACGGGACCGGGGATATGTATATCCGGTTTGAGGAACTGAAGCGGCGGCTGAACGCGGAGGGCCTTTTTGACCCGGCACGGAAGCGCGTACTGCCCATGATGCCGCGGAAAGTGGCTGTGGTTACCTCGGGAAGCGGAGCGGCCTGGCATGACATTCTGAATGTTTCAGGCATGCGGTGCCCTTCGGTACCGATTGTGCTGATCCCGGTAACGGTTCAGGGTGAAAAGGCCGCCCCGGAAATTGCGGCGGGAATCCGAACGGCCTGCGAAAAAACAGACGCGGATGTACTGATTGTCGCGAGGGGCGGCGGATCCGCGGAAGACCTGTGGTGCTTCAACGATGAAGAAGTCGCGCGGGCTGTTGCCACCAGCCGGATACCGGTGGTTTCCGGCGTGGGGCATGAGATCGATACCACCATCTGCGACCTGGCGGCGGATGTGCGGGCTTCCACCCCGAGCAACGCCGCGGAGATCGTTTTTCCGGACCGGAAGGAGCTCAGGGGGCGAACGGGGCAGATCCGGCTCGGACTGCGGCGGGCTGCGGAAGCACAGCTGGCAGCCGCGTGGACAGAAGTGCGCCGGTGCAATATCCGGCTGGCGGCGGCAAGCCCGGAACGGCGTGTCGGCAAACTGCTGTCCGGCAGCGCACTGGAAAGGGAGAAGCTGAATCACGCGGTGCGGATCCGTCTGGACGGCGCTGCAGCGAAACTGATGAACGCCGGAAAAGAACTGGCAGGCACGGCGCAGCGAAGAACGGAATCCGCACAGATGAGGATTCTCCGGATCCGGGAGCGGCTGGAGGCGATCAACCCGATGGGCGTGCTGGAGAGAGGATATTCGCTGGTGACAGACCGCGCGGGGAATATTCTCACAGGTTCACAACAGGCACGGGATGCGGAAGACATCACCGTCCGGTTTGCGGACGGAGCCGTGGAAGCGGCCGTGAAGAAAGACGGGGTGCGGAACAATTGAGTGAACAGGAAGAAAAGAAAGCGCTCAGCTTTGAGGAACGGCTGCAGCAGGTACAGGAAATCACCGGCAGGATTGAGAGCGGCGCGCTGCCGCTGGAGGACGCGGTGAAGGAATACGAACGGGGCATGAAAATGCTCGGGGAACTGGACGGCGAGCTGAGCGACATGAACCGCCGTGTGACCGTACTGCAGAACGGCCGGGAAACGGAGGCGCCGCATGAGGACGTATAACGAATACCGGAGCATGGCGGAGGAAGCGCTGATTCCCGCGCTTTCCTCCCTCGGACAGATTCCGTCCCCGCTGCTGGAAGCAATGTGCTACAGCCTGCAGGGGGGCGGGAAAAGAATCCGCCCGGTTCTGCTGCTTGCTGCCTGCGAGATGGCGGGAGGAAACGCGGAGGACGCGCTGCCATTCGCCTGCGCGCTGGAAATGGTACACACCTACAGCCTGATTCACGACGATCTGCCGGCGATGGACAACGACGACCTGCGCCGGGGACAACCCACCAACCACAAGGTGTACGGGGAGAGTATCGCGATTCTCGCGGGAGACGGACTGCTGAACGCCGCTATGGAAGTGATGGCAGCCGCCGCGGTGAAATCCGGCCGCCCGGAGGGGATCCGAGCCGCGGAAACCATTATGCGGCACGCCGGCGTCACCGGAATGATCGCGGGCCAGACGGCGGACATAACCTCTGAAGGAAAGACTCCCAGGGAAGACACGGTGCGCTATATTCATGAGCACAAAACGTCCGACCTGCTGGAGGCAGCCGTTGAGGCCGGCCTGATCCTGGGCGGGGCATCGGAGGAGCAGGTTGCCGCGGGACATGAATACGCCCTGCATACCGGATTGGCGTTTCAGATGACGGACGACCTGCTGGATGTGACAGGAAGCGCGGCGGAGCTTGGGAAAAACCCGGGCAAGGACGCGGACCAGAACAAGATGACCTGGGTGGCGCTGCGCGGCGCGGAAGGAACAGCGGAGGATGCCTGCCGTGAAGCGGAACTCGCCCTGAACGCACTGCGGAAGCTGCCGTGGGATACGGAATTTTTCAAAGCATTCACGGAAAGCCTGCCGGGACGAAAGAAATGACGGAATATTCAGAAATAAGATCGGAGGTCAAACAAAATGCAGGACCACTTTATGGAAGAAGTCGTAACGAAGCACAGGGACGGAATCAACCGTATCCTGTACATGATCAGCTGGATTGTAATTGTTCTTTCCGGTTTCGTGGCTGTATTTATGTTCTCTTTTGTCAGCCGGGGACTGACTACCGGCGCGTTTGACTGGATCAGCCTGATCATGATGCTGCTGAGCGGAGGCATATGCGCTTATACCTATTTCTTCCACGACCGGCTGATGACCGAATACGAATACACTTTCACGAACGGCGCGCTGGATTTTGCCGAGGTCTACAACAACAAGAAACGGAAATCCCTCGGAAGCCTGAACGTGCGGAATGTGGAGTGCTTCGCAAAGGTGAATTCCGACGTTTTCAACCGGTATGTAAATATGCCGGGCATCAAACGGATGAACTGGTTCCTGAACCGGGAAGCTGAACTGTATTTCTTCTATTTCACGAAGGACCAGGACAAGAAAATGATCATTCTTGAACCGAGCGATGAACTGGTGGACTATATCCGCAAATATGTTCCCAGAGACGCGTACCGGGGGTAAAACGGAATGAAAGCATATCTGGACAACAGCGCGACAACCCGCCCGGGAGCGTCTGTGGCGGCGCTGACCAGGGAACTGCTGGAAAGCGGATGGTATAATCCATCCGCTTTATACAAGCCTGCGCTGGAAATACAGAAACGGATGGACGAAACACGGCAGCTCTGCCTGCGCGCGGCCGGCGCGGAGGGCTGCCGGATTATATTTACCTCCGGCGGAACGGAAAGCGACAACCTGGCGCTGATCGGGCATATGCGGACCCGTCGGGGCAGAGGGGAAGTGCTGATTTCCTCCGTGGAGCATCCGGCGGTATCCGCCTGCGCGGAAGAGCTGGAACGGATGGGGCATAAGGTACGGCAGATTCCGGCAAAAAAGGACGGAACAGTCGATCTGAAACAGCTGGAGGAAATGATTGGGCCGGAGACGGCGATGATTTCCATCATGCAGGTGAACAACGAAACCGGCGCCGTCGAACCGCTGGAGAAGATCGCGGAGATGAGGAACCGTATTTGCCCGGAGGCTGCCATTCACGTGGACGGCGTGCAGGGCTTCCTCCGGACGCCGCTACGGTTCAGGAGCCTCGGTATCCAGTCCTATGCTTTATCTGCGCATAAAATCCACGGACTGAAGGGCACGGGTGCTCTGATCCTCGCAGGTGTCCATCCGGTGAAGCCGCTGGCCTTCGGCGGCGGCCAGGAAGGAAATCTGCGGTCCGGCACTGAAAACACCCTCGGCATTCTGGCGCTGGGTGAAGCGGTGCGGAGCTGGCAGGAGGAAGACGCGGAACGGATCATGAAGCTGAAACTCCGCCTATGGGAAGCATTGAAAGCCCAGATTCCTGAAGCGTCCGTGAACGGACCGGATCCGGCGGAAGGCGCGCCGCATATCCTGAATGTGGCACTGGAGCCGGTAAGGAGCCAGACGATGCTGTTTGCTCTTGAGGGAGACGGCGTTTACGTTTCCGCCGGAAGCGCGTGCGCCAGCCGGAAACAGAAGATTTCTCCGGTGCTGAAGGCAATGGGGGTGAATCCCGCGCGGGCGGACTGCTCCCTGCGGTTCAGCCTCAGCCGGGAAACCACAGAGGAGGAAATCGGCTACGCGGCGGAGCGGGCTGCCTTCCACTACAATATGCTGAAAAAATATACACGCAGATGATCGGAGGAACAGGCAATGCAGGATTTGCTGCTGGTGACATACGGTGAAATCTTTCTGAAAGGACTGAACAGGCCGTATTTTATCCGGGCGCTGGTGCGGAAGATACGTTACGCGGTGAGGGGAATGGGCGCGGATGTTCATGTGCATGACGGCCGGATTTTCGTGCGGGGTTTCAGCGACCTGGAAACCTGCATTGACCGGGTGACCAGAGTGTTCGGTGTACACAGTGTAAGCCCGGCTGTCGAGATGCCCAAAGAGGATTTTGACGCGGTATGCGACCAGGCCATTGCCATGACGAAGGACCTGACCGGTACCTTCAAGGTGAACGCTCGCCGCAGCGACAAGCGCTACCCGCTGAATTCTCCGGCGATCAATGAGGAAGCCGGGCACCGGATCCTGCTGGCCAACCCGAACCTGAAGGTGGATGTACACAATCCGGATCACCTGGTGAACATTGAAATCCGGGACATGGCGTACCTGTATGTGAAAGTGATTCCCGCTGTGGGCGGTATGCCCGTGGGAACGAACGGCAACGCGACACTGCTGCTTTCCGGCGGTATTGACAGTCCGGTCGCCGGATGGATGATTGCCAAACGCGGCGTACAGATCAACGCCGTTCATTTCCACAGTTATCCGTATACGTCTGACCGTGCGAAGGAAAAGGTGCTGGACCTGGCCAGAAAACTGAGCTTCAGCTGCTGCGGCATCAAGGTGCACGTGGTGCCTTTCACGGAAATCCAGATGCAGATTCACGAAAAATGCCCGGACGAATATACGACGCTGATCATGCGCAGGTATATGATGCGGATAGCGGAACGGATCGCCCGGCAGACGGAGAGCGAGGCGCTGGTGACGGGGGAAAGCATCGGACAGGTGGCCAGCCAGACCATGACGGCGCTCGGAACCACCGACGCGGTGGCGGGCATGCCGGTGTTCCGGCCGCTGATCGGATTCGACAAGAGCGAGATTATCGCGATCGCCCGGAAGATCGGTACGCTGGAGATTTCAGAGCAGCCGTTTGAGGACTGCTGCACCGTATTCACTCCCCGGCATCCCGCCACGCATCCGAAGATGGAAAAGATCCTTGAGGGAGAGCGCAGACTGGACGAGGAGGCGCTGATTCAGCGGGCGCTGGAGGGGACAGAGGTCATCCGGGTCTGAACCCGGAAATTGTTCACGAAAAAGTTACAATTCAGGGTTCTCCGGGTGCTTGTAAACAGCTTTCCGTTGTGTTAAACTCCCAATTGGGACACGAATCACCCGCGAGGGCGGAAAATGTCCCGCATAAACAGGAAGGGGGAGCCGCATGGATACAGGTTTTATCACGCTGATGCGCAAGCTGGCTCCCGACCTGACCGAGGAGATGACCCGCCGGGCCCTGATCCTGGAGCGGATTTCCGTGCTGCAGCCGGTGGGCCGCAGGCAGCTGGCCGCAAGACTTAATCTGCCGGAGCGGGAAATCAGGAATACAGCAGTGCTGCTGAAGGAGCTTGGATATCTGGATCTGGACGCTTCCGGCATGAGCCTCAGCCGAAAGGCGGAGGAGGTGCTGGACAGCGCGCGGGAATTTTCCAAGGCGATGAACGGTCTGACGGAGATTGAAAACCGGCTGAGCGAACTGCTTCCGGTGGACCGGGTGCTGATCGCCCCGGGAGACGCGGATGATGACAGCCAGGTGCTGTCCGACGTGGGGCGTATCTGCGCGGCAAGGCTGCGCACGCTGCTGCAGAACGGGAACACCCTGGCGGTAACCGGCGGAAGCACGGTTGCTGCGGTGGCACGGAACATCCAGAGCGCGACACCGCTGAATGTAATGGTCGTCCCCGCAAGGGGAGGCATCGGGCGGTCTGTGGAGCTGCAGGCAAACACGCTGGCAGAGGAGATCGCCGGGCGGCTGGGCGGCCATTACCGGCTGATCCACCTGCCTGACCATATGGACGCGGCAGCAAGGCAGGAAATGCTGAAGATGCCGGAAGTGCAGGAAGCGATGGAACTGCTGGAACGCGCGGACGTGATTCTGCACGGGATCGGTGTCGCGGCGGAGACCATGCGGAACAACCGGAACATGAGCCGGGCGCTGCAGGCGGAGCTGCTCCAGAAAGGCGCGGAAGGCGAAAGCTTCGGCGCTTACTATGACCGGAACGGGAAATGCCTGATGGAATCCTCCAGCGTAGGCGTTGATCTGGCGCGGCTGAAGCGGACCTGCCGGATGGTGGCCGCGGCCGCGGGATCGTCCAAGGCGGGAGCGATCCTTTCGGTGCTGCGGAACACGCCGCACGCGATGCTGGTGACGGATCAGGGCGCGGCGGAAGGGATGCTCCGCATTCTCAGCGAATGACCCGGATTCCGGCTGCAAAAGGTTGAAAACAGAGTGCTTCCGGTGGTAAAATAGATTGTAAATCCCATTCCGGATTTTGCAATAAAACAAAAGCAACAATAATTTAAAGGAGAGATCATCCATGGCGAAGAAAACGGTTGACGACATCCAGGTAAAAGGCAAACGGGTTCTGGTACGCTGCGACTTCAACGTTCCCATGAAAGACGGAAAAATCACCAATGACAAGCGGATCGTAGCCGCGCTGCCCACCATCAAAAAACTGATTGCCGACGGCGGCAAAGTGATCCTGTGCAGCCATCTGGGCAAGCCGAAGAACGGTCCGGAAGAGAAGTTCTCCCTGGCGCCTGTGGCAGTCCGCCTGAGCGAGCTGCTGGGCCAGGATGTGGTCTTCGCCAATGATGACACCGTCGTGGGCGAGAACGCGAAAGCCGCGGTTGCCGCGATGAAGGACGGCGACGTGGTGCTGCTGCAGAACACCCGCTTCCGCAAGGAAGAAACCAAGAATATCGAAGACTTCAGCAAGGAACTGGCCAGCCTGGCAGACGCGTACGTGGACGACGCGTTCGGTTCCTGCCACCGCGCGCACTGCTCCACCGCGGGCGTGACCGCCTACACCAGCCCCAACGTTGCCGGCTACCTGATCGGCAAGGAACTGTCCATCATGGGCAAGGCCCTGGAAAACGCGGACCGTCCCTTCGTAGCCGTACTGGGCGGCGCCAAGATCGAAGACAAGCTGAACGTGATCAACAACCTGCTGGAGAAGGTCGATACCCTGATTATCGGCGGCGGTATGGCGTTCACCTTCCTGAAGGCCAAGGGATATGAAGTGGGCAAGAGCCTGCTGGACGAAAGCAAGATCGACTACTGCAAGGACATGATGGCCAAGGCAGCCGAAAAGGGCGTCAACCTGCTGCTGCCCGTTGACACCGTGTGCGCGGCCGGCTTCCCGGATCCCATTGACGGGCCTGTGGACACCACCGTTGTTGATTCCGACAAAATTCCCGCGGACATGGAAGGCCTGGATATCGGACCGAAGAGCCGTGAACTGTTCGCGAATGCTGTGAAGGCCGCGAAGACCGTTGTCTGGAACGGACCGATGGGCGTGTTCGAGAATCCCACCCTGGCACAGGGTACCCTGGCGGTTGCGCAGGCCATGGCGGACAGCGAAGCTGTGACCATCATCGGCGGCGGCGACAGCGCTGCGGCTGTTGAACAGATGGGCCTGGGCGACAAGATGACCCATATTTCCACCGGCGGCGGAGCTTCCCTGGAGTTCCTGGAAGGCAAGACTCTGCCCGGCGTCGCCTGCCTGGACGACAAATAATTATAAATCGGAGGGTTATCCGACCGCTCCCGTGCCACTTCGGCCGAAAGTCAAAGCAGCTTTGCCGGGGTGCATGCGTGATCTGACAGAACGAAAAGAAGGAGATAGTGATTATGCGTAAACCGATTATTGCGGGAAACTGGAAAATGAACAAGACCCCCGCTGAGGCAAAGGCGCTTGTGACCGAGCTGAAGCCCCTGGTAAAGGAAGCAAACTGCGATGTCGTCGTGTGCGTGCCTGCCGTGAATTTCGCGGCGGTGAAGGAAGCGGCGAAGGGAAGCAAGATCAAGCTGGGCGCTGAGAATGTGCACTGGGCCAAGAGCGGCGCGTACACGGGTGAACTGAGCGCGGATATGCTGAAGGCCTGCGGCGTGGAATACGTCATCATCGGCCACAGCGAACGCCGACAGTATTTCGGCGAAACCGACAAGACGGTTAACCTGCGGGTGCTGGCCGCGGTGGAAGCCGGACTGAAAGTCATCGTATGCGTGGGTGAAAACAAGGAAGAGCGTGAAGCCGGATATACCGACGCGCTGGTGGAATACCAGACCCTGATCGCTCTGAACGGACTGACCAAGGAACAGGTTGCCAAGGTCGTTATCGCTTACGAGCCCGTATGGGCGATCGGCACCGGTCTGACCGCCACCGATGAGCAGGCGAACGAGACCATCGGAGTCATCCGCAAGGCTGTTGCCCGGAAGTACGGCAAGGCCACCGGCAACAAGGTCCGCATCCAGTACGGCGGAAGCATGAATCCCAAGAATGTGAAGGGACTCATGGCGCAGCCCGAAATCGACGGCGGCCTGATCGGCGGCGCCAGCCTGAAGGCTCCCGATTTCAGCCAGGTCGTCAACTACGACAAATAAGAACCGATTCTGTATGCGAACAGCCCGGCCGGACGGCCGGGCTGTTTTAGTATTTTATCGGAAGCAGGTTACAGGTCCTGAGGCATATTCCGGATATACCCGCCCAGGAAACTGCTGCCGACCGCTCCGTATACCAGAAAGCGCGCGGTATCCAGTACAAGCGTCAAAGGTCCGTAATCCGTTTCTGCGGAAAGGAGAACCAGCTGCTTCCGTACCTTCCGATACTGAATATGCAGCTTTGCATCTTCGCAGCAGAGAAGGTTTCCGGCAAACGTGCAGGGAAGGATCACATCCTGCGCAAACGCAATTTCGGCTGTCCAGCCGTCCAGGTCATGATCCGGCATTCCGGCATCCGTCCGGCAGGAGCAGAATGTATTTCCGGTATTCTGATCATGAAAAACAGGACCGTCCGCAGTGAGAAGCAAAAACGCTCCTTCTTCACATTTAATCCCGCACAGGATTTTTTCAGCAGGAACGCTTCCGTTCCATTCCGTACTCAGAGGCGGTGTATACGGCTTTTTCCCTTCAAGGATCCGTTGTATCAGCTGATTTTTATTCATAGGCGTCACCTGATGTATTCCGTACTTGCCCGGGCAAGCAGGTCATACGCGTCATAGTATTCCCCAAAGGCTCCGTAGGTATAGTTTTCCGGGTTTCCGGTATCACCGCTGTGGCCGAAGGAGCGGCCTACGTCATGCATTCTGTTCAGGTTCATCAGGAAGAACAGATTGTTGCCCTGTCCCCGTTCACGGCAGGCCAGTTCTTCATTGGCATTGAAAATGTAGATACCTTCTTTTACCTTGATATAATCACCGGGTTCTTCATACAGGCGGATTTCATCCAGTTTCTGACGTTCCCGGAAGGCTTCTGTATTGATCGGCTCCCTGCCGATAAAATCTTCCTTCGCAATGGTCAGCCTGTAGTAATGTTCACTGGAATAAACATGCACAACTCCCATACGCCCGTAGCGCCAATGGATTGCCTTGCCGACCAGATCGGCAGTATATCCATGGCGGATTGAAGGAACAGAACCGTCTTCCCGGCGGATTGCGCCGAAGATGATCCTGCTGACCGGCATTTTCGGCCATTTCGGATTGACTCCGATCGTGACGATATTGGATGTGACAAGGCTCTGCTCCATGTCCAGCACAAATGTGACGCCGGTCCGGGGGACAGCACCGGTTTTTTCAAAATTGACAAAATAGGTATCGTCATCCGCCTTCAGGCAGTCATAGGCATATTCCTTTTTGTCCTCATCCGACCGGCCGTATGTCAGAACGCAGCGGCTGATAAAGTTCAGTTCATATTCATACCCGTCATCCATTACCAGAACAAACTGCTTTCCTGCAAGCTCAAAACAAAGGGGCGGCCGGTACTGGCTCATGCCTTCAAACACAGGCGGTTCGGGAAGTTTTCTTCTGACTGTTTCATCCATAGTGCAATCCTCCTTTTACAATCAGCCGGGTTCAGTGGACAAAAAACAGGCTTGGTTTTGCCAGGGTTTCTCCGGCGTCATAATCTTCTCCGAAGGCGCCGAAAACATAGTTTTCATTCTCACCCTGATCGTTTGTACCGAAAGAACGGCCCACATCGTGCATGGTGTTCAGATTCATCAGGAAAAGCAGACTGTTGCCATGCCCTCTGGAACGGCACAGCTGTGTTTCCAGAAGACTGACCAGATACAAGCCGTCTTTGATTTTAATATATGCCGCATAATCTTCATAAGCACCCCGCCGCGGGCCCGAATCCGGATCAGTTCCATCCGCCCGCATCCGTTCCCGCATCCTTTCCATCCGCCGCGGAGAGAAGGCAACCCGGTAATACCTCTCACTTGAATACACATGCACCACATCGAATGTACCGTAATTCCAGTTGATTGCCCGGCCGACCAGATCGGGTGTGTAACCATGACGGACAGAAGGCGCTGCACCTTCGCTGTTCAGAATACCGCCAAAGACAAAGCGGATTGCCGGCATTCGGGGGTACTTCGGATCCTGGCCCATGCTGGCTATGGCAAGGGTGGTCAGGCTTTGATCCAGATCAAGTACAATCGTATAGCCGATTCGCGGAAAAACGCTTTCCTGTTCAAAATTAATGAAGAAAGTGTTTTCTTCCGGCTTCAGGCAATCGTAGCGGTAACGGCCGGGAGCAGTATCCGCTTTGCCGAAGAGCAGCGTATCATTGTCTGTCAGTTCCAGCTGCCGGATGTAACCGTCATCCATCTCCAGCAGGAAGCGCTTTCCTGTCAGCTCATGGCAAAGAGGCGGGCGGAAAATGGACATGCCTTCAAATTTTTCAGGTTCCGGGATCTTTTGCTGATTCATGGTCTGCTCCTTATTATCAGTATTCAGAAACCAAAGGCATTCCTGAGCGGATCAGATACGGATCGTGACAGCTTCACCGGTATAACGGACAACTGTTTCTTTTCCGCACATCCGACAGATGCGCAATTCTTTTTCCGCGGGCATGTTTTCCCATGTGCCTTCCCGGGCGGAAACAGTCAGTTCTCCCGACAAATCATTCCAGGTGAAGCGGATAACGGAATACTCGCCTTTCTCATATCCGTAACCGTCTCCGGCATCTTCATACAGGCTGAATGTTCCGTCCGCGCCGGGACAGACGATTACGGTCAGCGGCGGATTTGGATTTTCATTCACGTACTGCTGCACGGGACCCAGCGGCAGAATTGCGCCGGAACGCAGGAAGACCGGCACTGTCTGAAGCGGCGCATGCACGCGGACACATTGACCGCCTGTATACTTTTCTCCGCTGTCCCAGGCGTACCAGTCCGTTCCGGCCGGCAGACACACTGTTTCCATGTCGTCCGGAACATCGACTTTCCGGCTGCCCGGCAGGTATTCCATTGGCCGGGTTACAGGCTTTACAAGCATTATGCCGCCCAGCAGCATTTCGTCATCAATCCGGTACAGGGTACGGTCCTGCGGAAAATCAAGCGCGGGGAAGCGAACCATGGGCAGACCTTCCCTGGTATAGACGGAAGCAATGGAATAGAGAAAAGGAACCAGACGGCTGCGCAGGCAGATTATTTTTTCCAGCGCGTCATACCAGGGATCCCCTTTTTCTCCGAAGCGCCAGATTTCTCTGGGTGTGCCTGTGCCGTGGGCGCGCATCATCGGCAGGAAGGCAGCAAACTGCATCCAGCGGACAAACAGCTCACGGAATCCAAAGTCATCGACACCTTTATTGAATTCGCCCGCTCCGAACCAGGCACCGCCGAAGTCCATCGGGAAAAAGCCGCCCGCGTCCGTAGTCCAGTAATTTTCGCCCGCAGCCATAAAGTTCATGCCTTCCGGTACCTGCCGACGCAGTGTTTCCCAGGAGGAGCTTACATCACCGGACCAGGTAACGGTGGCATACCGGTGCTGCCCAGCCCAGGAAGAACGCGTCAGGTTCAGAACGCGCTTCCGGACGGATGCTTTTCGCTGGCCCTGGTAGATGCCCATGGAATGATACAGACTGTAAAGACTGATCCGGCCGGGGTCAAGGTATTTCTTCGCTTCATCGGTGTTCAGCCTCACGCGCTCGAAAGGCTCCGGCTTGATCCGGCCGTGCCAGTCGGATTCAAAGGGTTCAGAACAATCGCACCACCAGGCGTCTACTCCGCAGCGGAACAATCCTTCATCCGCCTGCTTCCAGTACAGTGCGCGGGCGCCTTCGTCAAAAGCGTTATAGATTGTACGGTTGCCGAGCATGAAGCCGTTTTCCAGCATTTCTTCGCGGTTTTCATTCCTGTCTCCCTGCATGGACGGCCAGATTGAGATCATCATCTTTGCACCGAGCGCATGCAGTTCATCGGTCAGCGCCTTCGGATCCGGAAAACGTCCGGGGTCAAAGGTTTTGTAACCCCACTGTCCTTCCGGCCAGGACTGCCAGTCCTCCACGATTACATCCAGAGGAACCTTCCGGCGCCGGTATTCCTTTACAACGCTGATCAGTTCTTCCGCATCCCTATAGCGCTCCTTGGACTGGACATAGCCAAAGGCATAACGGGGCAGGAGCGGCGCGGCACCGGTCAGCGCCCTGTACTGACGGTACACATCAGGACAGCCGCCTGCCATGAAATAATAATCCGCTTCGTCCGCACAGTCCGCCCAGAGATAGGATCCCGCAGCGTCGTCATGGAAAATCATCAGGCAGCCCATATCAAACAGGATGCCCCAGCCCTTTGCGGAAACCAGGAAGGGAACAACCGCTTTCATATTATGCTGATACAGATCTCTTGTTTTTCCCCGCAGGCTGCCATACCCTTCCTCATGGGAGCCGAGGCCGTAAAGCGCCTCATCCGGATCAAAATCGAAACTTATTTTAGCTGTATAGGCACGGCGTGCTTCAAAAGTTTCATAATCATCCGCGGAAGCGCGTACGCCATCCACGCTTTCAGAATAGCGGATCTGCGCGTCCCGGGAAAACCGGTTGACCATCACAGGCTTTTCTTCAAGCACACAAGGTCGTTTTTCCTGTTCCCGGAGGATTACGCTTCCGGACTTGTCCAGGAAAGCAATACTGCCGGTTTCCTTTGCGACCCGGACCCTGACATTCCCGCAGTCTGCCAGATATTCACTGGCGGTTTCCGTTACGCAGCATGTTCCGGGAGCTGCGGAAACAACCACAGGGCTTTCCGAGTCCAGGAAAGCATCCCGCAGCGTGCGGGTGATCCGTACAGCGCCGCAGGAAAGAGAAGCTACCCGAAGACGCAGAATCTCCGGCGGGCATCCCGGGCGGGTGGGAATCGGAAAAAGAAATTCAGCGGCGTTTTCCGAGATTATATTCATTTTATTGACCATCCGGAAGGTCTCCTTTCAGCATTGTCTTTTACTTCATATTCGTTTTGTTTCCGGCTGACCGGCGGTTTCATCATACGGTATTGGGACTGGGAGCCGCTTCCGTTTCCAGACATCCGGTATATATTTTTCCTTCAGCGTGGATAAATCCCCAGGCCCGAAGACCGGAGGGGAGACGGACAAAATTACGTCCGATATCCTGCATTGAGTCCAGATCCATCAGCAACAGCAGATTACTGCCGCCCCTGTCCGGATTTCTGCGGTTGATACGCTCTTCCGTGACGCCCATCAGATAAAGGTTTTTCCGGATTTTTACATAAACCGCCGGTTCTTCGTAGATGGGATCATCCACCAGGGGCGAAGTATCTCCGTCGGGACGCCTGAGCGCCTGGGCACGGCAGAAATGATCCAGGTAGATATGCGCGTTTACAAAACCGTTGTAATAGGTCCAGGCGATTTTTTTACCTGTCAGTTCACAGGTGAAGCAGTGCCGCCGCCAGGCAAGATCCTTTCCTTCGCGCTTCACGGCGCCGAAAGTATATTCCGTCTTCGCAAGATTCGGCCGGGCCGGATACGCCCCGAAGGTTGTGACAACCCGGGTCACCAGATCACTGTCCTCGTCGATCACCAGCACAACGCAGGTAAGCGATCCGGAGGAAGGCAGTTCATAGGCCAGCATGCGTACCGTCTCCCGAATGGTCAGGCTGCCGTAACGCAGCCACAGCGGAGAACGGTTTCCGCCGTACAGGACCAGATCTTCCCCTGTGGGGAAGGAGTACAGCTCTTCCTCACCGGAATCATAACAGATATGCAGCGAGGTGCCGGCCAGGCGGTAATCCAGGGTGCGGATAAAACGTTCGTCACCGGTAAAATGAATGCCGTTCGCGAAAGGCATAGGCTTTCCTCCTTCTTTGGTTCAGCGGAAAGAAATCCCAAAACGGGCGTGCGCGGTTTCCCTGTCCGCAACCGGCACGCCCTTTTCAATGTAAGGATCAGAATTTCAATTCGATTTCCGCTGTTTCCCCTTCAGTGAAAATGACTTCAACATGATCGCCATCCATCGGAAGCTCTTTACCGTTCACAAAGAGCCGGCATCCCGGACGGCGGCAGCGCAGTGTAAGCGTCTGGGCTTTCCCGGACGTCAGGCTCGCATGCGCTCCATTTTCATTCCAATCCAGATGGTTCAGTTTTGCGAAGGTGTACAGCCAAACGCCGTCAATGGCGCCTTCCGCCAGACTGTCCGGAACCGCGGGCAGGAATTCCACGATACCGGGCATGCTGAATACGCTCATTTCCACCAGGAAGGCAGGTACGGCGCCCTGCAGATCCGGGAATACACCTCTGTAAGGGAAGTGGCTGGTTTGCAGGGTACGGCGGACAAATCCATGGCAGAACAGCTGACTCAGATTCTGCTCGGCCTCCTCTTTATCCTTCAGGCGGATGGCCGTAAAGGCACGGTGGATAATGCCGTGGGCTGAGTCATCCTGCTGGCCTCTTTTCCGGTTGGAAATGATGATCGCTTCGGTCAGAGCGGGCTCGGTTTCAGGTGTAATCGCACGGCCGGGCCATACGTCGTAATGATGGGATACATGCCGGTGATTGTAGTTTTCGTCGATGGTCGGCCAGGCCCACTCCTTCAGGCCGCCTTCACGGTCCAGCAGATAGGTGGGCAGGGAAGCCAGCTGTTCCTCCCAATGGGGAATGTTTTCCGTCTCAATTCCAAGTGTCCTGCACCCGTCGATCAGGTTGGTCAGGATTTCACGGCAGATGGCGATATCCATCACGGAATTGATGCGGGTCGGATTGATGCTGCTGCAGGTAACGGTTTCGTAACCGGGATTGGGCGTGGGGTCTTCCGGCGAGAAGGACGGATAAAAGATGACCTTTCCGTCCGGGCCCCGGTCACAGGCATAGTCTTCGAAGAACAGCGCCATTTCCTTGTAGGCGGGAATCACGCGGTCCCGGAGGAATTCCTTATCACCGGTTACCAGGTAATAGCCCCACAGCTCATTGTAGATCCAGCCAAGGCATCCGGTCCAGCAGTAATGGGGATAGGTACGGGAGAAATGATAATACAGGCCGGAATCCGGATCGCAGTGGACGCTGGCAAGCAGACCTCTCGCGCCGAAGAGCAGCCGGGCGTTCGTACGGAAATCATCAAATTTCGTTTCATAGTAACGGAAGTATACGTCCATTTCGTCGAACAGGCCGGTATTGTTTCCGGCACAAACCTGCAGGTTTGTGTTGATATTGTGCTGGCCCATCATGGGCGGCAGCGCGCCGGTTTCATAAATCTGGAAGAAACGCCCCATATCGTAGAGCTTTTCCATCAGCGTCGGATCGATTTCGTTTTCGCTGTGGGAGCGGCGGAGCAGTTCTTCACCGGACAGGACATAGTCCTCCTTCTTTCCGAGATGAATGCGGGAACGGTCCATTTTTTCGCCGATGATCCGCTGATTCGCGGCCAGCATTCCGTCAAAGTCCGCCGGCATTTCCATCAGCTCCCGGGTAACCTGATCCGCGCAGGCGAATGTGAAATCACTCTCAAACTTAACGATTTTACTCAAAACGATCAGTCCGTCAGCACCGGACAGGCGCACGCCCTTTTCGGTTTTTTCCGTTTTTCCGCCGGCGGGAATGAAACGGACGGCGGCTACATATCCCTTATGGCCGAATTCGGGACGGTATGCCCAGGCCAGGGTGATCAGCTGATCGGTAATATTCAATTCATGGGTACTGCCGACAAACGGCTGCTTAAACACCATGTTGCCATGGCGGAAAGGCTTGCCGGGCAGTTCGATTTCCACATCCAGGTCCAGCAGCCCCTTCGGTGCGGTAAAGCGGTTTACAATCACTCCGCCTTCATACGCGGCGAAGCTTTCCGTACGGAAGTCTCCGCGGCTGTTGGTCCAGACGGAGGTGATCATACCGTTCTGCATATCCAGCCAACGGAGGTAATTCCGGGTATCGGGCTGCTCCGGCTGCCGGAAGGTGAGCCAGAACGCCGTGTGCAGGCGGGGAGAACCGGTCGGATACAGAATCTTGTTGTCAAAATTCATATACTTGTCGAATCCGGCCTTTTTCTGGGCTTCGTCGATCAGCGCGTCCGTCTCTTCCGGTTTGCCTTCCAGCAGGAGTTCCCTGATGCGGGGAAGATACGGCCGCAGATCGGGCGGCAGAGGCGTTTTTTCCCAGAGGGGTTCGTAGAGCGTTTCCTGGGTATAGGACATCTCATCGCTGTAGGGACGGCCGGAGACCTGAATGCGCAGGCTGCCATTGCCGGTGATGAAATAATCGGAGGGTTCATCGGCCGGAGAGATGGAGCAGATGCTGTGCTCGGGCAGCAGCCCGGCGCGCTTTTCCGCCGGGATATACGGATAAGGATAGGAGAGCTTTGAATAATCAATCATTTGTTTCATCCCTCACTCTTTATGAATTCCCTGTAACGTTTTCTGTAAATTGCGGGGCGCCTTTCGGCGCCCCGCGGAAAGAACCGGAAACCGATCAGCGGCTCATGAAACGTTCGTAGCCGGACTGATAGGCATCAACAACCTGCTTAATGCCCATGCCCTGAACCTGTGTGAGCAGCGCATCCAGATCCTCCACAGGCTTGTTGCCTGTGATCACGTTCACGTACACTTCGGAAACAGCCGTGTTGATTTCCGTAAGAGGAGTGGTTGCATCCTGCTCTTCAATAGTCAGAGAGTATCCGGGCTTATCCAGTGCAGAGCTGCCGGCCGCATAATTCTTATGGGTCGTTATCTGATCCGGTACAACCAGGTTCATGGCGCCCCAAGCTTCGTAGCTCATGGCCTTGGGCCAGGCGCCGAGGGTGGGCAGCGCATACTTAAAGACCGCGTCGGACATCGGATAGTCAGGATCGTTGGTGACCTTGTCGGTCCAGACATGCGTTCCGTCTTCGTTCTTGGTGTAGGATACGCCTTCAACGCCCCAGTTGATCAGCTCGCTGCCTTCTTCGGAATACAGATAGTTCAGCAGCTCCAGGCACTTGTCGATATGGCCGTTCTCCACGGCAGCGGTGGTGATAACGGTGGGCTGATTGGATCCTACGTAGCTAACCAGCGCGTTGTCGTTATCGTAGTTGTACGGCACGCCGTCAACGCCGGTGAGCGGAACAAGACCGTAGATGCATACATCGTCGGCATTGCCGTAACCCTGGTCCTTCAGGGTCTGGCGGATACCGTCTTCCCAGGAAGCAACGCTGTCCGGGAAGCAGAAGAACACGCCGACTTTGTCGCCGGTGACTTTGGCTGCCCAGGCGTCATATTTCTGGGTGATGGCGTCTACGTCGATCAGCTTTTCGCTGTACCATTTTGCCAGGGTGGTTACATAATCCTTGAAGTTCTGGCCGCCGTTGTATTCGGTCCAGTAGGTCATCTTGTCGTTCTGGGGATCACGGTAGATGGTGTTTACTTTCAGGGAGAAAGCAGCAGCCAGGGAGTCCATGCCGGGATGGGCGGTTCCCCACCAGTTGCAGCAGGAGAAGGGAATTTCATCGTTCGGGTCGCCGTTGCCGTTGGCATCGTTATCCCGGAAGGCTTTCAGCACTTCATACAGATCATCAATGCTCTTCGGAATTTCCAGGTTCAGACGATCCAGCCAGTCCTTGCGGACCGCATAGCCCCAGTAAGCATTACGGGCCATGTTGGGCTCCCAGTGGCAGAAGGTAACGATGGAGCCGTCATCATTCACCACGCCGCGGCGTACTTCAGGATGCTCATCCAGCACTTTGAACCAGTTCGGCACTTTATCTTTATATTCGGGAATTTCGCTGATGGGAACAATCACACCGTCTTCCACGCCGGCCAGAATGCCGCCGTTATACTGGGTGTTCCAGTCATAGAACAGCAGGTCCGGATACTTTTTGGAAGTCAGCATGGCGTTCACAGCAGTATTGTAGTCATCGCTGGAAGCGGGGCCCTGGATTTCGAGCTTGATATTCAGGCGTTCTTCCAGTGCCTGGACCCATGCGGTCTCCGCGTAAGTGGCCACCGAGTTCCGGTTCAGTTCCTGACGGTAGTAGGTAATGGTGATGGGTTCTTCATCAGCTACCGCGCAGGGCAGTATGGCCGCCATCAGGGCAAGCGCACACAGCAGGGAAACGAGTTTCTTCATGGTAAGACCTCCTTTTTATATTTGCTCATGGCTTTCAGCCATGCAGCGTACAATGGGAGAGAAGCATCATCCCTTCAGGGCGCCGATCATGACGCCTTTGGTGAAATACTTCTGCAGGAAGGGATACACGCAGATGATGGGCAGAACAGATACGATGATGGTGGAGTATTTCAGCAGCATACGGGTGGCCTGGTCCTCACCGGAACGGTTGCTGGCTCCGGAACCAGCCGCGGCGGACATATCATTGTTGATCAGGATCTGGCGCAGCACCATCTGCAGGGGCTGCTTCTTGCTGTCACGGATATACAGCAGCGCATTTGTCCAGCTGTTCCAGTATCCAACCACGATGAACAGGCTGATGGCCGCAATGGTGGGAACGATCAGCGGAATGAGAATGCGGGTAAGGATGACGACATCGTTCGCACCGTCCAGTTCCGCGCTTTCCGTCATCTCTTTTGGCACGCCCATGATGGAAGTCCGCAGGATGATCACATAATAGGTGCTGATCAGACCGGGCAGAATCAGGGCCCACAGGGAATCGATCAGACCAAGATCGTTTACGATCAGATAGGTGGGGATCATACCGCCGCTGAAGTACATGGTGAAGACAGCCGCGAAGGTGAAGAAACTGTGCAGCATACTGTCCTTTTTGCTAAGTACGAAAGCGAACAGCAGCGAGGCGATCAGCGTGCAGGCAGTACCAACGGTGGCGAGGAACAGCGTTACCAGATAACCTGTCCAGATGGAACGGTAATTCAGAACGAACTGATAGCCCTTTAACGAAAATCCCAGCGGATGCAGGAGCAGTCCGGAATGTGAATACAGCTTCAGCGGATTGCTCAGAGAGGCAAAAAGTACATAGAGGAAGGGATACAGGGTAATAATCATCAGGAACAGCATAAAGAGCACGTTGACGACGTCGAAAACCTTGCTGCCGGTGGAAGGCCGGCCGTAGGTCCACTGCCCTTTCCAGTGCCCGTTGTCATGCGGGTTTTTTTCGATAACCTTCTTCTTCATTGCTTTCCCCTCCCTTCACCACAGCGACACGTCGCTGAGCTTGCGACTCAGGGCGTTTACGCCGATCAGCAGGATGAAGTTAAACAGGGAGTTGAACAGGCCAACGGCTGTGGCGTAGCTGTAATTGCCTTGCTGCAGACCGTAGCGGTAAACGAAGGAAGAGATAACGTCGGCCGTTTCATAGATGGTTTCATTGTAGAGCAGGATGATCTTTTCAAAGCCAAGGCTCAGCATATTGCCGACGCGAAGGATCAGCATGATGATTACCGTGGGTAGGATTCCGGGAATGGTGACGTGGATTACCCGGCCGAAACGGCTGCAGCCGTCAATGGCGGCCGCGTCATAAAGCTCGGCGTCCACACCGCCCAGTGCGGAAAGATAGATGATGGAGCCATAGCCTACGCCCTGCCAGATGCCTGTGCCCACATAAAGCGGCCGGAAGAAGCCGGCATCCTGCATGAACAAAACTTTACTTCCGCCGAGTGCTTCGATGATCTGGTTAATCACACCGCTGGAGGAGAAGAAGTCCAGGATGATGCCGCATACGACCACCATGGAAATGAAATGGGGGAGATATGTGACGGTCTGCACCGTGCGCTTGTAGGCGGAGGAACGGAGCTCATTGAGCAGCAGCGCAAGAATAATCGGCGCAGGGAATCCGAAGAGCAGGTCCAGAACATTGATCAGCAGCGTGTTGCGCAGCAGCCGCCAGAAGTAATAGCCGTTAAAAAACTGATCGAAATACTTATACCAGGGATCTGCCCATTTGCTGCCCCAGATGCCGCGGGCCGGGCGGAAATTCTTGAACGCGATCACAATGCCGCCCATGGGAAGATAGCAGAAAATAATGTAATAGCTCAGGCACAGAAAACCAATCAGATAAACCAGCCAATACCGCTTCCAGTCTCTTACAATACGCTGGCCGAAAGATCTGCGGGGTATAATGCTGTTGGTGGTCATTAACCCCTCCACCTCCTTATTTTGTACCTTGTTATGGATCAGAATGATCTGCGGATCAGAAGGTCCAGCTCTCCGGCGGGGCTGTAAACGAGCTCAGGGTTACGGAGGCATCCCTGAGGTACACAACCTCCATGATTCCGTCATCCACACTGTACATGCGGCTCAGACCCGGATTGGTTTCCAGCATATGCGCCTTTGCTTCCGGGCGGGGATCTTCCACAGCGGTGGCTGCGATACGAATCCATTTCATTTCACTGTTCATGGCGCAGATTTCCACTTTGGGGTTTGCTTTGAGCTGAGCGAATACCGGCTTTTTGTTGCTGGTAATCAGATACAGCTTTCCTTCAAATTCGTCCAGCGCGCCGAAAGGACGCACACGCGGCTGATCTTTCTCAACGGTCGCAATGTAGAACGTCTGGCAGCTTCTGAGGAACTCCGCGGTCCGGTGCATCATGTTTATTCTCCTCCTTTAAAAAGTTTGGTCATAAATTCCCTGGCGGCATGCCGCCATACATCCCATTCATGATAACCGGGATAAATATACAGTATCAGAGGAATTCCACGCCGGTTGTATTCACTGATACTTTCCCGCAGTTTGTCACAGGAAGGCTGCTCCTGCTCACCAACGGCAACGAAAGCCAGCTCGAAAGCATTCCTGAAGGAGTCCGGGTCTTTCAGGAATGCGCTTCCGTCGAAGTTGAACCCCTTGTCCCGGAAACCGCCGCTGAAGATACCGATATTGGCGAAACAACCGCTGTGCTTAAACATTCCGGCATTGGCCTGCATACCGCCCATTGACAGCCCCGCAAGGGCGCGTTTCCGCGGAGAGGCGAAGGTGCGGTATCTGCTGTCGATAAAAGGCACACATTCATCCGCCAGTACATCGTCAATATCTCCGCCGGCCGGATCGCCAAGACCATCCGGCCGGAACGCGTAACCGTCATTCATTACGACGATCATTTCCTCCATTGTTCCGGCAGCGATCCCGTTATCACAGATATAGTTGATTTTTCCCTGCCACAGCCAGCCCATCTCGGTTTCACCGCCGCCGTGCTGAATATAAAGGACAGGATAACGCTTTTCGGAATCCTTGCCGTAAGACGGCGGGGTGTAGACATAACAGCAGCGGGTGCGTCCTGTCATGCGGCAATTGTACAATTCCATGTGCACCGTACCGTGCGGCACATCCTGCAGCAGCCAGAAGGCGGCGTCTTCACCCGGCATCTCAAAATAGTTGACCGGCCGGAAACCGCCGTATCCAATGGGCGCCAGGGGATTGACGGTACGGACGCCGTCCACCTCAAAATCACAGTAGTGGAAGCCGGGGGCAATGTTCTCCGCCACAGCCTGCCAGTAGCCGTCCCCGACGGGATGGAGGTCATAGCTTTCGGGCATGGAACCGCCCCAGCCGACGACGCGGACGGATTTGGCATCCGGAGCGAAAAAGTTAAACTCCGCTTTCCCGAAATCCAGTGCCCGTACTCCCTGCTTTTCATCCACATAATGGATGGAGGGCGTACCGTTCACTGTTTCGAACCGCGGCCGTTTGCAGAGGGGATCGAAAAACAGGATCTGCTGGTTCAGCGCCTGATTGTTCAGCAGCTCATCCTTGTTCATGGAACCGGACCTCCTTAAAAAAAGATTTCTATCTGTACCGGTTTATTCCGGACAAAGGAGACGCGGACGTGATCGCCTTCGGCAGAAATCTCCCGGCCGTCTGCCAGGAAACGGGAACCGGGTCTGCGGCAGCGCAGCGTCAGTTCCTGATCCCGCTGAGAAATAATTACAGCCCTTACACCGTGCGTGTCCCAGTCCATTTTCTCCAGCTTGGCAAAGGTATACAGCCAGACACCGTCGATGCCGCCGCTCTGCAGCAGGGGATCGGGCATTGCCGGCAGGAATTCCACCACACCGGGATTTGAATAGACGCACATCTCAAGAAGAATGGCCGGCATGGCGCCCTGCAGATCGGGCATATGATGCTGATAAGGATTGTGGCAGGTCTGCAGCGCGCGGGTGATATAACCGTGGTTCATCAGATGATACAGGTTCTGGACCGTCTCCGGCAGATCCTTCAGGCGGACAGCGGTGAAGAGACGGTGAATGATGCCATGGGCAGAGTCGTTCTGATGCGCGCGCTTACGGTTGGAGATCTGGACAGCCCTGGCCAGTTCAGGTTCATCTTCCCAGGTGATCAGATGGCCGGGCCAGACATCGTAATGATGGGAGACGTGGCGGTGATCATAGTTTTCCTGAATTGTCGGCCAGGCCCATTCCTTCAGGCCGCCCTCGCTGTCCAGCAGATAATTGGGGAGCGAATCCTTCTGCGCCTGCCAGTGGGGGATGTTCTCCTGCTCAATTCCCAGAATCCGGCAGGCTTCCATCAGATTATCCAGCACTTCGCGGCAGATCATTATATCCATCACTGAATTGATGCTGGTGGAATAGACACCCCGTACGGCATAATTGGGCGTCGGGTTTTCCGGAGAGAAGGAAGGATAGAAAATCACTTTCCCGTCCGGCCCACGGTCGCAGGCATAGTCCTCAAAGAACAGGGCGATTTCCTTCAGGGCGGGTACGACCCGGTTCCGCAGGAATTCCAGATCCCCGGTAGCTAAATAATAGTTCCAGAATTCGTTGTAGATCCAGCCAAGGCATCCGGTCCAGCAGTAATGGGGATAGGTCTTGGAAAAGTGGTAGAACAGACCGCTGTCATAATCACAGTGAATACTGCACAGAAGGCCGCGGGCTCCGAAAAGAAGCCGGGCATTCGTGCGGAAATCATCGAACTTGGTTTCATAATAGCGGAAATACGCATCCATTTCTTCGAACAGGCCCGTGTTGCACCCGGCGCAGACCTGCAGGTTTGTGTTGATGTTGTGCTGCCCGTGCATCGGCGGGAGATCACCCGTATCCGTAATCTGGAAAAAACGGCCCATATCATAAAGCTTATCCAGCAGCACAGGATCAAATTCCATTTCAGTATGCGTGCGGACCAGGAGCTCTTCCGCAGACAGGGCATAGTCCTCTTCCGGCCCCATACGCAGGCGGGAACGCCGCATTTTTTCTCCCAGGATCTCCAGATTTGAGCGGATCAGTTCATCCACATCCGGCTGATAAGCCCGCATCTCCGCAAAAAAGGGCGCGGGCAGATCCATCGTGAAACCGCCTTCATACTTTTTGGTGCCGCAAATCAGTACCAGTTCATCCGCGCCGGAGATTTCCAGCGTGTCGCCTGAAACGCGGATGCCGCCGCCCCGGGGCAGGACTTTCACTGCGGAAGCGTATCCCTTCCGGCCGAATTCCGGCCGGTATGCCCAGGACAGGGCAATAAAGCCTTCTTCCATGGAAAGCTCATGGGTGCAGCCCTGCAGCATCTTTACACCGAAGGGGGCCCTGCCGTCATCACCGGGAACCCTGAAGCGCAGCGCCATGTTCAATTTGCCTGCAGGCGCTTTGACCCGGATTACGCCGACATTGTCCCGGAAGGATACGAACAGCTGCCGGGAAAAGGCACCGTCGCCGTTGGTCCACTGCGTGGTCAGCACACCTGTCAGCAGATCCAGCCAGCGCAGGTAATCCCAGGTCTTTTCCGTCGCGGGCTGATCCAGCTCCAGCCGGAAGGCAAAATGCGGAAAAGGCATCATCGGGGGATCCGTGATATCCCCGCAGTCGATCGTTGCCACATGGCGCATCATGGGACCGAAGCCGGCTTTCAGCTGCTCCTGCTCCACAAGGTCGGCAGCTTCCGTGAAACGGCTTTCCCGGAGCAGGCGGCGCACCTCAGGCATAACGCCGGTCAGATCCGGCGGCTCAGGCGTTTTTTCCCATTTTGGCTCGTAAAGCAGTTCATGGGTAAAGGTGATTCGCTCATTATACGGATCGCCGGTCATGTCCGCACGCTGGATGCCGTTGCCGGTCATGAATACCTCCCGGCCGGTTTCGGCGGGGAAAAGGCTGCAGACGCTGCGCTCCGGCAGGAGCGCCTTCCGCTTTTCCAGAGAAAGTGGATCATAGGGATATTCAACAGGAATGATCTTATGCGGATTCACAGCTTTCGTCCTTTCTCAAAGAAATCCGGATTTCCGTGTATTGATTACCAGAAACTGTGATATTTGCCGCAGGCGGCGAACATTTCATCCACCATCGCGTCCATTTCGTCCAGGCTCAGCTTGGCGGAAGTATACGGATCATAATAAACCGCTTTGTAGATCAGGGATTTGTCGCGGTTCAGGTATGCTTCCACCGCAAGTTCCTCCGTCTGGCTTTCGATGTTGTTCAGCAATGCCAGCTCCCGCGGCATGAAACCGATCCGGGTGGGCTTGAGCCCGTTGGCATCAGCCAGAATGGGCACTTCGACGCAGGCGCCGTAGGGAAGGTTTTCGATCAGGTGAAAATTGCGTACGTTGCCGTTGAATTCAAAGGGCGTATGATCGCCGAAGCAGGCATTGAAAATGTAACTGGCAAATTCGTGCCCCCGGTCCAGGGTGATATCCTCGCTGAACCACTTTTCCAGCATTTCCATCCGGCCGCGCCGGCGGAAGAAAGACTGGCCTTCCTGCAGGCGCTGGCTCATAAACTTCGGCGGCGTATCATCCCAGCTCCATGGGGGCGTATACTTCATGAGCAGATCGTCCCGCTTCCGGAACCAGCCGTTGTATTCACTGTTGTGATAGGAGCTCTCCGTTACGAAATAACCCAGGTGTTTGAACATCTCGATGCGGACACGCTCGGTTTTGTAGATTTCCGGATCATCCACGATTTTCCGGAGCAGGGGATAGGCATCCTCCCCTTTGCATTTCAGTTTCAGGTAGAAGGCCGTGTGGTTCAAGCCGGCGCAGGTATAGGTCATATCCTTCGTGTCAACCTGCAGCCATTTTGCCAGCAGCATGATGGTTTCCTGCACGCTGTGGCAGAGACCGATATAATTGAGGTCAGGGAACAGGGTCTGCACCGTGCGGCAAAGCATGGCCATGGGATTGGTATAATTCAGGAAAACCGCGTCAGGACAAAGCTCCATGGCGTCCCGGGCGATATCCACAATGGCCTGTACGGTGCGGAGATAGCAGAAGAATCCCCAGACGCCCCGGGTATCCCCGATGGCAGCCTCAATACCATATTTGGCGGGAATGCAGATTTCATCCTTCAGCGCTTCCCATCCGCCGACCTGGATGGTGCAAAGGACACCGTCCGCTCCGGGCAGCGCCTCCCGCCTGTCCAGCGTGCAGTGAACCGTTGCGGGATAATGCCCTTCATCCACATACCGCTGCACCATGCGCCGCGCCATCTCAAGGTGTTCCGGATTGATATCCACCAGCCAGAGATCAGCGTCCCGCAGGGCTTCAAAGGTGAGAATGTCGCGGGAAAGACTGCGGGTGAAAATGAAACTTCCCGCGCCAATAAATACGATTTTTTTCCTTCCCATTTTTTTACCTTCTTTATAAAACTGACAGAAATTACGAAACGTTTCACATTTGAGGCAAAAATATCAAATTGAAGCTTTATCTTCCGAACCTGCCCACAGTAAATTAATTCTGTTAACCTGATTAACTATATTATACATAATTCTTTGCTTTTTTCAATACTCCTTTTGCTCCCGGAATAAAAAAATTGAAAACTGGCAAACAGCGGTCTTTTTCGTAAACGTTATCAGTTCTGCGTTCACGCGGATTCCGGAGCAACGGCCTTTTCCTCCAGCGCATGCTGCCATTTTCCGGTACGGAAGCGCAGCCAGGTCAGCAGCGCCCGTACCGTACTGTCCGCACAGGCACACAGAACCGCTTCCGGAAGCCCCATGCCGAATACCCGGATGCAGAGGTACGCGCCCAGGGTCCTGATTCCCCAGTTGCATACCGCGGTAATATAGAACGGCCATTTGGTATCCCCCGCGCCGCGAAGCGCTCCGGCCAGAATCCAGGCGGTTACCTGGACGGGCTGGATGAACGCCACCTGGTGCAGGCACTGCACTGCCAGGCCGATTGCCTGGGGGTCCGGCGTGAAGAAGCTGACCAGCTGACGGGCAAGCACGTAGATCATCGCTCCGGAGAAGGTAAGGATGGCGGCGCCCACCGCAACCGTCCTGTAAGCGAAACGTTCCGCCAGGTCTTTCTTGCCGGCGCCCAGCGCCTGACCGACCAGCGTTGTAGCCGCTGTGGCAAACGCAAAGCCGGGCATGAAGGAAATGGATTCCGCAGTCAGGTAGACGGTATTGGCAGCGGTGACAACCGTTCCAAGGGAGTTGATGGAACGGGAGACGACGATGCTCGCGGTGGACATGCAGAACCTTTCCAGCATCGCCGGGACAGAAATATTCACCACCCTGCGGACAAGTACGGGATCCATCCGCAGGGTGAAATCCTTCAGGCGGAGGCGGGTGGGATCCTTTTTGATGAACAGCATGGCAATCATCAGCACGGCGCCGATAAACCAGGAGAAACCGGTGGACAGAGCCGCGCCTGTCACACCCAGTCCCGCGCCGATCATGGGGACGGACCAGCTGAAGAGCCGGATTTCATGGCTGGGATTGATCAGCAGATAGTTGCCGGCGACATTGATGATGTTGACCGCGATATTGATATACAGCGGTGTTCTGGTATCTCCACGGCCGCGGAACACACCGCTGAGCATCATAATGGTCAGATTGCAGATGCGGAACAGCGACGTGATCAGCAGGTAATTCGCGGCACTGTCCAGGATCACGGGTTCCGCGCCCATCCATTGCGGGATTGCCCGATGCAGGGCAATCAGCAGCAGGGAGATCGGAATGCCGAGATAAATCAGAAACAGCAGCGCGTGCAGGATATAAGCCCTGGCTGCTTCATAATTCCGGGCGCCCACGGAGCGGGCCACGTACGCGGTGATCCCGACGCCAAGCGCCATGATGACGCCGTTGACCAGAAACACAAAGGAATTGCAGATGGCCACGGAAGCAGTGGCGTTGACACCCAGCGCGCCTACCATGGCGGTATCCGCATAGCTGACCAGGGTTGTAAGGATCTGTTCCAGGAAAAGCGGCCAGGTCAGGTGCAGGATGATCCGGGTCGGCGATCTGCTTTCATCCGTCAGATCCAGCAAAGGTTTTGTCTTCGCCAATACCTGCACCGCCTTTCCTTCCTGCGTTGATCCGGAGAAACCGAAACCCGGAAAACGGTTATCTCTTTCCGGCATTCCGGCACCTTTCCGTCTTTTATTCCTTCACGCAAATGCCGACAGAATCTTCCGCTGTAACACCGTTCAGCGTCAGCCGTGCTGTAAGGCGGACAGCTCCGGGTTTCAGCGCCCGGATCCGCCCGCTTTCAATCCGTGCTACTGAATCATCGCTGGAGAGGAAGGTAAAGGGCAGTTCCTCCGCGCAAAGATGCTGCGCATCCGAAAGCGCCGCGGTCAGGCGAACGGGCTCTGTGTCGCCGGCCGCGAGAACGGAGCGGCCGCATGTCATTGTCACGGCGGACAGGGGCGCGTCCCAATGCCCCGAAATCTGCACGCGCAAGGGTTCCACAGAAGCAGTATCCTCACAGTTCCATCCGATCCGGAAGGCGTATTCGCCGTTTTCCACTTCAAACCGTTTTTTCCAGCTGTTCCAGTATTTCAGTTCGCAGACCGGAACTTCAAATGAAACCTCCGTGCTTTGGCCGGGCTGCAGCATTACCTTCCGGAAACCGATCAGCTGACGCAGCGGCTTATTGTCATACAGCGCGATTTTGCGGAAATAGAGCTGAGGCACCGCTGCGCCGGCGGTATTTCCGGTGTTGGTGATTTCCACGGTAAACCGCATGGTGTCATTGGCGTCGTACGCGCTCCTGTCCGGCCGGAAATTCCTGCAGGAGAAGGAAGTGTAGGACAGTCCGAACCCGAACGGATACCGGACTTCTCCCAGGTAATACAGATAGGTTCGTCCCATTTCGGTGGCGGTATCGAAGGGACGGATGCCGTATTCCCGGATGTGGGGAAGGTCGCTGTCCCGGAAGTACCAGGTTTCCGACAGGTGCCCGCCGGGGCACAGATTGCCGAACAGGATATCCGCGATCGCGCTGCCCTGGGACTCTCCGGCGTATGTCGCGCACAGCAGGGCGGGTACTTCGTCCAGGAAGCTGCCGGTGACCGGACCGGAGACTACCATCACCACTGCGACACGCGGATTTACCGCCAGAAGCTGCCGGATTTTCTCATCCTGCTGATAGGGAAGTTCCATCGTCTGCCGGTCGGCTCCCTCACGGGTGACGCTGGGATCCGTACCGGCCACTACGATCACCAGATCCGCATCCTTTGCGCTGTCCAGAGCATCCCGGAGTAATTCATCATCGGATTTATCAAGGAAAGGATCATCCACAGGATGCCGGGGCGGGACTTCCGGCCGGCGCATGAACTCCATGAAAGCGGCAAATTTGCTGTGCCGGAATTCACGTTCTTCTTCCGGAACGCGGTTTTTCAGATACTCTTCCGGAGTCATACCGGCGTCTTCGGCGGCACGCCGCAGCACTGCGCTGGGAGAGGGGCGGGTGAACTCACGCTTTGCCATATTCCAGCCCTTCTGATAATCGACTTTGATGCCTCGTCTCTCCGCTTCCGCCAGAATTCCCTGCAGGGGCGGAACCGAAACGCGGGTATCACAGTCGCTGCGCGGATTTCCGCCGATGGAATAGCTGCCGAACTGCCGATAGATAGCATTGGGACCGATAACGGTTATTTTTTTCACATCACCGGAAACCGGCAGCAGGCTGCCTTCATTCCGGAGCAGCGTCAGTGATTCCGCGGCGGCACGGCGGGCCAGTGCGACCGCTTTGTCCGTGCATAGTGAATCTTCATTAAACTGTCCGAAGGGACGGGGATCATCAAACTCGCCAAGGCGGAAACGCGCGGTGAACACCCGGATCAGGGAACGGTCAAGATCTTTTTCTTCCACAAGACCCTGCCGGACCGCATCCATCAGGAACAGATCATGCTCTACGCCTGTACAGATATCCGTTCCCGTTTTGAGGCACACTGCAGAGGCTTCCGGCATGGTTTTTGTATAGAACTGGCCCCGGAGTTTGCCGAACATCAATCCTGTATTGGGCCCTACATCTCCGACCGCACCGTCGTCCGAAACCACGTATCCTTTAAAACCCCATTCCTCCCGCAGTATTTCACGCACCAGATGCTCGTTGGCGGAGGAAGGGACGCCGTTGATCCGGTTATAGGAAGTCATGACGGAATATGCCCCGCCTTCCCGGATACAGCGCTCAAAAACCGGCAGATAGTATTCCCGCAGGGTTGCTTCGTCCATATCGGAGGAACCGTTGCAGCGATTGTATTCAGAGTTGTTGGCGGCAAAATGCTTCGGAGTGGAAACGGCTTTCAGGTAACGGGAATCATTTCCCTGCAGTCCGCGTACATACGCGGCGGCCAGCTTTCCCGCAAGAAAAGGATCCTCGCCGAAGTTTTCATCGTTGCGGCCCCAGCGGGGATCCCGGCCCATGTTTACGGTCGGGCACCAGTAATCAAGTTCTTTGCCGATGGTGTTGCGCAGCGCCCGGATTTCATCGGAAATGACGGTGGTCACTTCGGTGATCAGTTCTTCGTTCCAGGTCTGGCTCATGGCCAGGCATGTCGGGAAGCATGTGGCCTGTTTGAATTCCTGCACGACAGCGGGCGTTACACCGTGAGACGCTTCGTTCCACCAGTTCCATGCACGAATATTCAGCCGGGGAATTGCAGGCGCGTCGTGGGAAAGCTGCAGCGCCTTTTCCTCCAGGGTAAGACGGCTGACCAGATCTGCGGCCCTTGCTTCGAAAGGGAGGGAAGTGTTTTCATAAAGCATCATGATACATATCACCTTTTCCTATATAATAATATGTCAGAGGTAAATTGTGACCGGTGCCAGGGACAGAAACAGAAACGTTTCGCATGTTTTAATCAACTATATCATACTTGCGGAAAATATGGAAGAGCTTTGAGAAAAAAATGCAGGGCAAGGAACGCAGGCGGTTCACGGCTTCGCAAAAGAAAAATAAAAAGGTGTTTTCACAAAGGACAATCCGTTGTATAATAGCTACAGAGAAACGAAACGTATATATAAATGCAGACCCGAAAAAGATTTCCTGTCCTGAAAACCTGATAAAAGGAGTGAATCCATGACGGCAACAAAGAACTATTCGCTGCGGTACCGGAGAGGGGCGGACGCATGGTGCGACGCGCTGCCCCTGGGCAACGGACGCCTGGGTGCCATGATTTACGGCCATACCCGGGTGGACCGGATCCAGCTGAATGAAGACAGCCTTTGGTACGGCAAAGCCATGGAACGCGACAACCCCCGCCTGAAGGACGCGCTGCCCGAGATCCGCCGTCATGTATTTGCCGGAGAAATCAGGGAAGCGGAAGATCTGATTCAGCGGTACATGCTGGGTGCGCCTTATTCCATGCGGCACTACGAATCCCTGGGAGAACTGGACATCGGCGTCAACACCCTTTCTCCTTTTTCCGCAGGGTTTTCTCCGAACAGCGAAGGCGCGGAGGAATACCGGCAGGAACTGGACCTGATGCAGGGCGTACACCGGATGCAGTGGACAGAAAACGGCGTTCATTTCACCCGGGAATGCTTTATCAGCCATCCGGATCAGGTGCTGTGCATCCGTTACCGCGCGGACAGGCCCAAATCGCTTGTGATCAACATCCGGTATGACCGCTGCTATATATTCGAAGGGACGGTGCCGGACCCGCGGAGGCCCGGGAAAATGATCCGTGCCGGCGGATGGGGAAGCATGTTTCTGGATACCAA
The DNA here is from genome assembly GCA_900318145.1 of uncultured Eubacteriales bacterium. Classification (GTDB taxonomy): domain Bacteria; phylum Bacillota; class Clostridia; order Christensenellales; family Aristaeellaceae; genus Aristaeella. The sequence goes on from ONJM01000001.1 coordinate 320,899, forward strand.
CCACACCCTGGATGCGAAAACACTGATTTCGGAGGGCAACGCTGCCGGTGTGAAATTCGGCGTGGCAATGGCGATGGAAACCGACGGCATTGCTTCCGATTCCTATACGCAGCTGTATACGGAACAGGCTTCGGATGTATGCATTTATCTGGCAGCTTCCACCGACAACCGGGAGGAACAGCCGCTGAATACAGCGCTGGAGCATGTAAAAGCAGCCCGGGAAAAAGGCTTTGACACTTTACTTCAGCGCCATACGGCGGATTTTACGTCATTGATGCGGCGATGCGTGCTGGATCTGGGCAAAGACGACGGCTTCACGGACGAGCGGATCGCCGCGCTGAAAAACGGCGGAAAAGATCCCGCACTGGCTGCGCTGTATTTCACCTTTGGGCGTTATCTGCTGGTGGCCGGCGGACGGGAAGGTTCCTCCGCGCTGAATCTGCAGGGGATCTGGTGCAAGGAATTCGCTCCGATGTGGGACAGCAAGTATACCACCAACATTAATATCCAGATGAATTACTGGCCCGCGGAGGTCTGCAATCTGAGCGACCTCCACGATTCCCTGTTTTCCCTTATTGCCGCAACCTGCGAAAAAGGCAGGAAAACGGCGCGGGTCATGTACGGCGCCAGGGGTTCCGTATGCCATCATAATACGGACTATTACGGTGATACCGCGCCGCAGGACCAGTATATGGCGTCCACCTCCTGGACAGCCGGCGGTGCCTGGATGGCGATGCATCTGTGGGAACATTTCCTGTACACCGGAGATATGGATTTCCTGAAGAAATGGCGGCCGGTCATGCGAGAATTCGCAATTTTCTTTGTGGACTTTCTTACCGATGACGGGGAAGGACACCTGGTTACGTGCCCGTCCCTGTCCCCTGAAAACCGGTACATCCTGCCGGACGGATATGATTCACCCATCTGCGCCGGTCCTGCCATGGACAATCAGATTCTGCGGGACCTCTTCGGGGCATGCATACAGGCGGATGTTCTGCTGAATGCGCAGGATGAATGGACAGAGGAATTCCGGCGGGCTTCCGCGCTGCTGCCGGAGGATCAGACAGGATCCATGGGACAATTGCTGGAATGGCGGAAAGAAGTGCCGGAGAAGATGCCGGGAATGAGCCATATCTCACATCTGTATGCTGCCTATCCCAGCAGCCAGATCAACTGGAAGGATACGCCGGAACTGATGAAGGCGGTCCGGCGGTCCATTGAGCTTCGCGTTGCAAACGGAGCCGACGGGGGCGGCTGGCCCCTGGCCTGGCGCATGTGCCAGTACGCAAGGCAGATGGACGGGGAGAAGGTGGGGCAGGCTGTGGATCAGATGGTGAGCCGTGCAGCAGACAGTTTCCTCAACGGACGCAGAATATTCCAGATTGACGGAAACCTCGGCGCCACTGCGGGTATCGCTGAAGCGCTGCTGCAAAGCCATACAGGGATCATTGATCTGCTTCCCGCACTTCCTCCGGACTGGAAAACAGGCAGCGTCAAGGGGCTTGTCGCCCGGGGCGCTGTGGAAGTGGACATGCGCTGGGAGGACGGAAAACTCATGGAAGCCGTCCTTCATCCCAGGCACAGCGGGGAGATTGAAGTACGTGCCGGCAGCCTGACCCGGATCCGGGAAAACGGCCTGGAGATCCCGATGGATAAAACCGAGTACGGCTGGAAATTCAAAACAAAGGAAAACACGGAATATGTGCTTCAGTGCGGCGGTGCATGAGGAGACTTCATCAGTCGCAGCGGATATTAGCGGATATTTTTATTCAATAAACATACAGTAAAAAGGAGGAATCAGGATGTTTATCAGACAGGTGAAGACGGAAAACGGGTGGGTGCGCGGTATCCAGGCGGCGGATCCGAGAATTACCGCATACAAAGGTATTCCATTCGCGGCTCCGCCGACAGGCGAGAACCGCTGGCGCGCGCCGCAGCCGTGCCCGGACTGGGAAGGCGTGAAGGACTGCTTTGACTTCAAACCCATTTCCATGCAGGATGTACCGCCGCTGGATGAGAAGAATGTATACACCAGGGAATGGTCGGTGGATCCGGACCTGGAGATGAGTGAAGACTGCCTTTATCTGAACGTCTGGGCGCCGGCGCATGTCCATGAGGATAAGCTGCCCGTGTTTGTCTGGTACTTCGGCGGCGGACTGCAGGTAGGCCATCCTTCTGAAATGGAATTTGACGGCGAGCGCCTGGCCAGGCGCGGAATCATTGTAGTATCGGTGAATTACCGCCTGAACGCTTTCGGTTTCCTGTGCCATCCGGAAATTACAGCACAGCAGCCGGACGCACCGGCCAATTTCGGAAATCTGGACCAGCAGGCGGGCACCCGCTGGGTAAAACGAAACATCGCGGCGTTCGGCGGCGATCCTGACAATATTACCATCGGCGGTCAAAGTGCCGGAGGAGGCAGCGTGATGAATCAGCTGACCTGTCCCGGAAACAAGGGCCTGTTCCAGCGGGCAATCGTGGAAAGCGGCGTGTCCGGCAACGTTTATCCCTCAAAGCGGCAGTTCGGCAGGCTTCGCAAACTGAAGGACGCGGAGCAGGAAGGCGTCAGATTCTTTGAGTTCCTGGGCGTAAAGACCCTGGCGGAGGCACGCGCGATCGATGAAAAGCAGCTGATGCGGAAAATAAAGGAATACCACAGCTTCTGGGGTACGGTTCAGGATGACTGCTTCTGCACGGGCGACGCCATGCAGCTGTTCATGGAAAACAAACGAGTCCTGTGCCCTGTACTGTGGGGGCGCACATCGTCAGAATTCTTTGTAGCTCCCGAGGAAGAAACAAAGGAAGCATTCACAGAAATGTGCAGGGATACTTTCGGCGAAGATGCCGATGAGTTCCTGTCCCTGCTCGATGCGGAACACAGCAGTATTGAAGAAATCCGGGCAAAAGCTTCCGCTCCAAGCATCGATCTGGCAATCCGCGCGGCCAGCGCACAGTGCCTGCGGGATCATCCGGAAAACAAGCTGTATTATTATGTGTTTGACGCGGAAATACCGGGATGGGACAACGCGGGCACCTTCCATTCCGTGGATCTGTGGTTTTTCTTTGAAACGCTGGCCAAGTGCTGGCGGCCTTTCGTCGGCAAGCATTATGACCTGGCCCGGCAGATGTGTTCCTATTGGGCTTATTTCATCAAGAACGGCGATCCGAACGGTATGGACGCTACAGGCGAGGCGCTCCCAAGATGGGAGGCGTACACCCCGGAAAACAACGCTTGCATGGTATTCGGCGACAAATCTGTACTATCCAATGAAAAGCCGGACCGGAAAATGGAAATCCTGATACGGGCGTACCTGAAAAAACACGGTTTCTGATATACATGTAAAAATAAAGGAAAGTCCCGCTTCGGCAGGGCTTTCCTTTTTATGGCGGCTCCGTTGTTATACCGATCCCATACCGTTCATATACACGCTGAAACGATAAGCCCCGTCCGTCTTTTATTTTCAGTTCGTTCAGCGTTCTGATGCTTTTTATCCAATTTCCGCGCGCCTGTCAAGCGTGTTTTCCGGTCGGCCCGGATATGGTATAATTGCTTAACTGCCGGATCGCGTTCCCGGCAGATGAAAGGGAACTGTTTTTTTCAATACCTGTAACGATATTTAGAAAAAGGGATTCAGAAAGATGCCGATTACGATCACACGACTTCAGGCTAAACGGTTCATTCTCAGCAGGCAGGGCCTGCTGGGGAAACACCGGTTTGCCGGAAAGGAAGGCGCGTACCGGTATGTCCGGCAGGCCGGATGCATTCAGTATGATCCGGTGGACGTCTGCGGGAAAAACGCCGAACTGACCCTGCAGTCCCGCGTGAAGGGCTTCCGGAAAGAAATGCTGAGCGATCTCCTGTACCGGGACCGGCTGCTGGTGGATTATTCAGACAAGGAACTATCCATCTGGCCTAGCGAGGACTGGCCGTACTTTTCCGGGTACCGGGAAAAAAGCAAAGCACACGGAGCGTCCTTCGCCGGTATTCCGGAGCTGGAAAACGAAGCAATTGCCTATATCCGGAAGCACGGGCCGGTCAGCAGCGATACGCTGCCGATTGAGGGAACCATCTTCTGGCATTCTTCCATGCACTGGAGCGGGCACTGGCATAAGGAATCGCAGGCCGCCCGGTCCGTGCTGGAACAGCTGTATACGGACGGGACGCTGCTGATTCATCATAAAAGCGGATCCCGCAAATTTTACGACCTGTCGGATAAATACCTGCCGGCGGAGCTGCTGACCGCACCGAATCCCTGCGGGAACGAAGACGCGTGGCTGGCATGGAGGGTTCGTCGGAGAATCGGCGCCGTCGGGCTGCTCTGGAACCGGCGGTCGGATGCCTGGCTCGGGATTTCCATGACTGCAGAGCAGCGGGACAAGACGTTTGCAGCGCTGGAATCGTCCGGAACGATTACAGCTGTTCAGGCGGAGGGAATCCTTTCACCCCTCTATATGCTGTCTGAAGAAATGCCAATGCTGGAGGCGGTTCTGAACAATGAAACCGACCGGAAACCCAGGCTGGAATTTCTCGCTCCGCTGGACCCGATGCTGTGGGACCGGAAACTGATTGAAGCCGTATGGGGGTATCAGTATTCCTGGGAAATCTATACGCCGGTTGTGAAACGCAAATACGGCTATTATGTCCTTCCAATGGTATGGGGAGAGGAACTGGCCGGAAGAATTGAAGCTACCGCGGACCGGAAAAACGGCTGCCTGACAGTAAAACACATCTGGTTCGAGCCGGGCGTTCGGCGGACGAAAACGCTGGACCGCGCTCTGGACGCCGCAATCCGCCGGCTGGCCCGGTTCAATGAATGTGACAGGATCGATATTTTATAGTTGAAATTTCAACAGGGAAGTGATAAACTCACTGTAATCTTTCCGGATGAAGGGAAACACGCGGACAGGAGACCGGCTCACAGAGAACGGGGGAAAGGTGGGAGCCCCGCAGCAGGACCTGAACCGATACCATTCCCGGACGGCAGGCGGCTGACGACCGATAGAACGTCGCAATGAGTGGTTGTTTCAACAAGCAGGGTGGAACCGCGAATGCTTTTTCAGCATCCGTCCCCGCAACAGTATGCAGGGCGGATGCTTTTTATATTGCATCAGCCCCCGGACCACAAAATATAACGGGAGGGGAAGACAATGAAAATCATCTACAATGACGGACACACGGCGGAATGCCCGGCGGAGGAAGAGCTGGAGGTACTCCGGCACTCCGCGGCGCACATCATGGCGCAGGCTGTGAAACGGATTTATCCGGACGCGCACTTTGCCTACGGCCCGGCCACGGAAAAAGGATTCCATTACGACATCGACCTGGGCGACGTGAAACTGACGGACGATGACCTGCCGGCGATCGAAGCGGAAATGCAGAAGATCGTTAAGGAAAACCTGCCATTCAAGGTATATCCGCTGCCCCGGGAAGAGGCGGTACAGCTGATGAAGGACCGCGGGGAAATCTATAAGGTGGAGCATATCGCCGATCTGCCGGAGGACGCCGTGATTACATTCTACCAGCAGGGCGACTACATCGACATGTGCGTCGGACCGCACCTGTGCTACACAAAGGCGCTGAAGGCATTCAAGCTGACAGCGATTTCTGGCGCGTACTGGAAAAATGACCAGAAGAACAAGATGCTGATGCGGCTGAACGGCGTTGCTTTCCGCAACGCGGAGGAGCTGAAAGCCTATGAGATCCAGGTTGAAGAGGCGAAAGCAAGGGATCACCGCCGCATCGGCAAGGATATGCAGCTTTTCATGACGGACGACCTGATCGGCAAGGGACTGCCCATGTTCCTTCCCAAGGGCTATACGATCTGGATGGAGCTGGAAAACTACATCAAGGAAAAGGAACGGATGCTGGGATACCAGCATGTAATGACACCCTGCGTCGGCACAGTGGACCTGTACCGCACAAGCGGCCACTGGGATCACTATAAAGAGAATATGTTCCCGGCGATGGAAGTGGAAGGGGAGAGCTTTGTACTGCGGCCCATGAACTGCCCGCACCACATGATGATCTACGCCAACCGGCTGCATTCATACCGGGATCTGCCGATCCGCATCGGCGAAGTTGCGCACGATTTCCGTTTCGAGCCCAGCGGCACGCTGAAGGGCATTGAGCGGGGCCGGCATTTCTGCCAGAATGACGCCCACCTGTTTGTAACGCCGGACCAGATCAAGGATGAAGTGTCCAGCGTCGTGAACCTGATCCGGGACGTATACCATGACTTCCATATTACAGATTATCGGTGCGTGCTGAGCCTGCGGGATCCGGAGGACAAGGTGAAATACCACCAGGATGACGAAATGTGGAACAGGGCGGAGAGCGCGCTGCGCGAAGTGCTGAACCAGCTTGGTATCAACTATACGGAAGAGATCGGCGAAGCTGCGTTCTACGGCCCGAAACTGGACGTGAATGTGAAGCCGGCGATCGGCGCGGAATATACGCTGAGTACCTGCCAGCTGGATTTCTGTCTGCCGGCGAAGTTCAATCTGAAGTACATCGACGCGGACGGCAGCGAGAAGACACCCGTTGTACTGCACCGCGCGATCCTTGGCTCCATCGACCGCTTCATGGCCTACCTGATCGAGGAGACGAAAGGCGTGTTCCCGCTGTGGCTGGCGCCGGTACAGGTCAAGGTGCTGCCGGTCAGCGACAAGAGCATGGATTACGCCGCAAAGGTCACGAAGGAACTGATGAAGCAGGGCATCCGCGCAGAACTGGACGAACGGAATGAGAAAATCGGATACAAGATCCGCTATGCGCGCCAGGAGGACAAGGTGCCGTATATGCTGATCATCGGTGAGAAAGAGATCAGTGAAGGAACGCTGGCCGTACGCGACCGGGCGACGGATCAGACAACATCCATGTCCATGGAAGAGCTGGTCGCGAAGCTTGAGAAGGAAATTGAAAACCGCGAATAAGCAGCCGGTAAAGATTCGCCGCTGTGTTCAGAAGGACACAAAGAACTGAGCGGACAGGCGGCGGCAGGGCTCCCTTCGGCCGGGACAGGCCGGAGGGAGTTTTTGTCATTTGGCTAACCTCCCAGGAATTAATGATGAATTTTTTGGGAGGGCGAAAAACCTTATTTTACCAACTGTTAAAGCAAATTATTATATTTTTGTTACGAAGCAGGAAATAGGGGAGAAATGTTGAAAAAAAGAAATTGGGTCAGGTTGGGAATCAGACCCGGCCGGCCCTAATGGAATAAAGGAGGTACCCCTGAATGGCAGCTCTCGATCTTACCAAGTACGGGATCAACGGTGTAACGGAGATCCTTCATAATCCGTCCTACGAAGTTCTTTTCGAAGAAGAGAACAAGCCCGGTCTTGAAGGCTTTGACAAAGGCCAGCTGACCGAACTGGGCGCTATGAACGTTATGACCGGCATCTACACCGGCCGCAGCCCCAAAGACAAGTATATCGTCATGGATGAGAACAGCAAGGACACCGTATGGTGGACTACTGACGGCTACAAGAATGACAACCATCCTCTGAGCGAGGAAAACTGGGCCAAGCTGAAGGTGCTGGCGCAGAAGCAGCTGAGCGGCAAGCGTCTGTTCGTCATGGACGCTTTCTGCGGCGCGAACAAGGACACCCGGATGGCGATCCGCTTTGTTATGGAAGTCGCCTGGCAGGCCCACTTTGTGAAGAATATGTTCATCGTTCCCACCGACGAGGAACTGGCATCCTTCGAGCCTGACTTTGTCGTGTACTGCGCCTCCAAGGCCAAGGTTGACGACTACAAGGAAATGGGCCTGAATTCCGAAACAGCTGTTGCCTTCAACATTACCAGCCGTGAACAGGTCATCCTGAACACCTGGTACGGCGGCGAAATGAAGAAGGGTATGTTCTCCATGATGAACTACTACCTGCCGCTGAAGGGTATTGCCGCGATGCACTGCTCCGCCAACACCGATATGGAAGGCAAGAACACTGCCATTTTCTTCGGCCTGAGCGGCACCGGCAAGACCACTCTGTCCACCGACCCCAAGCGTCTGCTGATCGGTGATGATGAGCACGGCTGGGACGATAACGGCGTCTTCAACTTCGAAGGCGGCTGCTATGCCAAGGTCATCAACCTGGACAAGGATTCCGAACCCGACATCTACAACGCCATCCGCCGCGACGCACTGCTGGAGAACGTAACCGTGGATGAAACCGGCAAGATCGACTTTGCCGACAAGAGCGTGACAGAGAACACCCGTGTGAGCTATCCGATCAACCACATCGAGAAGATCGTGCTGAACGTGAATCCCGTATCCGCCGGTCCCGATGCCAAGAACGTGATTTTCCTGAGCGCGGATGCTTTCGGCGTGCTGCCGCCTGTATCCATACTGACTCCCGAACAGACCAAGTACTACTTCCTGAGCGGCTTCACCGCGAAACTGGCGGGTACCGAGCGCGGCATTACCGAGCCTACCCCCACCTTCTCCGCCTGCTTCGGCCAGGCTTTCCTCGAACTGCATCCCACCAAGTACGCAGAAGAACTTGTGAAGAAGATGGAAAAGAGCGGCGCCAAGGCTTACCTGGTGAACACCGGATGGAACGGCACCGGCAAGCGTATCTCCATCAAAGATACCCGCGGCATCATTGACGCGATCCTGAACGGAGATATCCTGGGCGCGCCCACCAAGAAGATTCCCTACTTCAATTTCGAAGTGCCCACCGAACTGAAGGGCGTGGACACCGGTATCCTGGATCCCCGGGATACCTACGCGAACCCCGCCGAGTGGGACGAGAAGGCTAAGGATCTGGCCGGACGGTTCATCAAGAACTTCGTCAAGTACGAAAGCAACGAAGCCGGCAAAGCACTGGTTGCCGCAGGCCCCCAGCTGTAATCAGCCGAAAGCATCCGAAGAAAAACACAGGGATGCCGTTCAGCAGAGCGGCATCCTGTGTGTGTTCTTAAATAACAATCTGAACGGAGATTCACGGATATGAGAAAAGTACAGTTTACAGAAACCGTAATGCGGGATGCCAACCAGAGCCTGATGGCGACCCGGCTGCCGTACGCAGATTTCGCGGAGATCCTGCCTGTGATGGACAAGGCCGGTTACTACTCTGTAGAATGCTGGGGCGGCGCTACCTTCGATTCCTGCCTGCGCTACCTGGGCGAAGATCCCTGGGAGCGGCTGCGGAACATCCGGGCCAATATGCCCAACACCCGCCTGCAGATGCTGCTGCGCGGCCAGAACCTGCTGGGATACAAGCACTACCATGACGATGTGGTCGAGAAGTTCGTTGAACTGAGCATCAAAAACGGCATCGACATCATCCGTATTTTCGACGCGCTGAACGACTTCCGCAACCTGGGAACCGCTCTGGACGCCGTGAAGAAGTACGCCACGCCGAAGACAATCGCTTCCGGCTGCATCAGCTATACCCAGAGCCCTGTGCACACTGTTGAGAAATATGTAGAGATGTGCAAGGAACTGGTGAAGATGGGCTTTGAAACGCTGTGCCTGAAGGACATGGCGGGTACCATGAGCCCCTATGAAGCCGAACACCTGATCAAAGGCATCAAGGACGCTGTCGGCGATGTTCCGGTTATCCTGCATACACACTGCACCACCGGTATGGCATACATGACCCTGACCAAGGCCATCGAGAGCGGCGTGGACGTTATTGATACTGCCACCAGCTGCTTCTCCAACGGCACAAGCCAGGCCGCGACAGAGACGCTGTTTTATGCCTGCCAGCAGTACGGCATTGAAACCGGGCTGGACGAGAAGATCATTAACAAAGTAAATGATTTCTTCAAACCTGTTAAGCAGAAGTATGTCGACAACGGCATGATCAATCCCAAGAGCATGGCAACCGATTCTCAGGCGCTGGTGTACAAGGTGCCCGGAGGCATGCTGAGCAACATGATTGCCAACCTGAAGGATATGAACGCCATGGACAAGTTCGACGAGGCACTGCTGGAGATTCCCGCGGTCCGCAAGGATCTGGGATATCCGCCGCTGGTAACTCCCCTGAGCCAGATGGTCGGAAACCAGGCTGTGACCAACGTTCTGGTGGGAGAGCGGTACAAGAATATCTCCAATGAAGTGAAAAACTATTTCAAGGGTGAATACGGCATCGCTCCCGCCCCCGTGAATGAGGCGCTGCAGGAGAAGATCCTGGGCGAAGGCGGAAAGCCTGCCGACTGCCGCATCGAGGACAGCAAACGGACCGGTGAGGATTTCAAAAAGGCGAAGGAAGCCCTGGGTGACCTGGCCGAGACCGAAGAGGACCTCATGAGCTGGATCTGCTTCCCGAAGCAGGCGGAAGACTTCCTCAAGGCCCGTAAAGAAAAGCGGGAACGGGTTGTCAAGTACACGATTGAAGAAGCGTAAGGAGGGCGGCACAGATGTCATTTGCTTTGGCTGAAGAAGTCGTCAGCGAGGTCGCCGAACAAGCCGCAGACGGCCGCATGAAACTCGATGTCGGAAACAATCTCCTTTACGCGATCCTGGGATACCTGGTTGTTTTCATCGGTCTGGCCGTGCTGATGCTCGTGATCATCATCGTCGGCAGGATTATGGTGGCCAAGATGAAGAAGCCTGCCGCCGCGCCTGAAGCTGCCGCTCCGGCCGCTGTTCCGGCACCGGCCGCAAAGGCGCTTCCCGCCGCTCCCGGAGCTGCCGGCGAAGTGAAGATCTACGACACGGATCCCAGAGACGCAGCCATGATTATGGCTATTGTGGCGGACAAGCTGCAGAAACCCCTGAACGAGCTTCGGTTCGTATCCATCAAGGAGGTCAAGTAAGATGAAGTACAAAGTAACCCTGAAGGGAAAAACATACGAGGTTGAAGTAAATCAGGGAGAAGCCATGCTGCTGGATGAATACGAAGCGTATGCTCCCGCTCCTGCCGCTGCGCCCGCTCCTGCGGCACCCGCTGCCGCCGCGCCCGCTGCCCCGGCTGCCGCTCCGGCGCCTGCTGCCGCCGTTGCGGGCGAGCAGGTGGTATCCCCGATGCCCGGCACGATCGTCAAGGTGAACGTCAAGGCCGGCCAGGCTGTCAAGGGCGGAGAAGTACTCGCAGTCCTGGAAGCCATGAAGATGGAGAACGAAATTATGGCGCCCCATGACGCAACCGTAGTGCAGGTGATTGCGGAAGTCGGCATGAAGGTGGATACCGGAACGCCGATCATCGTACTCGGATAAGGGAGGAAGACAGAAGATGCTTGATTCCCTTTGGCAACTGGTTTCAGAGTCCGGGTTTGCCGGATTCTTCAGCAACCCGGACGGATGGCGCAACCTTGTGATGATCGCCGTCGCGTGTGTGCTGCTGTATCTGGGTATCAAAAAACAGTACGAGCCGCTGCTGATGGTCGGCATTGCGGTGGGCTGCCTGCTGGCGAATGTCAGCTCCGTATTTATGACAGCGGACGGGAGCCTGCCGGACGCGCTGTATCATCAGAGCCTGTGGGACGATTTCCTGAACAGTGCCTCGCCCTATTACCATGATTACGGTCACATTCTGGCCACCGGCGGTCTGATCGATATCCTATATATCGGTGTCAAGGCCGGTATCTATCCCTGCCTGATTTTCATGGGTATCGGCGCGATGACCGACTTCGGTCCGCTGATCTCCAACCCGAAGAGCCTGCTGCTGGGCGCTGCGGCCCAGTTCGGCGTATTCTTCGCTTTCTTCGGAGCGAACCTGCTGGGCTTCGACGCGCAGCAGTCTGCTTCCATCGGCATCATCGGCGGCGCGGATGGCCCCACGGCCATCCTGACCACCACGAAACTGGCACCGGAACTGCTTGGACCGATCGCCGTGGCTGCCTACAGCTACATGGCCCTGATTCCGATGATCCAGCCGCCGATCATGAAGGCCCTGACCACCGAAAAAGAACGCTCCGTGAAGATGGAGCAGCTGCGTGAAGTGAGCAAGACCGAAAAGATCCTGTTCCCGATCGTGGTAACGATTTTCGTTGTCCTGCTGCTGCCCTCCACCGCGCCCCTGATCGGATGCCTGATGTTCGGCAACCTGCTGAAGGAAACCGGCGTAACGGAGCGTCTGAGCGATGTTGCGCAGAATGCCCTGATGAATATCGTTACCCTGTTCCTGGGCATCAGCGTCGGCGCGACGATGGTGGGATCCCGCTTCCTGCAGTTTGACACGATCAAGATCGTCGTCCTCGGACTGATTGCTTTCGCCTTCAGCACCATCGGCGGCCTGCTGGTCGGAAAACTGATGTACAAGCTGAGCGGCGGAAAGATCAATCCGCTGATCGGTTCCGCCGGCGTGTCCGCGGTGCCGATGGCAGCCCGCGTATCACAGCGTGAAGGCCAGAAGGCCAATCCTTCCAACTTCCTGCTGATGCACGCTATGGGCCCGAACGTGGCCGGTGTTATCGGATCCGCGATTGCAGCCGGGTTCCTGATCAAGATGTTCGGCGGCTGACGCTGCCGGCAGGAATAAGCCTTCCGAAGAAGCAGGACGGTTTCCTGAAATATGATGATCTTCCTCCCGTTTGCGGGAGGAAGATTTTTTTGACTATCTTTGACGAAAAAGGCGGGAAAAGGCTTGACAAAGTGCAGGGGCAGTGATAGAGTATGCATGGGTTAGCACTCAGGGCATGTGAGTGCTAACAACACAGAAAGGAGGAAGGTTTATGGATATGGATGAACGGAAACTGCGGATCCTGCAGGCTATCATTGACGACTATATCCTGACCGGCGTTCCCGTCGGCAGCCGTACCATCAGCAAGAAGTACGACATGGGCCTGTCCTCCGCCACCATCCGGAATGAAATGAGTGACCTGGAGGAGCTTGGCTTTCTCGACCAGCCGCATGTTTCCGCCGGCCGGATTCCTTCCGCGAAAGCGTACCGCCTGTATGTGGATACCCTGCTGAAGACGGGGAAGATCCAGGATGATTCCGCGGCCAGTATGAGCCGGCTGTTTACCGGGCGGGCACGCCAGATGGAAGACGTGATCGACCATGCAGCCCAGGTGATTTCCAGCCTGACACATTATACGGCTGTGGTGCTTTCCCCCAAGGGTGAACAGCCAAGGATCCAGACGGTGCAGCTGGTGCCCGTTTCCGCGGAAACAGCGCTTGTGGTCATTGTGACGGACCAGGGCATCGTACGGGACAGCGTGATCCGGATCGGTTCACAGATGGACGGGGATACGCTTTACGCAATTTCCCGGACACTGACAGAGGAACTCCGGGGCGCTACGCTGCCGGAAGCCTGCGAGCGGATGCCCGGGATTTCTGACCGGATCAGCGGGAACGACAGGGTGCTGCAGGAACTGTACGGTTTCCTGTCGGAAGGGCAGCGTACACCGCGAAGAGCACACATGGCTGTCGGAGGAACCAGCAATATGCTGGCCTATCCCGAATACAGTGATGTGGACAAGGCCCGGAATTTCCTCAGCCTGATGGAAACGCGGGATAAACTGGCGGACATCATCCGCGGAAACGGGGGAATGTCCTTTACGGTGCGGATCGGCCCGGAAACCGGCGTGCCGGAGATGACTGACTGCTCCATCGTAACGGCCGCATACTCCACAAAGGGCGGACAGCAGGGGACGATCGGTGTTATCGGACCTACGCGAATGCAGTATTCCAGGGTGCTGTCGATCCTGAACATCATCGGAAGGCAGCTGACGGATATGTTTAGCGGGGAAGAGAACGATTAGCGACTGAAACGATCCTCTGCCGCACTGGAATGGCACAGGGTTTCCGGCTGAAAAGCCATGGTGATAAGTAACGACAGAAAGGCATGGAAGATGAGCAAGGAAAAGAAGAACCGTCCGGAGAGGGAAGAAAAGACGGCCGCGGAAGCCGCGGAAGACGCTTTAAAGGAAGCGCTGGAGGCGGAAGCCGAAGAGGAAGCGGCAACGGAAGAAGCCCCTGAAACGGAAGCCGGCACCGCGGAAAAGGAGAATCCGCTGTCGAAGCAGCTCGAGGAAGCCAACGCGAAGACCGCGGAATATCTGGCGATGGCCCAGCGCGTACAGGCGGACTTTGAAAATTACCGAAAGCGGAACGAATCGGTACGGGCGGATGCCTTCGGCGAAGGACGCAGGGACGTGGCGGCTGTGATGCTTCCGGTGCTGGACAATCTGGAACGGGCGGTGGAAGCCGCAGCCGGATGCGAAAACGAAGCGCTGAAGAACGGCGTGGAGCTTGTGCTGAAGCAGATGACGGAGATCTATCAGAAACTGGATGTTACCGCCATCGACCGCAAAGGGGAAAAATTCGACCCGAACCTGGAGAACGCCGTTCTGCAGGGAACGGAGGACGAAGGAGAGCCCGGGACCGTATGCCAGGTGCTGCAGAAAGGGTACCGCATGGGGGACAGGGTGCTGCGGCACGCTATGGTTAAGGTTGTTCCGGAATAATATTCCGTAACATATAAAAAAAGGTTTCGCGCCTGCGGGCGCGGCCGGGGTTTTCCGAATCCCCCGGACCTGAAAGGTTTTACCGGTTCGGAACAAAAAGCGTATTACAGGAACAGATAAAGGGAGGAAAAGAATATGAGCAAGATTATCGGAATTGACCTGGGTACCACCAACAGCTGCGTCGCCGTGATGGAAGGCGGACAGCCTGTCGTGATTGCCAACGCGGAAGGCAGCCGCACAACGCCTTCTGTCGTGGCCTTTACAAAGGACGGGGAGCGCCTGATCGGCCAGGTGGCCAAACGCCAGGCGGTTACCAATCCGGAACGCACCGTTATCTCCATTAAACGTGAGATGGGAACCTCCTACAAGGTGAATATCGACGGAAAACAGTACACGCCCCAGGATATCAGCGCCATGGTACTGTCCAAGATGAAGGAAACAGCGGAAAGCTATCTTGGAGAAAAAGTGACGCAGGCAGTCATCACCGTTCCCGCGTACTTCAACGACAGCCAGCGCCAGGCTACCAAGGACGCTGGACGGATTGCGGGCCTGGAAGTGCTGCGGATCATCAATGAACCTACAGCCGCTTCGCTGGCCTACGGACTGGATAAGGAAGAGAATCAGAAAATTCTGGTATACGACCTGGGCGGCGGCACCTTTGATGTCAGCATTCTGGACATCGGCGACGGCGTATTCGAAGTGCTGAGCACGAACGGCAATACGCGCCTGGGCGGCGACGACTTTGATCAGCGGATTATCAGTTATGTGGCCGAACAGTTCAAAAAGGAATATGGCATCGACCTGACACAGGACAAAATTGCTTCCCAGCGGCTGAAGGAAGCCGCCGAGAAGGCGAAGATCGAACTGAGCGGCACCACGACCGCCAATATCAACCTGCCTTTCATTACCGCGGACGCCACAGGACCGAAGCATCTGGACGTGACGCTGACAAGGGCAAAATTTGACGAACTGACCCGGGACCTGGTGGACGCCACCGTGGAACCGATGCGCAAGGCACTGAAGGATGCCGGACTGACCGTGGACCAGCTCAATAAGGTGATCCTTGTCGGCGGCAGCACCCGTATCCCCGCGGTGCAGGACGCTGTAAAGAAAGTGACCGGGAAAGAACCGTTCAAGGGCATCAACCCGGACGAATGCGTTGCCATCGGCGCCGCAATCCAGGGCGGCGTGCTGGGCGGTGAAGTGAAGGACGTGCTGCTGCTGGATGTCACGCCTCTGAGCCTTGGCCTGGAGACGGAAGGACATATCTTCACCCGCCTGATTGACCGGAATACCACGATTCCGACCAGCAAGAGCCAGGTGTTCTCCACAGCGGCAGACGGACAGACCACCGTGGAAATCCACGTGCTGCAGGGTGAACGCCAGATGGCGTATGACAACAAGACGCTGGGCCGCTTCCAGCTGACCGGCATCGCGCCTGCTCCCCGCGGCGTACCGCAGATCGAAGTGACCTTCAGTATCGACAATAACGGTATTGTGAATGTATCCGCAAAGGATAAGGCTACCGGGCACGAACAGCAGATCACCATTACGGCCAGCACCAACCTGACTGAGGAAGAGATCAACCAGCGTGTGAAGGAAGCCGAACAGTTTGCGGAGCAGGACAAGAAACGCCGGGAAGAGGTTGAAACACTGAACCGGGCGGACAGCCTGATCTATGAAACCGAGAAGACACTGCGCGACAACGGTGACAAGCTGTCTGAAGAAGACAAGAATTCCGTACAGAGCGAGATCGACGCCTTCAAGAAGATCCGTGAAGGCAACAATGCCGAGGAAATCAAGAATGCCATGGAAAGATTTACCCAGAAGGTGTATGCTGTGTTCGGAAAGCTGTACCAGCAGCAGGCCGGCGCGGAAGGCAATCCCATGGACAACAGCGGACCGCAGCCCGGTTCCACCAATGCGGACGGCAGCGTGAACGCGGACGGCAGCGTCGAATAAACAGAAAGCAAAGGCCCGGATGCAAGCCCGTTCCAATCGGGGACGGGCTTGCTTTCAGGAGGAAGTGATACAGCATGGCAGCAAAACGCGACTATTACGAGGTGCTCGGTGTCAGCAAGAACGCAACGGACGACGAAATCAAGCGTGCCTATCGAAAGAAAGCAAAGGAATGTCATCCGGACCTTCATCCGGATGACAAGGGAGCTGTGGAGCGCTTCAAGGAACTGAATGAAGCCAACGAGGTGCTGTCTGACCCGGATAAACGGGCCCGGTACGACCAGTTCGGATTTGAAGATCCAATGGCCGGCATGGGCGGCGGCGCCGGCAATCCCTTCGGCGGGTTTGATTTCGGCGGCATGGGTGATATTTTCGACCAGCTGTTCAACGGCGGCATGGGAGGAAGGACAACCCGGAGCCAGGGCCCTGTACAGGGAAACGATCTGCGCTACGAGCTGCGGATCACCTTTGAGGAAGCCGCCAAGGGCTGTGAAAAGAGCTTTGAGATTTACCGGAACGAGCTGTGCGACACCTGCAAAGGTACCGGCGCAAAACCCGGCACCTCGCCGGTAACATGTCCGAACTGCAACGGTGCTGGGCAGATCCGGCAAAGCGGCGGATGGATGACCACCGTGCGCACCTGTCCGGCCTGCGGAGGCGCCGGGAAAGTGATCCGCGACAAATGTACTGCCTGCGGCGGTACCGGAAGGACCAGGAAAAAAAGGACCGTAACTGTAAAGGTGCCTGCAGGTATTGACAACGGGCAGACCATTATCATGAACGGCCAGGGAGAACCCGGCATGCGGGGAGGCCCCAGCGGAGATCTGTATATTGTGGTAGGGGTGAAGCCGCACAAGCTTTTCAGGCGGGACGGATATAATCTGATGCTGGATTTTCCGGTAAGCTTCGTGACCGCGGCGCTGGGAGGAGACGTGGAAGTACCCACCCTCAGCGGACCGATCAAATACAGGATTCCGGAAGGGACACAGCCCGGTACGGAGTTCCGTATCAAGGGCGCAGGCATACAGATGCTGCGCAGCACAGGAAAAGGTGACCTGATACTGAAGGTTAAGGTGGAAATTCCCAAACGGCTGAACAATAAACAAAAGGATCTGCTTCGCCAGTTTGACGAGACGACGACAGATAAGGAATACGACGGACGGAAGAGCTTTATGGACCGGGTAAAGGAACTCTTCCAGTGATCCCTGATGAAAACAGGAGGCATTGTGTCTCCTGTTTTCACGGTATCTTCAGAACACTGTATACGGGAAAGGGATTATGGCGGGAGAAACAGTTACGGAACGGCGCGGAATGCAGCGGACGTGGGTCAGGGTTTTGCTGACCGCACTGACGGTCACAGTGATGACACTGATCTTTTTCTTCTCCACTGAACCGGCTGAGCAGTCAGACCGGACAAGCGGGAGAATCGCCATGCTGGTGATTCATGCGGTGTACCCGGAGTATGACAGATATCCGGAAAAAGAACAGCAGAAAGTGTATGATGATATCCAGTTCCTGGTGCGAAAGGCAGCGCACTTTACAGAGTACCTGGTCCTCGGCATCATGATCCGGCTTTGCATCGAAAGCTGGTTCGGAAAAAAGCGGTTTCTGAATACAACGGGCTGGGTATACGGCACATTGTACGCATGTACGGATGAACTTCATCAGCTGCTGACGGACGGACGAAGCGGCCAGTGGCAGGATGTGCTGCTGGACAGCTGCGGGGTGCTGGCCGGTATCCTGATCACGGCGCTGATCCGCAGAAGGCGGGAAAGAAAGGCTGGTAAAAGTCAATGCCCATGAATATCGTGCTGGTGCATCCTGAAATACCTCAGAACACCGGAAATATCGCCCGGACCTGCGCCGCCACGGGAACGGTGCTGCATCTGATTGAACCGCTTGGCTTTTCCCTGGCGGACCGATATCTGAAACGAGCCGGCCTTGATTACTGGAATCTGATGGAGTATCATGTTTACTGTGATATCGAAGATTTCATGCTGCACCATCCCGGAATCCGGGCCCATTACGCGACGACGAAAGCTCCCAGGAGTTACCACGAAGCGGAATACCGCGACGGGGATTACCTGTTTTTCGGATGTGAAACCCGAGGACTGCCGGAGAACCTGCTGCAGAAGGTATACGACCGGTGTGTCCGGATTCCGATGCGTGAGGAGGCCAGGAGCCTGAACCTCGCAAATTCAGCCGCAATTGTACTTTATGAGGCGCTCCGGCAGAATGGATTCCCCGGACTCAGCACGAAAGGTTCCCTGACCGGCCGGGATGAAGAAGACGGACCCTGGCTGGATTATATCTGACGGGAGAAGATCAATGGCTTATTTCCGCGAAAATGAACCGGATGAGATCCTGCGCCAGCAGGTGCTGAACATCTCTCCGGAGGATGAAAAGAAAGAGAATAACATCTATATTGAATCTGATTATGATGACGGGTTTGACGACCCGGAAGAGGAACCCGGGGAGGAACTGTCGGAAGATGAGCGCAGGGGAATCCGTATGCACCGGTTCCGGACAGCTTACGATGTCGGAAATATTGCCGCGGTGATCGGCGGAGCTCTGCTGATTCTTGTACTGCTGGCACTGCTGATGAGCATGATCGGGTTTGTTCTGAACGACGCGGACAGAAACTTTATGCTTTTCCAGACAAGATTTTAGTATGTAACGGCCGGAAAGGCCTTTTCAGCTGAGGAATAATACCTCGGCAAGTTAGAAAAAAAAGGAAAAGGTTTATGGATCGGATTTATTTGGACTATGCGGCCACCGCACCGGTACTTCCCGAAGTACTGGATGCGATGATGCCTTTTTTTATCTCCAGATACGGAAATCCCTCCGGCATTCACGGCACGGGACGGGATGCGCATAAGGCAGTGGAAGAAGCCAGGCGCCGGACTGCCGCGGTACTCGGCGCGGAAAGCAGGGAAATCTGCTTTACTTCAGGCGGAAGCGAAAGTGACAACCTGGCCATACAGGGAACAGCGTTCGCGCTGCGGGAGAAAGGAAATCACCTGATAACCAGCCGGATCGAGCATCATGCGGTGCTGAACACATGCCGGTGGCTGGAAAAACAAGGCTTCCGGGTAACATATCTGCCGGTGGACGCAGACGGAACGGTATCACCTGACGCGGTGCGGGACGCAATCACACCGGAAACAGTACTCGTAAGCATTATGACCGCGAACAACGAAATAGGTACGGTGGAACCTGTCGGTGAGATCGGCAGAATCTGCCGGGAAAAGGGTGTGCTGTTTCATACAGACGCGGTACAGGCTGCCGGTATGCTGCCCCTGCGGGCAGACGGAATGAACGCCGATCTGATCAGCCTGAGCGCACATAAATTCCACGGACCGAAAGGAACGGGAGCGCTGTATATACGCAAAGGCACACGGCTGGACGCGCTGATTCACGGCGGATCCCAGGAACGGGGACTCCGGGCGGGAACAGAAAATGTACCGGGTATTGTCGGACTTGGAAAAGCGATTGAGATTGCTGAAGCGGAAAGAACCGCCAACGCGGAGAGAATCCGGGAACTGCGGGACCTGCTGATCCGGCGGATCCGGGGAGCTGTTCCGGATGTAAAACTGAACGGACACCCTGAAAGAAGACTGCCGAACAACTGCCATTTCTCTTTTGCGGGCGTCGAAAGTGAAGCGCTGCTGCTGCGCCTGGATCTGGCGGGCATTGCGGCATCCGGCGGGAGTGCATGCACTTCGGGCAGCATGGAACCGAGCCATGTGCTGAAGGCGACCGGTCTGGAGGAAGAACTGATGAAGGGAAGCATCCGGCTGACACTGGGCCGGGAAACCACGGCGGAAGAAATAGAAAAAACCGCGCAGGTGCTTCCGGAAATCGTGAAGGATCTCCGGGCAATGCGCGGCCTTCAGGAGAAATCAGACTGCTTTCAGAAGAAAGACAGCTGAAGAATAATCCCCCCGCAGGAAAAGAGTGATCCCATGATACATGAGGGCGGCTCCGAGGTAACGACGGCCGTCCTCGGCTTCATACCAGGCATCGGGCTGCAATCCGTGAAGGCAAAGCCGGAGAGGAGCCGCGTTCGGTTCGGAAAGTACCCGGTAAGCGCACAGGAGGACTTCCCGGCGGTCTTCGGAAACGAATGACCAGGCGGTATACTGCCCTTCAAAGGGAGAAAGAAGCCGCCAGAAAGTTCCTTCCCGGATCAGGCCGCGAAGGTTTTTCACCCGCATAACCATGCGCCGGGCTTCTTCCAGCTCTTCCGGCGTAAGCTTTACCGGATCAAGCTCAAAACCGAAGCAGCCGGAGAGCGCGACATCTCCGCGCATTTTCATGCTCACACTGCGCCCGGTCTGATGATTCGGAACGGCGCTGACATGCGCGCCCATAGTGCAGGCAGGATAAACGACAGAGGTACCGTACTGCAGTTTCAGACGTTCCACTGCGTCCGTATCATCACTGGTCCAGGTCTGCGGCATATAGTAAAGCATTCCGGGATCGAAACGTCCGCCGCCGCCGGAACAGGATTCAAACAGAACATTCGGGAAAGCGGAAGTGATCTTTTCCAGCACATGGTACAGACCCAGCATGTAACGATGCTGGGTTTCCTTTTTCCGTTCAGGCGGCAGAACCGCGGAAAAAGCTTCCGTCATATTCCGGTTCATATCCCATTTGACATAATCGATACCGGATGAGGCAATGACGGAGGATACGGCGGAAATAATATAATCCTGCACTTCGCGCCTGGAAAGATCCAGGATCAGCTGCCAGCGCGCTTCCGTACGGGAACGCCCCTGCGCATGCAGGCACCAGTCCGGATGAATACGGTACAGATCGCTGTCCGGAGAAATCATTTCAGGTTCAAACCAGAGTCCGAACCGCAGACCAAGGGCATGGATTTTTTCAGACAAACCGGAAAGCCCGTCCGGAAGCTTTTCCGTATTGACGACCCAGTCGCCCAGGGAACAACGGTCGCTGTTTCGTTTTCCGAACCAGCCGTCGTCCAGTACGAACAACTCAATGCCGAGCTCTGCTGCTTTTTGCGCAATGGACAGGAGCCGCTCCTCATTGAAATCAAAATATGTGCCTTCCCAGTTATTGATCAGCACAGGCCTCGGACGATCACGCCAGTAACCGCGGGCGAGGCGGGTGCGGTAAAGTTTGTGATACAGTGCGGACATGCCGTTAAAACCATCGCCGCTGTAAACAAGAACAGCCTCCGGAGAGATCAGGTTTTCACCGGGATTCAGGATCCAGGAGAAAACCTCCGGGTTCATGCCGGCAGAGAGACGTGCATGACCGAAATTGTCCACCCGGCAGGAAGCGAGGAAGCTTCCGCTGTAAACAAGGCTGACGCTCCACACCTTGCCGGTAAATTCATCCGCGCCGCGTTCACAAAGGGCGAGAAAGGGATTTTCCTCATGACCGGAAGCACCGCGGGCAGAGGAGATCCGCAGTTCACCATTGCTGACAGGAGTCCGGACAATCCGCCGCTCTCGTGCCCAGGCTCCGCTGAGGTGCACCGCGTCAAGATCGCTGCGCCAGAAAGGAACGGAAGCGGAGAGCAGGGAAGTAACTGTAAAAGGGGAAATGCCGCTGTTTTCAATCACCAGGCTTCGGGTGATCACGCCGCTTTCCGTGAATACGGTGTAATTCGCGGTAACACGCAGACCGGTAAGCCTGTCTTCAAGCAAAACGGACAGCGTTTCCGCCTCACTGTCTTTTTCGGTATAGGTGGCAGGCAGGCCGGGCAAGGGGGGCTTTCCGGGTGATATAACCGCGGAGACGAAACGAAGATCGGTAACGTCTTCCCCGGAAGCGCCGCACACACCGACGGCGGGGAGACCGTACCATCCGGATCCGCATACCGGAAGCTCCGCCGGCAGAACGGAGGCAGGAAGGTCAAAGCTTGCAACGGGAAAATATTCCGCGGGGTCATATCTGAGCGCGTTCCCGGGAAGACGCGGACCCCAGTAAAGATGGAGCAGACGGTTCTCCTGATCCCGGTGCAGGACATAGCTGGTGTTTCCGCCGCTGAGGGTCCAGGTACTGGCTTCCGGATTTGTTTCAATTGGCATAACAGACCTCCGTGAGGCTTATTTCTGCGGTTATTATATATGAACAAGGGAAGGGAAAGCAACGGTTTCTCTTGTCTTTCCGCGCACAAACCGATATAATAAAAAATGGTCATTTGTGCCCGGAAAGGAGGAAAAAGGATGTATTGCCGGGTGATCGTGGACATTGTTCATGAGAATGTGGCAAAGCCTTTTACCTACCTGGTTCCGGAAGGGATGAAGCTGGCCGCCGGCCAGCGTGTTGCCGTCCCGTTCGGCCCCCGTGAAAAGGAAGGTATTGTGACTGAACTGACAACGGAGTGCGACATCCCGGCTGAAAAGATCCGGGCGGTTCTCCGTCCGCTGGAGGATTATCCCGCAATTCCTCCGGAACTGATGGCACTGGCACAGGAAATGGCTGTCAGGGCGCACTGCCCTCCGGCAGAGACGCTGCGCCTGATGCTGCCGGCGCAGATGCGCGGCGGACGGATACGGGTGAAAACCATACGGATGGCTCAGATTGCCGTTCCCGCCGCGGAAGCGGAGGCGGAAATCCGTAAGGACAGACGGAATACAAAACGATCCCGGCTGCTGGAGCTTCTGATGAACGGCGAAGCGGCAGCCGTTCCGGAACTGGCGGGGCAGGTAAAGGATCCCGGGGAAGCCCTGAAAAAACTTGAGAAGGACGGACTGATCCGCCTGTTTTCCGAGGAATTCATGAGGAACCCCGTCAGCGCTTTCACGGACACGAAAGATCCAGGCTATGAACTGACCCCGGGACAGCAGGAAGCGCTGGAGGAAATACTGCCCAGCCTGAAAGGCGGGGGCGGAAAATTCCTGCTTCACGGCGTTACCGGCAGCGGGAAAACAGAAGTATTCATGAAGGCAGTGCGAGAGACGCTGGCAATGCGGAAAAGCGCCATTATCCTGGTTCCGGAAATCGCGCTGACGCCTCAGATGGTTTCATGGTTCCGGGGGCGCTTCGGTCCGGTAGCCGCTGTTATTCATTCCAGGCTGAGCGCGGGAGAACGCTATGACGAGTGGCGGCGTATCCGGCGGGGAGAGGCCCGTGTGGTGATCGGTGCACGGAGTGCCGTTTTTTCCCCGGTGGAACGGCTGGGGCTCATCGTCGTGGACGAGGAACACGAGAACACCTATCAGAACGACAGGCATCCCCGGTACGACACCCGGGAAGTTGCCTGCAGCCGCTGCGGCAGGGAAAATGCCACGCTTATCCTTGCCAGCGCCACGCCAAGCATTCTCAGCTTCGCGAAAGCGCGGCGGGGGGATTATGTTCTGCTGGAAATGCCGAACCGGGTGAATGACCGGCCTCTTCCGGAAGTTGAAATCGTGGACATGCGCCGTGAACTGGAGAACGGAAACCGGACCGTACTGAGCGGCGCGCTGCGCGCGGCGCTGAAAGAATGCGCCGCAAAAGGCGATCAGGCGATTCTTCTGATGAACCGGAGGGGATACAATTCCTTTGTTTCCTGCCGAACGTGCGGATACGTGGTAAAATGTCGGAACTGCGATATCAGCATGACCTACCATATCGGGGATTCGGACGGACGGCTGCGCTGCCATTACTGCGGAGCGGA
Organism: uncultured Eubacteriales bacterium; assembly: GCA_900318145.1. GTDB lineage: Bacteria > Bacillota > Clostridia > Christensenellales > Aristaeellaceae > Aristaeella. Next base: position 344,850 of record ONJM01000001.1, read on the forward strand.
GACTGCCCCCCCGGAGGTTTGCCCTGCCTGCGGCGGACATTATATCCGGTATTTCGGCGCCGGCACCCAGAAAGTGGAGGAAGAGGTTCATAAGCTTCTGCCCGGAGTACCTGTCGCTCGCATGGACTACGATACCACGGGAACAAAGGACGGGCATGGTAAAATTCTGGAGGAATTTCGCAGCGGCAGGGCACGGATTCTGATCGGGACGCAGATGATCGCGAAAGGGCTGGATTTTCCGCAGGTTACATTAGTCGGTGTGGTAGCGGCGGATATTGCGCTGCATCTTCCGGATTACCGGAGCAGGGAAAGAGCCTTCCAGCTGTTTACACAGGTGGCGGGACGCGCGGGACGCGGACGGCAGAGCGGCCGGGTAATTCTTCAGACATACCGTCCGGAGGATCCGGTGATCGGATTTGCCGCGAAGCAGGATTACCGGGCATTCTTTGAAAGTGAATTCCGGCGACGGCGGAACGGACTGTATCCGCCGTTCACGATCCTGGCACGCCTGCTGGCGGAAAGTAGTGCGGAAGAGAAGGTGTCTGAAGCCGCGGATATGCTGGAAAAACAGGTTCGGTCACTGCTTGAGACACATCCCGAGTGGAAGAAAAAGGTACTGATTCTGCTGAAAGATACGCCGCCGGTGAAGTTCCTGAAGGGTAAATTCAGGAGGCATATTGTAATCAAGGCACTGGTCAGCAGGGAAACGGACGAATTTTTCGGAGCTCTGACAGATACGGCGGCTGAAGGCGCGGAAGGCGCAGAAGTATGGTTTGAGGTTAATCCGGCGTCGATGATGTAAAGCTACGGCGCTTCCTGGAACAGAGATATATGCAAGCGAGGAAACAAGGATATGGGAACACGGAAAATCGTGACGATCGGGGACGAGACACTGCGGAAAGTCTGCAGGAAACAGGAAAAGTTTGATCTGCGGCTTGCGATCCTGCTGAAGGATATGGCGGATACCATGTACAAGGCGGAAGGCGTCGGGCTGGCGGCGCCGCAGGTCGGCATCCTCAGGCGGATTGCGGTGGTGGATGTGACGGAAGACCACAGCGGACTGGTGGAACTGATCAATCCGGAAATAACGGACCGGGAGGGTACACAGACAGGCAGGGAAGGATGCCTGAGCGTTCCCGGCAGACAGGGTGTTGTGACGCGGCCGATGAAGATTACGGTCCGTTTCCAGAACCGGAAAGGCGAATGGATGGAAATGGAGACGGAAGGCTTTGAAGCCCGCGCTGTCTGCCATGAAATCGACCATCTGAACGGCACGCTGTATGTGGACGTTATGGACAGAGAACTGACTCCTGAAGAAATCGAAGGACATATTCCGGAGGATGACGCGCAGTGAGAATTGTATTTATGGGAACGCCTGAATTTGCGGTTCCGACATTGCGTATGCTGCTGAACTACCCGAACGCTGAAGTTGCGGGCGTGTTTACACAGCCGGATCGGCCGAAAGGACGCGGGAACAAACTGGCCGCAAGCCCGGTGAAGGAAACGGCGCTTGCTGCGGGAGTCCCGGTATTTCAGCCTGAAAAAATCCGCAGGGACGGCGTCGGGACCCTGCGTGATCTGCAGCCGGATCTCTGTATAACTGCCGCGTTCGGGCAGATTCTGAGCAAGGAAATTCTGGATATTCCTCCGCTCGGCAATATCAATGTACACGCGTCCCTGCTGCCCAAACACCGCGGATCCGCGCCGATCGCCCACGCTATTATGAACAGCGACCGGAAAACCGGCGTGACGACCATGATGATGGACGAAGGAATTGATACCGGTGATATGCTGCTGCAGGCGGAAACGGAGATTGGTGAAACAGAAACATGCGGAGAATTGACAGAACGGCTGAGCCTGATCGGAGCTGAAATACTGCAAAAAACGCTGGACGCGCTGGCAGCGGGAACGCTGCGGCGGATTCCGCAGAATCACGCGGAGATGACCTATGATCCGATGCTGAAAAAGGATATGGGTATTGTTGATTTCAGTGAAAGCGCGGACCGGGTCCGCGGGCTCGTGAACGGATTGAATCCCTGGCCCTGCGTAAGCATTCCGTGCGGAGAGGGACAGCTGAAGCTGCTGCGGGCAGCCTGTACAGGAGGGTCCGGTACGCCTGGCACGATCCTGCATGCTGATCCGAAGGAGGGACTGGTGATTGCCTGCGGGAAGGACGCGGTAAGAATTCTGGAGGTGCAGGCACCGGGCGGAAAACGCATGCGGGCGGAAGATTATCTGCGGGGGCATAAACTCACGGAGTGATCCGCCGAAAATGAAGAAAAATGATTTGGAGAAAAAAACGTGAAGGAAGAGAAGAAGGAATACAGGACGAAAGGATCAGGAACGAAACCGCAGGAGCCGCGGAAAGGCGGAATGCCGGGGAAAAAAAGCTTCAGCGGAAAATCCGGGACTCCGTACAGAAAAATGCCCGCGAAGGGCGTACCTGTGAGGATTGCACCGGGAAAGGGATCCGCCGTAAAGTCCGCTCCGGAAATGGAAGGCCTGGCGACGCGCCGCCTTGCGCTTCGGGTGATCCGGCAGGTGACGGAACAGGGTGCCTATGCCTCGCTGAGTCTGGATAAAGCACTGGAGAACTGCGGTCTTTCTTCCGCGGACCGCAGGCTGGTGTCCCGGCTGGCGTATGATACACTGGATCATCTGATCTACCTGGATTACGTGCTGAATCAGGTGATGGCCCGGGAGGATACGGACATTAAACTGCGGAATATCCTGCGTCTGGGCGCGTGCCAGATCCTGCTGGAAGACCGGATCCCGGAAAGCGCTGCCACGAACACCTGTGTTCAGCTGTGCGTGGAAACAGGTATGGAAGGGTTGAAAGGGGTATGCAACGGGATTCTGCGGAATCTTGTGCGAAAAAAGGATGAGCTGGTTTTTCCGGATCCTGATACGGAACCGGACAGGGCGGCGGCCATCCGCTGCAGTCTGCCGGAATGGCTCTGGATTCTGCTGAAGCACCATTACGGGGCAGAGGAAGCGGAACGGATGGTGACGCACCGCTCATCTTCCGAAAGCTGGACAGTACGTCCGAACCTGACCAGAATACAGGACGAGGAATTCGAAAAGATCCTGGAAAAGAAAGTCTGGGCAAAAGAAAAAACGGATCTGCCCCATGCATGGAAAATAAGGGGCGCGATGAATATCGCGAAGGATGCTGATTTTCTGAACGGATCCTTTTCCATTATGACACCGGGCAGCATGATGGCCTGCCTGGCAATGGAACCGCGGCGCGGCAGGCAGATCCTGGACTGCTGCGCCGCACCGGGCGGAAAAACCTGCTACATCGCTGAACTGATGGGCGGCACCGGCCGCGTGCAGGCCTGGGACATCCATGAACACCGCACGGCGCTGATTGAAGCACAGGCGAAACGGCTGGGACTGGAAAATGTGCGGCCCATGGTACGGGACGCGGGAAAAAGACGGGAAGACCTGATCATGACGATGGACGGGGTGCTTCTGGACGCACCGTGCACCGGGCTGGGCATGCTGGCAGAGAAACCGGATATCAAGCTGAGGGTTACGGAAGAAAGCCTGCAGGAACTGGTTCGGATTCAGCAGAAACTGCTGGATACGGTCTGCGAATATGTGAAACCCGGCGGGACACTGGTGTACGCCACTTGTTCGGTCCTGCCGGAGGAGAACGAAGCGCAGGTGGAGGTTTTCCTGCGGAATCATCCCGACTTTACGGTCTGCGAATTGCCGGAAAGTATTCCGGAAAGATACAGGGATCACCGAAAGCTCGGACTGCAGCTGCTGCCGTCCAGGGATGATACGGAAGGTTTCTACTTCTGCCGGATGAAACGGCGGGAACTATGATCGGCAGTCCGGCGTACGCAGAACCGGCGGACGGCAGGGGAGTCGGAAATTGGAAAAGACAGAACTGGCGGGGATGACGCAGGAAGAAATCACCGGTTGGGTCCGGGAACAAGGATTTCCGGCTTTTCGGGGCAAACAGATTTTCGAATGGATTCACCGCGGCGCGGATTTTGACGGGATGACCAATCTGTCCCTGGAAATGCGGGAGAAACTGAAATCCTGCGCCGTGGCGCAGAGCGTTTCCATTCGCCTGCACCGGAAGAGCGAACTGGACGGAACGGTGAAATTCCTGTTTGAACTGACGGACGGCAATTGTGTGGAAGGTGTGCTGATGCGATACAGATACGGCGTCAGCCTGTGCATCTCCACGCAGGTGGGATGCCGGATGGGGTGCAGGTTTTGTGCTTCCACACTGGAAGGCAGAGTGCGTGACCTGACCGCAGGGGAAATGCTTGGGGAAATTCTTGCGGCGAACCGTTTTCTCGAAGAGGAAAAGGAAAAAGTAAGCCATGTTGTTCTGATGGGCAGCGGCGAACCGCTGGACAATTATGAGCAGGTGATCCGTTTCCTGAAACTGCTTCGGGAGGAAAACGGCATCCGGATCAGCCTCCGGAACGTATCCCTGTCCACGTGCGGTATCGTGCCGCGTATGTATGATCTTGCCCGGGAAAAGCTGCCGGTGACGCTGTGTGTGTCCCTTCACGCGCCGAACGACGAGATCCGGAAAAAAACCATGCCCGTGGCGAACACCTGGTCGATTAAGGAAATCCTTGAAGCCTGCAGATACTATATCCGTGAAACAGGGCGGCGTGTCATCTTTGAATACGCCCTGGTGGACGGACTGAACGCGGGTACCGCGGAGGCGTCAGCGCTTGCGGAGCTCCTGCGGGGGATGCAGTGCCACGTGAACCTGATTCCGCTTAATGAGGTGAAGGAGCGGAATCTGAAAGGCGTCAGCGAAGATACGGTGCGTGCCTTTATGCGCATTCTGGAGGACCGCCGGATATCCGTGACACGGCGCCGGGAGATGGGCGATGATATTGAAGGCGCCTGCGGGCAGCTCCGCAGAACTGTGATAAACACGCAGCCAACAGCATAAATCCGGGAAAAACGACAGGAACGGCGGAAAAAAGCGCCGGAAAAGACCAAGGAGAGTTGCAGGATGAGAAAGTTTAACCTGAAGGAAAACGCCGTCCGGCGGATGAAGAATCCGGAGCAGTCTGAAAAAACAGTTCTGCAGGAAGCGGTACAGGCAGATATGCCTGTGCCGGGATTCGGCATCGTCAGCAGGACAGACGTGGGCAGAGTGCGGAAAAGCAATCAGGACGCGCTGATTATCGGCAGCGGACTGGCCGGCGTAGCTGACGGAATGGGCGGCCACAACGGCGGGGAAATTGCGTCCGGCGCCACACGGGACGGTTTGCTTCGGGAAATCAGGGATCATAAACCGGACGGTATACTGCTGAGAGAGATTGTTCAGAAAATCAACCTGGAAATCTGGGAGCGGCAGGAGAGGGACGCGTCCCTGACCGGTATGGGAACGACGCTGACGCTGCTCTGGCCGTCCGAAACGGAGATGCTGATTGCTCAGGTGGGCGACAGCAGGGCGTATCTGCTTCGGGATGGAAAAATGCGTCAGATCACAGACGATCATTCCCTGGTGGGGGATATGGTCCGCAGGGGCGTGCTGACGGAGGAACAGGCGGCCTGCCATCCCATGCGCAACTATATTACCCGCGCTGTCGGCACGGATGACACGCTGGAAGTGGATCTTTTCCGGGAAAACCGGAAACGCGGAGACCGCTGGCTGATCTGTTCCGACGGACTGTACGGACAGATGAGCCGCAGCGTACTGGAGGAGCTTGCGGCTCTGGAGAATCCGGAGGAAGCGGCGGACCGGCTGATGCAGACAGCACTGGATAACGGGGGAAAAGACAATATAACACTGATCCTGCTTACGGACGAGACGGGAGCGGGTCCGGAAACGGAACAAACAGCAGCCCCGACTGAAGGAAACGGGGAGGCGGAAGCATGACGGAAAAAATCCTCGCCAATCGCTACCGCCTGACAGAACAGATCGGTATGGGCGGCATGGCGATTGTATACCGTGCGGTGGATCTTCGGACCGGCCACAATGTCGCTGTGAAGGTGCTGCGGCCTGAATACAACGAAGACCGGGAATTCATCAGCCGGTTCCAGCGGGAAGCGGAAGCTGCCAGCAAAATGACACATCACAATATTGTGAATCTGCTGGACGTCGGAATGGACGGGGAAAACCGCTACCTGGTAATGGAATATGTGCAGGGGAAAACCCTGAAGGCTGTAATTCAGGAACGGGGAAAACTGAACGCGCCGCTGGCATGCCAGATTGCAATCCGGATTCTCAGCGCTCTGGAACACGCGCACAGAAACGGAATTGTTCACCGGGACATCAAACCGCAGAATATTCTGGTGCACGAGGACGGCCATATCAAGGTTGCGGATTTCGGTATTGCCCGGATTGCGGACAGCGCAACACTGACCCGCGGGGACAATGTCATGGGTTCCGTACATTATTTTTCTCCCGAACAGGCGCGCGGTGAAGGAGCGACAGCGGCGAGCGATATTTACTCCACCGGCGTTGTACTGTACGAAATGCTGACCGGGCGTGTTCCTTTTGACGGTGACAATCCGGTGGCTGTTGCGATGCAGCATCTCCACGCTGCGCCTGTACCGATCCAGACGCTGGCACCGGATGTACCGCCGGCTGTTGTGCGGGTCTGCATGAAGGCTATGGAAAAAAATCCGGCCATGCGTTATCAGAGTGCCCGGGACATGGCGGCGGATCTCCGTGCGGCGCTGGACGAACGCGGAGAGCAGGCTGTGTTTCCGGAAAACGAGCTGGAAGTTCGCCAGCCAAAGCCGCAGATTACGGGGGAAAGGAACAGCAGCACAGGATCCAGGCGGCGGATCATCCACACGCCGGACCGGCGCGCCCGGAGAATCATCCTGGATGCCGTGATCGCGCTGGCAGTGCTTGCCGGCCTTATCCTCGGAGGTAAAGCAATCTATGATCAGACCATTTTTACCGTAAAGGTTCCGAATGTCATGGGAATGAACATTGAGGAAGCAGTGAAGGTGCTGAAACAGGTCGGCCTGACGGAAACACACAAAGCCATGCCAAGTGACCAGGTGGAACTGAACCAGGTATATGTGCAGAATCCTGATGCGGATACGACGATCCGGAAAGGCGACGCAGTGATTCTGGTGATTTCAAGCGGACCCGTTCCTTTTGAAATGCCGGATGTGGTCGGAAAAACAGCAGAGGAAGCAACAAGTCTGCTGACAGAAAAGAAGATGACCATTACCCGGGACCGGGCAGCCAGTTCCGATGTGCCGAAGGGCAGCGTAATGAATCAGGTGCCCGCGGCCGGAACACAGGTAACCCGGGACGATCCTGTAACGCTGACGATCAGCGGTGGAAGTACAGTAGTACCCATGCTGACCGGCTGTACACTGGAGGAAGCGGAAGAGCTGCTGACCAGACAGAATCTTATCCTGATGCCATCCCTGAAATATGTGACAACGGAGGATGAAAAGGAACACGGGCTGATTGCTTCCTCTTCTCCCGAAGCGGAGAACCGGGTGGCAGAGGATACACCCGTACAGTTGACCCTTTGCAGATATCCGGAAGCGGTAAGTACGGCTGCCATGAGCTTCCGTGTGCCTGAAAGCGATCAGCAGCTAAAAGTGAGAGTAAGTATCCGCGCGGAACAGTCCAGTGTCGCGGTCGATACAAGAACTTACACACTGGAACCGGAGGATCCCCGTGTGATTGAGGATACGGTGGATATTCCGGACGGCAGGACTTACACATACACTGTGTATATCGGCGAACAGCAGCAGGAGCAGAAGGTTCTGGTGCCCGGTACGTTGGGCAGGGATGGTACCGGCAATGAGTGAGCGTCAGGAACTATATCTGCGCGGAACGCTGATCCGCGGAATCGGCAGTTTTTATACAGCAAAGGATGAAACGGGAAACTGCTATATACTCCGATGCAAAAAAAAATTCCGGCGCCAGGGAATCAGTCCGCTGACGGGTGACGAAGTACTCTTTTCGCCTGGAGAAGCTGAGGAACATGGATGGATTGAGGAAATCCTTCCCAGAAAGACTGTCTGTCTGCGCCCGCCTGTGGCCAATGTTACGCGTCTTGTCCTTGTTATCGCTCCGGTACCTGAACCGGATCTTCTGCTGACAGACCGGCTGATTTCACGGGCGGTTGCACAGGAAATGGATGTTCTGCTGGCAGTGAATAAATCCGATCTGGACAGCGGACTTGCGGCAAGGATTGCCGAACAATACCGGACTGCCGGCTTTCCGGTGTTTGCGGTGAGCGCAAAGGAAAAAACAGGACTGGAATCACTGAAGGAAGCTATGAAAGGCGCTCTTTGCTGTCTGACCGGTCAGAGCGGCGCCGGCAAGAGTACCCTGCTGAATGCCCTGATGGATCTGCAGCTGGAAACAGGAGATATTTCCCGGAAAATTGCCCGCGGCAAAAACACAACCAGACAATCTGAACTGATCGAACAGGACGGGCTGCGCGTTATGGATACCGCCGGATTCAACCTGCTGGAACCGGAAAAAACGCTGGCGCCTGAAAAGCTGCGGGAGCGGTATCCGGAATTCAGACCGTTTGAGGGGAAATGCCGCTTCCGGGAATGCCTGCATGACAGGGAACCCGGCTGCGCCGTACAGGAAGCTGCTGAAAAAGGGGTCATTCACACTGGCAGACTGCAGCGTTACCGCCAGCTGCTGGCGGAAACGCGGGAAGTATGGAGGGAACGATATGATTAAGATAGCCCCGAGTATTCTGGCGGCAGATCCGCTTTGCCTGGGAAGGGATGCTGAGCGGGCCGCGGAAGCCGGATGCGACTGGATCCATGTGGATGTCATGGACGCGCATTTTGTCCCGAATCTTGCATATACGCCGGAAACCGTCCGGCATCTGAAAAAGATTGTATCCGTTCCGCTGGACGTTCATCTGATGATGGACCATCCGGAGACGCTTCTGGACGCGTTTCTGCAGGCCGGAGCGGATATCGTGACCATACATGCGGAGATCAGCGCGGACATTTCAGCTGTACTGGAACGGATCCATGCAGCAGGCGCGGCAGCCGGCATTGCATTGAAACCCGGAACGCCGGCAGAGACAGTTTTGCCCTACTTCAAAAAGGCTGATATGATTCTGGCTATGACCGTGGAACCGGGATTTGGGGGACAAAAGCTGGATGATCGCGTCCTGGATAAAATCCGGAAGCTGCGGAAAATGGGATATACCGGAGAAATTGAAGCCGATGGCGGTATCCGGGAGGATAACCTGCAGGCACTTGCGGACTGCGGCCTGACGGTGGCCGTGATGGGTACGGCGCTGTTCCGCAGCGAAGACATGGCAGCATCCATCATGCGGCTGCATGCAATGGGGCGTAAGTAAAAACAGAGAGCAGGATACAGGCAGATGAACCAGGATACCATCGCAGCAATTGCCACAGCGCCGGGACAGGGCGGTATCGGCATTATCCGGATCAGCGGGCCGGAAGCGGAAAAAATACTTACGGAGATCTTTCATCCTGCAGGAAACCGGCAGGGTGTTCCGCCGGAAAGCCATCGGCTTGTATACGGCCGGATTATGGACGGAAATGAAGAGCTGGATGAGTGCATGGCTGTACTGATGCGGGCTCCTTCCAGCTATACGAGGGAAGATGTTGCAGAGATACAGATTCATGGCGGCACCCAGGTGCTGCAGAGCGTACTGGATCTTTGCATGCGCAGAGGCGCAAGACTTGCGGAGGCCGGAGAATTTACACGCAGGGCTTTTCTGAACGGCCGGATTGATCTCAGCAGGGCAGAGGCAGTCATGAGTCTGATTGCTGCCCGAGGAGAACAGGAACGCCGCGCTGCTGTGCGACAGATGAGCGGAGGTACAGCGCAGTTTGTACGTGCCGCATCGGAAAAACTTTATCGCCTGCAGGCCGGCCTGGCCGCGTGCATCGATTATCCGGAAGAAATTTCCGATGAGGAAGGCGCCGGATCGCTTCGTGAAGGGTTGGAGCAGCTTACAGCCGAGCTGGAAAGATCCATCGACGAACGTTCTTCCCGGCTTATTCACGACGGAATGCACGTTACGCTTTTCGGAGCTCCGAACGCCGGCAAAAGCAGCCTGCTGAACGCGCTGATCGGGCAGGACAAAGCCATTGTTACAGACATTCCGGGAACGACGCGGGACACGGTGGAAGGAGAAATCCGGATGGACGGAATCCGGGTTATTCTGACGGATACAGCCGGAATGCGGGAAACCGATGATCCTATTGAGAAAATCGGCGTGGAAAGATCCGAGCGGGCGCTGCAGAACGCGGATGTGGCTCTGCTTGTGCTTGACGGTTCAAAGGAACCGGACGGGGATGAAATTACCTGGCTGAAGGAACTGCGGGGAGAAGACGCGGTAATCATCAACAAGTCCGATCTTCCGCAGCGCACAACAGAAGAGAGCATCCGGAAGATACGTTCGGATGTGCTGTGTATGACGGTATCCGCGTTGGATGAGGCATCCCTGCAGCCTCTGCGGGAACTGTTCCGGAAACGGGCGGAGATTTCAGACGGGCTTGTGCTGACTCAGCCCAGGCATCTTGAAGCGGTAAAGCGGGCTGTTTCCTGCCTGCGGGATGCCGAACACACGCTTGATGTGTTTACACCGGATATGGCGGCGACGGATCTGCAGGCGGCACAGAACGCACTGAGCGAGATTACCGGTGACCGGGCGGATGAAAAACTCCTGGATGCTGTTTTCTCCGGCTTCTGTGTCGGAAAATAGAAAGATTCCGGTTATATGAAGAGAGGACAAGGAATATATGTATCAGAAAGTAATCCGGGGACGGGGGAGTCTTGGAAAGCTTCCTCAGATGTCCGGCAAACTGGGGATTACACATCCGCTGATCATCGGATCGAAGCACCTTATCGGAAATTTGCTGAAGAAGGATCCTGAACTGCTGAACGCACCGGTGTTCAGCGATTATCACCCGAATCCGGATCTGCAGGATGCCCTGCCCGCAGCGGAACTATACCGTGCGCGGCAATGTGACGGTATCATTTCAATCGGCGGAGGATCCGCCATAGATTCAGCAAAAGCTGCTAAAGCAATTCTGCACACAGGAAGCCTGGAAGACACAGCTGCCGGAAAGCTGCCTGAACGAATGAACACACCGCATATAGCGATCCCCGGAACAGCAGGAACCGGCTCGGAGGCGACGCAGACGGCGGTTGTATACCTGGAAAACAAGAAAATGTCACTGAACCATCCTGACCTGCAGCCCGACGGAGTGATTCTGGACGCGGAACTGCTGGATACGCTTCCGCTGTATCATAAAAAATCCGCCGCACTGGACGCGCTCAGCCAGGGAATCGAAAGCTACTGGTGCGCGGGTGCTACAGACGACAGCAGAGTTCATGCATATCTGGCTGTTCTGGGCGTACTGGATAATCTGAAGACATACCTGGCAGGAGATATACACGCGGCGGAAGAAATGCTGGACGCCAGTTTCCAGAGCGGTAAAGCAATTCAGATCACCCGTACGACAGCTGCGCACGCGATGTCATACCAGATTACTAAAACCATGGGATACGCCCATGGTCACGCGTGCATGCTGACGCTTCCGGTGCTTTGGGAAATGGCGGAAAAAGAGGAAAGCATGCAGGAAATACTGCAGGACCTGAGCGCAAAGATGCGTCTGGGTGACCCGCAAATGGTTCCCCGACTGCTGAGAGGTATTCTGTACGACCTGGAAATGGAGATTCCCGGCATGCCTGCGGAAGAAACACTGAATGCGCTGGCCGCCTCCGTGAACCTTGAAAGGCTGGGTAATCATCCGGTTAAAATGACAGCTGAAGATGTGAAGGAAGCATACAGAAGAGCGTTTACTCCTCTGTGTGCCGCGGAACAGAAGGCCTGCCAGGATATCTGGAAATACTACAGCGAATAAAAGAAAGGAGATGCGTGAAATGGCGGAAAAAAAGCCAAACCCGCATGAAGGCCACCGGGAGAAGCTGCGGCAGCGGTTTATCCGGGAAAACGGATTTGAAAACTTCGAGGATCATCAGATCCTTGAACTGCTGCTTTTTTACGCCAATGCCAGGAGTGATACAAATCCGGTTGCGCACTCGCTGCTGGAAACATTCGGATCGCTTAAGGGTGTTCTGGAAGCCAGGCCGGAGATGCTGATGAACGTTTCCGGGGTTGGCGAGAAAGCCGCAACGCTGATTTCCATGGTAGTACCGCTGACCCGGGTATGGAACCGCTGCGCGATGACTGTGCCGGACAGGATCGGGAACAGCCGGGAAGCGGAAAAATACTGCCTTTCCATTCTGGCGGGACATCGGACCGAGCAGTTTTACGTCGTATCACTGAACGCAAAATGCGCGGTGCTGGGCCGACGGAAGATCAGCGACGGATCCCTCAGCGAAGTTTCTGCCTATCCGCGGATGGTGATGGAAACAGCACTGAATTATAACGCTCACAGCGTACTGCTGTGCCATAACCATCCCGGCGGGACATGCGCGCCTTCTCCGGAAGATATAGCCTCTACCCTGCAGCTGCAGCGTCTGCTGAACGGAGTAGGGATCCTTCTGCTGGACCATATTATCGTCGCGAACGAAAAAACCTACAGCATGATTCAGCATGGCGATATCGATTACCGGATCCGGAACAGCAAGGCATAAAACGCAGCTTATGGAGGAAAAAATGGGAAAAGGCAGGAAAAAAATGAATCCGTTCCTGAAAATTCTGATTATACTCATATCACTGGGCGTTGTCGGTTTTGGCGGATTGCTTGGTTATGTCACCGTTCTTGAATCGCGGGTGCCGAAATCTGCGGATGAACTGACCGGCGGGTTTGACGCGGTGATTGTGCTGGGAGCACAGGTAAAGCCGGACGGTGAGCCAAGCGTACAGCTTTCCTGGCGGCTGGATACGGCCGTGAAGGTATGGCACAGGAAAAATGTTCCGATTGTCGTGTGCGGTGCGCAAGGGAAAGACGAACCTGCTACGGAAGCCGCTGTCATGAAACAGTATCTTTCAGCAAAGGGCATCCCGGAAGAGATGATCCTGACAGACCCGGACTCCTTTAATACACAGCAGAATCTGAAAAACGCAAAAGCGCTGCTCGATCAATATCCGGGGACAATCCGCAAAGTCGTGATTGTTACCAGCGATTATCATGTACCGCGTTCCATGGCGCTGGCGGAAGACCTGGGGATGAACGCCGACGGAATCGGCAGCCCGTGTCTGCAGGAATTCTGGATCAAAAATCACAGCCGGGAAGCACTGGCCTGGGTTAAATACTGGATGAACAAATATCTGCATCTGAACCTGTAGGAGGATAGAGAATGGATCGCAAAGGGATTTGCGAAGTGCTGGACAGGAACAGAATTCCCTGCGGAACGGATTTGCCGGAAAAGCTGGAAATATACCTGCGGATGCTGCAGGAATGGAACAGCAGGATGGACCTGACCGCAACAGCGGAAGATGAAGAAATTGTGGACCGGCATTTTGCTGACAGTCTTGCGGTTCTGCGTACAGATCTGATTTCCGCAGGTGCGTCACTGATTGACGTAGGGACCGGGGCCGGTTTTCCGGGAATGGTGCTGGCGCTGGCACGGCCGGATCTTTCGGTGACACTGCTGGACGCGCAGCGGAAACGGCTGAATTTTCTTGAGGCAGTCCGGGACGGAACCGGTGCCGGGAATGTAACAATTGTGCATACCCGGGCAGAGGACGGCGCGCGGAATCGTATCCACAGGGAACAGTATGATATCGCCGCGGCAAGGGCACTTGCGCCTTTGAATGTACTGTGCGAATATCTGCTGCCGTATGTGCGGATCGGAGGATACGCATTGTGCTGGAAAGGCCCTTCCCTGCGGGAAGAACTGGAAAAGGGAAGGCGAGCTTCAAGAATACTGGGAGGGCGGCTGGAAATGCCGGTATCATGCCCGATCGCCGGGAGGGATTGGGAGCACATGATCCTTCCGGTCCGGAAGACAGAAAAAACTGCCCCCGCATATCCGCGGAAGGCGGGAACCCCAAAAACAAAACCGCTTGGGGAAGAAAACGGATGAGCTGAGCACTGATCCGTTTTTTTTTCGGAATACAACAATGCAGGCAGTACCGGCGGTCTGCCGCACAGCCCGTATTCCGGAATGCCATTCTCATGAATTATGATTCTCCGGAATATCACCGGCCTGATGGCCGCCAATCTGTGCGTTGCGCTGTATGGTTGTGGCGCCTTCCTGCAGGTCAGTTCCTTTCAAAAGAGCGTTCTTTCCGAATTTATCCAGAACAGTAAGGGTTGTTTTCTGCAACTGTTTTTCTTTTTCGTCATCCTTTTCCTCTTCTGCTCTGCGCTTTTCAATTGCGGCATAATCCGTGAAAAAATCAAGCTGCCGCGGAGCTTCTGCCGGCATCCGCTGCTCCGGAAAAAGACCGCATACGGCGATGTATATACGCCGGACAGAAAAATCCGGATCGGTAATCCGGTCATAGAGTTCCAGCATTGCGGTGATGATCCGCCGGGAAGAATTCGTCCAGCGACTGAGATTTGCGGAACCATGGGCGGGCTTCGGATAAATCCGGCCGTAGTGGTCGTGAGCTATGTCACCGGTGTAACGCTGCCCGGTGGAAGCGGTATAAAAAACTGAATCTTTAGCTGTTTGGGCCTGACAGGCGGTTACGATGCTGCCGGGATCATATACGATAGTCAGTGCCACCTGGCGGGTAATCATACCTTTCCGCACAAGATCAAGGGAAAGGAGCTCTGTCATCTCCCGCACAATTATTTTCGCCTTTTTCGCAGGGTACGGTTCGGCCAGCACCTGGCCGGAGGAAAGACTGGTATCATCCGGCTGATAGGATTGTATCATGCTGATCTCCGTCGGCTCCCATCCCCATGCGTGATCGATCAGAAGTTCAGCGTTGATGCCCAGTATATCATAAAGTTTCTGCTCGTCCACCAGGCTCTTGCGCGCGATATCGCCCATTGTAAAGCAACCGACTGCTGCGAGACGCCGCGCGGTACCTGCGCCGATTCGCCAGAAATCAGTGAGCGGCATATGGCACCACAGCAGCCTGCGGTATTCTTTTTCATCCAGTTCCGCGATGCGGACGCCATCCTGACCCGGCGGGACGCGCTTTGCCATAATATCCATGGCGACTTTGGCCAGATACATGTTTGTGCCAATGCCGACGGTAGCGGTGATACCGGCGCTGCGCAGCACATCCCGGACAATGCGGGCAGCCAGGGAGCGGGCGGTCGTATGATAGGTTTTAAGATAACCGGTAACGTCTATAAAGCATTCATCGATACTGTAGACATGAATATCCTCTGCGCTGACATACTGAAGATAAACACCGAGAATGCGGGTGCTGATCTGCTCATACAGGAGCATCCGGGGAGGCGCGACAATATAGCTGAGTTCAAGTGAAGGATCTGCTGCCAGATCGTTTGCGTCAAAAGAAGAACCGGAAAAGACATATTTTCCCGTAACGGGATTTCTGGGAAGCAATCCGAGCTCCAGCGCTCTTTTGTACCGCTCGGCGTTGATCTCCTTCACACGCTGAACAACTTCGAAGAGGCGTGCGCGGCCGGGGATGCCATAGGCTTTCAGGGAAGGTGAGACAGCCAGACAGATTGTTTTTTCCGTGCGGCTTTTGTCCGCCACGACAAGGTTGACGGCCAGCGGATCGTACTTCCTTTCGGCAAGCTCAACACTGGCATAAAATGACTTCAGGTCGATGGCAATATAGACGCGACCCGTCATGCGCCCTCCTTTCGCCGGGAAAAGAAAAAACCGGAGAACCTTCTTCTGAAACGCTTTTTCCGTATATTATTTTACACAGGCCGGGCAGCGATTGAAAGGGGAACAAATAATTTCGCGCAAAAAACAGGCGGGAAGGGAAATCAGATGACGACAGTCAGTACGTTCAGACCGAGCAGCGACTGATAGCTGACGCTGTAGGCCATATCGTATACCATCCGGATTCCGATATTCTTTGTGATGTCTTCGGGATCAACGATTTCCCTGCGCGTTGCGGGATCGAAGGCTGCACAGTCGTCCTTGATCCGGAGGATCAGGCTGCCGCTTTTGTATATTACCTGTACATCCACAAAATGATGCTTTTTATCCTTCGAAAACCCGTGGGTTACGACGTTCCCGGCCATTTCCTCCATACACAGGCCGGATAGGTAGGAACGCCGTGCGTCGACGCCCTTATCAAGGCAAAAGGCCTGTATTTTCTGAGAAATCCGGATTACGTCACCCATGCTCCTGACGGAGAGGCTCATACGGTCCTGCGCTGACACGCCGAATTGTTCACTGCTGATCTATTCCCGGGAGCTTTCTGTTGAGGAAGTCGCTGCCCAGATGGGTCACGAGCAGACAAGTACCACTCTGGATATCTATACCCATGCTTTCAAAAAGGCAAATGAGAGAGCAACAAAAGCACTTGAAAATGTGCTCAAAAATGCTGAGTAGTCCCCAAAATAGTCCCCATGGCCCCTTTCCGGGGCCTATTTTTACGCAAAAGAAAAAACCCTGTGAACGTTGATTCACAAGGCTTGTGCGGATGGCGGGACTCGAACCCGCACGGTTTTGAAGCCAGGGGATTTTAAGTCCCCGGTGTCTGCCATTCCACCACATCCGCATGTCCCCGCAAGTATATCACCTGCGGGAAATTATCGTCAATAATTATTCCTGATCAAGCTCGTCTGTCAGCTTCAGCAGCTGTTCAAATACCGCGTCAGCCACATCATCTTCCGGAACATTGTAGACGTCGTTGCCGTCTTCATCCTGCTCGATCTTCAGGATGAAAACTTCCAGATCCTCCTCGTCCGCTTCCGGGTCGCACAGGGCAAGATAGTTTTCGCCTTCGTACTCAAGAGTAGCCAGATGCTCGAAGAAAGTATGTTCTCCGTTTTCGTCGATCAGTTCCACCAGTTCGTCGTCGGCGCCATCTTCGGGGATATTGTTCCTGATTTCATCAGCCATTGTTTTCTCCTTTCAGTGCTGCTGTTCCTGCAGCCATTGTTCCAGAATAATTGCCGCGGCGACTTTGTCCACTTTGCTTTTTCGCCCGGAACGGGAAATGTTTCCTTCCAGAAGGATATCCTCCGCGGAAACGGTGGAAAGCCGTTCATCCTGGAAAAAAACAGTAAGACCGGCTTTTTCCAGCTGACTGCAGAGATCCCGTACCTTTTTTGCCTGAAAACCTTCCGTGCCGTCCATGTTAAGCGGAAGACCGGAAACTATCTGATCCGTATCATACCGGGAGCAGATTTCGCGGATTCTGCGGACGTCCGGTCCCCAGCCAATCCGGGTGATTACTTCCACAGGCGTGGCAATTGTACGGGAAAGATCGGACACAGCCACGCCGATCCGGACATCACCGATGTCCAGGGCGACAATTCTTCGGTTTACATTCTCCATATGCTTTCATGAATGCAGCCTCCGGCACAGGCCGGAGGCTGCAGACCTTTCATCAGTCCTGGCTGCTGCGGCGCGGGGGACGACGGAAACCGCCCTCCGTGTGGCGAGGAGCCTCGCTGTAGGTGATGTCGTTACGGATCAGGTTGATCCGGCCCTGTGCGTCAATTTCGTTGACTTTGACTTCCAGTTCATCACCGATGTTGACTACATCCTCAACTTTTTCAACACGCTTGGTATCCAGCTTGGAAATATGGATCATGCCGTCCTTGCCGGGTGCAAGCTCCACAAAAGCGCCGAAGTTCATAATCCGGACTACCTTGCCGGTGAAAATGTCGCCTACCTCGATATCTTTGGCTATGCCTTCGATAATCTTCCGGGCTTTGTCGGCAGCTTCCTGGTCGGGAGTGGAAATGAATACGCGGCCGTCATCTTCGATGTCAATCTTTACACCGGTTTCAGCAATGATCTTGTTGATCATTTTGCCGCCGGGTCCGATAACTTCGCGGATCTTATCGGGGTTGATTGTGAACCGGATGATTTTGGGAGCATAGGGGCTCAGTTCTTCCCTGGGCTGTCCCAGCGTGTCAAGCATGATCTTCAGGATATGAAGACGGCCTTCCAGTGCCTGGTGCAGTGCCTGCTGCAGGATTGCACGGTTAATGCCCGCAATTTTGATATCCATCTGCAGGGCAGTAATGCCGTTCATGGAACCGGCAACCTTGAAGTCCATATCGCCAAGGAAATCTTCCAGACCCTGAATGTCAGTCAGTACAGCCAGCTTGCCGCTTTCTTTATCAGTAATCAGGCCCATCGCAACGCCGGCAACGGGAGCAGTGATCGGGACACCGGCATCCATCAGGCTCAGGGTGGAACCACAGACGGAAGCCATGGAAGAGGAACCGTTGGAGGAAAGAATTTCGCTTACAAGGCGCAGGGCGTAAGGGAACTTATCCTCGTCGGGAATCACGGGCAGCAGCGCGCGCTCCGCCAGAGCGCCGTGACCGATCTCACGGCGGCCGGGGCTCTTCATGCGGCCGGCTTCACCGGTGGCGTACGGGGGCATATTGTAATGGTGGATATACCGCTTGAAATCTTCGTTGCTCAGACCATCCAGCGTCTGGCCTTCGCTGATGGTGCCCAGCGTGGTGACGGTCAGAGCCTGCGTCTGCCCGCGGGTAAAGATGGCGCTGCCGTGTGTGCGGGGAAGTACTCCGACATCGCACCAGATGGGGCGGATTTCCGTAACCTTCCGGCCGTCAGGGCGGATTCCCTCATTCAGAATTCTGGCACGCATGACTTCCTTGTTCAGGTAGTACAGGGCATCCTCGATCTCGCTTTCACGCTCGGGGAACCGTTCGGCAAGCGCGGTCAGGGTTTCTTCCTTCGTCCGGGCTTCGCGTTCCTGACGCTCCTTCCGGTCAAAGGTTTCAAAGGTCCATACGCACTTGTCATATGCATACTCACGTACGGCGGCTTTAATATCGTCACCGGTGGTGATCAGCGGAACAACTTTCTTTTCCTTGCCGATTTCCGCGACAATTGCCTTCTGGAAGGCGACCAGTTTCTTGATCTCCTCATGGCCGAAGAGAATCGCGTCGAGCATCGTGTCCTCAGACAGTTCCTTCGCACCGGCTTCCACCATCATGATAGCTTCTTCCGTACCGGCGACATACAGACTCAGATCGCTTTTCTCACGCTGCTCCTCATTAGGGCAGATTACGAACTGTCCGTCGATCCGTCCGACCTGAACAGCGCCGGTGGGGCCGTTCCACGGAATATCGCTTACGGCAAGGGCAATGGAAGAACCGATCATGGCCGGGATTTCAGGCGGACAGTCCTGCTCCACGCTCAGAATTGTGACGACAACCTGGACGTCATTCCGCATTCCTTTGTCAAACAGAGGACGAAGAGGACGGTCGATCAGGCGGCAGGTGAGGGTGGCTTTTTCGGAAGGACGGCCTTCACGCTTGATGAATCCTCCGGGGATCTTGCCGACGGAATACTGCTTCTCTTCAACATCCACAGCAAGCGGGAAAAAGTCCACACCGTCACGGGGAGAGGGAGCCATCGTGGCGTTTACCATTACGACAGTATCACCGTGATGCACCCACACGGAGCCGTTGGCCTGTTCGCAATAGCGGCCAAACTCCAGTGTCAGCGGCCTGCCGGCAAAGTCCATGGTATAAAGTTTATGGTCCATACGCTACTCCTTTTCTGCGGAGCACAGCTCCGCTGTTCTGTTGCGGAGTGCCGTATGCTATCATATGAAAACCCCACCGGGGATTTTCAAGGGATAACATACGATACTCCGGAAAAAGTTTAAAACCGCCGGAAGAAAATGGAATCCTCCGGCGGCTTTAAAAGCTACTTGGGTACCGGGAACCCGGGACGGCTTATTTACGCAGATTCAGCCGCGCGATCAGTGTACGGTAGCGCTCAATATCCGTCTTCTTCAGGTACTCCAGCATGTTGCGGCGGCGGCCGACCATCAGCAGCAGGCCGCGGTTGGAATGATGGTCATTCTTGTTGAGCTTCAGATGCTCGTTCAGGTGGTTGATTCTCTCTGTGAGCAGAGCGATCTGCACTTCGGGAGAACCGGTGTCGCCTTCGTGCTGCGCATAGGCGGCGATGATTTCTGACTTGGTCATAGTTTCCTCCTAAATATTTGCCGATTGCGGCATATTCGGCCCGGCAATCGCCGTGGACTCGGAGAAGCGTCGGAGATTCGGCAGCCTGAGTCTACGGTTCATTTGAGAGCCGACAAATATATTACCAAAATCAAGGTCGTTTGTAAACTGTTAAACAAAAGTTTTTGAGGAAATATAAGGGATTCAGTCGTAAAACTACAGCTGATAGAGACAGACGCCCGTCTGACCGTCATACTCATTCACCATGACGGAAACAACTTCCGTATGGCTTGTTGGAATATTCTTGCCGACGTAGTCAGCGCGGATAGGGAGCTCCCGATGCCCGCGGTCAATAAGAACCGCCAGCTGAATGCTTTTCGGGCGACCGTAGTGGAATACGGCTTCAATGGCGGCACGAACCGTCCGGCCGGTATATATGACGTCATCCACGAGAATTACGGTCTTTCCGGTGATATCACAGGGAATATCGCTGTCTCCCTTTTCAGGAGCGTCCGCAAGTTCGGTCAGATCGTCGCGGTAAAGCGAGATATCGATGCTTCCGACGGGAAGCTCCCGGTTTTCGAAACGGCGGATATTATCCCGAAGCATTGCGGCAAGGGGAATTCCTCGGCGGCGGATTCCCAGCAGCACAATGTTGGCTGTGCCGCTGTTCTTTTCGATGATCTCATGCGTGATGCGGGTCATACTGCGGCGGACAGCCGCTTCATCCATAATTACGGATTTCAGTTTCATGGCTTTAAAAACCATGCGGGGTACACCAGGTACCCCGCATGCCTTTCATTCAATCGGAATTGAATTGCTTTTCGTCCTTTGCGGGACGGTTGAACAACAGATTGACGATGACGCCGAGAATCAGGGCGCAGGCGACTTCGGTCAGGGTTACGGAACCGATGTTCATGGTCATGCCGCCGATGCCGGCGATCAGGATTACAGAAGCGGTGAACAGATTCCGGTTGTCATTCAGATCCACCGGCTGCAGCATCTTCAGACCGGAGACGGCGATGAAGCCGTACAGGGTGATGCACACGCCGCCCATAACACAGGTCGGGATCGTGCTCAGAAAAGTTACAAACGGAGCGCAGAAGCTTGCGGCAATAGCCAGGACCGCAGTAGTAAGGATCGTAAGGATGGAAGCGTTGCCTGTAATAGCCACACAGCCGACGGACTCACCGTAGGTGGTGTTGGGGCAGCCGCCGAAGAAGGCGCCGGCAATAGATCCGATACCGTCACCCAGCAGAGTCCTGTGCAGGCCGGGTTCCTGGAGCAGATCCTGCCCGATAATGGTGGACAGGTTCCTGTGGTCGGCAATATGTTCCGCGAATACGACAAAGGCGACGGGTACATACGCGACGGCGATGGTGGCGATGTATTTCGCGTCGATTTCCTTCAGGCCCTTGAAGGCTTCCGTGAAGGTGAAATCGGGGACCCATTTCATGTTTTCAAAAGCCGCAAAGTTCAGGATTTTCAACGCATCGTTGCTGGTCGCTCTTCCGATGAGGGTGAAGATCAGCGCGACAATATAGCCGGCAATGATACCAAGGATGAAGGGAATCAGTTTGAACATCTTCTTGCCCTTAACCGAGAAGAAAATAACAGTCAGCAGGGTGACAATCGCGCATACCAGATTAACCCACATTGAGGTATCCATCGTATAGGATGACTGAGGGCTGCCGAAGCCGAAGGAATTTCCGATGGCGTTTCCAGCCAGGGAAAGTCCGATAATCGCGACAGTCGGGCCGATCACGACCGGAGGCATCAGTTTGGAAACCCAGCCTACGCCGCCGATCTTCACAAAGATGGCGATAATTACATATACAAGACCGGCAAAGGCTGCACCGATGATCAGTCCGGCATATCCGACGGATGTAGAAGCAGCTCCGCCGAAAGCGGCGAACATGGAACCAAGAAAAGCAAAGCTGGAGCCGAGGAAAACAGGGCTCTTGAACTTTGTCAAAAGCAGGTAGACAATCGTGCCGACGCCGGCGCCGAAAAGAGCCGCGCTCTGGCTCATACCGTTACCGATGATGCTGGGCACTGCAATCGTGGCGGCCAGGATCGCAAGCAGCTGCTGGAAAGCAAATACGAGCAGCTGGGGAAATTTCGGCTTGTCGTTGACTTTGTAAACGAGATTCATAGGGAGCATTCCTCCTTTCAATTTCGGAAGGCCTCAGACATAAAAAGAGCCTGCCGGCTGTTTCGGCAAGCTACGATCAACGCTGTTATGACCCGCACAGGTCACACGGTCGCATCTTGTCGGCATCCCGTACCGTCTTAAAGACCCACCTGCGAAAATATAGCACGGCAGAACGGCAGAAGCAAGTACATAATCTTTACAAATGAATGAATAAAAATTTCCTTGACAAACCATTTTCAATGCGATATTATATCAAAGCCGCTTGCGAGACAAAGCCGTTACCGGTGATCCCGTGCGGTATGCGGGAGCATAGCTCAGCTGGGAGAGCATTTGCCTTACAAGCAAAGGGTCACAGGTTCGAGCCCTGTTGTTCCCACCAATTATCCGGCCCGGTAGCTCAGTTGGTTAGAGCGCCAGCCTGTCACGCTGGAGGTCGAGGGTTCGAGCCCCTTCCGGGTCGCCATCATATGCCTTGGTAGCTCAGTCGGTAGAGCATGTGACTGAAAATCACAGTGTCGGTGGTTCGATTCCGCCCCAAGGCACCATTTATGCGGTAGTAGCTCAGTTGGTAGAGTGCCACCTTGCCAAGGTGGATGTCGCGGGTCCGAGTCCCGTCTACCGCTCCATTTTTTGTGGTGCCATAGCCAAGTGGTAAGGCGAAGGTCTGCAAAACCTTTATTCTCCAGTTCGAATCTGGATGGCACCTCGTAAGCCCTGCGGAAAAGCAGGGCTTTTCTTTTGCCGGAAATCCGAATGGCCGGTCGGGAACTGAAAAAGCCGGTTCAATTATCTTCAGCTCAAAAACGGAATATAATACCACCGGTCATGTTTATAACCGGTGGTGCAGAGTGGGTTTCTGCTTTTATCCTTCGCTTCCGTCATCGTTCAGCAGAACTACACTTGGGAAGGATTCGTTTTCCGCTGCTGTGTCGATAAAAAGCAGTACGAAAACGGGAGCTGAATCCGGGACCGCGGACGATGCCTCACACAGTACGCAGAGTTTAGTGTCTTTCTCAGCCAGAATCATCTGCGGTTCGCAGCCTGCGCCCAGAATACCATCCAGTGCTTTTTCACAGGTTTTCCTGGCTTCCTCAGACAGTTTCTTTCCCTTTTCAACGCCGGAGACCCTGGTGAAGCCCATCAGGAAAATGTCGTTCTCATTATCTTCCATATAGGCTTCGTTTCTCAGGAGCAGGGTACCGTCTTCGTCAAGTTTAAAAACTGTTTGGCTTTCGCGGTCGTAAATCGGGGTTACAACCGGTTCGCTGCTGCTTTCCGTGTAGTTCTCCCTGACGCACACGACCCGGTCAGCTTTCAGGGTATGGATATACGGGTCATAGTTGCAGTAGAAAGTCATTACGATGCTTTCGTCCGCTCCGTTGGACTGGATGAGGACAGCCTTGAATTCATCTTCTCCGTCCGGATCAGGTTCGATATCCAGGGTGATACGGTTCCCGTTTTTTTCCATCCAGCCGGTATTCGTCAGGCTATCACGCAGCCAGGATTCCTGCTGTACCGTCAAATCACCGGTATGCTCAGCAAATGCGGCGCATCCCAGCGCAAAGGCAAGTACCAGGGCTATCATCATTGCTGTCAGCTTCTTCATTACCAATTCCTCCTATATTTAAATGATGTTCAGATGCAGGCAGTTATTTCATGCCTCAGTAATTGATACGCAGATATACACCGGATAGCAGTTTTCCTGTCAGCTCCACCTGTATCCCGTTTAACAACGCAAGTTTATGGTTGCTTCGGCACATGGGGAAACTTATCCGTGCCGATTTTCGCAAGGGGCAGACGGAACGGGAAATGCATCTTCCGGAAGAAAAACGGATTCTTACGCACAGTACAATGGCGGCAAACAGGTGCGGGCGCACGCTGAAACATCAGAGTTCATCGCGTTTTAAAAGCCGACTCTGAAAAGGCGGACACATTCGGAAAACAATATTTGGTTTCCTTTTTCTGTAAAAAAGTTCTGTACAAAATAAAAACAACATGATATACTTTAAAACAAACCCAACCCCTGGTCGTTACGGCGGTTCATTTCCTCCATGGTTGTTTCTCATAACCATTGTCTGGAACGGGGCACAGTTCATAACCAATGGCGCGGGTAAACAACATTTATTTAGGAGGATTCATCCATGTACGAGGACAAGACCCTGACCTGCCGTGAATGCGGCAACGAATTCGTTTTCTCTGCCAGCGAACAGGAATTTTTTGCTCAGAAGGGCTTCCAGAATGAGCCCAGCCGCTGCCCTGCCTGCCGCGCTGCCCGCCGTGCCCAGAACGGCAACGGAGGAGCTCCCCGCCAGATGTTCACTGTGATCTGTGATGGCTGCGGATGCGAAACCCAGGTTCCCTTCCAGCCCCGCGGAGATCGTCCCGTGTACTGCCGTGAGTGCTTCGAAGCACAGCGCCAGGCCCGGTTCTGAGAATGAGAAAAACAGGCTGCCGTTCAGGCAGCCTGTTTACTTATGTCTGATTTTATTCACACAGCCTTCGGACTTCCCGTTCAAGCAGATCAAGAGTCCGCTCCGCTGCAGCCTGGGTTGTGCCTCGTGCGAAAAGATAGGCCTTCAGCTTTGGCTCCGTGCCGGAAGGGCGGACGATGAATTTTCGGTCTTCCGGCAGGCTGAAGGAGAGAACGTCGCTCTTCGGGAGGCCTGTATCGTCCAGCAGATAATCCGTACGGGCGGAAACGGGAAGAAACTGCGTATTGATATCAGCCAACGGAGCCCGGAGATGTTCCATAATCTGCGCCATGCGCCGGGCGCCTTCGCTGCCTTCATACTGGAAGGTGAGGAGACGCTGGGCATAGAAGCCGAATTCAGCGCGGAGTTCATCAAGACGGGAAAGAAGCGTTTTTCCTTCCGCTTTCAGGTTTGCAGCCATTTCACACAGCAGGAGGGCGGCATTGACGGCATCCTTGTCCCGGACATCCGTGCCGGAAAGATAGCCGTAGCTTTCCTCAAAGCCGAAGAGGAAGCGATCCGCTTCGCCGGCCTGCTCCAGGAGGCCGATCTGTTCCCCGATGAATTTAAAACCCGTGAGAACGTTCCGCAACTCTACACCGTATTTTGCGCAGACAGCGGACGCCATTTCCGTGGTTACGATTGTTTTGACCGCGACGCGCGGCAGTGCGCCGGAAACAGCGTTTCGGCAGAGATAGTCCAGCATCAGGATTCCCATATCGTTGCCGCTGATCAGGACAACCTGATCACCTGTGCGGACACCGGCGCCCATACGGTCGCAGTCCGGATCCGTGGCAAAGCAGAAATCGGCACCGGTTTCAACCGTTTTCGCGATGGCAAGGGACATGGCTTCCCGGATTTCCGGATTCGGGTACGGGCAGGTGGGGAAGTTTCCATCCGGCAGTTCCTGTTCTTCGACGATATCCACACGGATATTGCCCATGCGTCGCAGAATTTCACGCACAGGAACGTTGCCGGTGCCATTCAGTGGTGAATAGACCAGATGCAGCGGTTCGGAGGAAGGGCGGACACGCAGCTTCCATATGGCTTTGTAATATGCCTCGATTGTGTCGTCTCCGATGAGAGAGATCATTCCTTCTGCGAGATATGCAGAATAGTCCGGGAGAGTTTCGGTTAAGTCATCTTCGTCGTCAATGAAATGCTGAATGCGCCCGGCGGCTTCCAGTGTGATCTGGCAGCCGTCCGGTCCGTAGACTTTATATCCGTTGAATTTGGCCGGGTTGTGGGAGGCAGTGATCATCACGCCTGCGGATGTATGAAGGTGCCGTACGGCGAATGAAAGCATGGGTGTGGGCTGCAGCTGCGGATAGAGATATACCCGGACGCCTGATGAAGCGAAGACAGCAGCAGCAAGTTCAGCGAAATCTTTGCTGTGAATGCGGCTGTCATAGCTGACAGCGCAGGAGGGAGACGTGAATGATTCCTTCAGGTAAGCCGCGAGACCGCGGGTGGCTTTGGCAACAGTGAAAGCGTTCATGCGGTTGGTGCCTGCGCCAAGGATGCCCCGCAGACCGCCTGTGCCGAAGGCAAGGTCCCGGTAAAAGCTGTCGAAACGGGCCTCGTCATCCATCTGCTGAAGATTGGTCAGCAGTTCTTTGTCCATAGCAGGGCAGGCGAGCCAGGCATTGTATTTTTCCATTATATCCATTATATCCATTGCGCATTCTCCTTAAAAACAGCGTACCGGATCCGGTACGCTGCTGTTGACTGTTTTCAGATAACACCCTGCCGGCCGGAAGTGTAAAGCTGATTCTTTCGGAAAGGATGTATTACATTATTGTCCCATGTAAAACCATCCAGCGTAAGGCGGATTCCGTTTTCCGCAAGCAGGTTTGCCACATCTTCAAAGAGAACATACAGATGCCTGGCGAAAAAACCCATTTCGGAACCGGCGGGTTCACAGATCAGTTCGTTCATTCCCCAGATCCTGATCGGATCGTATCCGTCAAAGGCGAAGGAAGAAGCATACGGTGAAACGTTGGATGCGCGGAGATCCACCGGGGAGGAACCGAGCCAGCTGCCGGCGTTGCGCAGCAGGCTGAAGAAACATTGCATCACGCGGCCGGGAAGACTGAAACACAGCTCATCTATAAAAAGACCGGCAGCATCATATGTGCTGAAAGAAAGGATGCGGTTTTCATACAGAATGATGCAGAATCCGCCGTCCGCGGCGCGGTGATCATGCACGAGGGGACGGAACTGATACTGGAATACAGGCTTACAGCTGTACCCTGCAATCATATTCATCCCACCTTCATGATTTCTTCATTTCCTGTCTATATTAACTAAATATGCACCGGTGGTCAACTGACGAACACTACATCTTGGGGTCAATTTTTTTAATTTTTTGTAACAATTAAAAAAGCCGGGTGAGCCCGGCTGTGCAATGCATGTGCAGGATGATATATGTTTTTTGTCAGGCTTCCTGAAGAAAGCTCATGAACGCATCGCGATTCTGCTGCGGGGTGGTGGTGGGGCGGCCGAGATCAGGGCGGGCGCCGCAGGCGCATCGGACTTCCAGCAGAACGGGGCCTTCATTTTCCGGAAAACCGTGAATCGCGGCAGCGAGTGAATTTTCACTGTCTGCGCTGAGGACACTTGCATATCCCGCGGCGCGGGCAAAAGCGCAGATATCCAGTCTGCCGGAACATACCGGCATACCGCCAACGGTTTCGTGAGCTCCGTTATTGATGACGACATGGATATAATTTTTCGGGCTCCGGCAACCGATCAGCGGCAAGGCACCGAGGTGCATCATCATGGCTCCGTCTCCATCCAGACACCAGACCCGCCGGTCCGGTTTTTCTTCAGCAACGCGAAGGGCAATCATGGATGCATGGCCCATGGAACCGACAGTAAGAAAATCACGGGAATGGTCTTCATTTCTTGCTTCACGGAGCTCGAAAATCTCCCTTGAAAGCTTGCCGGTTGTGGAGATAAAGATATCGGAAGCACGGGACTCACGCAGAATGATCTCCGCTGCCTTTTCCCGGGTAAGGGAAACTGCGCTGCCGTAGGTCGGATGTGTGTCTGAAGTCAGCGCGCCTTTCCGGATGACCAGCGCCGCCATTCTGCCGGATTTCAGTTCGGTGAGGAGCGATGTGAATACACTCCGGAAAGCGGCTTCGTCCGTATCAGGGGAAATAATTTCATAGCGTATACCGAGAAGGTCCAGCTGAGCGAGGGTAACTGCGCCCTGGGTAACGTGCTGCGGCTCATCCTTCGTACCAGGCTCGCCCCGCCAGCCGACAACCAGAAGGCACGGAAGGCAGTAGACCTTGGGATCCATGAGAGAGGCTGCGGGATTGACGGCGTTGCCGAGGCCGCTGTTCTGCATATAACAGAGGGCGGGTTTTCCGCTGGCCAGAAAATGTCCGGCGCAGAGGCCGATGGCACCGCCTTCGTTATGTGCGACAATATGATTTTTCGAATCCACTCCGTAGCGGGAGTAAAGCTCGTCACAGAGTCCTTTGAGAAAAGAATCCGGAACACCGGTGAAAAAATCAATACCGGCATCAAGGCAGGCGTCCAGTAATACAGAGGCTTGCATATACGTACTCCTTTCCGGCATGTCACAACAGTTTTACTGCCAGTCAAAAGGGAACTGCCTGACAACGTAATCAAGGCCTTTGGTATTGCTTTTATCCGTCAGGGTGTTGATCACGCTGTCGGAAGAATAACCATCGCCAAGCGGTTTGGGGATGAAATCGTTGGAATCTTTGTTGGAGGAAATTCGGATCGGGATGATACGGAAATCCTTATAGGAAACCTCACCGTTCTTTACCCGGAAGCGGATCTGGAAGATGATGGACGATTTGTCACGGGGATTGCTGTGGCCGGCAAAACAGAAGTTGCCGAGGGAGTACAGGATATAAACACCTTTGTAATACTCAATTGGCTGTATCCGGTGCGGATGGTGGCCGATGACAAGATCCGCACCTGCGTCCACAGCAGCCCGTCCGAGACGAATCTGGTTGGACGTGGGGATATAAACAGCTTCTGTGCCCCAATGAAAGGAAACAAAAACAAGGGGATACTGCTGTTTTGCCTTGGCAATCGTTGCGCAGACCGCTTCATCGAAGCTGTCGTACTGCAGGAATTCATCGGTGTATTCGCTGGCATACTTTCTTTTAAATCTGTCGCCCCACCTGTCGATACAGTGAAAGGAAAGCATGCAGACATCAATGATCCCCTTGTAATTGAAGATTCCTTCCTCCAGCGGAGTGGAATAGATGACTCCGGCTTCAGTCAGCGCGTTTTTTGTATCTGTCAGACCTTCTTCGCCATGATCACGGACATGGTTATTGTCCAGAGAAACCGCTTCGATACCGTTATCCGGAAGAACGGTTGCGTAGACAGGATCGATATTGAAAAGGAATTCGTTTTCACGTTTGCTTTTCGGGACGTTTTTTGTATTCGTGAAAGTACCCTCGAAATTTATGATGGACAGGTCATCATTCATAAAGATATCTTTCGTTTCCTGGAATATGAAATTGATGTCCCCGTCGTGGGCATCCAGCGCGGGGGTGAAAATATCCTTTTTATGATAGTTGTCACCGCCGATGGTAAAATCCCCGGTGCAGGTAACGGTCATAATATAGGCGCCGTCGCTGTCCTTTTTATCTTTGGCTTTTTCTTCCTCCGCAACCTTGATCAGATCATTGATATCAAGCTCATCTTCCACCTCCATTCCGCCTGTTTCCGCAAAGGCGGCGGAAAAAAGAAGAAATACGGCGGAAATCATGGAAACAATTTTTCTAAACATGTTTTTCTCCAATCTGTCAGGTGTTTTCTTTAACAAAAGCAGCTATACGTTCCAGGGCAGTACTGAGCTTGTCAAGCGCGGTGGCGTAGCAGCAGCGGATATTGCCCTCGCCTCCCGGGCCAAAGGCGGTTCCCGGTACGGCAGCAACGTTCTTTTCCCTCAGGAGTCTGGCACAGAATTCCTCGCTGGTCATTCCGGAGGAACGGATGGAAGGGAAGGCGTAGAAGGCGCCGTAGGGTTCAAAGCAGTGCAGTCCCATTGAACGGAAGGCGTCAACCATTAAACGGCGGCGGCGGTCATAACTGTCCCGCATACGCAGAACTTCCTCATAGCCGTTTTCACGCCCCATCCGCAAAGCGGCGGCCGCGGCGACCTGACCCTGACGCGGCGCACACATGATAGCGTACTGATGAATCTTGTTCATGACGGAGATAATTTCCGCCGGTCCGCAGGCGTAGCCGACGCGCCAGCCGGTCATGGCGAAAGCTTTGCTGAATCCGTTGATGGTCAGTGTTCTGTCGTACATATCCTCCAGGGAGGCGAAGGAAACGTGCGAATGTCCGTCATAGATCAGTTCTGAATAGATTTCATCCGAGATAACGAATAAATCGTGTTTACGGATGACATCGGCGACAGCCTCCAGATCCCGCTTTTCCATAACAGCGCCTGTGGGATTGTTGGGATAGGGCAGAATCAGCGCTTTTGTGCGAGGAGTGACTGCTTTTTCCAGTTTTTCTGCCGTAAGACGGAAATCATCTTTCTCCAGGGTCTCAACACCGACCGGATTTCCGCCGGCGAAAATGACACCGGGAGAATAGGAAACATAGCTGGGCTCCGGAACAAGAACTTCATCACCGGGTGAACAGAGGGAGCGCAGTGCCAGATCAATGGCTTCCGATGCTCCGATGGTAACGAGAATCTGATTGTCCGGATCGTATGAAACGCCGTAACGGCCGGATAGGTACAAGCTGATTTCACTGCGAAGCTCAGGCAGACCGCGGTTGGCAGTATACTGGGTTTCTCCGTCCATGATGGAATCAACAGCGGCATTACGGATGTGGTACGGTGTTTTGAAATCCGGCTCACCGACACCCAGGGAAATCGTATCCTTCATGGTGGCGGCCAGGTCGAAAAACCTGCGGATTCCGCTGGGCGGGACTGAAGTGATGCGGGGATTCAGGAATTTATCATAATTCACGGTGAAATCACCAGCCTGCGATCTGATTCACCGGAGTCAAAAATCACGCCTTCTTCCTTATAGCGCTTCAGAACGAAGCTGGTTGCCGTTCCGGTAACGGTTTCCAGGGGAGAAAGCTTGCCGCTGACAAAAGCGGCCAGCTCTTTCAGCGTACGAGCCTCCACAAGGACAAGCAGGTCATACGAACCGGACATCAGGAAAACACTTTTTACTTCGTCAAAGCAGTAAATGCGGCGGGCAATCGCATCGAAACCCATATCCCGCTGAGGCGTAACACGAACCTCGATCATCGCTTCGACGCGCTCACGGTCCGTCAGGTCCCAGTTGATCATAGGGGAATACCTCAGGATAACCCGGCGATTTTCAAGATTTTCTATGGTTGCCGCAACCTCCTCAAGAGACGCTCCGGTCATTACCGCGAGTTTCTCAAGAGGAAGGCGGCAGTCCTCCTTCAGAAGATCGAGGAGATCCATTTCAAGCTTTGTCACTGAAAGCCCTTCTTTCCAGAAAAATATAACAGAAAAATTTTACAACAGAAGGAGAAGGATGGCAAGTTTTTCAGATGGATTGCGGCGGGAACAATCTGAACGATGAATAAACTGATATAACCAAAGGATCCGCAGATCGATCAGGGATCGGGAAAGCGCAATAAAACGCTCTTCGCAATTCATTGAACATGCTGTCAGAACCGGCGGGGAAAAGGGGACTGACCGGCGACGGTTTTCACGTTCATAAACTGAAAGAGCGCATCGATGAAAAGCATCTAGTCCGGAAGACAAAAACCGGAACAAATGTCATCTTCCGTCTGAATGAAACAATCAGGCCATTGAATTTTCAAAACTTTTTTCACAGGCTTTTTCGAGCTTTTTGACAATCAGGCGGAGAACCTTGATCCGGGCATATTTCTTGTCGTTGGATTCAATAATATACCACGGAGCGTTTTCTGTACTTGTTTTGCGGAGCATTTCGTCCACTGCAACTTCATACTGGGGCCATTTGTCGCGGTTTCGCCAGTCTTCATCCGTTATCTTCCATTGCTTTTCAGGTGTGTTCTGCCGGTCGGTGAAGCGGGCCAGCTGCGTATCCTGATCGATATGGATCCAGAATTTCATGACAACAGCACCCCAATCAGTCAGCTGGCGTTCGAACTCATTGATTTCGTTATAGGCTCGCTGCCAGTCCTTTTCTGTACAGAAGCCCTCGAGACGTTCCACCATCACGCGGCCGTACCATGTACGGTCAAAAATACAGATATGACCGGTGCGCGGCAGACGCGTCCAGAAACGCCAAAGGAACTGACGATTAAGTTCATGCGGTTCCGGAGAGGCGATGGGATGCACGTCAACGCCGCGCGGATCGAGCGGATAGGCAACACGGCGGATATTGCCACCTTTGCCGGCAGCATCCCAGCCTTCGTAGCACAGAATGACAGGGATCTTTTTTCGGTACAGAACGTTATGGAGTTCGCTGAGGCGGGACTGAAGCTTTTTAAGCTCTTTCTGATACTCTTCGTCGCTGATCACCGGGGAGAGATCCACATCCTTCAGCATGGGCATCTTCACGAGCGGAAATTTCTCCTCAAAGGGTTCACCGATATAGCGGCCCTTTTCAAGGGCTTTGTCTATTTTTGCGACAAGAAGCTTCAGCGCGTCGCGAACCGCGGTTTTTTTGCGTTTGCCGTCCAGAATATGCCACGGAACGGTTTCATTGGTCTTTTCCATGAAATCATCATAAGTTTTAAGGAACTGAGCATATTCCTGATGCTGCCAGAGATCATCCTTTGTAACACGCCATTCAGTATCCACCGATTCACTGAGCGCTTTCAGCCGTTCGAACTGTTCCTCACGGCCGATATGAAGGAAAATTTTCAATATAAGATATCCGCCGTCACGCAGCTGACGTTCAAATTCATTGACCATGCGGATCCGGCGTTTATATTCTTCCCGGGTGATTTCAAGACGGAGCTTTTTCCGCACGGCGCTTTCCATCCAGCCGGAATCCAGAAATACGATCTGTCCGTTTTCGGGAATTGCACTGGCGAAAGGATAAAGGAAAGGATACCGGGATTCACTCTCCGGAATAACAGCCGGAGAAGTAACCTGGTAAAACCGGGGATCCATTTCGCTGATTATCTCCTTGATCAGGCTTCCTTTCCCGGCTGCGGACCAGCCCTCGATCAGGACAAGCACAGGAAGCTTTCCTGCGCGCAGCAGCTGCTGCTGAGCCATAAGGCGCGCCCGAAGTTTTTTGATCTCCTGATTCAGCTTGCTTTTGTCTTCCTGCTTGGCTTTTTCGAAATCTGAGAGCATTTTGGCAATCCTCCTCCTGCGATATAAAAAGAAATAAAAGATGTAAAAAACATATGGTTTTTTCCTTTCTTTCATCATGCCGAAAAAAAGGCGGAATGTCAAGAAGAAGCTGCATTTTTTTCCGGATACGGACAGTCAGATTGTTTGTTTAAATGATATGATTCGTTGATGCATGGCCGGAATATGTGATATCATAATATACGGTTTCTTGAAAATGATGTTCGGGAGAATCCGGTTTATGAGTCTGTACTATCGTAATCTGAAAAGGATCGGAATCTATACGATCGTGATTTCCATTTTAAACCTGGTTTATGAAATGCTTCTCCGGAGTTATCTGTCCGGAATCAGTTCTCCCTTTACAAATAATATTCCGCTTCCGTGGGGAATCTGGACAAAAAACATGATCGGCGTGCTGGCCGGACTTACGGCGCTGCTTTTTCATTTGAAAAAAAAGCATTATCTGACCGGAACCGTGATTCTCGCACTGATGGATGCAGCGGAAATTGCCGTGATTATCCTGAGCACAGTCGGCAACGTGGGAAGAAGAACGAACGGGCTGATAGATATTACACTTCTGATGATGACGCTGCTTACTTATACGTTCTCCCAGACGGATCGCGACCAGAAACGCTGGATCCGGGTCAGCAGACGCGATCCGGAAACGCTGGATCTGCAGCTTCCGAACAAGGAGGATTTTTTCGATCCGATCCAGATCGGCCCCAAAATGGCCATCAATCAGAAATACGCAAAAGTAATCAACCGCTATATCGCTTCCATGAAAACGGCTGCTCCGCTGCAGATTAACCTATTATTCCGGCAGCCTGTTTCGGAAGTTATGCGGGATATGATGCAGGAAGTCTACACGATGCACTACGAGGCGGAAGAGAACCGTGTCGTAAAAACACTGGAAAAGAAATACTGCCGGATCATGCTGCTGATCGCTGTCAGCGCATTTGCGGTCGGTATTGTACACCAGTTCACGCTGTTTAACGAAGAGATGGTCGTATGGGAAATAATCGCCAACTTCACAGCCTTCGGCCTGTGGCAGATCGGATATACACACTATGAGCGAACGGAGGGTTATGAAGAACTCCTGCTCGTACATATAGCAAAGTATTCAAAACTCTGCTTTATCGAAAAGCAGTAAATCAAAGAGAAAACAAGACTGAACAAAGGAGTTCAGGAAATACCGGATGCATCTGAAAAAGGAATCAGGTCTGTTCCGGTCGCCGGCAGAATACAGTTTATATATTATCAACCGCGTTCTGTCAGTTATGTTTTATAGGCATGCCGTTCCGGTTTATATGAAAGAAAAGACACAAATAGGCCTTCCGGCAGCATTCCTGCAGGATCGTTTCAAAATCTGGATTCTTGCCAGGATTTGCTTGCAAAGCCGCCGTTTAACAATGCCATACGGCTTAACACCAGGTAATATGTCCTTTAATATCCTCCTGCTTTGTATTTGTACAATACTGCACATAAGTATGCAAACCGGGAAATTCCATCATGCGTAAAGGTCCGGTACCGGAGATGTAAAGAGTGCAGGCAACTGACTGTTGCCTGCACATCTGCCTGGTTATTGTGTTTAAGTCAGATGCTTCAGATATGAGCAGTCTGACTTTGGAAAAGTAAAAACTTAAAAACTTGAAATGTAAAGCCTTGCCTGACGACAGCACTGATATGGTGGGTGACCCGGCATTATTCTCCGGTACGTGTGAAATACGCCAGGAAACTACTGCAGACCATGACCAGTCCTCCGTCCTCTGTCAGGACATAGGTCGTCCAGTTGTCTTCACCCCGTTTTACTTTCAGTACACCGTCTCTCAGCGACAATTCCGCGGTTTCCGGATATAAGTATTCAGGACCCTTTTCCCCGTTTACAGTAATATAATATGTGTTTTCAGCGATGAACACACCTTCGCCGCAATCGGACATGTCGTAATCTTCACCGTTGAAAACATATTTTGTTTCGGTCCAGGTGCCGTAAAATTCATCAATGCTTTCAGCTGCCTTCCGGTTGGGAACATTTTCTCCGGTTGCGGCTTCAGCTTCTTTGTTCATCCGGTCTATCGTGTCATTGAGCTCTTTTTCGTCCTCTTCAGTCCATTCACTGTTTCCGTCTTCAGAACCGGAATTACCGAACAGGCCGCCCAGCAGGCTGCCCAATCCGGAATCGCCGTCTCCACCCAGTTTGTCCTTCAGTCCGGAAACCAGCCCGCTCAGATCAATATCGCTGATGCCGGCCAGTTTATCCTTCAGCCCGGAAACCAGCGCCCCGAGATCTTTTCCTTCAGAGCCGAGCAGATTCTCCAGCTTTTGACCAAGTTTGGTGAGGAGTACGGAAAACTCCGCTTTGTGACCGGTGAATTGATTTTTCAGATCGGAAATCAGAGTCAGCAGTCTGCTGGTTTTACCTTCGGAACTGTCCTCACTCTTCATAATGTCAGTGAGCATATCATCCAGGCTGGTGCTGTCTGCGGATTCCGCGACAGCCGGGAGAACGGCGGTCATTATACACAGCAAAAGAATCAGTGCAAGTATTTTTTTCATTTGTTTTCCCTCCTGTGAATCTGCATTTTTACCGGATTCGGTTTTGCTGTATTATACCATTTATGAGCCTGAAGATCAAAAAATGAAAAACGTGAACAGAAAAATACCGGCGGGATACTGAGACCGGTTTTCCGAAACTCCGGTTCCGGAGCGTCTTTTTGTTTTTTTGGGAATGGGATTGTTGTTTGATGCGTGAGAAAGTATAATACGTGAGAAGCACCTGAACAGGACAAACCGAAGTTTAGAGCAACTTGCAAAATTTGAATTGTCCATGGACGTGCAGACAGTTTATAGACAATCGGCAAAATTGACATGCAGAAAGATGAATAACAGGTGTATTTGTAAGGCTGCTGAATCCCAATCTGAAACAGACTCCTGAACATACGGTCGAGCTTTGCGTCTTCCGGACCAGCAAAGCATACCAGGACCAGGGCTGTTTCTCAAAGCTGAAGGAATTTATGCTGAAAGACATGAAGCTCAAAGGATACACAAAAGCGGTCCCGGGAGTGGAGCCGGAGGAGATACGGAATCAGGAAAAGGAGTATAAACATGCCGGAAATTGTTTACCTGCCGAAGGAAAAGTATAAAGGAACACCAGTGCCGCTGGATTACCGGAACGACAGCTATTATGATCTGGAAATCAGCCCGATGAATGAAAACGGGTGTACGGTTTCCCTGGTGCGGAAGCCAACGGAAGCTTTTGAAGCGAACCATCATGATACGCTTTACCAGGAATACTGGGAAAACCCTGAGGCTTACGGTATTGTGGATGAACATGGAAAAGTGCTGGCCTGTATCGAGATAACCCCGGAGGAATGGTCAAACCGTCTTCTGGTCACAGAGCTCTGGGTGTCAAAGGATCTCCGCGGCAAAGGCATGGGGAAACGCCTGATGGATAAGGCGAAAGAGATTGCGGCAAACCAGAAGCGCCGGGCTGTGATTCTGGAGACCCAGTCCTGCAATACGGACGCTATCGGGTTCTATCTGCATGAAGGCTTTGAACTGATCGGTTTCGATACCTGCTGCTATACGAACGACGATATCGGAAAGAAGGAAGTCCGGCTCAACCTCGGATACTTCTTCCACCGGGAACCGCGCAGATGGTAAAGAGAAGAGGCCTGGCAGCATGAAAGTCATTATCATCAACGGGCCCATGGGCGTCGGGAAGACCACGGCCGGAAAGCTGATCGCTGAATGGAATCCCGGGACCGCGTTTATTGACGGGGACTGGTGCATGGATATCCACCCGTTTGTCGGAAACCGGGAAACAAAGACCATGGCGGTGGACAACATCCTGCATATGATCGGAAATTACAAGCAGTATTCCGCCTGCAGCTTGGTTGTGCTGGTCTGGCTGATGGACGATGCATGGGTCCGGGAAAAGATCAGAGACGGCCTTGCCGCATTGGAGGCGGAGGTACGGTCTGTCACTCTGATCTGCGACAGGGAAAGTCTGGTCCGGCGCTGGAAAGGTGACCGGAGCTGTGAATGGAGAACAGACCGCTGGCTGGAAGCCAGCCTGGCGTCCCTGTCCGGTTTTGCGGCCATGGAGAATACGATTGACACGAGCGGCCTTTCTGCTGAACAGACGGCGGAAATGATTATGCAGTGCGGGAAAGAAAACACGGAGTTCAGGAAACTGACGATAAAGGAGCCTGAACAATTATCCGGACACATGGAGGAACTGAGAGCGACTTGTAAATATATGCGGATTCAGGGCAGGGAGAACTCCTGGGTTACGAAGTACCCCAAAGGGATTTTCAGCATGTGCTGGCGGATGATATCGGACGGAATCATGAGTCCGGAGGATGAAAAAACCTTCAGGGAGATTGACGACTGGTTTAAGAAAAACCTTCCGGAACCTGATCCCTGCAAAGCGCACGAGAAAGTGATCACCTTTTTCAAGACGGAAACGACTGAGGAGATGCTGAAAAAGATCGAACCAGCCATCCGGATCCTGGACAGGTATCATCATGCGTATGACATTGTTTATACGAATGATGTCGGAACGATCATTTATGAAGATGAATGGCAGGTCGCCGTCCGGGTGAAAGACGGAAAGATGATATGAACGCAGGATAGGAGGGATGAATCCGGGGCCCCTGGTCGGGCATTCGGTCAACACCGGGATTGTCGTGAGAAACATTGCTGAAAAGGTATTCTGGCCGGTGCGGGAGTATATTGGAAAGAAAAAAAGTGAGATTGTGAGGTACAGCAAAACAGTTCTCCTGAAAGACGGAAGAGCATGCATTATACGTAACGGAACAGAGCGGGACGCGCAGGGCGTATGGGACAATTTCGTTCTTACCCACGGGGAGACGGAATTCCTGACGACCTATCCTGAAGAAGTCACTTTTACCCTGGAACAGGAAGAAGCATACCTGAAAAAGAAAGAGGAAAGCAACCGGGATGCGGAGCTGCTGGCGGAGGTCAGCGGGAAGGTTGTCGGCACGGCAGGGATCTGCGGTATCAATGCGTCTGAAAAAACAAGGCACAGGGCTTCTTTCGGTATCAGTATCGCAAAAGCCTGGTGGGGACTCGGGATCGGACGGGCACTGACAGAGGCCTGTATTGAATGTGCCCGGGAGGCAGGATATCTTCAGCTGGAGCTGGAGGTTGTCGCGGACAACCGAAAGGCGACGGAACTTTACAAAAGCGTCGGGTTTATAGAATACGGAAGGAATCCGAAGGGATTCCGTTCCCGGAACAGCGGCTGGCAGGAAAACGTACTCATGCGGCTGGAATTGCAACCAGAGGAGGGCAAAAACGTGTGTCCTGAGTTATATTTCAAAGGAGAGAAAAATTCTGTATGAAGATATTTATCGTTTATTGCCATCCGTCGGATAATTCTTTTACAAAACATATGCGAGATGCGTTTATAAGAGGCATTGTGGATTCCGGAAATGAGTACATTCTGTCGGATCTTTACAAAATGGATTTCGATCCGACGATGACGGAGCAGGAGTATTTACGGGATGCATACTACAGAAACACACCGGACATCTCCGCCGATATACTTACCGAGCAGGAAAAGATCAATTCAGCGGATGCAATTGCTTTTATCTATCCGGTATTTTGGACGGAAGCTCCCGCAAAACTTGTAGGCTGGTTTGACAGAGTATGGACTTATGGATTCGCATATGGAGAAAAGACCATGAAGGAACTTGAAAAAGCGATCATCCTTTGCTCTGCGGGCAATCCGATCGAACGACTCGAACAGTTCGGCCTTCTGGACAGTATGAAAAGAGTGATGCTGGGAGACAGACTTTTTGGCCGGGTCCGGAAGACGGAATTTATTGTTTTTGATAATACATCCAGGGAAAACGAACTCCGTGAAAAAAACTGGGACATGAATCTTCAGAAAGCATACGAGAAAGGTAAATCTTTCTTCTCATAGAATTGAAAAGCGGAACCCATTTCTCCCCAATGTGAGTATTTTGTCCGTAATTTCAAACCCGCCAATTTAGCAACAAACCGGGGTCTGCAAGTGAAATTCCAAAAAGGAGCGGATGCGATTCGTCAGGTCATTCTGCGAAACGGTATCAGTCTTGTGTTTTTGCCGATAAAATATGCAATAGCAAGTAACAGCCTGTGCGGTTGGCAGATCGTATTTGCGCCTGCGAGGTCGCAGGCTAGTAATCTAGGGCTATGCCCGCATACGAAAAGCCACCGGCTAGGCCGGTGGATGTTTACTGAGGAAGCAAAAAATGGAAGGCATGGGAATCCACGCGTCAAGGTGGATTCTTAAGCCATTGGGAACCAGATACACGACGGCGGTAAGATATCTGCTGCGGGTGCGCCTTCGATGGGCAACAAGTACGTCCATAGAGAGGTATGATTTATGGCATACGCGATTAAGACAGCAACACGAATTCAGGCCTGGGAGTTAGGTGCAGGCTCCAATATGGAAGAAGAAATGCTCAGAAGAAAGAAGATTATTAAACATCCTGATGGTACATTTGAACTATTTTCTCTTGAGGCTGCGGAGGGAAAAGGTCAGATTGCAAAAGCGGGCGATTTTTTCAAAGTGGATAATAGAGGATTTCCTTGTCCAAATGAAAGGGCCTTTTTCTTACAAAACCATCAGCATCTGGAGGATGACTGGTATCTTCAGGCTGCTCATCCTCTGAAAATTTGGCGTTTAGGTGATCCGGAATGTGAAGAGATTCATTTCTTACAGGACAATGGTTTCCTGCAGATTTGTCCTGAAAACCCGCAGCGTTGCTTTTCTGCTTTTTTATGGGGAACAACAGAAACGGCTCCTGCAGAAGCCATAATCATCTTTTATGATGTTGTACAGAATCCGGAAGGAATAATCACATCCGTTGATTTCAACTTTGTTGATTCAAGTTATTTCAATACTCACTACCAGGTGCTTCCATCGTGAAAGCATTGCAGAACTGCGAAGCTTACCGGAGGAAGCAAAGCTATTCAGGAAGCTATCGGAGCAGGGAGAAGAAATGAATTCGTTGTACATCACACACTACTATGTAAAAGGGACAGATCCAAGGAAGAATATCATGCTGCTCCCGGAGGAAGCGTTTCAGAAAGCTGCCGAACTGGCCTCAGCATAGCTTTCTTCCTCCAAATTCAAGGTACAACTGACAACGGCATCAAAAAGCAGAGAGTCTTCATCGACTCTCACATTTTTCGTAAATTCCAAAAGCATGTCTTCTATGTAAGCCGAATCCGGATACTTTACACGGGAGTATGTCAAATCCAGAAGCGAAAGGTGCTGGACAAGGTATTCTGATAATGATGCCCATATGGGCTGATAGCAGATTTCATATATGAACCGTTCTATTTCGTCTCGATAGGTGCCCAACATTCTGTCCTCCTCTCGTGTCGAAGTGACCAACACATGGAATTATAGCACGATGCCGGAGAATTTTCAATCTTAGCGAAAGTAAATTCTCCTATTCATGAAGATTTACCTTGTGATTTTGTTCTCGAATATGCTATAATCGTTCAGTAGTCTCAATTTGATGTCACGTTCAGCATACTGGAGGTAACAAGATGGAAGTCAGTTACAAAAAACTTTGGAAGATCCTGATTGACAAGGATATGAAGAAAAAGGATCTCCAAGCGGCAGCTGGCA
Source organism: uncultured Eubacteriales bacterium (assembly GCA_900318145.1). Taxonomy (GTDB): domain Bacteria; phylum Bacillota; class Clostridia; order Christensenellales; family Aristaeellaceae; genus Aristaeella. The sequence continues at coordinate 385,385 of ONJM01000001.1, forward strand.
TTAGTTGGGCGTCCGTAACAAAGCTCTCAAAAGGCGAGACGGTCAGCCTGGAAGTATTGATGAAGATTTGCAAGGTCCTCAGATGTGATATTGGCGATATTATGGAGCTAATTCCAGAGGCGGATGAAGCGGCTAAGTAGTGGGGTGACATTGAATGACAAACGGTAACAACGACGAGATTATTAGCCTGGTCAGCCCTCACACGATTAAGAAGTTTGAACTGATTGAGGCGTATGTCGTTGCGTGGGCACATAAACTGTTGGAGTATGGCAGACGTAGCGGCAACTGCAATGGTATCGTTTTTATCGACTGCATGTGCAACAGCGGCGTGTATAGGGATGAAGAAACGGGAAAAATAGTTGAAGGGACACCCATACGGGTGGCTCGTGTTCTTGCTGATGTCATGCGGGAACAAAACTATCAAGCGCAGCAAGCGTGGCTGTATTTCAATGATCTTTCGCAAGCCAAGATCACTGAGTTAAAAAAGCATCTCCCTGATGATACTCGCAATTTCCATATCTATCCTTCAGTTGGCGATGGAAATGATCTTCTGAAGAGGATTGGAAGTAAGCTGAATCCTCAAACTAAGGTTCATTTTTTGCTGGTTTACGATCCGTTTCAGGCGACGATTGACTGGGCTGCTTTGTTGCCGTTCATCCGAAACTGGGGAGAAATCATATTAAACCACATGGTCTCGGATTCAATTCGTGCAGTATCGCAGGCAAAGAGGCCAGCAACTATCTCGAAGTATGAATCGACTTATCTTGCTAAGATTGAAGACCTGATTGACTTTGGGAGTGACCGAGACGCTTTTGAACAGAGGATACGAGACATCATCACTGCTCTAAATGGCGAGAATCATAAGCGTTACTACATTGCATCGTATCCATTTTTCAACAGCAGGAACTCGGTTGTGTATAACCTCCTTCACTGCACAAGTAACATCGAAGGATTCAAACTCTATAAAAGCACAGCTTGGTCTACTTTCGGTGACAGGTCTTCCGGAAAGAAGCCAACAAAGATTGATCCAAATCAGTTGACATTCGATTTTAGTGCTGGAGCCAGCGAACCGGTTATGACCACGACCACTGATGAGAGCTGCTACTATGTTCAGGACATTGTGAAGTTCGTTGTTGCGACCTTTTCCGGGAGGATGGATGTACCACTTAACGAAGTATGGGCCGTTTTAGACGAGCACCCGATATTTCCATCAGATCTGTACAAAGATCAGATCAAGAAGCGTCTTAAAGAGCAAGGCTATAAAGTGCACCGGAGCTCTATTGATTTCGTAATGTAAGCAGGAGTGAACAGAATGGCAAAGGTCAAGGGATACATCCGAAGAAAATCGATGCTCTATGTGACGGGTGTCGAATACGGGGATTACACCATGAACCACGTCCTGGGATGTGCGCATGGATGTAAGTACCCTTGCTATGCTTTTATGATGAAAAAGCGCTTTGGAAAAGTATCCTCTTACGAAGAATGGCTGGAGCCGTATCTGGTTGAGAACACTCTGGAGTTGTTGGATGCCGAGATACCGAAACTGAAGAATAGAATTGTTTCTGTGCAGCTCTGCTTTTCAACCGACCCGTTCATGTATGGTTATGACGAGATCTGTGAGATGAGCATGAACGCGATACGGAAGCTAAACGAGCACAGCATCACATGCACAGTTCTGACGAAGGGGTTGTTGCCCATAGAACTGGCTGAACTCTCATCGAAAAACGAATATGGAATAACACTTATCTCGCTGACAGAAGCTTTCCGAAAACGGATGGAACCCCATGCTGCGCCATATAAAGAACGGCTGGCAGCTCTCCGCGCTCTTCATGACCGAGGTTGCAGAACGTGGGTTAGCATCGAGCCTTATCCGACCCCCAACCTCGTGCGCCAGAATCTGGACAAGTTGTTGGAAGCAGTCTCTTTTGTGGATCGGATTATCTTCGGTAGGATGAACTATAGCAGAGAGGTTAGCTCTTTCCTAGAGCATAAGGTTTTTTACAATCGGTGTGCGAGACGCGTGATTAAATTCTGTGATGAGCACGGGATTGCTTATCACATTAAAGACGGAACCCTGACTGAATTAGAAGATGACTGAGGATTCCCTCGGAGGAGGATAAGGATAAATGCTTGAAAAAGACAAAATCGTTCTGCGTGACGCCAGCCCATACAACGCGGCTATTACGCGGGAACAGTTCCTGTTTTACGAAGTCAGAACCACGGCAAAGCTGGTTTATGAAGGGCTGAGCAATGATGAGGTTGTGGACCGCATCGTAAAAGAAAACTTGTTTCAGTACCCGACAGAAAAATCCGTAAAGAAGATGGCCCTCGCCTGCCTCCGGAGGCTTGAAGCTCTCGAAGACCGGACCTTGGTAGAAGCCATCGCCGATCAGCCCAGCGACGTATCCAGACAGATCTGCCTCTACGCCATGATGCGCCAGTACCGCCTTGTCCAGGACTTTATGCTGACGGTCATCGGCGAGAAGTACAGAAAACTGGACAGTTCGTTTGGTAAGATAGACTTGAACATATTCTTCCAGCGCCTACAGGAGCAGGATGACTGGGTGGCCACATGGAGCGAGAGCACTATCACAAAGCTCAAACAGGTGTTGCAGAAACTGCTGGTGGACAACGAGTATCTGGATAGCGCTGATGCCACCCGACTCAACCCCGTGCTCATCAGCCCGCTGCTTGAGAATGCGATCCGCGCAGACGGCCAGGAATACCTGCTCCCCGCCTTCAACTGTTTATCGTAAGGAGAAACGCCGCAAATGAGTGAGCTGATGCAAAGACTGGATAATCTCCGGGCGCTGATACAGACGCCCGAGTTCCTGGAAGGGAAAGGCCTCAGCAATGAGGTTAACATCCGCATCTTCTGCTATGACCCAAAGCAGGAAATGGCGGTGCGCTATTTCACCGAAACACTGGTTACGGACCAGAGCCTGAACTGCCATGTGATCGAGTATAACCTCTACCGCGTCTTCCTCTCCATTTGCGACGATAAGCGCATCACCGACCGGGTCGCCCAGCAGGAGGAGAAAAAGGGAAAGCAGTTCGTGCTGGATCAGATGAAGCGCATGGCCAACAATACCGCCTTCGTGAACAAGATGCAGTATGAGCCGCACAACAAGGGCGACGTGCTACTGATCACCGGTGTTGGCGAAGCATTCCCCTTTATCCGGGTACATGCCCTGCTGGATGCTATGCAGCCGTATTTCTCCGACGTGCCTGTGCTGGTCATGTACCCCGGCACCTATGACGGCCACTACGTTAAACTGTTCGATAAGCTCACGCCCAATCCGTACTACCGGGCATTCAATGTGATTTGAGGAGGAGACGCCGCATGAGAATACAGGACATGTTCGCAAAAGGCATTGATCGCCCGATTAACGGTGTCGTCAAGGTCAACCAGGACGAGCTGGATATCCTGGTGCAGGAACTGGATGAGTATGTCATCACCCGGGAGCTGAAGAAGCACATCATCACCTTCTTTAACAACTACCTGGAGTCTTTCAATGCTCCTACCGCAGATATCGGCGTATGGATTTCCGGCTTCTTCGGCAGTGGTAAATCCCACTTTCTGAAGATGCTGTCCTACCTGCTGCAGAACCGCGAGGTGAACGGCGTCCGCACCGTGGAGCGCTTCCGCCATAAGCCCGAGCTGGCGGATGACCCTGCGACCTTTATGCTGATTGACCGCGCGACCCGCTCCGGCCACACGGATACGATCCTGTTCAACATCGACATCGAGGGCTCCATCAACAAAGACAAGACCGCAGTGCTACGCGTCTTCGCCAAGATGTTCTATACCTATCTGGGCTACTACGGCGAAAACCTGAAGGTGGCCAAGCTGGAGCAGTTCATCGACCGCAAGGGCAAGACCGCTGAGTTCCGCCGCGTGTTTGAGGAGAAGAACGGCGCACCCTGGGTGGAGTCCCGTGACGCCTACGCCTTCTTTGAGGACGACATCGTTGCCACTCTCATGGAAGTGCTGGGCATGAGCGAACAGGCCGCTACCAACTGGTTCAACGGCGCGGAGACCGTGGAGACCTCCATCGCGCAGTTGGTGTCGGAGATCAAGGAATATGTGGACAGCAAGCCCGATGATTTCCGCCTGCTGTTCATGATCGACGAGGTCGGGCAGTATGTCGGCGGCGATACCGATCTCTTGATCAACTTGCAGAGCCTGGTGGAAGATATCGGCAGTAAGTGCGGTGGCAAAGTCTGGGTGGTCTGCACTGGCCAGGAAGCCGTGGATGAAATCATCAAGACCCGCGAGAACGAATTCTCCCGCATTCAGGCACGTTTCAAGACCCGCCTATCCCTGTCCTCCTCCTCTGCGGATGAGGTTATCCAGAAGCGTATTCTGCTGAAGAAGGACGATGTGGAGCCGCAGCTGGAGAAGGTTTACAACGCCAACGATTCTGTGCTCAGAAACCTGTTCTCCTTTACGGATGCCGTGCTGGATATCAAGGGCTTCAGCGGCCCCGGGGAGTTTGCCCGGAATTTCCCCTTCGTGCCGTATCAGTTTATCCTTATGCAGAAAGTCTTTGCCGAGATCCGCAAGCACGGCAATTCCGGTAAGCACCTCTCTGGTGGCGAGCGCTCCATGCTCTCCGGCTTCCAGGAAGCTGCGCAGAAGATTGAGGACAAGGACGAGTTCGCCCTGGCCCCGTTCTATCTGTTCTATGATACCGTGCACACTTTCCTGGACAGCTCCATCCGCCGCGTAATTGAGCGCTGCCAGCGCGCCGCCGATGACGGCAACGGTATCGAGCCGCAGGACGTGAATGTGCTGAAGCTCCTGTATCTGGTGCGCTACGTGGATGACGTAAAGGCCAATCTGGACAACATCGTCATCCTGATGGCGGACGACATCCGTCTGGACAAGATCACGATGCGGGAACAGGTGCGCGGCTCCCTGGACCGTCTGCTCAGTCAGAACTATATCGGCCGCACCGGCGATACTTATAACTTCCTGACCGACGAGGAACAGGATATTCAGCGGGAGATCAAAAACACCGCTGTACCTAACTCCGATATCATCCGCAGCATCTCTCAGATGGTGTTCGCGGATATCTATACCGCAAAGAAATACCGCTATTCCGGTCGGTATGACTTCACCTTTGACCAGATGGTGGACGGTCAACCCAACGGCGTGCTGACTGGCGGCATGCTGCTCCGCGTGCTGACAGCGGCCTCTGACCCCGTGGAGAAGACCGAGATGCGTTTGGTGACCGAGTCCAAGGGACAGGCCATCATCGTGCTGGCAGACAACCCCTACTACGAATCACTGGAAAGCGCGATGAAGATCCGCAAGTATGTGAAGGGCCGCAACGTTAGCCAGCTGCCCAAGTCTGTGCAGGACATCATCCGTGATCAGCAGGACGAGGCTGCGAATTACGAGATGCGCGCTGCCGCCTTCCTGGCGGAGGCCATCGCCACAGGCCGGTTCTATGTAGATGGCGAGTCCATCGATATTCACCCTGGCAACGTGTCCGTTTCCGAGATCGACACAGAGAAGCGCGACCTGAAGGTCAAGCAGGCCCGCGCCCGCAGCGTCATCGACCAGGCGCTTGAGTATCTGGTTTCTCATGTGTACAGCGACCTGGGGCTGATTACGAAATTCGCAGAAACAGATGATGATGTCCTTTCCATCCTGCGCGGCACTGAGATTGCCATTGAAGGAACAGAGCCCAACCGGGACGCTGCCGCCAAGGTGGAGGAATTCCTGGAGGTGCAGCACAACATGAACCGCAACACCACCATGGACGATGTGCAGAAGCGTTACCAGGCTAAGCCCTACGGCTGGCGCGAGATCGACATCGCCGCTGTGGTGGCCATGCTGATCCAGCAGCAAAAGGTGACTATCAAATACGGTGGCGTAACCATCCAGCCGGACAATCCGAAGCTGACGGACATGCTGCGCAAAAGGACAGAGATCGGCAGGACGACTATCTCCAAGCGTCAGACGCCCCGTGTGCAGGACATCCGCGAAGTGCGCGAGTTCCTGCGGGACTTCTTCCCGGAGAAGATGAACGTGCCGGAGGATGAGGACGGCCTGATCCGCTATATCGTGGATGCCTTCACCGGTGAGCTGCAGCATTATACTGACCTGCTGACCAAGTATCAGGGGCACAAGTATCCCGATCAGACCAAGGTGGACAAGGCCATCGCGCTGGTAAAGGATGTGCTGTCCCAGCAGAATGACAACATCGCCCTGATTCGCCGGGTCATCGAGCGCGAAGATGATCTCTACGCCATGCACGAATCGATGCAGGAGGTGGAGGAATTCTTCAAGTCCCGCGTTACGCTGTTCGATTCCGCTGTACGCTTTGAGCAGGGCCTGCGCCATGACCTGGATTATATCGCCAAGGATACAGAGGCCAACGCTGCTCTCAATCGTATCCGGCTGATCACCATGGTGCAGTCTGGGGCCAAGTTTGACTACAGCCGTCTGCCGGAACTGAATGAGCTGATGGCCAAGGTGAAGGCCAGCCACGACGCTATGCTGGATGCGAAACGCGAGGAGCTGCTGGAGATCGTCCGGCAGTGCATGGCGGACATTCATCAGGCCGCTGGCGACGATCCAACCGCCCGCAACGTTTCCGCAACGGCAGATACCTTCTATGACCAGAAGAAACAGCAGATCGCCACAACGACAGAGCTGGCGCTGCTGGACGGATTGATCCCGCCTATGTGGCAGTACAAGGACACTACACTTGAAAAGATCGAGGCTATCATCAATCCTCCCAAGCCCAAGCCTCCTGTGGTGCCTGTTCCCGGTGGCGGGTCCACAATGAAAGAGCCGCCAAAGAAGATCTATAAGATCATGCCTCGCATGTCGCTTTTCCCGGCAAAGACACTGACCACTGAAGACGAAATCGACGCTTATGTGGAGAAAATCCGCGCCAATATGAAGCAGCTGCTCCAAGGCTGTGATGGCATCAAACTGAGCTAAGGGGTGTACTCATGGATAAGAACGCAATCAAGAAATACGCGGTGTGGGCGCGGCGAGAATTGATCGACCGCGTGTCCAAGCGCGCCGCCGTTTATGGCATCACCGAAAAGGATATGGGCAATCCCAATGCGGACAGCGTGAACGGCCACCTGCTGACTGCTGCAGAAAAGCGGCAGCGGCAGGCATTGATTCGTCGTATCCAGGAGAAGGGCTATCAGCAGGTGATGGAAGAAGTGGCCTACACCTGGTTTAACCGTTTCGCCGCCCTGCGGTTCATGGAGGTCAACGGCTACCTGCCCACCCACATCAGGGTATTCACGGATGACGAAGGTCGGTTCAAACCGCAGATTCTGGCGGAGGCGATCCATTTGGAGCTTGATGGCCTGAGCATGGAAAAGGTTTATCAGCTGAAGGACGCCAATCAGGAGGAGGAGCTTTTCAAATACCTGCTGATCGTACAGTGTAATGCCCTGAACAGTATCCTGCCCGGCATGTTCCAGAAGATCGAAGACTATACCGAGCTGCTGCTGCCGGACTACCTTCTGCGTGAGGGCAGCGTCATTGAGCAGATGATCACCCTGATCCCGGAGGACGACTGGAAGGATCAGGTGCAGATCATCGGATGGCTCTATCAGTACTACAATACGGAACCGAAAGATAAGGTCTTCGCCGACCTGAAACGTAATATCAAGATCAGCAAGCAGAACATCCCTGCCGCCACGCAGCTGTTTACCCCGGACTGGATCGTCCATTACATGGTGGAAAACAGCCTGGGCCGCCTGTGGGTGGAAGGGCACCCCTCTGCCCGAGACAAGTACCTGCCCGCCCATAATGAGGACGGGTCTGTCCGTGTGGAAAAAGGCAAGTGGAACTATTATCTGGAAGAAGCTGAGCAGGAGCCGGAGGTACAGGCGCAGTTGGCGGATATCCGCAAGCAGTATGCCGCCCTGAAACCGGAAGAGATTCTCGTCATCGATCCCTGCGCCGGTTCCGGACACATTCTCTGCGTGCTCTTTGATGTTCTGGTCAATATCTATGAGGACTACGGTTATACCGCCCGCGAAGCGGCGGTCAGCATTGTACAGAACAATTTGTGGGGGCTGGACATTGATGACCGCGCTGCTCAGTTGGCATATTTTGCCGTCATGATGAAAGCCCGGCAATATGACCGGCGTTTCTTCAGAAAGGGTGTACAGCCGCATGTCTATGCCATTCAGGAGAGCAACGGTATCAACCGGGAACATCTGAACTATCTAGGGCGTGGCATGAGCGACATTGAGCGCAACAATGCTGTTACCCAGATGAATGCCCTGCTGGACGAGTTTATCGACGCCAAGGAGTACGGCTCCATCCTACAGCCCAGGGAATATGACTGGGCTTTGTTGTTGCGCTTAGTGGATGATACCACACCGATGCAGCAGATGAGTTTTGGCGAGGCGGGGCTGGACGCTACGCAGGCAGAGCTTCTGTTGATGATTGCGCAGGGGCAGGCGCTGGCGCAGAAATATCATGCGGTGGTGACGAATCCGCCGTATATGAATCCTGGCAACTCAGGTGGCGGATTAGCCGGATATGTTAAAAAGTATTATTCCGACAGCAGAGCAGATATGTTTGCTGTGTTTATTGAGCATTGCCAAAAGATGCTACAAAATGGTGGATTCCAGGGAATGATTACCATGCATGCCTGGATGTTCCTATCAAGTTTTGAAAGTTTACGTCAAAAGCTACAGGCAGTAACAATTGTCAATATGGCCCATTTAGGGACTCGCGCATTCGAAGAAATCGGTGGTGAAGTTGTGCAAACCACTACATTCGTTATTCGCAAGTTCAATTTATTGAAATATCGTGGTTTATATTATAGATTACTGGGTCCCAACACGCAAAACGGTAAGGAAAACATGTTTCTTTCTGGACAGAATAGATATTTCGCATGTCAAGAAAGTTTCTCGCATATACCTGGAGCTCCTGTAGCGTATTGGATCGGAAGTGCATACTATAACGCTTTCTCACATTCCAATCTTGATAAAAGCGGCTATTCTTTCCAAGGAATTATCACAGGCGATGTGGATCGTTATCTTCGCTTATGGCATGAGATATGTTTTGATGATATTAGTTTTGGAGAGACTGATTATAACTTGCTGACAACTATAGAGACCTACTTCCCATATATCAAAGGTGGCACATTTAGGAAGTGGGCAGGTAATAATGACTATGTTATCCATTGGACAGATAATGGAAGTGGTCTGGTTAGATCCCGAACCGAGAATCGCCATATGTTCCTCAAGCAGGGCATATCCTGGTCTTTGATTGCTACTCAAGCCTTCTCGTTTAGATATTTTGGTGACGGATTTTTGTGCGATGTTTCAGGCTCAAGCTATTATCCGACTGATACGCACATGGTTAATTACATCCTTGGGTTTCTCAATTCAGTTGTTTGTTCGGAACTCGTCCATATTATCAATCCCACTATCAATCTCAATATCCGGGATATTCTAATGATGCCTCTCATCAGTAAGCAGCAGGAACGCGTTAACATAATTGTTAAAGCATGCGTAACAGAATCAGTACGAGACTGGGACGCCTTTGAAACCTCCTGGGACTTCCAGCGACACCCCCTCGTCACCCCGGCCATCGACCAGCACTACATGCGCCTTGCCGACTGCTGGCGCGACTGGGAGAAGGCCTGCAACGAGCGCTTTGCCCAGCTGAAGGCAAATGAGGAAGAGCTAAACCGCATTTTCATTGGAATCTACGGTCTGCAGGACGAGCTGACCCCAGAGGTGGATGACAAGGACGTGACTGTTCGTAAGGCTGACCTTGGCCGCGACATCCGCAGTCTGATCTCCTATGCCGTGGGTTGTATGCTGGGCCGCTACTCGCTGGACAAGCCCGGTCTGGCCTTTGCAGGCGGCAACTGGCAGGAGTGGCTGGCGCAGCAGGACGCCATGACCTATGCGCCGGATAAGGACGGCATCCTGCCCATCACGGATGATGAGTACTTCTATGACGACATCGTGACCATGTTCGTGGATTGGGTGAAGACGGTCTACGGTGCAGCCACGCTGGAAGAGAACCTGACCTTTATCGCCAATGCGCTGGGTGGTAAGGGC
>ONJM01000043.1 GCA_900318145.1 uncultured Eubacteriales bacterium
TTTGTAGAAATCTCTCTGCTCAGAAGAAAACTGACCACCTTTCTCTGGCGGTCAGTTTTCTTTGCCCCTTTGTTAATGTCTTTATCTAAATGACATTGGGTTTCTCAGCGGCCTTTGCGTGAAAAAAGACTGCTGGGAACATATCCCCTGTAATGCGTATATTATTCAGGCTTTCCGGCGGATCATTTTCCGCCGGCGTAGAATTCAGTCTTTGTCCGGTTTTCCTGGATCAGCACTGAGCTCTGGCGGAAAGTTTCAATCATCCGGTCCGCTGCCGCGTGGACTTTTTCCGCGTCAGTATCGCTCAGGTAAATCACCAGCGTAAACTCCTGATAAACCTTGTCACCGTCAATCCAGCCGCCTTCGGCTTCCTGGATCGTATATCCGCCGAAATGCTCGATCAGGATCTGCTTTGCTTTTTCCTTGGCCTCGTCCCGGGAAAAGACCGGTTCGTTTGTATCCTTGTCATTTGTACCGAGATACAGCACATACTGGATATCCGTATTTTCCGTTTCCGCGACGGAAGCCTGCCTGCCGCCGAAAATGATGGCCGTCACTGCCACCGCTGCCACCGCGATAATGCTGAAAACCGTAACGAAAAGTCTGTCCTTTCTGTTCATAGGTATAATCCTCCTTGCGTATGTACAGGTGCGGGAAGAGTTCTGCGCTTTTCAGTTTTCGTCCCGCCCGGCATTCTTTTGTATCTTATCAATCAATATCTTTTCCGTCAATCATCCGACTCGACCTTTCCTTTCCCTCCGGAAGTCTTTTCATTGTATCCTTTTGATTTCTTCTTCTTTTCCGGCGCACTGTATGATACAATCTGTCCGGATTTTGCGCAAAGGAGGGAGCGGGTTGGAACTCACGCCGGTTTCGTTTCTGATCGTCTGTCCGCTTCTGTTTCTCGCGGGCTTCGTGGATTCCATCGGAGGGGGCGGCGGCCTGATTTCCCTGCCGGCGTACCTGCTGGCCGGACTTCCGGTGCACCGGGTAATTGCCACCAACAAGCTTTCCTCCGCCTGCGGCACTTCCCTTTCCACCTTCCGCTTCCTGCGCCACGGGCTGATCAACCTGAAGCTGGCAGTGCCCTCCGTGGCCGCTGCTCTGGCGGGATCCTCCCTCGGTGCGCAGCTGTCGCTCCTGGTCAGCGAGGATGTAATGAAATACATTCTGTTCGCGGTGCTGCCGCTTGCCGCGTTTTTTGTATTGAACCGCCATCTCTTCCGGGATTACGGCGGCAAAGCGGAAGTTACCCGCAGAGCGGTTGCGGTCTGCATCCTCGCCGCGTTTATCATCGGAGGATACGACGGGTTCTACGGGCCGGGAACCGGCACCTTTCTGATCATCGCTTTTACTGTTTTCGCGAAAATGTCCGTTTCCTCCGCCAACGCCCAGGCCAAAGTTATCAACCTGACCTCGAACATTGCTTCCCTGGCGGTCTTTCTGCTGAACCATCAGGTGGTTTTCCTGCTGGGTCTTGCCGGCGCTGTATGCAATATGGCCGGGAACTACCTTGGCTCCGGCCTGGCCATGTCCCGCGGGTCGAAAATTGTGCGTCCCGTAATTCTGGCTGTCCTGCTCCTCCTGTTCCTGAAGATCATCATCGGGTTCTGACGAGCTGGAAAAGATCAGCTGCAGAAGCATCTGCGGCCGTTTTTTTCACGAATTTGTCATTCAAAAAACACCGCGGCGCCGGAAGTTGCTTTCTGCGCCGCTTTACTGTACTGTTTCTCCGCAATTTACAGTCTTTACGCGCCGTACCGGCGGACAATTTCCAGTGCCTGCCGCATGCATGGCGGCGTTGCCGCCAGGATACAGGCGGTTTTGTCATAATCCATTTCACCGCCGTCCAGCGGCATGGTCACAAGGCCGCCCGCCTCCCGGACAATCAGGCTGCCTGCGGCGTAATCCCACGGCTTCAGCCGCATTTCAAAGTAGATTTCATGCCTTCCGCACGCAAGATACGCCAGATCCAGCGCTGCGGAACCGCTTCTGCGGATATCCGCGCAGGCACGGAGGAAGGCGGCCGCCGCGGCGATCCCCTTCTCCTCCAGTTCCTCGTAATACGGTGCTGTGCCGACCGCCACCAGCGCGTCCCGGAAAGGGGTTTCCGAAACACGGATCGGTTTTCCGTTCAGAAACGCGCCTTTCCCTGTCTCCGCGCAAAACAGCTCCCTGCTGTACGGCTGCCAGATCAGGCCGGCAACCGGCTGTTTCCGCTCGCACAGCGCGATGGAAACGGCGGACATCCTGTAATCGTGAATCATGTTCGTTGTTCCGTCCAGGGGATCCACAATCCAGGTCGGTTCGTCCGTCAGTGCCTGGTTTTCTTTTTCCTCCCCGATAAATTTCGATCCTGGCAGCAGTTCCGGAAGCGCCTGCTCAAGGAACGCCTGCACGCGGCAGTCGATATTGGTCACATAATTCGCGTGCCCCTCCTTGCTGGCCACGCTGGTCAGCTCCCTGCGCAGGAAGGCTTCACCGGCTTCCATGGCAATTGCCTTCAGTTTCTCCAGCATAACTTTCTCCTTTCCGATACCTGCCGCCCCCGCTTTTTCCGGGTTCACAGGATTCCCCGGATCATTTCCGCTGTCCATGCTTTCGCAGCCCATGCACAGGGCATGATCTCCTGAATTGCCGCAGTCATTCCGTCCGTCCAGCGCCTTACTGCCGGCGAAGCCGATAAACCTGAAAATAAAAACAGAATTTTTTTACAAGCCGCTGCCATCCTTTCCGGAGGCTGCGTATATACAGGTGTCAGCGGTAAACCGCCGGCAAAACAAAAACGAAGCAAACACCCGATACGGGTGATGAAAGGAAGGAAACCCCATGAAGAAACTGATGAGTATCGCAATCGTACTGGTTACAGTATTCGCCCTGATGATCCCCGTTTTCTCCTCTGCCGCTCCCGCCTCCGCCGATTCCGGCGAAACGCTCTGGGTCAACTGCAGCAACGGACTGCGCCTGAACCTTCGGGCGGAACCCTCGACCCGTGCCCGGCTTGTCCGGCGCCTGGACAACGGCACCAGCGTGGAAGTCATGGACAACCTCGGAAACGGCTGGCTGTATGTGATGGCCAATAACAGCAGTAAAGACCACGGTTACGTAATGGCGAAGTTCCTGCAGGAAAAGAAGCCCGGCAAGTACGAGATCACCGAACGTGAAGACCGGATCGTCGCGGTAACGCCCTATATGGTCACCGCCAAGGCACTGAGCCGCACGGATGAACGCAGCGTCGGCCTGCGCACCCGGCCCAACAAGACTTCCGCCGCGATCCGCCGCCTCGAGGCCGGCGACCAGCTGAAAGTCATCGCCCGGGGCAAAACCTGGAGCAAGGTTGTCGATCCGCTGACCGGCAGAACCGGCTTCGCCGCGAACGATTACCTGCAGGTGATCTGAGCACGGCCGAAAAAACGGAAACCGCAGTCGCAATAAAGCACCGGCCCTCTGCCGGATCGGCTGTCCGAAAAGGACAGCCGGTTTTTTCATATTCAGGCGCAACCGCCGTCGGGACAAAGGTCCGGATTTCCCGCGGAAACCGCTCTTGCTGTCGTTTGTCTGATTGTACCACAGACGGGCATGGCGGTCAAAGCGCAGTTCCGGTTGTACTGCGCGCATTTTGTTGTTACATGGCAGAGCCATGACAGTTTCAGCATGGAACAGTTTTGTCCTGAAGCGTTTCGATGCGCATCCCGCGTGGGAAAGCAAAACGCTGCCCGGTAAATTCACGGCCGTCGGTTCTTCATCCTGTTTTTCGCGCCAGGAATGCATACAGAAACGGCGGCGGATTTTTCCGCCGCCGAAGATATGTGAATTCAGTCAGCCGCTTCCGTTATTACGGCTCAGCTGCTCTTCCGGCCCGCTGAATACGCAAAAGCAATCAGTCCGATCATTCCCGCGGCGCCGGCCAGCCGGAGCACAGCATAGGAAACCAGGTTCAGCATCCTGCATACGAGCAGGACAGCCAGAACCGCCAGGATTGTTCCGACCGTAGAATTCAGGATCTTTTCCATCTTCATCCGCTGCACCTTCCTTCAGCATTTATTCCGCGATCCGGGTCTTCCGGAAAGCACGGTATGCGATGAAGCCGAGTACAATGCCGGGAATTATTCCCTTTCCGGCAAACACGCCGGCCACAAGCAGGACAGCCACTCCGGAGAACACGGCAGCAAGGATCGCAAACGCGGCAACAATCACGGGAACCGCCGCAGCCAGAATAGCCAGCACACCAATCAGTACGAGCATTTTTCGTGCCCTCCTTTCTTTGTTTCCGGTGATTCTCTCACCGTGAGCAGAGCATAGCACAGAAGGCGGGACAAATACAGGACCGGCACAGCGGAATATGTGCTGCTATCTTTCCGCCGGAAGCGCAAACCGGCCATGTGCGCGGAACAATCTTTTTGCGCGGAAAGCCTTTTATGGCTTTTTTTGTGCGCACAGATATGATACAATCCGGTTGAATCACAGCGGCTTCCTTCTTTTCCTGTTCGTATAAAAACTGAACCCCGCGCAAGCAACCGTCGCACGGCGACAGAAAGGAAACGCGTTATGACACAAAACGCTGAAAATATCCTGCCCGGTTCTTTCAACCGCTGTTCCGCTCCAAGCCGGTTAAAAATCACCGATTTGCGCTTCACTGACATCGCGGGCGCTCCCATGCACTGCACCCTGATGAAGATCTATACCAATCAGGGAATTGTCGGGCTTGGTGAAGTCCGGGACGGAGGCAGCAGGGTCTATGCCGAGATGCTGAAAAGCCGCATTCTGGGAGAAAACCCATGCAACGTGGAAAAGCTTTTCCGCCGCATCCGGCAGTTCGGCGGACCCGCGCGGCAGGGCGGCGGCGTTTGCGGAATCGAGGTCGCCCTGTGGGATCTCGCCGGCAAAGCCTACGGCGTGCCGGTATATCAGATGCTCGGCGGAAAATACCGGGACCGCATCCGGATCTACTGCGATACGGATGTAAACGGCAGGCATACGGGCCTGGATATGGGCCGGGCTCTGAAAGCCCGGATGGATCAGGGGTTCACATTCCTGAAAATGGACCTTGGCCTCGGTATTCTGAAGGATGTCCCCGGCACGGTATGCGCGCCGCTGGGGCTTATGGAGGAAATGAATACTCTGGAAGACCTGTCCTGGGCCAACAGCGCTGTGCCGGAGGAACTGCGTGAAACCCGGAACCGCGCCTATGATCTCTTCAACGTCCCGCATCCGTTTACGGGCATCCATGTGACGGAGAAAGGCCTCGACGTCCTGGAAGAATACGTGCGGCAGGTCCGCGGCGTAATCGGGTATGAAATTCCCCTGGCCATCGATCATTTCGGACATCTGTGTGTTGAGGACTGTATCCGGCTCTGCCGGAGAATTGAAAAATACAACATTGCCTGGGCAGAGGACATGATCCCCTGGCAGTATACCGATCAGGTAAAGCGGCTGAGCGAAAGCACAACCGTTCCGATCTGCACCGGTGAGGATATTTTCCTGGCCGAAGGATTTGAGCCGCTGCTGGCCAGCCGGGCCGTCAGCGTGATTCACCCGGATATCCTTACCTCCGGCGGCATTCTGGAAAACAAGCGGATCGGTGACCTGGCGGAGCGCTATGGTGTGGCAATGGCTGTCCATATGGCTGAAAGCCCGGTATCCGCTTACGCCTGTGTGCACAGCGCGGCCGCGACGCAGAATTTCTACGTGCTGGAAAACCATTCGGTGGATGTTCCCTGGTGGGACGACCTGGTCACCGGCACGCCGGAAAAAATCGTGGAGAACGGATATATCACCGTTCCCGACAAGCCGGGTCTGGGCGTGGATGATTACAATGACGAAGTCATCCGGGAACACCTGCATCCCGATTATCCCGAAATGTGGGCGGAAACCAGCCGGTGGGACAAAGTATGGTCCCATGACAGGCTCTGGAGCTGATCCGGAACGGATCAGTGTCCTTTGATTCATCGTTCTTCCGGTTTCCCGGAATAAACAGAGAGGAGAAACGGCATATGAAAAAGCAGGTATTCAACCCCTATCTTCCCAGTTATGAGTACATTCCGGACGGTGAGCCCCGGGTATTCAACGGGCGGCTCTACATCTACGGCAGCCATGACCGTTTCAACGGCGCGGTCTACTGCGCCAACGACTATGTCTGCTGGTCCGCGCCGGAGGACGACCTCTCCGACTGGCGCTACGAGGGCGTGATCTACAGAAAAACCCAGGATCCGCGGAACCCGGACGGGGCGCATGCCTTGTGGGCGCCGGATGTGTGCCGGGGAAACGACGGAAAATACTATCTCTATTACTGCCTGGATTTCCTGAAGGAAATCGGTGTGGCCGTCGCGGACAATCCGGCGGGACCCTATGAGTTCCTGGACTTCGTCCGCTACAAAAACGGAGATATCCTCGGTTCCAGGCCGGATGAAATCCGTCAGTTCGATCCGGGCATCTTTATCGACGATGACAGGCGGATTTACCTCTTCTCCGGCAACAGCCCCCGCTATAAGCAGACCCCGGTGGACAAGGACAGCCTGAAAATGGAACTGGAACAGGATATGATCACCGTAAAAGACGGCCCGTACCACAACCTGCCCATCATCAACGACGCGGACGGCACCGAATACGAGGCACATCCCTTCTTTGAGGCAAGCTCCATCCGCAAGATCAACGGAAAATATTATTTCATCTATTCTTCCTGCTGGATGCACGAACTGTGCTGGGCTGTGGCGGATTCCCCGCTCGGTGATTACCATTTCGGCGGCGTGCTGGTTTCCAATGCGGATATCGGCGCCAACGGCAATACGGAAGCGCTCAATTACCGCGGCAATACGCACGGAAGCGTCGCGCTTGTGAACGGAAAATGGTATGTCTTCTATCACCGTCAGACCAATCGTCATTTCTTCTCGCGGCAGGCCTGCGCCGAGGAAATCTGTTTTGACGGGAAAGCCTTCCACCAGGCGGAAATCACCTCCTGCGGCCTGAACGGCGGTCCGCTGAAGGACGAAGGCACCTATGAGGCCCGTATCGCATGCCACCTGTACAGCAAAAACGGAACCACTGAAAGCCTGCCTGACCAGCAGGATTCGAACCATCCCGCCTTCACCCAGGAGGGCGAGGACCGGGAGGACAATCCCAACCAGTACATCAGCAATATGGTGGACGGCGCTACTGCCGGCTACCGGTATTTTGATTTCCGGACGGCCCGGAAGATCACTGTGGAGACCCGCGGGACCGCGGACGGCGAGTTCGTTGTACGGGACGGCCGGGGCGGCCCGGTAGCCGCGCGGATCCGGATCGCGCCTTCGGAGAGCTGGACTGCCTTTTCCGCGCCGCTGTCCATCGGAAACGGCAGGCGCGCGCTCTATTTCACATATGAGGGCAAAGGCTTTGCGGACTTCAGATCGTTCTCCTTCGATGCCTGAGCCGGCGGACGCGGCAGAAAAGTCCGGGAATAATTCTGTCCTTTCCTTCGTTATTGTTTACGGGGACGCTGAAAGTCCCTGATAAGAAAGCGAGGAATACGGTATGAAGAAATTTATTGCCCTGGTGGTTGTCCTGGCTGTCACTGCCGTCCTGGGTTTCGCCTGCGCGGAAGAGACCGGCTCCTTCTTTGCTCAGTTTGAAAAATACGACTGGTCGTTCAGCAGCGGCGCGGGCGGCTGGTCCACGGACATGACGATTCTTCCGGACGGCTCTTTCACCGGTCAGTATCATGACAGTGAAATGGGAGAAGCAGCGGATGAATATCCGGACGGCACTGTTTACAGCTGTGCCTTTACCGGGCGGCTGTCTCTTCTGGAGCAGGCTGATGAAAACACCTGGAAGCTCCGGGTGGATGAACTGAAAACGGAAAAGTGGACGGAGCCCGAGTATATCGACGGCGGAATACGCTTTGTTTTCACTGAGCCCTATGGCATCAGCGAAGGCGATGAAATCCTGCTGTACCGTCCCGGAACGCCTGTAAACAATTTTACGGAAGAAATGCAGATGTGGGCTCACCTGTTTGATCTGGAAAATACCGCGGACAAGCTGGACAGCTGGTTCCTGTGGAGCGAAAAGAACAACAGCGGCTTCGTCGGCTATTCGTACGAATAACGCGCCGCTGCAGCCACTGATACCGTTCCGGTTTCTTTCCCGGCCGCCGTTCCCGAACGGCACCGGAAAACACCGGAGCGGTTTTTATTTTTTTGTTCGCCTTTCCTTTCAGGCGCTGCCGTCATACTATATCCATGAAGCACAGACAGCGGACAGACGGGAGGGAAATATGGCGCGCAGAATCTTTGTTCATGTCAATTCAGATATTGATATCGGCGGTTTCATGATGCCGAAAGCCATCCGATGGAAGGACGGAAGGATATTCAACATTGAAACAGTCACGGATTTCCGTCCCGCGAACTCTTTGGCAGGGCGCCTTCCCGGCGACTGTTACACCGTTGTCATCGGCGGAAAAACAAAATATCTCTACTTTGAGCGGAGCGGCAGCCGGGTCCCCGGCTGCTTCGGCCGGTGGTTCGTCCTGGTGGGCTGATCGCTCCTCCGGAAGGCTGAATATCATTTCCATGCTTTGTTTTCCGGATCAGGGAAATATTCTCCGGGTAATCAGTTCCAGCGCGTCTTTTTCAACTTTCAGCACAAAACCGAACCGGTCCCGCGCGATACACATCCAGAAGTCCTGTTCCGGATAAACCTCCTGCAGCTCCGGATCAAAAAAATGGCTGCCGCCTCCGAAACGGAGCTCCGCCAGTTTCCGGTCAATTTCCGTCATGCCGTCTCCGGTCAGCAGGCTTTTCAGATAAAGCGCGCACAGTTCATCTTCCTCCGCGGGCGCTAGTCCCGCTTTCCCCATGCAGACCAGTGAAACCCTGTCCGGCGCTTTTTCCCGGATATACCCGGAAATCGCCTTTGCGTTGACAAAGCTCCCGGTAATGATCTCTTCAGCGTGCACGGCGTTTACAATGCCCTGCGTTCCGGCGCTGGTTGTATGAATAATCCGCTTGCCGCGGATCATTTCCGGCCGGACCGAGCTCGGTGAATTTCCAAGATCGCATCCTTCCATCCTTCTTCCCTGACGTTCTCCGGCCAGTATGCAATCCGGATCCTTTCGCCTCCAGGCAAACGTTTCCTCCGCCGTCCCTGTCGGCCGCACTTCCGCGGCCCCCATGGCATACAGATAGCATTCCATGGAGAACGCCCGGAATACGTCGATGATGACCGTCAGCCCTTCTGCTTTCTTCGCCCCTTCGATCAGGTGATAAATCCCGATTTCCATGCAAAACCTCACAAAACAGATAAAATACGGAATTGTTATTTGTCCGTACGGATGATTTTCCGTCTTTTCCGGCCGTTTCCCAGGCACTGAATTCATATCAAGCATACCACATCTGCTTCCAAAACAAAAGAAAAAACTGATCGCGGCGTACTTTCATTGATATCCGGTCTGTGATACAATCCCGTTGGACACCGGAGCTCCGTTATCAGCTTCCGCAGCCCTTATACAGAAGCAGAAAAGCGTGGGATTGTCCGTATGGAAAAGAAGGGAAAAAAAGCCGCGAAACTCAGCGTTGTCAGCACGCTGCATTATATCCGCCTGGTCTACAGATCTGTTCTTTTTGTTTTGCTCCTGATCAGTTATATTCATTTCAGGCTGTACAGCGGAATAACAATCACCGAAAGAGCCGAAAACACACCGGTGATTTTAGTCATCACATGGGCTGTTTTTGCCCTGGAGATGATTCTGCGCTTCTTTCCGTCAAAATATGAAAGCCCCGGCTGCCAGAAGCAGTTCGCGCGGAATTATATCAAATCCGGAAATACGGAAATCGTAATTCCCGACAACAACGCCACCGTACTGATCGCGCTGGGGTGGATCGTCTTCAACGGTATTTTCGGCGCGCTGCACATGATAGGATTTCTGGATGACGGCATCATGTTTTTGCTGTGCAGCGTATACTCCATCTGCGACATTGTCTGCATTCTGTTTTTCTGTCCCTTCCAGACCTGGTTTATGAAGAACAAATGCTGCAGCGTCTGCAGGATATACAACTGGGATTACGCTATGATGTTCACTCCCCTCTTCTTCGTGGGGGGATATTACACCTGGAGCCTGCTCGCGCTGTCGGTGGCGCTGCTGGTTCGCTGGGAGTTTACTTTCTATCTGCATCCGGAACGTTTTTCCGAGAAAACGAATGATTATCTGCAGTGCAGGAACTGCACGGAAAAGCTGTGCGTCCACAAGAAACAGCTGAAATCACTGTGGCGGCAGGTTGAGGAATACACGTCGGAACGGATCCGGCGGCTGAAAAAATAGGAAAACTTCCCGCGGGGCGTTTGCTTCCGTTCCCCCGGCGTCTCCGCTGCCCCTGTGCGGAATTCATCCGCTTTTTCCGAAGCGCTTTCCTTTACAGCACGACAATTGTGATTCCGTGATTGATTCTTCCGTAATCCGGGTCCCTGCTGATATTCATATACTGATCCGCGAGTTTCCTGGAAGCGTCGCTCATCGGGCCGAATTCCTCGCCCGGAATAAACTCCTTAATCTGCTTTTTCCGTTTCATCGCGGCTAGTTCCTCCCGCACGCCGATGCAGATCCTGCCTCCCTGTCCGGAGCTTCCGTAGCCGTGGATCAGCTTGACCGTTTTCACCCGGCGGAAACGCAGTTCCTGAAACCCGAGCCGCATCCGCTGAACCGCTTCGCTGACGGCAGGCATCCCGGATTCCAGGTTCAGCGTGCAGATATTCGCTGCGGATCTGTTTTTGCGTCTCACGATCTCCGGGCTTTCATCCTTCTGAACCGGCCGGTCATATTTCTCCAGATACTCCAGAAATTCCCTCGCGTCCTCCTCCGGAGACTGCTGCGGAACCTCCGCGTTTTTCTTCACGGAGCGCTCCGGCGAAAGCGGAGCGGCAGCCGTTCCGGCAGGTTCTTCCTTCTTCGGCAGCCACAGATCCTTCCGCCTGCGCGCCTCAGCCTCACGCTTTTGCTTCGCGTTTTCCCTGGATTTCATGCTTTTTTCCTTTCACTGTTCCGTTTTCATCCGTCATCATAGCATAACCCCGGAATGAATAAAAGTCTCTGAAACAGGAAGAACGGCGGCAGCTGATTTCATCCCCGGTCTTCAGCTTTGAACGGCATAAGACTGCGCCGGATCATCGCTGTTGTTTTGTATGATCCGGGACTTGACACACCGGTATACCATGTTTATAACGGCTACATCGGGTATATTATTATTCAACCTTGTTTACAATGAATATATAGTTTTTCTTTTACTATGTCAATTTGGTATTCGAAAAAGCTGCGGCTTCCGTCCTTCCCTGCTGTTATACCGGTGCCGCAGCGGCAGAATGAGGTTTTCATGACGGATCTTCACATTTTATCCGGTGATACCCGGCCTGTTGCGCCCGATCTTTACGGTCTTTTCTTTGAATCAACCGTGCCGGAGACGGAGGACTGTACCCGGAAATGCTGCGCAACCGCGCCTTCGAGGACGGGCTGGTTCCCCGCGGCTGTACCGCGGATCCGGACGGCGGTTTTTTCACCACCCGTCTCGGTTTCCGTGAGCCCTTTGCCCATGGGGAAGGCACAGACGAATGGGCGGAGCGGGTGCCGTATACACCCGTCCCTGGCTGGTACGCGTCTGCCGCGGAGATGGCGGTGGATACCCGGGACACCCTGAATCCCCGCCGGGAAGCCGCTCTGAAGGTATCCTTCCGTCCCGGCGGGTTCATCAGGAATATCGGTTTTCACAATATTCCTGCTGCGAAAGGCAAAGCCATGCTTTTGTGGATCCGTCGGAGTTGCAGCGTTTCCTGAAGGGCCTGAAAACGGATCTGGAAAGGATCCTCGCCGCGGAAGAATAGTAAACATCCACCGGCCTAGCCGGTGGCTTTTCATATGCGGGCATAGCCCTAAATTACTAGCTTGCGCCCTCGCAGGCGCAAATACGATCTGCCAACCGCGTAGGCTGTTACTTGCTACCCGTAAACGGGTTATCGCCGGACTTCCCCAACA
>ONJM01000046.1 GCA_900318145.1 uncultured Eubacteriales bacterium
GGACAGCGGCGGTTTCCAGGTGTTTTCCCTCTCGGGCATCCGGAAGATCCGGGAGGAAGGCGTGACCTTCCGGAGCCATCTGGACGGATCCCGGCAGTTAAGCGCCGCATTTTTTTATCAGATTAAAGGAGGTTTCACAATGTCCCGTAAATCCCGTACCGTAAAAAAAGTCCGCCGTTCAGTTCCCGCTGCCCCGCCTCAGGGCGGTCGCTCCAGCGTACCGGACCCGGCGGAGCAGGCGAAGATTCTCGCCGGCATGGACGGCTATTCCAACGCCGCCGCCTTCCTGGGCGCGGAATCCCCCCTGATGGCCGCGGGCACTTTCCTGCGCTCCGGCCTGACGTCCAACACGGAACTGCTGACTGTTGCGTACAGGGAAAACTGGCTGGCGACCCGGATTATCGACACGCCCGCGGAAGACATGACCCGCTCATGGTATTCTCTCACGGCCGGTTTCCCGCAGGAGGACCTGGAGGAGCTGCGCCGCCTTGAAGGGCGCCACAGCGTCCGGCAGGAGCTGACGGACGCGATCCGCTGGGCGCGCCTGTACGGAGGTTCCCTCGCGCTTATCGTGATCCGCGGGGAATCGGACCGGACGGATCAGCCGCTGAACCTGGACCGCCTTCCGCCGGACTGCTTCCAGGGGCTTCTGGTCCTGGACCGCTCCATGGGAATCAGCCCGTCCTTGGAGCTGGAAACGGATCTGGACGACCCGGACTACGGCCTTCCCATGTACTATACCGTGGACCTGGACGTCGGCGACGCTTCCGTCCTGAAGATCCACCATTCCCGGGTCCTGCGCTTCACCGGCCGCGAGCTTTCGCGCCCGGAAATGATCCGGGAAAACTACTGGGGCGCCAGCGAGCTGGAGCATATCTGGGATGAACTGCAGAAGCGCTCCGCGACGTCGGCGAACATCGCCCAGCTGGTTTTCCAGGCGAACATCACAACCCTGAAGATGAGCAACTTCGGGGATTCGGCAGCTTCCGGCACGGATAACGCCCGTCTCGCCATCCGGAACCTGATTGCGGAAGAGAACCGGTTCCGGACGTCCTACGGCCTGCAGCTGCTCTCCAAAGAGGATTCCGTGGAGAACCACCCCTATTCCTTCGCCGGCCTTTCCGATGTCTATGAGGCGTTCATGATGGATATCGCCGGCGCCGCGGAGATTCCGGCGACGAAGCTCTTCGGCCGCTCTCCGCAGGGCTTCCAGTCCACCGGAAAATCCGATATGCGGAATTATTACGAGAAAATCGCCGCACTTCAGGAACGCCATCTGCGCCCGGCGCTGGAGCGCCTCCTGCCGGTGATGGCAATCTCCTGCTGGGGATTCCTGCCGAAGAATCTCTCCTTTGTCTTCAATCCCCTTGCTACCGAGGATCCGGACGAGACGGCGCAGCGGGTGGAACGGCTGTCCATGCAGGTCGTTGAGGCGTTCCGCGCGGGGATGATCTCGAAGGAAAGCGCGGTCGAGGAACTCCGCTCCATCGGGGAGCCGTACGCCCTATGGACGAAGATCCAGCCTGCCTCAGAACCCGCGCCTGTCCCGGCGTCTCCGGAACCCCCGCGGCTGGAATAAGTCGCCTGCGTCTCCGTCCGCCTGGGGCACTGAACTACATGGGCCTCAAATGGGGAGAGGGGGAGTGCCGCAAGGAGAAGGCGTTTCGTGACGTATCTCCCGCCTCTATGATGAAGAACCGATCCATCATATGTGATTACACTTGTGCAACTCGACCGTAAAAGGGATCGTTCCCTGAGAAAGAAAGGAAAAAATGTTATTGTCCCTGAATCAGGAAACAGCCGGCGAAATAATAAATTGTTGGATTTTTATCATAGGCTTTCATATACTGCTCATCGTACTGATCATTCACAATACGAACCAGAAAGCCATCTTCTTCATCCTGTTCATAATAGCGCTTAAAAGTACTGTTGCTGGCTCCCTTGAACAGGCGCAGGTTTTTATCTGATGTTGAATAATCCCAACCGCAAGCTGCTTCCATAACGGCCGATATGGCGGATCGTCTCTCGTTATCAAATATGGTATCGTTCCCTTCGCGATACGGGAAAGAAATCAGAATCCGGCATACGTTTTCTGTATCATGTTCCAGCCAGACGGTCATATAAATTGAATACTTGAATTTTTTGTTTGCGAATTCTATATCCATGGTATCGTAAAGATCCCCCGGGACAGTACTGATGCCCTTATCGGGAATATCCAGCTTTGTCACAATGCGCCCACTGGCTTCCTCATAGTGGGATTGTACCACGGAATTGTATATATTCCTGAATTCAGACCAGGTCGTAAGGGGCTTAAGCAAGCCGTGCTCCAGTTCATATTCTGATTCATAGTTAAATAAATCAATATAACGAAGATCGGGCCAATCGTAGAATCTGTCTGATCCTTCAACCTGGATAGATATTTGCAATTCCTGCGCCAGCTCTTCCGTGTATCGGTATATAGTGTATATAAGATCTTCTCTGACGTGTTCAAATTCCCAGGTAATCCATTTTAATCCGCCGGGAACTTGTAAGGATAATTCCACCAGATGATTACCGGTCAGGAAAAGCGAATCGCTTCCATTTTCGTTTCCTTCATAAAATTCATATTGTGTCGCGTTTTCTTTTGTCATCCCGCATTTTTCAAGAATCTCCATGGCTTTTTCTTCCCGTTCCGCAAGCCATTCCTGATAGTCTTCCTCTGCCATAGATGATGCCGGAGTATAAAATGAACAGCACAGCATCACAGCAGTCAGCAGCAAACCAACAAATTTCTTCATAACGGACCCTCCTTGCAGCAGTTCTGTGGAACAGATGACTGACGGCATTCAGTAAATCCTTAGAAGTGAAGAGGGTGCAATTCCCCAGCACGACTAAGAACAATAGCCTTACGTGTTGAGCCTCATGGGGATTCTCCCCAATAACTTTGGAATTAGTACTGATGAATCAGCATCAGCTTCAGACAGAAGAATATCAAATGCTGAAAATGACGTCAATTATTTAGCGAGACAACTTATCAGAATTCCATGGGGAGGTGCAGGCCGCGGAGCGGGAACGGCTCGCTGCCGGGAGGACATTTACGCTCGTGGCCTGAATTCAGTAAGAAAGTGCGTGCCACGGGGCACATTATGAAACGGCCCTCCGGGCCCCAGGAAATCGCCCCTGCGGGGCGGTCAGGGGTTCCGGCAAACCGAAAAAGTCAGGGCCAGAGGATCTTTACAAAGGGAAACATGGTCATATATACTGATCCTAATAAGGATCCGGAACACATTATTCGTCTGATGGGAATTCACGATGATAATAGCTATTATTGGATCTGGACGAGCAATCATATACGTGATCATAAGGATACAGAAAGGATGAGCGGCAACTTTGGGTTACAACAGGAATTTCTCCCGGGCATGTCTGACGAGAGACATATCCACGTCGAAATTGATAGAGTACCTGAAGCAAATCGTGAACGAGCCGGAGGAGGAGAAGCAACGGCTGATGGAGAAGTTCGCGAGAGAAATAACGGAGACTTGTCCGGAAATAGAGCATCCGGAATTTCCGGACTGACTGAAGGCAGTTATGCTTATTGAGTAAATGTTTTGAAAGAGGAGATTTACTACGAGCCGAGAGCACTTAACAAAAAGCTGAAACAAATTTTGAAGTAGAGATCTCCATACAACATTTTGAAAGTAAGAGCAACGGCTGAATTCCTTTCGTCAAGCTGGTTTCAGCCGTTTTACTATTCTCCAAGTGATAAATGCGGGATTTTACCATGGAATGATCCGGACGTCAAAGCACGTGCGGGATTCCGCGCCGTGATTGTCCCGGTGATAAAAAATTGCAAACGACAATGCTGTATGGTATAATCCACAAAAAGCCTGTAAGGATTCTGTGAGCATCCGGATATGAGGGAGATCAGAAATGGCCGAAATATTCTCTGGCAATGATCCGAAACAGCGCCGCCGCGGATATGGTTTTATGCTTGTTTTGCTGCTTTTGTTTCTTTGCTTCTTTTGCTGCGCGTGTTTTTGCCACGCCTGCGCGGAAGATCTGCCGGATATATTTACGAGTTTTATTTCGGATTCCAGATGGCAGGATGGTGTTTACTGGGGAAACCGGGAGCCTGAGATATCCAGCTGGGGCACACAATGCGCAGCGTATTGCGGTGATTTCACGAAATACTGTTTCGGTATAGATAATCCGACAAACGGTACCCCCTTTTATGATGCCGGTGAAATCCGCGCCGGGGATGTTATTGAAGTGATCAACTCTAGCGGAGGTACCCACTGGTTCTGCGTCCTGAAAAGAAACGGAGACTTGTTTTATACGGCCGAGGGGAATGCTGCAGGAGGAAAAGTCAGTATTGGCTGGAATTATACAATCACCGGCAGCAACCAGTTTAATAGTGACCACGCTCCGCTTTCCGTGGGATATCACTTTTTAAATTCTGAATTTATCGGGAAAGATTTTTATGCCGTGATCCTGAACAAATCCAACTGGATGCCCATCTCGGAGGTTGAAGGAACAAACAGGATTTACCTGAAAACAGAGATCGGATCCCCCCGGGAGCTGTGGCGGTTCCAGTGGCAGGATGCCGGCATGTACGTGATCTCCTCCTGCCAGGACGGAAGGGCGCTGGAAATGACGGACGGCATCCGGACAAACGGAACACAGGCTGTCGCCTCAGGAGAATTCTGGGGCGGAATGTACCAGCAGTGGCTCCTGATCGCCCGGGACGGGGGTTATATCCTGAAAAGTGCGCATTACCAGGATGAGAACTGGGTGCTTGAACTGCGGGACAACGGTGGATACGACGGAAATACTATCCAGATCGGCAGCCGGAATAACAGCGCTTCCCAGATCTGGTCCATCTACAGAGGAAGTGACAGGCAGCTGGGCCGGCCGGTGCTGACCGTCACGCCGGGAACCACGGTACAGCCCACGCGTTTTGAATGGACAAACGCCGTGAGCGCATCCGGCTATAATCTGAAAATATTCAGGGATACGCTGTACGAAGGCGAAGCCTTCCATGTGCTGGACGCCGTATCCGGCACGGAAGTCAGTCTGCCCGCGGGAAACTACTATGCGTATGTCGACGCGCTGAACTACTACAGTTTCCTGGCAAGCGACCCGCCGGTCCAATTTGTCGTAACGGAAGCATCCGGAGAATACCGCATCACCTATAACGCCAACGGAGGGACAGGCGCACCTTCCCCGACGGTGAAACACCAGGGGCAAAGCGCCGCGGTCAGCACACAGAAGCCTGTCAGAAGCTCCTTTACTTTTATCGGATGGTCCGCAAAGCCTTCCGCGGACAAGGCAGAATACCTTCCCGGGGATCTTTACAGCAAGAACGCTGACCTTACGCTGTATGCCGTCTGGCTGGCAGACACGGCCATCAACAGCAACGCCCTCCGGCTTCCCGCATCCCTGCAAAGCATCGGGACAGAAGCCTTTGAAGGCGTTACCGCATATTCGGTGACCGTTCCTTCCCGGTGTACACGGATCGGAAGCAGGGCCTTCCGGAATTCAGCAATATGCAAGGTTATCCTCCCCGCGGACTGCGTCCTGGAGGACAACGTGTTTGACGGCTGCGGGCTTGTATATCTGCACAGCACGGAAGGAAGCTACGCACAGCAGTACTGCCAGAGCCACAGCAACTGCATTTTCGTGAAATGAGTCAGTGGGGACGGTTCTGGTTGACTCATTTTGTCGGGAAAATGAGTCAGCGGGGACGGATCTCAGCAGGATCTCTTTGTTCTCCGGACAAATGAAAAGCAGGCGTTTTCCGCGCAAAACTTCAGCCTGATATCCAGGTCATATCCAAACTCTGTGACGATACTGCGTGCGCATTTTCCTGCAGCATATAATTCCAGAATCCTTTCTTTTGCTTCTGCTGTAAAAGCAAGCCTATATGTGGAAACCTCAAAAGTGTTTGGGTTTTCACTAAGGATCTGGATCTCTTTTCACTAAACTTCATGTTTCTTCACCTGATTTCAGTTGTGTGCATGCTTTTATAATGATATTCTTAAGCTGTCGATGATGGGCTCCCGCAGATGCGCGGGGGCTTTTTGAATGCCTTTCTTCAGAAGGAGTCAATATGCAGTATTACGGAACGCGCCTCTCCGAGAACATCTCCCGCCGGGAGCCGGAGGGGTATCTGCTGTGCCTGAATGTGCCCGTGGCGCGGACGGGGATGCAGGAATACCTTCCGTCGGAGCTGGGCCTCACCGGTCCGGAACCGGTGCCGGTTTTCCGGCCGGAGGCGGAGGTCTTCGCCCCGGAAACCCTGGCGTCCTTTGAGGGCATGCCGGTGACGAATGACCATCCGCCCGACGGCGTGGATATCGATAATATCCGCCGCCTGCAGATGGGGCACGCCCACAACATCCGGCGGGGAAGCGGGGAGGAGTCGGATCTGCTCCTGGCGGATCTGATCATCACCGACGAGCGCCTGATCGACGCAATCCTTTCCGGCAAGCGGGAGATTTCCTGCGGCTATACCTATGAGCTGGCCGAGGAGAACGGCCAGTATATCCAGCGAAAGATACGCGGAAACCATATCGCCGTGGTGGATGCCGGGCGGGCAGGTCCGCGTGTTTCAATCAAAGATACGAAACCCAATGAAAGGAGTAAATCCATCATGAAGAAATCCCTGAGCAAGATCCTGGCCCGTGTGGCCAGGGACGGCGACATCGAGACCGTGGCGGAGATCATCGAGGAGATGATCGGCGATCCGGAGGAAACTCCGGCGGAGGCTGTCGCGGAAGCCACCGCGGAAGCGGCTGAAGCTGTCGCCAAGGCCGTGGAGGCCGTCGAGGAGCCCGCCGCGGAGGAACCGGTCATCGTTGCGGATGAGGAGAACAGCCTTGCCGGCGTCAT
This sequence comes from uncultured Eubacteriales bacterium, assembly GCA_900318145.1. GTDB lineage: Bacteria > Bacillota > Clostridia > Christensenellales > Aristaeellaceae > Aristaeella. The sequence continues at coordinate 6,871 of ONJM01000046.1, forward strand.
CGAGCGGCTGGACCGCCTGATCGCTCTGCTGTCGCCCGCCGAGCCCGAAGCTCCTGCCGCGGATGAGGAACCCGCCGCGGAAGGCGCCGCGATTCCCGAGGAGGAAATCGCGGAGATCGTCGAGGAAGCCGTGGAAGCCGTCCAGGCGGAGGCCGCGGAGGTACCCGCCATGGAAGGCGCGGAGGAGATCGCGGAACTGGTCGAGGCGATCCTTGAACCGGATGTTTCCACGACCCTGGAGGATGAGGAAGAATGCGGGGAACCCGATCCGTATCGCTCCGCTGACGCGCTTGGCGCGGCGCTTCGGTCGGTTCGTCCCGCCCTGGAAAAGCTGACGCCCCGGCAGCGGAAGGAAGCCTGCAGGCGTATCGCCCGCCGTTTTCCCCGCAGTTCCCCCAACGGCGCCGACAGCTGCTTTGCTTCGGTGAGGCAGTCCGTCAGCAATCCCGCGGACCTGGGAAAGCGGATCATGGCTTCCAGGAATCCGAACTATAAGAAATAAGGAGGAAACTGAATATGGGTAAAGTCCTTTCCCGTTTCCAGAACGGTTTCCCCGGCGCGGTTTCCCGCTCCGTGGATGATATTGTCATTTCCATGCGGAATGCCAACGGAGGGGATATCCCCTTCGGGACTCCGGTGTTTATGGTTGACGGCGAAAATGCCTGCAGGGGTTTTAACGTCGATACCTCCACCGGGGATAACTTTGTCGGCTTCGCCGTACGCATCGCGGACAAGACGCCGGATGAATACGGAAGCAGCGCAGGGAGCTACGCTCCCGGCGATCCGGTGGATGTGCTGGTCCGCGGTTCCCTGGTGATTAACGCCGAGACCGCTGCGGCCGCGCCCGGCGCCGGCGTTTATATCCGGAAATCAGACGGGAAAATTGTGACCGTCGCCGGCGCGGAAGGTACGACGCTCCGGCTGCCCGGTGTAACCGTGCGCACTGTCCGGGACGAAAACAAGGCCATCGAGGTTGTTCTGACCCGGCGCAATCTGATTTAACAGAAGGAGGATACAGTATATGAAACAGACTCCCATCCTTCGCCGGCGGATGGCCGGTGACTCCTATACCTTCCTCATGAAGGAACTGGAGAAGGTGGACGAGACCATTCTTGAGCCGCTTTCCGCTACGGAATGGCCCCGGGATATGCCGGTGATTACCGGCGGCGGCCTGGTGGAAAACATCGCTGCCATTGATGTGACCTATGCTTCCACCGGTATGGATGACGACAACCTCTTCTTTGAGGCTGCCAACGATATCCCCGTCATCCAGGCGGATATGACCAAGGCTGTTGCCCGGACCTTCAACTTCGCGGAATACATGGCCATCAACGTCATGGAACGCGAGAAGATGATCCAGATCGGCCGGGATCCGGAAACCTTCCTGAACAAGGGCATCCGCCTGCACTGCGACAAGGTGCTGGACCGGAATGCCTATGTCGGCTTCCGCAAGGTTTCCTCCTGGGGCCTGTGTAACAATCCGAATATCATCCGCTCTTCCGCTTCCCGGAATGCGGCTGCCACTTCCACCCGCTGGACGGACAAGACCGCGGATGAGATCCTGCTGGATATCAACACCGCGATTTCCGCCGTCTGGAAGGAGAACGACTGCTCCGCCGACGCCCTGCCGAATCACATCCTGATCCCGGTGGAGCAGTTCGGCCAGCTGGTGACCCGCAAGGTTTCCGATGACTCCGAACGCAGCATCCTGACCTATATTCTGGAGAATAACATCGCCACGCAGCAGGGCGGGAATCTGATCATCTCTCCCTGCAAATGGTGCGCCGGCATCGGTACGGACTACACCGACCGCATGGTTGTTTACAGTAACCGTGTGGATCGCGTCTGCTTCAATCTGACCCAGCCCCTGCGCCGGATGGAAGCGGAGTATGCCGATATGAAGATCAAGATCCCGTATATCGCCCAGTTCTCCGAAGTGCGTTTCCTGTATCCGACAACCGTCCGGTATATGGACGGGATTTAAGGCGACGACCGCCGGTGGGTTCGAAACGCCCGGAAAACTGTCCAGTGGACAGTTTTCAGTAGAGAACGGGCGGAAGCCCCGGGGGAATTCCCGTCGCCTTAAATCCCAGGCGAAAAGGTGCAGAGGCGGCTGCACGCCTCTGCATTCGCTGCGCCTGCGGATTTCTGACCAAGAGAAAGGAGTATATTATGCTGTTGCTGTCCCGCGTATGCGCCGAGTTTCATGATAGAAACGGCGCTGTTCTTTTTGATATCAAACCTGACCGGCGTATGACCTTCATCGAGGCTCCGGAAAGCATCCGGCAGGATCCCCTGTTCGATATGCTGGTGCATGACGGATCCCTGGAGATCCCGGCCGACAGGCTGGAACAGAGGAAACTGGAAAGCGATCCTGCCGCCGGTGCCGATGCCACAGGACGGAGGATCGATGCTGCCGATCCCGGCTCCGAGCCCGCCAGGAATAAGCGGCCCGTCCGGGGATCGGCCGCGCCCGCCGATGGTGCGGATAAGAAGGAAGACTCCGGGATGAAGCCGGAGGGCAAAACGGAGACCGGATCGGCGGACAAAACCGCCGGAACGGAAAAGAAGTAAGGCGCAGGAGTGAAGCGTAAGCGCGAGAAAAGGAGTCACTTGCATGACACAGTCGGAATTCACCGCGTTTTATCCGCAGTTCGCCGGCTTCACTCCCGCTGTCGTCCTGACCACGTATATCGGCCAGGCCAACGCCCGCTTCTCCGCCTTTTCGGCGGAGGACGCGGAGGAAGCCAGGCGGCTCTATACGGCGCATAAGCTGACGCTTTATGCGCGCGTCGCCCTGCCGGACGGCGTCACGCCGAACAAGTCGGCGATTGCCGCGGCCGGGCAGAGCCAGCAGAAAATCGCTTCCAAAAAAGTCGGGGAGGTGTCGGTCACTTATGAGACCGGCGCCTCCTCTTCCTCATCCGCCTCTTCCGATCTGGCGGACCTGACAGAAACGGGCTTCGGCCTGCAGCTGCTGTCGCTGCTGCGGTTGTACGGTTATGCAAGGTATGTGCCATGAAGCTGACGGTCAGAGAGGATCCGGAGCTGCTCGCGCAGCGCCTCCGGGCATTGCAGAAACTGAAACAGGAAAAAGTGAAAGTCGGCCTTCCCGAATCCGCGGGAGGCCGGCTTCATTTTATCCTGGCCGTGCAGGAACACGGCTCGCCCCTGATGCGGATCCCGGCCCGGCCGGTGGTGCGGCCGGCGCTGGCGAATCCGGAGACCCGCTCCGCTGTCGCGGAGGAACTCCGCAGCGCCGTGCAGGCAGCTTGGGAGGGCGAAGATCCCCGGGAGCATCTGGAAGCCGCCGGGCAGGCCGGCGCGGACGGGATCCGCGCCTATATTGATTCAAACATCCCGCCGCCCAACAGCCCGGTCACGGTGAACGGCGGCTGGATTTACAACCGCGCGGCCCGGAAAAGTGTGTATGTGAAGGGCAAGGGATTCAATAAGCCCCTGTTCGACACAGGGGCCTTGTACGACGCCTTCGGGTATGAGATTGAGGAATAAGCCATGATCGATCTTTCTGCAGCCCTGACAGATCCGGAGATGGGCTTTGCTGCCTTCACTGTGCAGCGGTATTCATACCGCCGGCAGAACGGGCAGAGCATCCCGTCCGTCCAGGTCCTGCAGGCCTCCGGCTGCGTCCATCCCGGCGCGCCGGAGATG